>DAORVK010000052.1:0-21091 GCA_035433705.1 Steroidobacteraceae bacterium
ATCTTGTTGGCACTTGCCTCGGCGCCGACCCGATGACCCTTCGCCACGCGACCCACAGTGTGATAGCTCGCGAGGTTGTAGGCCTCGGCATCCATCCATGCCTTCAGCACGCCGTCGCGGATTGACGGGTCGCGATCTGCGGTAGCCTGATAACGCCGGTACAGCTCCACGAGCCGCTTTGCCGTGCGCTGAAAGCGCGCCGGCGAGCGCAGCAGCAGGCCGCGCTCGAATCCGGCCGTCGCCATCGCGACATTCCAGCCCTGACCTTCCTCGCCGAGGCGGTTGGCCACGCTGACTCGCACGTCGTCGAAGAACACTTCGGCGAAGGCCTGCTTGCCGTTCAGCGCCCTGATCGGCCGGACCGTGATGCCTACGGCATCCATCGGGACGAGCAGGTAGGTCAGGCCCTTGTGGCGGGTGCTGTCGGGGTCGCTGCGGAAGAGACCGAAGAGCCAGTTGGCGAACACGGCGCGAGTCGACCAGGTCTTCTGGCCGGTGAGGACATACTCATCGCCCTCGCGGATCGCGCGGCTCGTGATGGCCGCCATGTCGGAACCCGCGTTCGGCTCGCTCCAGCCCTGCGCCCACATGTCGTCGCAGCGCGCCATGCGCGGCAGGAAGTGTGCCTTCTGCTCGGCAGTGCCGAACTCCATCAGCGTAGGCCCGAGCAGCATGATGCCGTTCTGGTTCACGCGCATCGGTGCATCGACGGCGTGATACTCCTCCTCGAAAATCAGCCACTCGTTGAGATCGGAACCGCGGCCGCCGAGGTCCTTCGGCCAGATTACACAGCTGTAGCCGCCCGCGGCGAGCTTTGCCTCCCAGGCACGGTGCTGCTCGAAGCCCTCGCGGGTGTCGTAGCTCGCGAGCGGCGACTTCGGCACGTTGGCACGCAACCATGCCCGCACTTCCGTGCGAAACGCCTGCTGCTGCGGTGTGAAATCGAGATCCATAGGCAGCCCTGTCAGAATTTTGTATCGCGCTTCTCGACGAACGCGCGCCGCGTCTCCGCCGAGTCCGGACTCATGTATGCCTGCAGGGTGAAGCCCTGTTCCCAGCGGTACTTGGCCTCGAGATTGCCGTCCTCGACCCCGGTGAGCGCCTCCTTGGCGATGCGGATCATCGTCGGGCTCTTCACGGCGATCTTCGCGGCGATGGTGAGCGCCTCGTCCCGCAGCTGCCCGTGCGGCACGACCCGCTCGATGGCGCCGAGCCGGAGCGCTTCGGGCGCGCCGATCATCTCGCCGGTAAAGAAGAGATAGCGCGTCTTCTGCACACCGAACATGCGCTGCAGATGCGCCGCACCGCCCATCGCGCCGCGGTCGACCTCGGGCAAGCCGAAGCTCGCGTCTTCGGCCGCGATCACGATGTCGGCCGCGCCGCAGATGCCGATGCCGCCGCCGAGCACGAAACCGTGCACCGCCGCGATCACCGGCACCTTGTTCAGGTGCACGGCCTTGAAGGTGGCGTAGTTGCCGGCATTCACCTGCACGATCAGTTCCGGATGGGCGTCGAGTTCCTTGATGTCGACGCCCGCACAGAAGCCCCGGCCCTCCGCACGCACGACGATGACGCGCACCGCGGGGTCCTCGCCGAGCGCTGCGATGCGCGCGGCGAGATTGTTCCAGCCGGCACAGTTGAGTGCATTGACGGGCGGGCGGCTGATCACCACCTCGGCGACGCCATTGTCGTGCACCTGGCTCGTGAACTGCTCAGACATGGCTTCCCCCGGCGGAGCTGATGGCCATCAGTGCAGCGCGACGCTCGCGCGCCTGCGTGATGATGCCGTCGATGATTTCCTGGCAACTGGCGAGGCGATTGATCAGGGCGGCCACCTGTCCGGCGGCCATCACGCCCTCGGCGGGGTTGCCCTCGATCATCGAGCGCTGCAGCAGCATCGGCGCGTTGGCAGCCATTACGGTCTGGGCCACGCTGCCCGCATCCTCGCGCAGGCCCTGCCAGAAGACCTTGAGTGCATGGGCGCTCGTCATGCCGGTCTGCGCCTTGTAGCGCTGCGCGAGCCTTAGCGCGAGCCGCAGGCGCGTCAGGGGCGAGGCCTTCTCCAGCATCGCAAGGTATTCATTCGGAATCATGCGCTGGGGCATGCCGTCGACCAGGTATGAGACCTGGATCTTCTCGACATCCTTCGCGTTGACATAGCGCTCGAGCGTTGACCGCGGCACCCTGTTGTCGGTCGACATCAGGAAGCGCGTGCCCATCGCGATGCCCTGCGCGCCGTAGGCGAGCGCCGCGAGCAGTCCGCGGCCGTCGAAGAAGCCACCCGCGGCCACCACGGGCACCTTCACCGCATCGACGACCTGTGGCAGCAGCACCGAAGTCGGCACGCTGCCGGTGTGGCCGCCGCCTTCGGCGCCCTGGATCGTGATGACATTGGCGCCCATCTCGATCGCCTTCTGCGCGTGCTTCAGCGCGCCGACCGTGGGCATGCAGACGATGCCGGCATCGCGCAGTCGACCGATCACTTTCTTGTCCGGGCCGCGCCCGTAACTGACGGCGCGGATGCGGTGCTTCACGGCAAGATCGAGCAACTGCGCCGCGTTCGGCTGGAACATGTGGAAGTTGAGCCCGAACGGTTTGTCGCCGGTCAGTTCCCGCACGCGGCTGATCTCGGCCTCGATCTGATCCGCGGCAATCGTCGCGCCCGCGAGGAAGCCGAAGCCGCCGGCATTGGTCGTGGCCGCCACCAGATCGGACCCGGTCACATAGCCCATGCCCGTCTGCACGATCGGGTAGCGGCTCCCGAGCAGGTCACACAGCGGTGTATGGAAATCGGACATCTGGCCTCAGCGCTTGACGATGACCGTGGAGCCGTGGCCAAAGAGGCCCTGATTCGCGGTGATGCCCACCTTGGCGCCGCTCACCTGGCGTGCGCCGGCCTCACCGCGCAACTGCCAGGTCAGCTCGCACACCTGCGCCAGCGCCTGCGCCGGCACCGCTTCACCGAAGCACGCAAGCCCCCCCGAGGCGTTGACCGGCAAGCGACCGCCCACACGAGTCGCGCCACTGCGCAGGAGCGCAGCCGCTTCGCCACGAGCGCACAACTGCAGGTCCTCGATCCAGTCGAGTTCGAGCGCCGTCGACAGGTCGTAGACTTCGGCGAGACTCACGTCGGACGGGCCGATACCCGCTTCTTCGTAGGCCTTCGCGGGCAACGCGGCGCGGAAGCTGTGCGCCGGGGCGGCCACCGCCGAGTCCGTCGCGATATCCGGCATTTCGATGTTCGCGGACGCAAAGGTCGGTGTCACGGTCGAGATGGCCGCGACACGCGGCGCATCGCCGCGCCCGATGCGGCGCGCGTAATCGAGACTCGACACGATGAGTGCAGCGGCGCCGTCCGAGGTCGCGCACACATCCATGAGACGCAGCGGATCGGCCACCATCGGCGAGGCCGCAATATCCGCCGCGGTGAAGCGCTTTCGATAACGCGCGTTCGGGTTCTCGAAGCCGTGCCCGGCGTTCTTGATCTTGACGAGCGCGAAATCGTCGATGCTGTCGCCGTAGAGCGCCATGCGGCGGCGGGCATAAAGCGCGAAATACGTCGGATTGGTAATGCCGAGCCGGAAGCGCACCCAGTCCGGATCATCGGGACGCTCGCCCTTGGCGGGAGCCAGGAAGCCTTTGGGGGTCGTGTCGGATCCGATCACCAGCGCGAGTTCGCACTCGCCCGAGAGGATCTTCGAGCGCGCGGCCGCGAGCGCCTGCGAGCCCGACGCACAGGCAGCGTAGGAAGTGTTGACCTGCGCGCCCTGCCAGCCGAGTGCCTGCGCGAACGTGGCGCCGGCAACCTGCCCGGGATACCCGTTGCGGATCGTCGCCGCGCCGCTGACGAACTGCACCGCGCGCCAGTCGACTCCTGCGTCCTTGAGCGCAGCGCGCGCCGCCGTCACGCCGTAGTCGATGAAACTGCGCCCCCACTTGCCCCAGGGATGCATGCCGACGCCGAGAATGGCGATATCTTTGCTCACGCGGATGGCTTCCACTTCCAGGCCAGGAGTCGCTCCGTCGGCGTCTCGGACAAGGTGGCAATCACGAGTTCCATCGCCATGCCGACCCGCAATGCACCCACGTCGACGCCCTCCACGACGGGCCCCAGCACGATCATCTTCTCGCGCTCGAGTTCCACGGCTGCAATCGGGAACGGCACGAACGGGTCAGGTGCGATGAACGGTTCCGGCGGCTGGTAACACGCGTTCGTGAACGACCAGAGGCGACCGCGCTGCGACAGCGGTACGACTTCGAACTGCTCGCCCTGGCAGGCGGGATTGCGGCAGAAGCGCCCTTCGCGCGGGAAATAGAAAGTGCCGCAGCTCGTGCAACGGGATCCGACCAGGTGCGCGCCGCTCTCGTCCTTTGCGAACCAGCCCTCGAGAAACGGTCGCTCGGTCTTCCCGCTCATGATGTCAGGCTCCGAGCGCTGAGGCGCGCAGCCCGTGCGGGTCGAGCCGCGCGAGCAACGCCAGTTGTTCGGTGGTGGGCGCGGGCGTGCTCTTCACCTCGCCCGGCACGTGGAGCGGAAAGCCGGTCGCCTGCTGCACCGCTTCGGCCGTGACGCCCGGGTGCAGGCTGCACAGACGCACCTGGTGACCGGGGCCACCGAAGTCCATCACGCAGAGATTGGTGATGATGAGGCGGATGTCGATTTCGTCGAGCTGCCAGCCGCGCGCGAGTCGCGCCGGGTTGTAGCCCACTGAAGCGACCATGTCGACCTCCCCTTCCACGAACGCTCTCGTGCTGTGATTCGGCACGAAAAAGGAGTTCGCGTGGTTGATCGAATTGCCCGGAAAGCCGCGCACGCCGAGCATCTGCACTTTCGGCTTGCGGTAATCCGCGCCGACCATCGAGATGTTGGCCTGCCCATAGCGGTCGACCTGCGTGGGCCCGACCATCGCGTGACGCCTGCCGCCCCAGACATTGTCGAAAATCCGCGCAAAGCCCATGTGCGTCTCGCGCTTGATGCGGTAGTCGCCACGCGGGCCGACAGGCACCGGTTCGCTGACGACCCAGGCTTCGCTGTCGGTCATGAGGAGGTCGCGGTTGCAGGTCAGCATCGCCAGCGATGCGGCGAGTCGCGGGACGATGCCGATGCCGGTCGCGAGCACTTCGCCGTCGTGGCGCCACGCCTCGGAGGCAGCGCAGATGATCGTGTCGATCAGGGTCGTATTGGACATCGCGCGCTCCCTCAAAACACCGGCAAAGGCAGCTTTTTCACCGCCTCCGCACCGCCGACACGCCGCAGGTACTCCTCTTCGCCGCAGGCGATGTAGCGTTCGTAGTATTGCGCCCAGCCGCCGGCGTCCTTCGCGCTTGCCACATATTCCTTGAAGTGCTTGACGTCAAAGCCGTAGAGCGGCGCACAGGACGTGGGGTGCGCGCCGCAGGGCACGTGCACCACACCCGTGGTCTGAGTGCGCTCCCAGAACACGTAGCGCGCCTCCTCGCCCTGCTCGAAAGCGGCCGGCTCCACCAGCTCATCGCAGGTGACGTACGTGTGCGTGGCTGCGCGGGCATAGAGGTCGTCCATGTACAGGTCCGGGCCCTTGACCTGGCAGACGCCGCGCGCATCCGCGCGGTCCACGTGCAGCAGGGCCACGTCGAGCGGCAAAGCCGGCATCGCCACCCACTGCCTGTCGTCGTAGGGCGAGTCGACGAGCTTGATTTCGGGAAGGTACCGCAGCACGTCGGTGCCGAGACCCGTGCGCGTCGGAATGAAGGGCGTGCGCATCGCGGCGGCCTTGAGGCCGAGCACCAGCATGCCCTCGTCGATTTCCATCACTTCGATCGCACCCGCCTGGCGCGCGGCGCGAAAGTACGGCTCGAGCGGAATGAAGTCGAGCGACACGAAGGCGAAGACCAGCTTCTTCACCTTGCCGGCCGCGCACAACATGCCGACGTCCGCGCCGCCGTACGCGACCACCGTGAGGTCTTTCAGGGGGCTGCGCAGGATTTCGCGAACGAGCGCCATCGGCTTGCGCCGCGGGCCCCAGCCGCCGATCCCGATGGTCATGCCATCGCGCAGCCGCGCAATGACGTCGCCAGCCTTGACGAGTTTGTTCATGCCACTATTTAGCCGCGCCAGCCGCGACGGGCCTACGTCCTAAAGGACTAGACTGCGGCAGATAGCGTGCTGTGGAGGACAAGCAATGGCAAGACTCGCTGGAAAAGTCGCAATCGTGACGGGCGCGGCCCGCGGCATGGGGGCGGCCATCGCCCACCGGTTCGCAGAGGAAGGCGCGACGGTGGCCCTGACCGACTTATTGCCCGAAGTCAAAGCGACGGCGCAGTCGATCGGACCGGCCGCCTCGGCGCACCTGCATGACGTGACTGACGAAGCGCGCTGGGCGGACATTGTTGCGGAAATCGTCGCGAAGCACGGGCGTATCGATGTGCTGGTCAACAATGCAGGCATCCTCCTGTTCAAGGACCTCGGCTCGACGACCGCAGCCGACTTGCGCCGGGTTCTCGAAGTCAACGCGGTCGGCACGTTCAACGGCATGCGCGCTGTCGCGCCCCACATGATCCGCCAGCGCAGTGGCTCGATCATCAACAACTCGTCGTGCGATGGCATTTCGCCTGCGAATTCGCTGATCGCCTACGCCAGCTCGAAATTCGCCGTGCGCGGGATGACAAAGGTGGCCGCTCTCGAGCTGGGTCCGCACGGCGTACGTGTCAATTCAGTGCACCCAGGCAACATCGACACCCCGATGGTGAACCCGCAGGGCGCGCCGGCGGAAGTGCTCAATCGCGGGCTCGCATGGTTCCCGGCCCAGCGGGTTGGCGCGCCCGTCGAGGCGGCCAATTGCTTCGTATTCCTCGCCTCCGACGAGGCGAGCTTCTGCATGGGCGCGGAGCTCGCGGTGGATGGCGGCCTCATCTCCGGCCACTACTACTTTGGACTGCCTGGCGCCCCCGAAGGGGTGCTCCCGCCCGGACGGTCATCGAAGTAACGCCGCAGCTCCGTCTTGAGCAACTTGCCGGTCGGATTCTTCGGCAGCGGCTCGTGGCGCACGAGAATGCGGGACGGCACCTTGAAGGAGGCCAGTCGTCCGGCGACAAAGGCCTGCAGTTGTGCCTCGGTCGGGGCCGCACCTTCCGCCGCCACGACGACCGCCGCCACTGCCTCGCCATGCACCGGATCCGGTATCGAAATCACCGCGGCTTCGGCCAGGCCCGCGTGCTGCAGCAGGCAGGACTCGACCTCGGCCGCAGCGATCTTCTCGCCCGCGCGATTGATGACGTTCTTGATGCGATCGACTACGAAGAGGAAGCCGTCCTCGAGGTAGCCGACATCGCCGGTGCGCAGCCAGCCATCCTGCAGCACCTCGGCTGTCGCCTCGGGCTGGCCCCAGTATTCACGCATCATCGAAACGCCGCGCACCTGGATCTCGCCTGCTTCGCCATCCGCCAGCAGGCGGCCATCAGGGTCCACGATGCGAACCCGCACGATCGGCGAGAGTGTTCCGGAACTGTTCGGCCGCTGGCGGAAACCCTCGCCCGCGATGGCCGAGGCGACGCCGCTCGTCTCGGTCATGCCGAAACCGATGCCCGACATCGAAGGGCCGAGCCGGCCGACGGCCTCTTCGATGAGGCGCTGGGGCAACCCGGCGCCGCCGAAGCCGATCCCGGCAAGCGTGCCGCGCATTGCATCGAAGTCGAACGACGGATGCTCGAGCAGCTGCATCACCATCGACGGCGCGCCGTTGAACTGGGTGACCCGGTGCTTCGCGATCAGCTCGATCGCCTCTCCGGGGTTCCAGCGACGCATGAAAACGAGCCTGCGCCCGTTCACCAGCGAACTGAGCAACTGCGCGTGCAGCCCGCTCACGTGGAAAAGCGGCACGACCGTCAGGGTGGTCGGCGGCAGCGCACGACGCATGAGTTCCTCGACGACGCCCGGCGATGCCATCGCCGACAGCGCCCCGATGTAGTTGATGTTCATGATCGACTGGCAGAGTGCCAAGTGGGTCGTGAGGACCGCCTTCGGCCGCGCCGAGGCACCCGAGGTGAACAGGAGGAGTGCCGGGTCGTGGGGCGCAAGTTGCACCGGCGGCGGTCCCGCGCGGGTCGGCCGGGTGAGGTCCGCCCAGGCGTGCACGCCGTTCACGGACCCGTCACCGCACAGCACGATCTCGGCACCGAGCGCCTTCCAGTCGGAACCCAGCCGCTCGAGTCGCTCGGCATCGAGGATCAGCGCGCGCGGCTGGACCTTGGCGCACATCTCGAGGAGCTCATCGTGCAACCCGAAACTGTTCACCGGCGCCGGCACGGCGCCCGCCAGCGCAGCGGCGAGGAAGGCCACCGCCCACTCAGGGCGGTTACGCATGGCGATTGCGACCCGATCACCCTGCCGAACGCCGAGCCTCTCGCGCAGGGCCCAGGCCAGTGCATCAGCCTCGGCAAACACACGCGCGTAGGTCCACGTCTCGTCTTGAAAGAAAATGAAGGGGCTTTCTCCGTGGACCCGCGCGGAGTTGAGGAGATCGGGCAGCGTGGCTGCCGCATGGCGGTAGGCGGGGTGCTGCTGTCCGCCCACTTCGACTTCGGTCAGCTCGAACGGCGCACCAGGCGCGGTCAGCTTCTCGCGCAGACCGGCGAGCGTGCGGGAAATGTCATCCATCAGAATCTCCGCAACTTCGCGTAGCGATCACGATGATACGAACCATCGCCGAAGGTTTGTTGCAGCACGCGCGCACGCTTGAGAAAGAGCCCGATTTCGAGCTCGTCCGTGACGCCGATGCCGCCGTGCATCTGCACGGCCTCGTTGAGCGCCTTTTCGCTGAGGTCGGCAGCGCGCCCCTTGGCGAGACTCGCGAGTGTCGCCGCCCCCTCCTCCCCGGCGTCCCCGGCGGTGAGGGCCGCGGCCACACAACTGCGCAGCAGCTCGATGTCCACGTGCAGCCGCGCCACGCGGTGCTGCAGCGCCTGGAACGAACCGATCGGCACGTCGAATTGCACCCGCTCCTTGAGATAGGCCACCGTGCGCTCGAAGGCCTCGGTGATCACGCCAAGCAGTTCAGCGGCGACACACGCCCGCGCACGGTCGAGCACCCGATCGAGCGCGGCGAATGCCGTGTCGGGCGTGCCGATCAGCGCCTCATTGCCAAGCGGCACGCTCTCGAAGTGGACGCGTGCCGCGTTGCGACTGTCGACCAGCCGGGTGCGCTCGACCTTCACGCCCGCGGTAGCCGGCTCGACGAGGAAGAAACTGAGGCCCGCTTGCTCGCCAGGCGCGCCGGCACTGCGCGCCACCACGATCAGGCGGTCGGCCACGTGGCCGTCGAGTACGAACTGCTTGACGCCATCGAGCCGCCAGCCATCCGCCTCGCGCACCGCACGCAGGGCCACACGGCTCGGGTCATGGCGCGGCGCCTCCTCGAGCGCGAGGGCGAACAACGCCTCGCCGGTGGCGATCTTCGGCAGCCAGTGCTTGCGCTGCACTTCGCTGCCGGCCTCCGCGAGCAGCCCCCCGCCCAGCACGGCCGACGTGAGGAGTGGCGTAGCCGCAAGCGTGCGGCCCACCTGTTCGAAGACCGCGCCGAGGCCTTTGTAGCCGACGCCGAGGCCACCATACGCCTCGGGCAGTGCGGCGGCCGGCCAGCCAAGATCGGCGATGTCCCGCCAGAGCTGCGGGTCGTAGCCGCGCTCGTCGCGCCGGTCACGCAGTGCACGCATCGCCGCAACGGGCGAGCGCTTCGTCAGGAAGTCGCGTGCACTGTCACGCAACATGCGCTGTTCGTCATCGAGCAGGAGCGTCTGCATTCTCATGTCGGCAGTCCGAGCACGCGGCGGGCAATGATGTTGAGCTGGATTTCCGAGGAACCACCGGCAATCGTGTACGACTTGGAGTAGAGCCAGAGACGGCACACCGCGAGCTCATCGGCGGTGAAGCCATCGCCTTCCAGGGCGAGGCCCTGCTGCCCCATGAGTTGCTGCAGCAACTCGTATTTGGCGACTTCCTGCTCGGTCTGCACGAGCTTCATGATCGCACCGAGCGCGGAGACATCCTCGCGCGCGAGCGCCATCTCGCGCAGACGTCGCGACGTCAGCGAGAACGCCTGCTGGTCCATGAGCGCAGCGGCCAGGCGCTCGCGCCACACCGGCCCTGCGGCGGCAAGGTACGGAGTGGCGATGGCGAGCGCGTCGAGCGTCGGGGCGCCACCCTCGGTGAACTTCGCCATGGCCGCCCGCTCGTGCTCGAGCAGCTTCTTCGCGACGCCCCAGCCCTGGTTGATGCCACCGATGACCTGTCGCGCCGGCACGCGCACGGCGTCGAAGAACACCTGGCAGAACTCCGATCGGCCGCTGATCAGTTCGATCGGGCGCACGGAGACGCCCGGGGTTTTCATGTCGATGAGGATGAAACTGATGCCCTGCTGCTTTTTCGCGTGCGGATCGGTTCGCACCAGCGCATACATCCAGTCCGCCTTGTCACCCTGGCTGGTCCAGATCTTCTGCCCGGTAACGATGAAGTCGTCGCCCTCGCGCACCGCCGCGGTCTTGAGGCTCGCGAGGTCCGAACCGGCATTCGGCTCCGAAAAACCCTGGCACCAGCGCACCTCGCCGCGCGCCATCGGCACGAGGTGCTCCTGCTTCTGCTCCCCGGTGCCGAACTCGAGCAGCACCGGCCCGAGCATCCAGATGCCGAGGTTGTACTGCGGCTGACGGCAGCCGAGTGATCGCATCTCCTCCCCGAGAGCCTGCTGCTCACGCGGGCCGAGGCCACCGCCGCCATAGGCTGTCGGCCAGCCCGGCACGAACCAGCCGCGGTCGCGCATTCGTTCGAACCAGACGCGCTGATCGTCGCTGTTGAAACTGACGCGGGAGCCGCCCCACACCATGTCCTCATCAGTGCGGATCGGCTCGCGCATCGATGGCGGGCAATTGGCTTCGAGCCACTGCCGGGCTTCGGCGCGGAACGCGTCGATCTCACTCACCAGTGCATGTCCTCATCGATGGCGGACTGTACGACGTTATAGCGAATGATGCCGTCCGCCTCGAGCCGGCGCTCGAGCACGCCCCGGTGGCGCAGCCAGGACAGGTGCGCCACCGTCTCGCCGAGCGCGAGCAGGTCCTGCTCGGGACCGCGCAGGCGCGGGTACAGCCCGAGCATGGCCTCAAACGCGGTGCAGCGGCCCCGCTCTGCCACCAGGTGCCGCAATTGCTCGAACTGCTGCTGGTGGTGTTCGCGCAATTGGCCGACGCGCGCATGCACGCCCCGGAACACGTTCTGGTGGGACGGCAGCACGAGCGTGCCCTCCGCGCAAGTCTCGAGCCGGTCGAGCGATTCGAACCACAGCGTGAGCGGATTGCCCTCGGGCTCGAACGCCGTGACCATCACGTTGGAAGTAATGCGTGGCAGCAACTGGTCGCCACCGATGAGCAGGCGATCCTCGGCGCTGTACAGGCACACGTGTTCCGGCGAGTGACCCTCACCGATCAGGACCTGCCAGCGGCGCGGGCCGATCGTGAGCACGTCGCCCGCGCGCAAGCGGCGGAACTGGTCCTGCCGCGGCGGCACGAAAGGATCCTGCCGCAGCGCCTCGAACACGCGCTCGACGCGATCCTGCGGCATGCCCGCGCGTGCATAGAAGTGTTGCTCCTCGGGCTGTGGCACGGACCGGGTCTGCGAGCCCAGCATGCGCATCATCAGGAATTCACCAAGCGACATGTACAGCGGCACACCGAAGCGTTCGGTCATCCAGCTGGCAAGTCCGGCGTGGTCGTAGTGGAAGTGCGTACACACGAGCGCGCGGACCGGCGCCCCATCCAGCCGCTCCGCGATGATGTGCTCCCACAGCGCGCGCGTCTCATCGGTCGAGAGGCCCGTGTCGACGATGGTCCAGCCGTCGTCACCGCGCAGCAGCCACACATTGATGTGACTGAGTGCCATCGGCATCCCGATTCGCGCCCACAGCACGCCCGGCGCCACTTCGACGAGCGAGCCGTCGGTCGCTGGTGCTGTGAAGGGGTATTCGAGTGACGCGGGCTGGGCAGGCGAAACAATTGGCGGAGCAGCAGTCATACGATGCAGTCTATGCAGGGCTTCGGGTCGACTCGTCGTCTGAACAGACGAGAGAGTCGCGGATACCTAAAAGAGCGTCGGGCGACCCATGGCGTCCGCGCCACCATCGACGAAGAACTGGGCGCCATGAACATAGCTCGCCCCCGGCCCCAGCAGGAACTCGATCACGGAGGCGATCTCGTCCGGTCGTGCGCGCCGCCCGAGCGGTGGCACGAAGCCGCTGATCGCCTGCCCGTACAGCGGATCCGCGAGCCCCGCCTGCAGCAGCGGAGTCTCGACTGCGCCGGGTGCCACGGCATTCAGTCGCAAACCGAGCGCGCCCCACTCGACGGCGCGCCGACGCACGGCCACCGTCAGCGCATTCTTCGAACCCGCATAAGCCACATTGCCGGCATAGTCACCGGCACCGGCGAGCACCGCGGCCACTTGGACTTCATCCCCCGCTTCAAGCGCGGAGCCGATCGGATTCTTCTCCCACGTCATCTGCACCGAAGCCACCGAAGACACGACCACCGCGGATCGCGCAGAGCCCCGCTCGAGCGCGGCGCGCAGGCCGTCGAGCAATGCCACCACGCCGAAATAATTGACGGCCGCGATCTTCGTGTGGGGTTTCACGACGACGCCGAGTCCTGCGCACAGCGCGAGTCCATCGAGCTTGCCCTCGCAGCGTGCAAGCACAGCCGCCACGGCGCTCGCGCGCCCCTGCGGCTGCGACAGGTCGGCGATGATGTCGGCATCCTTGATATCGACGCCGAGGACGCGGTGGCCGCGCTCCTGCAGGCGCGCGGCCGTCGCGGCGCCGATGCCGGATCCAGAACCCGTGATGGCAATGACTGACACCAGGAAAGCCCTACTTCAGGTGCTTGTCGAAGAAATTCACCATCACCTGGAATGCCTCCTTCGATTCCGGCAGGTCGACATCGCCGAAGAAGAAGTGCTGCAGGCCATCAAAAACATGCAGATCGGCCTCGACATTCGCCCTGACCAGCGCCCGATGGGTATCGAGCGCTGAGCTCATGGCAAAGTCCCGCGTCGCCGTGATCAGGAGTGTCGGCGGGAAGCGCGCCAGCACACGCGGGTCCCTCACGGGCGACACCAGTGGATCATTGGCGTCCGCCCCCTTGAAATACGGCAGGTACTCGAGTCCGCTGCCGACGCGTGCCGGTGGCGGTGGCTGGGCGTTGAGCACCGGCGCGGTGAAGTGGGAATCTCCCTGGCCGAAGTTGCCGGCGGAAGCGCAGAAGATGCCGATCGCACCGGGACGCGGCAGCGCCTCTTTCTGAAACCACGCCACGGCCTGGGCCGCCAGCATGCCGCCGGCCGAGCAGCCGAAGATACCGATCTGCTCCGGTCGATACTCTTTCAGCAATTCCCGATAGACCGTTGCGACGTCCTCGCTGGCGGCCGGAAAGTGGTGCTCGGGCCCCTGGCGGTAATCCACGGAAATCACGCGAACCTTGCCAAGCCCGGCCACCGGAATGGACTCGAGCTGTCCATTGGTACGCGCGCCCATCACGAAGCCGCCGCCGTGCAGATTGATGAGCACGCGCTTCCCGTGCGCCTTCGGCACGCCGTCGGCCGGCTCGATCACTTCCGTATAGACGCCCTGGATCGTGCGCGGTGTGATGGTCACCGGATAGGCCTTGCGGGCCTTCGCGATGCGCGGCGCCAGATACTGCTCGTCGAGAATGGCGCGCTGCTCGTTGATCGGCAGCCTGGACATCCGCGCTACCGGCGAGTCATAGAAAGCCGGTGAGTGTTCTTCGACAAAGGAGCGACGCGCCGCTTCGCTCGCGAGGCTCGAAAACGGCATTTTGAACGCCGGGACTTCCACGGTTCCGTCTGGCTCTGCCGCAGGCCGTGGGGACGGCGTCTGTGCAAAGGCTGCGCCCGACATGCCGACTGCCACGCAGGTCGCCAGCAAGGGTGAACTCCGACGATCACTCAACATGTATAGACTTCCCGGTGAATCCAGCCGCGCCTCGAGTATGTCATATCATGAACATCCGGCACCCCGTCGTCCTCATCACTGGCGCGAGCCGCGGCATCGGCGCCGCCACGGCAGTGGCATTCGCCCGCAAGGGATGGCGCGTCGCCATCACGGCGCGCTCCGCAAGCGAGGGACAGCGGCTCGATCATCAACTGCGCCGACCCGACGGCGCGCTGATGGCGGGCAGCCTCGCTTCCACCGCTGCGGCGATCCGCGGTGCCGGTGCCGAAGCATTCGCGCATCCGATGGATCTGATGGAAGCGGCCTCCCTCGATGCCGCCTTTGATGCCGTGCTGGCGCATTTCGGGCGCATCGACGTGCTGCTGAACAACGCCGTCTATCAGGACAGCGAGTCGAACGCGCTGCTGCGCGATCTGACCGACGAAGCACTGCAACGCACTTTGTGGGCCAACACGATCGCGCCGTTTCACCTGGCGCGCCGCGCCCTGCCGGTCATGGTGGCCCAGGGCGGCGGCCAAATCATCAATGTCAGTTCAGGCGCCGGCAAGTACGATCCGCCCATGCCCGCCGACCAGGGGGCCTGGGGCTACGCGTATGGCGCATCGAAGGCGGCGCTGGCGCGGCTGTCCGGGTGCATCAACGTGGAGCATGGACGCGAGGGCGTGCGCGCCTTCACCGTGAACCCCGGACTCGTGAGCACCGAGGCGGTGACCGCTTCGCTCGGCGAAGGTGGCGCGCTCGAACAGCGCTTCGGCGCCATGACCCCGCAGGCCATCGCCGATGCCCTCGTGTGGCTCGCCACCGATCCCGCGGCCGCGCCGCTCGCGGCGAGCCACCGGATGCTCGAGCTGCCGGAGCTGATCCGCGAGGGGCGCGCGCGCGCGTGAGCGTCCGGACTCGCGGGACTTGCAGCCGAACGACTCGCACCGTATAAGGCCGAGCCACTGCCCATGTCCGACACCCTCGATCTCACCCTCGACCTGATGGCGCGCAACTCAGTCACGCCTGTGGATGGCGGCTGCCAGCAGGTCATGATGGCGCGGCTCGCCGCAGCAGGTTTCACCGTCGAACCGCTGCGCTATGGTGTCGTCGACAATTTCTGGGCGAGACGCGGCACGGAAGGCCCGGTGTTCTGCTTCGCCGGCCACACTGATGTGGTACCGACCGGTCCGCTCGAGGAGTGGCAATCCGACCCGTTTCAGCCGACGGTGCGCGAGGGCGTGCTCTACGGGCGCGGCGCGGCTGACATGAAAAGCGGACTGGCCGCGATGATCACAGCCACCGAAGCATTCGTGCGTGAGCGGCCGCAACACCGCGGTTCGATCGCCTACCTGATCACGAGCGACGAAGAAGGCCCATCGGTCGACGGCACGAAGCGCGTGGTGGAAACCCTGAAGGCGCGCGGCGAGCGCATCGACTGGTGCGTCGTCGGCGAGCCCTCGAGCGAGAAGACGATCGGCGACACGATCAAGATCGGCCGCCGCGGCTCACTGTCGGGTCGCCTCACGGTGCACGGCGTGCAGGGACATATCGCCTACCCGCAGCTTGCGGAGAACCCGGTGCACAGCTTCGCCCCGGCGCTCGCGGAATTGACGAGCCGCGTCTGGGACGAAGGCAACGAGCACTTCCAGCCGACGTCATTCCAGATCTCGAACTTCAACGCCGGCACCGGCGCGCCGAACGTGATTCCCGGCGAGCTCAAGGCGCGCTTCAACCTGCGCTATTCGCCGGTGCAGACACTCGACGGATTGCGCCATACGGTCGAGGGCATCCTGAAGAAGCACGGCGTTCGCTACACGCTCGAATGGTATGTGTCGGGTGAGCCGTTCTACACGCCGCCGGCCGAACTCTCGCGCGCCGCGATCAGCGCGATTCGCACCGAGACGGGCGCTGAACCAAGGCTTACCACCGGCGGCGGCACGTCTGACGGCCGCTTCATTGCGCCGCTCGGTGCGCAGGTCGTGGAACTCGGCGTCGTGAACGCAACGATCCACAAGGTGAATGAATGCGTACGCGTCGCGGAAATCGACGCACTGCACCGTATCTACCTCGGCCTTCTGCGCTCGCTGTTGACCGCGGCGCCGTAAACGCCGAGAAAACCCGCCGCGACGAGCACCCACGCCGGCATCGATAGACCCAGGAAGCGCCAATCGACCCTGGCGCACTCCCCGCCTCCGGTCATCACCTTGCGCACGACCTCAAGGAGCGGAAAGACTTCGAGCATGAAATCGAGTGAGGCGCCGCAGGCCGGCACCGTGCCCGGCGGCAGGCTCTGCACATACACATGCCGTGCGGCAATTGCGACGGTCACGCCAGCGGCCAACACGATCAGCACTGCATAGACATACCCGCCCACGCGTCCTGGGTGGTGCAAGGCTGCAAGCGCGAACACGATGCCAAGCGCGAGAACGCCGACGCGCTGGAACATGCACAGCGGACACGGCGCAAGCCCCAGCACCTTCTCCGAATAGAGGGCGAACGCGAGCATCGCGAAGCACGCAGCCGCCCCGAGCGCATTCCAGGTGCGACCCTGTTGGAACATCATGCGTCGATGATAGCTCAGCCGTGGCCCGCCGCCGGGACCGCCACCTCATCGCGCAGATACACGGGCTGCAGCAACTCCGGCGCCACCGCCTCGCCCGCCCGGAAGGCCGCGGCCGCGAGCACCGCGATTTCGCCAGCGGCCGGCAGGATCGCATCGTCGATTGCGACGAGTTCGCCTCGCAGGCGGTCGACCAGCTGCGGATAGGCTCTGAACCCACGGCCCGCGCCCATCACACGACGCACCGCATTGCCGGCCGACGGCGGCAACTCGACGCTGGCCGGTTGCATGACGCGCTCCCGCCCCTCGAGCGCGGCGAGGCCCGCCTCGTCGCGCCTGAAAAGCGCCGTGTACACCTCTTTCATGCGCGCGTCGTTGCACACGAGCACGTGGGTCGCTGCAGTGTCGCGAGCCAGCACGGCCTGGGCGACTGCAGCGAGATTCGAGACGCCGACTGCCGGCAGATCGGCGCCCAGCGCGAGCCCCTGCGCGACGCTGATCGCAAGCCGCACACCCGTGAATCCGCCGGGCCCGCGACCCGCCGCAATGGCGTCGAGATCGACGAGTCGCAACGCATGCGACGCGAGCAGCGCATCGACCATCGACAGGATGCGCTGCGCGTGGCCTCGCGCGAGTTCGATCGCATCGACGTGTACGGCACCGTCGTTCCAGAGCGCGACGGAACACGCCTCGGTGGCTGTATCGAGTGCGAGGATCTTCATGGCGCGTGCTTCGCGAGGAAGCGCCGCGACTCATCCTGCTCGCGCGTGACGGTGAGCGGCGGCAGGCTTGCGCGCAGCACGCGGCCATAGCTGCGCGACACGAGCCGCGGATCGCAGATCGCCACGACGCCGTGATCGTCTTCGCTCCTGATCAGGCGGCCCACCCCCTGCTTCAGCGCGAGCGCCGCTTCGGGTAGCTGGTAGTCACGAAACGCGTTGCCACCCGTCGCTTCGAGGTGCGCGATGCGCGCCTTGACGAGCGGATCCTCGGGTGAGGCGAAGGGCAGCTTCTCGATGACAACGAGGCGCAGCGCCTCACCCTTCACGTCGACTCCTTCCCAGAAACTCGCCGTGCCGAGGAGCACCGCATTGCCGAGCTCGCGAAACTCCCGCAGCAATTGCTCGCGCGGCGCGCTGCCCTGCACGAGCAGTGGCCAGGGCAGCGGGCCTTCGGGGCGCCCCCTGATCAGCTCGGCCGCCCGCGCCAGGGCGCGATGACTCGTGAAGAGCACGAACGCGCCGCCTCGCGCGGCTTCGATCAGCGACAGCGCCTCGGCGAGCACCGCAGCGAGATACTCCGCAGAAGCGGGGTCTGGCATGCCCTTCGGCAGATACAGCAGACCCTGCGTCTCGAAGTCGAACGGACTGTCGATCTGCAGGGTTTCGGCGGAGGCGAGACCCAGGCGCTGCGAGAAATGGCTGAAATCCTCACCGATCGACAGGGTGGCCGAGGTGAAGATCCAGGCACAGGGACGCGCCTCCACGATGGCACGAAAGCGCGGCGCGACATCGAATGGCAGCAGCGAAAGCCCGAAGCCGCGTGCATCGCGCTCGATGCTGCGCGCCGCCTCATCCTCACGCGCGCGCGCAATGCGGGTGATGACCTCGGCCAGCCGGGCGGCGCGCGCCGCGCAATGCGCAAGCGCCGGTTCGGCGCCCACCGCCGCAAGTCCCGTGTGCAGGGTCTCGAGTGCATCCGCGAGCGCATCGAGCGCCGTCTCGAGCGCCACCGGCGCATCGTTCCACGCCACGCGCGCGGCGCCGTTTGCGGCGGTGCCGCGTGCCGGCAGGCTGTCGCGCGCCCCCGCGAGCGCTGCCTCCACCGCCCCGAACATCGAGGTGATCGTGACATCGCCTCCCCGCCGCGCGAGTTCCGCGCGCGCGTCGCCGAGGAGATGCTCGATCTGCCGGCTCGACACCTCCACGCCGAAGAACTGGGTCACGAGATCAGGTAACTGATGCGCTTCGTCGAGGATCACCGCATCCGCGCTGCCGAGCAGGTCGCCGAAGCCGTCCTCCTTCAGCGCGAGGTCGGCAAGCAGCAGATGATGGTTCACGATCACGATGTCGGCATCGTTCGCCGCGCGTCGTGCCGCAACGACGTGGCAGCGCGACCATTCGGCGCAACGCTGGCCGAGGCAGTTCTCCCGCGTCGAAGTCACGGCACCACGGATCGCGCTCGAGTCGGCGAGCTCCGCGACTTCCGCGAGATCGCCGGTCACGGTCACCGCCGCCCAGCGTTCGATCGGCTCGAGAGCACCGCCCTCAAAGCCCGCCAGGGCGCGCTGCGCCGTTGCGGTGAGGAGCCGGTGGCGGCAGAGGTAGTTCGCGCGACCCTTCAGCAACGCGAGCCGGGCGGGCCGGCCGATCGCCGCCGCAACCAGCGGCAGGTCCTTCGCAAAGAGCTGATCCTGCAGCGTGCGCGTACCGGTTGAAATGATCACGCGCCGTCCCGAAAGGAGCGCAGGCACGAGATAGGCAAAGGTCTTGCCCGTCCCCGTGCCCGCCTCGACGAGCAGCGAGCGCCGCTCGGCAATCGCATCGGCCACGCGCGCGGCCATGCGCTGCTGCGAGCGCCGTGGCGCATAGCCTGTGAGCGCCCGGGCGAGCGGGCCGCCCTTCGCGAAAACTTCCTCTACATCCGTCATGCCGGCAAAACTAGCGTTGCCGCCCCGGACTGTCGAGGTGCAAATGCCACCTGATCGGGCCTTGGAGCACGGCTCCGGTGCGTGGGGCGCTATAATAGAGGGATCATCGCACAAGGAGTTCGCATGGCCACAGCGCCCCGCACGTTTACCCCGCTTCCGCAACTTTCGTCGGCGGTAGCCGAATGGGTGACGAGCGTCGCCAGCCTCACCAAGCCCTCCCGCATCCACTGGTGCGACGGTTCCCCCGAGGAAATCCGCCATCTGCGCGATGAACTCGTCACCTCGGGTGAACTGCACCCGCTCGATGGCAAGAACTTTCCGGGTTGTGATCTTTACCGTTCACACCCGAGCGACGTCGCGCGCGTCGAGAAGGTCACCTTCATCTGCACGACGAAGCAGGAAGACGCCGGCCCCAACAATCTGTGGCTCGCGCCTGCCGAGGGCCATGCGCGCATGCGTGCGCTGTTCGACGGCTGCATGCAGGGCCGCACACTTTATGTCGTGCCCTATTGCATGGGCCCGATCGATTCGCCACTCGCACGCTGCGGCGTCGAGATCACCGACAGCGCCTATGTCGTCCTCAACATGGGCATCATGACGCGCATGGGGCGCGCCGCACTCGAACGCATCGCGGGCGAGAAGATCTTCGTCCGCGGCCTGCACTCCATCGGTGAACTCGATCCGAATCGCCGCTTCATCATGCATTTCCCCGAAGAGCTCGCGATCGAGAGCTTCGGCTCGGGCTACGGCGGCAACGCCCTCCTCGGCAAGAAATGCCACGCGCTGCGCATCGCGAGCTGGCAGGCCCGTCAGGAGGGCTGGCTCGCCGAGCACATGCTGATTGTCGGCCTTGAGAGTCCGGCGGGCGAGCAGCATTACATCGCGGCCGCGTTCCCCTCTGCTTGCGGCAAGACGAACCTCGCGATGCTGATCCCCCCCGATTCACTGCAGGGCTGGAAGGTGACGACGGTCGGCGATGACATCGCCTGGCTGCACCCGGGCCCCGACGGACGGTTGTGGGCGATCAATCCCGAAGCCGGCTATTTCGGCGTCGTGCCGGGCACCAACCCGAACACGAACCGCAACGCCTACGACATGATCCGCCGCGACACGCTCTTCACGAACGTCGCTGTCACGGCCGACAACCAGCCGTGGTGGGAGGGTCTCGAAACGGGCGCGCCCGCGATCGACTGGCAGAATCGCCCGTACGATCCGAAGAAGGGTCCGGCCGCGCATCCCAACTCGCGCTTCACGGTCGCCGCCACTCGCAATCCCGCCTACTCCCCGCACTCTGAAGATCCGCAGGGTGTGCCGATATCGGCGATCGTGTTCGGCGGGCGCCGCCGCAGCGTCGCGCCGCTCGTCTACGAAGCGCGTGACTTCACGCACGGCGTACTGCTTGGGGCGGGCATGGCATCCGAGCAGACCGCAGCGGCCGAGGGCAAGGTGGGCATGGTCCGCCGCGATTCGATGGCGATGAAGCCCTTCTGCGGTTACAACTTCGCCGATTACTTCGCGCACTGGATCAACGTCGGCTCAAAGCTCGCGAAGCCGCCGCGTATTTATCACGTCAACTGGTTCCGCCGCGATGCCGACGGCAAGTTCCTGTGGCCCGGCTTCGGCGACAACCTGCGCGTGCTCGCCTGGATGCTCGATCGCTGCGGTGGCCGCGGCGGCGCGGTCGAATCAGCGATCGGTTTCCTGCCGCGTGCGAGCGATCTCAATCTCTCCGGCCTCAACCTCGCCCCCGGCACGCTCGATGCGCTGCTGGCAGTCGACCGCGAGGAATGGCGCAAGGAAGCGGCCGAAATCCGTGCGTACCTTGGCGAGTTCGGTGCGCGGATTCCCGCGGCGCTCATGGCGGAGCTTGCGAAGGTGGAGCGGGCGCTGGGGGCGTAACGGGCGGCG
>DAORVK010000053.1:0-21005 GCA_035433705.1 Steroidobacteraceae bacterium
TTCTTGATCGGGATCTGCGCCGCCATGCCGCCCATCGCGAAGGCGCCGCGTCGATGGCAGGTGCGAATGCACAGCAGCGAATAGGAACGCAGGAAGTGCGTCGTCATGGTCACTTGCTGGCGATCCGGCAGCACGAAGTCGGGGCGCCTGGCGAACTTCTTGATGAAGCTGAAGATGTAATCCCAGCGGCCGCAGTTGAGCGCGACGATGTAGTCACGAAGTTCGTAGAGGATCTCGTCCATCTCGAACGCCGCGAGGATCGTCTCGATCAACACCGTGCAGCGGATCGTGCCATGGGCAATCCCGAGCTGGCGCTCTGCGAAGTCGAAACCCTCCGCCCACAGTCGCGCCTCGAGGTGGCTTTCGAGTTTCGGCAGGTAGAAATAGGGACCCGTGCCGCGCGCGGTGAGCTCGTGCGCGTTGTGAAAGAGATAGAGGCCGAAATCGACGAGCGCGCCGGGCACCGGCTGGCCGGCGAGCAGCAGGTGCTTCTCGTCAAGGTGCCAGCCGCGCGGTCGCACGATCAACACAGCGGTCGTCGGGTTCAGCCGATAGGGCTTGCCCTCCGGGCTCGTGAATTCGATCGAGCGGCGCACGGCATCGCGCAGGTTCGCCTGACCGCCGATCACGTTGTCCCAGCCGGGCGACAGGGAATCCTCGCAGTCGGCCATGAACACTTTGGCGCCCGAGTTGAGCGCGTTGATGATCATCTTGCGTTCGGTGGGACCGGTGATTTCGACGCGCCGGTCGAGAAGATCGGCGGGAATGCTCGCGACGCGCCAGTCGCCTTCGCGGATGGCGCGTGTTTCTGGCAGGAAGTCGGGCAGTTCACCGGCGTCAATCCTTGCCTGACGGCGCTCGCGTGCCGCGAGAATCTCCTTGATGCGGGGCGCGAAGCGCTGCGTGAGCGCCACGATGAAAGCCTGCGCGGCGGGCGTCAGGATCGCCTCGTGCGCGGGAGTCATGTTCCCCCGGATCTCGAGCACGTCGCTGCCTTCCGTCATGCCATGCCTCTGCGAAAAGCGCGCCGTTGCGCGCTGTGATGCGTCAGTCTATGCTCCTGCGCATTGTCATTTACACTATAGAAAGTTGACAATGTGAAATTGACACCATGACGATCGCGACCCTCCGCCACGGCGCGCTGCTCGGATCGAAACTGCGCCTCCTGAGGAGGCGCAATGGGCTTACGCTCGACGAACTGTCGGCCCGCTGCGTGCACCTCGACCCGGCGATTGCACCCTCGGTCTCGTATCTCAGCATGCTCGAAACCGGCAAGCGCACGCCCTCCCCGCAGGTGCTCGCGATGATCGCGGGTGTGTTCGGCAAACCGGCGGGCTGGTTCCTCGACGGCAGTCTCGACAGCATGCCAGCCGAAGCGCGCGGCGGGACGAGCGGTGGCGTCGCGGGCGGCTGCGACCCAACTGCCTTCGAGCCCTCGTTTCTCTTCTCGCCCGCGATGCTGCGCCACGCGGTCCCGGAGCTGCTGCTGCAGACCGGGACATCCGGCCCCGACTTTGCGCAGCTGCTCATCCGGGTCTGGCAGGAAACCCAGCAGAACGACTTCCCGGACATCGAGCGCGCGGCAGAGGCCGCCGGCCGGCGCGAAATGCCGTTGTCCCTCGAGTCGCTGCTGACAGTCTGCGGGCGGCACGGACTTGAGATCCGCTGGGTCGACGACGACCGGCGTCGCCTCAATCGGGGCCTCGCGCGCGTGCGGTTCGAAGCGCCCGGCACATTGCTCGCAAGTCGTCGGCTGCGCACGCGGGAGGCGCGGCTGAAGTACGAACTCGCGTTCTTCCTCGGTCACAAGATCCTGCATGGTGGAGACGGGGCCATCTCCGCAGCGCGCGTCGATCGTGCGGCCGGCGCTGAAGATGCGACACCACAAGCCCCGGGTCTTGGTGCACGCGATGCGCTGCATGCCTGGCGCGAATTCGAATGCAGCTTCTTCGCCGGCGCGCTGCTCTGCCCGCGGGCGCCCTTTCGCCAGCTGCTCGTGCGCGAGGCGCACCGGATTTCGATCCATCGCGGGCTCGGCGTGGGTCCGGCCGTCGTCATGCGGCGCATGACCGCGGTCTCGCCCTACCGGCACTGGCATTTCTTCGACGGCTATCCGCCGGGGTTCCTGCGCACTGTCTATCGCGGCAACGGCATCCCGCTACCCTGGGGCAATCTCTCGGTGGTCCCGGATCCCTGCCCGCACTGGGCCGTGTTTCGCTTGCTGCGCGCAAGCGGCGCGGTGCGCCCTGCCGGCTCCGCGAGACCCACTTCGCAGATCTCCGCCATGCTCGATGGCGGCGCGGTGCGGCTCTACTGCTGCCACTCGCTGCTCACGCGCGACGCGGCCGACGCAACCCGTGTGCTGTCGGTCGGGGTGGATCTCGCGCCTGCACTCGCTGCCCAGAGTTTTGACGCACCCGGCCTCGCCCGATCGGTGTGGGACGCCTGCCAGGACGGCGGCGGCGCGCGTGCGCTCCCTGCGCAAGCCGCCGCGGCGATCCGCACGGTGGCTCATGTCCTCAAGATCAGCTGGGTGGCGGACGCACTCGATGCACCCGCCCAGATCATCTGCCCGCGCAGTGCGACGTGTCCGCGCGCGGGGCCCTGCGCAACGCCGCGGGCTTGAGGCAACGGGCGACGGGCCCGGCTCAAACGAGTCCGCTTGCGCAGTTCCGGAGCAGGTGCTGCGTCTCCCGTGCGGCGATCCACTCTTCGTTCGTCGGTTCGACACCGATCAGTACACGACTGTCCGGGCGCGAGATGACGAACGCATCGGCGGCGTTCGCCGCCTCGTCGAGGTGCGCGCCGAGGAAAGTCAGTTCGCGGCAGACACGCTCGCGCACGAAGGCATTGTGCTCGCCAACTCCGGCGGTGAAGACCAGCGCGTCGAGTCCGCCCAGCACGGCGGCGAATGCGCCGATCTCTCGCACGATGCGGCGAATGTACAGGGCCAGCGCGAGGCGCGCCCGCTCGCCACTCTCGCCCCGGTCGTCTTCATGCTGCACGATCACCCGCGGCTCGGGAGAGATGCCGGAGACTCCCAGCAGGCCCGAACGGTGATAAAGCATCTGACCCACTTCTTCGAGCGACAACTTCTCCACTTCCATCAGGTAGAGCACTGCGCCGGGATCGATGGCCCCTGTCCGGGTACCCATCATCAACCCGTCGAGCGCGGAGAAGCCCATCGTGGTGGCGATGCTTTGCAGGTCGTGCATTGCGCACAGACTCGCGCCGCTGCCGAGATGAGCGACGATGGTGCGCCCGCGCGCGGCTGCGCCGTGGCGCTCCGCCAGGGCGATCGCCATGTAGGCATACGAAAGCCCATGGAATCCGTAACGGCGCACGCCCCGCTGCCAGGCGTCGTAGGGCAGCGGCAATATCTTCTCGACCTCCGGGATCGTGTGATGGAAGGCGGTGTCGAAGCAGGCGACCTGCGCAAGGCCTGCAGACTCCTTCAGCAGTATCCCGATCGCTTCCAGGGCAAAGGGCTGATGCAGCGGAGCGAGCGGAATGTAGCCCTGCAGATCCCCCAGCACCCGTGCGTCCACCCGAACGGGCTCGAAATACTTGCTGCCGCCATGCACCACGCGGTGGGCGACCGCAGCGACGCGGCGCCGATCGAGCCGGGCAGTGATGCGCGCGCGGATCAGGGCGAGTGCATCGCGGTAGGGGTGATTGGAGCTGCAAGTGATCGGAAAGACCTGCACGCCCGTTTCGCCGAAGTCCGGGGCCGGACCGCCAATGCCCTGCACCTTGCCGTTCCACAGCGGCTTGCGCGGCAGTGGGTCGGCGCCGGCCTCGAATACCGCGAATTTGATACTCGACGAGCCGCAATTCAGTACGACGAGCACGTCGTTCGCCGCTGTCATGGTGGCGAGGCCCGATAGTGATGCGCGAGCCTCAGCGCGATGGCGCAGGAGACCATGCGTGACTCGCGGGAATCGGCGCGACTTGTGAGGACGATCGGCACCCGCGCGCCGAGCACGATGCCGGCACTGGCCGCGTCACCGAGGTAGATCATCTGCTTCGCCAGCATGTTGCCGCTCTCGAGGTCCGGCACCACGAGGATGTCGGCCTGCCCGGCTACTTCGGACCGGATGCCCTTGATGTGCGCGGCGGTGATGGACACTGCGTTGTCGAACGCCAGGGGGCCATCGAGCAGGCCGCCGGAGATCTGTCCGCGGTCGGCCATCTTGCACAGTGCGGCAGCGTCGAGCGTGGCCGGCATCGTCGCGCTGACCGTCTCGACTGCAGCCAGGATCGCCACCTTGGGTGTCTCCACCCCGATGACACGGGCGAGATCGATCGCATTGCGCACGATGTCGGCCTTCTGCTCCAGCGTGGGTGCGAGATTGATCGCTGCATCGGTGACGATGAACGGGCGTGGATAGCGCGGCGTCTGCAGCACGAAGCAATGGCTCACGCGGCGCTTGGTGCGCAGCCCCGACTCTGACGATACGACAGCCGCCATCAACTCGTCGGTGTGCAGGCTGCCCTTCATGAGGGCCTCCACCTTGCCGTCGCGCGCCAATTCGACCGCGCGGGCTGCGGCTGCATGGCTGTGTGCCACGTCCTCGATGGTCACGCCGGCGAGATCGATGCCGCAGTCGGCGGCCAGCGCCTCCAGTCTGGGACGTGGTGCGACCAGGATCGGCTCGATCATCCCCGCAACGCGCGCATCGAGGGCGGCCGAAAGGCTCGGCTGGTCGCAGGGATGTACCACGGCCATCCGGATGGGCTCGAGCGCGGCCACCTGGGCCAGCAACTGCTGCAGGCCCTGGTCGCCAGCCGGGTCGAGGTGGATCCCGGGTAGCGACGTACGTACGCGCTCGATGCGCTCATTCGACGCCGTCACATCCGCTTCGCCTTCGACCACGACCTGGCCATTTCCGCGGGTACCGACGCAATTCAGAGTCAACCCGCGGGTCGCCGCGTTCCTGGCCTTGACCTCGACACGCAACGTGATGGGCTCGCCCGGCGCTACGGGGGCCAGGAACCGCAGTGACTGCCCGGCATACACGCTACCCGGCCCCGGCAGTCGTGTGCCGAGCAATTCCGCGATCAATGTCGCAAGCCACACGCCCGAGGCAATCGAACCTTGCCCGGGGCCGGTCTCTCCCGCGAGCGTGGCGAGCCAGTGCAACTCCTGGCGGCTTGGCACACGCTCGACGGTGACATGGTCGCCAACACGCAACTCGTCGAACGTGCGGTTGCGAATCGCGGTCAACTCCCGTCCTATACGCGGCGCGAATGCGCGCGCTCTGCGATCAGCAGCGCGAGCTCCAACGCCTGTTCGTAGTTGAGGCGCGGATCGACCGTCGAGCGATAGGCGCGCTGCAGGTCGGCGTCGGAGAGGCCGCGGGCTCCGCCGGTGCACTCGGTGACGTCCTCGCCCGTGACCTCGATGTGCACGCCGCCGAGTACCGAACCCATGTCGCGGTGAATCTGGAACGCCAGCTCGATCTCGCGTAAGATGTTCTCGAAACGGCGCGTCTTCAGGCCCCCGGTGCTCGTTTCGGTATTGCCGTGCATGGGGTCGCAGATCCACAGCACGCTCTGGCCGGTTGCACGCACTGCGTTCACCATGCGAGGCAGCGCCTTGCCGATCTCCTTGACCCCGAAGCGGTGAATCAGTGCGAGGCGTCCCGGAACGTTGTGCGGATTGAGCGCCGCGACGAGACCCTGCAGCCACTCGTCGTCCATTGCGGCGCCGATCTTCACGCCGACGGGATTCGAGATGCCGCGGAAGTATTCCACATGCGCACCATCCAGCTGCGCCGTACGCATGCCGATCCATGGCATGTGCGTCGAGAGGTTGTACCAGCGATTCTGGCGGGGAATGAAGCGTGTCTGTGCCTGTTCGTAGTGCAGCAGCAGGCCTTCGTGGCTCGCAAAGAAGCCCGCGTGCGTCGCTTCGTGCACGCGCCGACCGCTCAGGCCTTCGAGAAAGTCGAGCGAGTCCGCGATCGAGGTCGCGATGCGCTGGAATGCATCCTTGAGCGGCGAGTGGTTCACGAAGCCGAGGTCCCAGTACTCGGGGTGATGCAGGTCCGCAAAGCCGCCCGCTACGAGCGCCCGCACGAAATTGAGTGTGAGCGCCGCGCGTTCATAGCCGCGCAACAGCAATTCAGGGTCGGGCACCCGCGCTTGCGCGGTGAACTCCGGCCGGTTGACCAGATCGCCGCGAAAGCTTGGCAGCGTGACGCCGCTGCGGGTCTCGGTGTCTGCCGATCGCGGTTTCGCGTATTGGCCCGCCATGCGACCGACACGGATCACCGGCGTCTTGAGCCCGTGCAACAGCACGAGGCTCATCTGCAGAAGGATCTTGAGCTGCTTCGCAATCTTGTCCGACTCACAGCCCTGGAAAGTCTCGGCGCAATCACCGCCCTGAAGCAGGAAGGCGTCACCGCGCTGGGCGGCCGCAAGCTGCTCGCGCAGCGCCTCCACCTCCCACGAAACGACGATCGGCGGCAAGCGTGCCAGGTCGGCGACGACCCTGCCGAGAGCGGCAGCATCGGGGTAGCCGGGTTGCTGTTGTGCAGGCCTCGCTTGCCAGCTCGCGGGGTGCCAGGAGGTGAGATCGGTCGTGCGCATCCCGTTAATCCTACATGGAAAAGCCCGGGGGTGGCGGTCCGGCAGGCGGACGGGCAGAATGCGCGGCTTCCAAAAGGGGCTGTGTCATGCATCGAGTACTCGTTCTCGGAGCCGGCAAGATCGGCTCGCTGATTTGCGGCCTGCTCGCCGAATCGGGCAGCTACGAGGTCCACCTCGCCGATGTCGACGGCGAACACGCTGCAGCCGTAGCGCGCGCGCACGGCGTCGCCAACCTCGAGGCGCACGCGGTCGATGCGCGCAACGCCAAGGCGCTCGAGCGTCATCTTGACGCACATCCCGTCGACGCGGTGATCTCGAGCCTGCCCTACTACTGCAACACGGGCGTCGCGGAAGCGGCGCGCCAGGCCGGCATTCACTACTTCGACCTCACGGAAGACGTGGAGGTCACGCGCGCGGTGCGTCGTATCGCCGCCGGTGCGAGGCAGGCCTTCGTGCCGCAGTGCGGGCTCGCGCCCGGTTTCATCAGCATCGCAGCGAGCGAGCTGATCACGCACTTCGACAGTCTGCGATCGGTGAAACTCCGCGTGGGCGCGCTGCCCCAGCATCCGAACAACGTGCTGAAGTACTCGCTCACCTGGTCCACCGAGGGCCTGATCAACGAGTATGGCAACCCTTGCGAGGCGATCGTCGAAGGACGCCGCATCGAAGTGGCGCCGCTCGAGGGTCTCGAGGAAATCGAGATCGACGGTACTGCCTACGAGGCTTTCAACACCTCCGGCGGTCTTGGCTCGCTCGCCGAAACCTCGGGCAAGTCCTGCGAGCACATGACCTACAAGACGATCCGCTATCCGGGGCATTGTCAGCAGATGCGGCTGCTGATGAATGATCTCAAACTGAACCAGGATCGGCCGGCGCTGAAACGCATCCTTGAGAACGCCGTGCCGCAGACGCTGCAGGACGTGGTCATTGTCTACGCCGCAGTGACCGGGTTACAGGACGGCGAGTTGCGCGAGGAGAACTACGTCAACAAGGTGTATCCGCAGGTAATCGCGGGTCGCCTGTGGTCGGCGATCCAGGTCACGACGGCCGCCGGCATCACTTCGGTCGTTGATCTCGTCCTCGATGGCAAGGACCGCTACCAGGGCTTCGTGGCGCAGGAACAATTCCGCCTGCCCGAGATCCTCGCGAACCGCTTCGGCCGCTACTACGCGCCGGGCGGCACCAAGGATCTTTCGTCGCAGGTGGTCGTCGCGGGCAAGACCGGCCGCCAGCGAAGGACCGGGAGCGCGGGACGATGAACGCTCGCAGCCCGATGGGCGCCGGGGAAATCAGTGCGCTGCTCGCACGGCTTGGACTCGACAGCGCGGCGCTGTCCACGGGCTCCGGCGAGTGGATCGATGTGACGAACCCCGCCACCGGCTCGCCGCTCGCCCGCGTGCGCGGCGCCGCGACCACCGACTACGAGCGCGTCATGGGGCGCGCCCTCGATGCCGCCGCAGTGTGGCGCACCGTGCCTGCGCCGAAGCGCGGTGAAGCAGTCCGGCGCCTCGGCGAAGCGCTGCGTCGCCACAAGGAGGACCTCGGCGCGCTTGTGACGCTCGAGAACGGCAAGATCCTCGCCGAGGGGCTGGGCGAGGTGCAGGAAATGATCGACATCGCGGACTTCGCGGTCGGTCAGTCCCGCATGCTGTACGGCCTCACGATGCACTCCGAGCGACCGGCGCATCGCATGTATGAGCAATGGCATCCGCTCGGCGTCGTCGGCGTGATCTCTGCCTTCAATTTTCCGGTGGCGGTCTGGGCCTGGAATGCCCTCCTCGCCGCGATCTGCGGCAACGCCACCGTCTGGAAACCTTCGCCCAAGACGCCGCTCACCGCGCTCGCTGTGCAGAAGATCTGCGATGCGGTCGTTGCGGCGGATGGGTTGCCGCCGATCTTTCAACTCTTCATTGATGCCGGAACAGAACTCGCGACGCACTTCGTCGATGACAGGCGCGTGGCGCTCGTGTCGTTCACAGGTTCGACGGCGGTCGGTCGCAGGGTGGGTGAGCGGGTGGCCGCGCGCCTCGGCAAGTCACTCCTTGAACTGGGCGGCAACAACGCAATCATCGTGGACGAGACGGCCGACCTGTCGCTCGCGGTGCCGTCGATCGTGTTCGGGGCGGTCGGCACGGCCGGCCAGCGTTGCACGAGTACGCGACGCGTGATTGTGCAGCGTGCGCGCGCCGAAGAACTCGAGCGCCGGTTGCTCGCCGCCTACCAGCAGGTGCGTATCGGTGATCCGCTGAACGCAGCGACCCTGATGGGCCCGCTGATCGACGCCCATGCGGTCGAGCAGTACCGCAAGGCCGTTGCCGCGGCGCGCGCCGCAGGCGGCGAAGTGCTGTGTGGCGGCGAAGTGCTGGACGGACCCGGTCATTTCGTGACGCCGACGATCGTGCGTGCGCGCAACGAGTGGCCGATCGTGCAACACGAGACGTTCGCCCCGATTCTCTATCTCATCCGTTACGGGACGCTCGACGAAGCGATCGCCCTGCAGAACGCCTCGGCGCACGGTCTGTCATCCTCGATCTTCACCGACAGCCTGCAGAATGCGGAGCGCTTTCTCTCCGCGGTGGGCAGCGACTGCGGCATCGCGAACGTCAACATCGGGACGTCGGGTGCAGAGATCGGCGGCGCCTTCGGCGGCGAGAAGGACACTGGCGGTGGCCGCGAGTCAGGTTCCGACTCGTGGAAGGCCTACATGCACCGCCAGACCAACACCATCAATGCATCGCGAGCGTTGCCGCTGGCCCAGGGCATCCGTTTCGAGGTTTGAGACCGGCTGCGGGGCGATGCCCGTTTCACGCCAGAGTGTGAAACACGCGCTGCACGTCGTCGTCCTGCTCGAGGCTGTCGATCAGCGCGAGCACCTCGGCGGCGTCCGTATCGGGTAGTTCGGTCGGCACGATGCAAACGTATTCCTGCTCGGCCGAGAGCGGCGTGAGGCCGCGCCGCTCGAGCGCCTCCTGCACGCGTCCGAAGTCCGCGAACAGGCAGCGGATCACGATCTGCGTCTCGCCAGCCTCGCCTGCGCCTTCGCCCATTTCGTCGAGGCCATGGTCCATCAGGTGAAGTTCAAGGTCGTCCTGGTCGATCCCTTCCGGCTTCAGGCGAAACACCCCCATGCGGCGAAACTGGAACACGACACTGCCGCTCGCCCCGAGATTGCCGCCGCCCTTGGCGATGATGCTGCGCACGTGCGCCACGGTGCGCGTGGGATTATCAGTCGCGGTCTCGACGAGCAACGCGACGCCGTGGGGCGCGTATCCCTCGTAGATCACCTGCTCGTAATTCGTCGCGTCCTTGCCGGAGGCTCGCCTGATCGCGGCCTCGACTTTGTCCTTCGGCATGTTTACCGCACGCGCGTTCTGCATCACGCGACGGAGCGTCGGGTTCGACCCCGGGTCGCTGCCGCCGGCTTTGACGGCCATGCTGATGTCTTTGGCGATGCGCGCGAACTGCTTCGCCATGCGGTTCCAGCGCGCGAACATCGCGTGCTTGCGGACTTCGAAGATCCTGCCCATGTGCACATGATGCCACGGGCCTCAGCGGCCTGGCAGGGCGAGATCGATGCAGGCACCGCCGAGCGATCCGGATCGCGTGACCGTGAGCGCCCCGCCATACAACGCGACCGCATCCCGTACCATCGACAGGCCGAGGCCGTGACCGGGAGCCGCCTCGTCAGCGCGCGTGCCGCGTTCGAGTACCCGTTCGCGATCCGGGTCGCTGATCCCCGGGCCGTCATCCTCGATCATGATTCGCAACCTCGCACGAGGCCCGGCGTCGGTCTCGAGCCGCGCCGACACGCGCACTCGCGATGCGCACCACTTGCAGGCGTTGTCCATCACGTTGCCGAGCAATTCGGCAAGGTCGTCGCGGTCGCCAACGAACGACACGTTCGCCGGCACGGCATTCTCGATCGAGAAGTCCTTGCCCGCGTGCGCGCGCAGCAGCGCACCGCGAAGGTCAGTGGCGATCGGCCGCAGAGGGGTTGCGCTCTGCCCCAGGGTTGCGCCACCACTCGTCGCCGCGCGCCGCAACTGGTGCTCGACGATGCCACTCATGCGGTCGATCTCGCGCTCAAAAGGCGCCCGCAGCGCCTCCACTGACCGTGCGCCGTGCAGCGTCGCGCGCATCACTGCGAGCGGCGTCTTCAGACTGTGGGCGAGATTGCCGAGCGTCTTGCGATAGCGCGCGATGCGCTCGCGCTCGGCTGCCAGCAGCGCGTTGAGATTGCCTGCCACGCCGTCGAGCTCGCGCGGCCAACGCTCCGAGAGCGCCTCGCGCGCACCGGACTCGATGCCGCGGATCTCGCTTTCGAGCTGCTGAACGGGCCTGAGCGTCAGCTGCAGGAGCACGGCGAGCGTCGCCAGGAGCAGAAGCGCGAGAGCTGCGAACCAGCCGAACATCTGCGTGCGGACACGGCGCAGTTGCAATACGTATGGTTCGAGACTCGTGGCGACGCTGAAGGTGAGTGCAACGGATCGGCCATCGTCGTCGCGCCAGGCGATGCCACGGCTGCGTACCGCGACCGGGCCGACAACTGGCCAGTGGGTGCGAATCGTGCGCCGCTCGCCCGGCGCCAGCGGTGCGCCGAAGCCGGCGCGCGCTCCGATGCTCGAGGGCGAGCGCCAGACCGCGCGGCCGGCGTCGATCAGGGCGTAAAGTCCCGACCCCGGGGTCGAGAGACGCGGGTCGGCGAGGCGCGAGACGGTGATGCCCTGCGGCGTAGTCTCTGTGGCCGCTATCAACGCGACGATCTGTGTGTCGAGCAACTCGTCGAGCGAGCGTTCCGACATGGCGCGAAAAACTGTATCGAGCGCCGCGATCGTGATGCCGAAGAACAGCACGAGCGACACCGACACCGAAACGATCAGCCGTCGTCGCAGCGAGGGCATGCGGCGGCTTTCAGTGCGGGTCGCGGGGCAGCACGAAGCGGTAGCCGCGGCCGCGCAATGTCTCGATGGGCTGCAGCACCTCGTCGGGATCGAGCTTCCTGCGCAGGCGACCCATGAACACCTCGATCGTATTGCTGTCGCGCTCGAAGTCCTGCGCGTAGAGTCGCTCGGTGAGCTCGGTCTTCGAGATCACCTCGCCCGCCCGCATCATCAGATGTTCGAGCAGCCGGTACTCGAAAGTCGTGAGGTCGATCGCTTCGCCGCCGACGGCCACCGTCTGCGAGCGCAGGTCGAGCACGACCGGTCCGCAGGAGAGTACCGGGCTCGCCCAGCCACCGGCGCGGCGCAACAGTGCCTGCACCCGCGCCAGTACCTCTTCGAAGCGGAACGGCTTCGCCACGTAGTCGTCGGCACCCGCGTCGAGGCCTGCGACCTTGTCCTGCCAGCGATCACGAGCTGTCAACACGAGGATTGGAAAGGTCTTGCGCTCGGCCCGCAGCGTACGGATGAGGTCGAGGCCGGGCACTTTCGGCAAACCGAGATCAACGATCGCGAGATCGACCGGATACTCGCGCCCCGCGTAGAGCCCCTCCTCACCATCGGCCGCCAGATCGACCGTGAAGCCAGCCGCGCCAAGATCGTGCTTCAGGGCGTCGCGCAACGCGGCTTCATCTTCGACGACGAGTATGCGCATCAGAGCTCCTCACCGTTCGCCGCGTCGATCCGCACGGTCCACACGCGACCGTCGTCGGACAGCAGTCGCAACTGGTGCACGCGGCGCCCGTTCGATTCGCGCGTCTCGGCGCGAATCACCCGGGCCCGGTACTTGCGTTCGGCGCGATTGACGGCCTCGTCCAGGCTGATGCCGGAGTCGGCGCGCGGCGACCGCTCCGCCTCCTTTCGCCCCCCCTTGTGCGCCCACGGCGGCGAATCCGCAAACGCCTCGGGCAACGCAAGTGCGTTGCAGGCCAGCACGGCGGCGGCAAGGAGGGCGAGCAGCTTCATTGCACGGGCAAGTCTAAACATCGCCGCTGAACCGCGCCTGAAGAGTGTCATTCCGGCGGGGTTCGGGCCTTGGCGGCCACCCAGAGCCGGTCCCAAGTCGCGGCATCGAGAGCCTCGAGCGGCCGACCGGTATCGCCAGCGAGGTGTTCCATGAGGCGAAAACGCGCCTCGAACTTGCCGTTCGCCTTGCGTAACGCCTCTTCCGGATCGACGTCGAGGTGGCGTGCCCAGTTCACGATGGCAAAAAGCAGGTCACCGAGTTCCTCTGCCTGGCGTTCGGGCGACTCATTGCACACTGCCTCATCCACCTCGCCAAGTTCCTCCTGGACCTTGGCGCGTGTGCCTGCCACATCCGGCCAGTCGAACCCGACCCTTGCGGCGCGCCGGCCCAGCTTGGCGGCACGGGTGAGCGCAGGCAGTGCGAGCGGCACGTCGGCGAGCGTGCCACGGAGACCCCCGGCGTCGCGCTCCTTCGCCTTCATCGCCTCCCAGGCCGCAGTCTGCCCAGCGGCATCAAGGAAGCGTGCGTCCGCGAAAACATGCGGATGACGGGTCGTGAGCTTGTCCGCAATCGAAGCAGCGACGTCGCCGAACGCGAACCAGCCCTGCTCCTCTGCGAGCCGTGCGTGAAAGACAACCTGAAAGAGCAGGTCGCCGAGTTCGCTTCGCAGGCGTTCAGGGCTGCCATTCGCGATCGCGTCAGCCACTTCGTACGCCTCTTCAATCGTATAGGGCGCGATTGTCGCGAAGGTCTGCTCGCGATCCCAGGGGCAGCCACCGTCCGAAGCACGCAGGCGCTCCATGATCCCGAGGAGCCGATCCAGTTCCGTTTCGGCTGTGTTCATCGCCCCGCACCCGTGACGAGGCTGTAGAACGTCAAAAGCATGCCGGCCGTGGCACCCCAGATGTGACGCTCCCCGTAGGGAATGTCGTAGAACTCGACTTCCTCCTCGCCGATGCGGCGTATCCGTGCGCGGTGGTTATGCGCATCGAATACGTGCGTGAGCGGCACCTCGAAAGTATCCCGCACTTCGCGTGCATCGAGCCTCAGCGAGAAGCCCGGGTCGACGAGGGCGACGACCGGCGTGACGCGAAAGCCGGTGCCTACCACGTGATCGGGCAGATAGCCGATGACGTGCACGCGCGCCGAATCGAGCCCGATTTCCTCGCGAGTCTCGCGCAGCGCCGCCGCGAGTGGGCCTTCGTCGCCCACCTCGATGCGCCCACCCGGAAAACTGATCTGTCCGCCGTGCTTTCGCAGGGCCTCAGCGCGCTGTGTGAGCAGTACCGTGAGGCCCCCCGGGTGATCGACGAGCGGCACCAGCACAGCCGCCGGCACCGGGTTCACCGGAAGAAAGGCGCGACGACGTTTGCTCTCCTCCGGAGGCAGGCCGGCGATGCGCCACTCCCCTGCATCCATCGACGGCACCGTACCGTGAAGGCGCGCAACCACAAGTTCGCGCAGATTGCCGGTCACGCGCTACCCACCGGTCAGCCGCCGCCGCTGCCGCCGCCCTTGATGCCACCCTTGGCGAGTTCAGCGGGATCGAGCAGAACCGCGAGTTCTTCGCGCGACAGGTCGGTCATCTCCGCCGCCACTGCGAGTATGGGTTTGGCCTGGGCGTACGCCTTCTTCGCGATTGCCGCGCCCTTCTCGTAACCGATCACCGGGTTCAGGGCCGTGACGAGAATCGGGTTGCGATCGAGTGCATCGGCGAGTCGCGCCTTGTTCACGGTGAAGCCGGCAATCGCGGAGTCGGCGAGCAGGCGCGCGACGTTCGCGAGCAGGCGCGCACTCTCGAGCAGGTTGTATGCAATCACCGGCAGCATCACGTTCAGCTGGAAATTGCCCGACTGCCCGGCCACGGTGATGGTCGTGTCGTTGCCGATCACCTGGGCTGCAACCATGGCGGTCGCTTCCGGAATCACCGGGTTCACTTTGCCGGGCATGATGCTGCTGCCCGGTTGCAGCGCCGGCAGCGCGATCTCGCCAAGCCCTGCGAGCGGCCCGCTGTTCATCCACCGCAGGTCGTTCGCGATCTTCATCAGGCTCACCGCGATGACCTTCATCTGTCCCGACAGCTCGACCGCGGCGTCCTGCGACGACAGCGATTCGAAGTAGTTGGGGCTCGGAACGAATGGCAGCTTCGTGAGCTGCGCGAGCACCGTGCAGCAGCGGGCTCCGAACTCCGGATGTGCGTTGATGCCGGTACCGACCGCAGTGCCGCCCTGGGCCAGGGCGTGCAGCCGCGGCGCAGTGGCCGCGAGGCGCGCGCACCCGTTTTCGATCTGCGCGCGCCAGCCCGACAATTCCTGCCCGAGCGTCACCGGCATGGCGTCCATCAGGTGCGTACGGCCCGTCTTGACGATCGCGCCAAGCTCGCGCTCCTTGCTGGCGAGCACTTTTGCGAGGTGCGCGAGCGCCGGCGCGAGCCCCTCGTTCACCGCAAGCGCGGCGCTCACGTGGATCGCCGTCGGAATCACGTCGTTGCTGCTCTGGCTCATGTTCACGTGGTCATTGGGGTGCACCTTGAGGCCCGAAGCCCTGCTTGCGAGATGGGCGATCACCTCGTTCGCGTTCATGTTGGTGCTGGTGCCCGACCCGGTCTGGAACACGTCGATGGGAAAGTGCCCATCGTGCCGGCCGTCCGCGACCTCCGCGGCTGCCGTGCCGATCGCGCGCGCGATATCCTCAGGCAGCAGCCCGAGCTGCGCGTTCGCGGTCGCCGCGGCCGACTTGATGAGCCCCAGCGCCCGCAGGAATTCGCGCGGCATCGTGAGCCCGCTCACCGGGAAGTTCTGCACCGCGCGCTGGGTCTGTGCGCCCCACAGGGCCTCGAGCGGCACCTGCAGCTCGCCCATGCTGTCGTGCTCGGTACGGAAGGAAGCAGTCATCAGGGTACTCCGGAAATGTGCCGCACATCGGCACGCATCGGCCGGGTGGGCCGCGTGCGTTATGATCGCGATCCTATCATTCCCGATGACCTGCCCGCATGACCACAGCCCCGATAGACGCCCTGTCACCGGTCGATGGCCGCTATCGCAGCGCCGCCGAGCCGCTGCGCCCGATCATGAGCGAGCAGGGTCTCATCCGCGAACGCATCCGCATCGAGGCGGAGTGGTTCCTGTTTCTCATCGCGGAGGTGCCGGCGTTTCGCCAACTCGCGCCCGCGGGCAGCGTGCTCGAGCGCGCCGCCGGACTCGCCGCCAACCCTGACGCGGCGGCGCCCGCCGCGGTCAAGCAGATCGAGGCCCGCATCAATCACGACGTCAAGGCAGTTGAATACTACGTGCGGGAAGCGCTTGCGGCCGCAGGTGCGGCGCCTGCGGCGCTCGAGCTCGTGCACTTCGCTTGCACCTCCGAGGACATCAACAACGTCTCCTACGCGCGGCTGCTGACTGCCGCGCGCGCCGTGCTCCTTGACGCGCTCGATGCACGCATCGCGACACTGCGCGCATTGGCAGCGCAGTACGCCGCCCTGCCGATGATCGCGCGCACGCACGGCCAGACCGCGAGCCCTACCACCCTCGGCAAGGAGTTCGCCAACTTCGTTGTGCGCCTCGAGCGGGCCCGGGCGCGCCTCGCCGCGGTGTCTGCGCTCGGCAAATGGAACGGCGCAGTCGGCAACTACAACGCACACGTCGCGGCATTTGCCGACCTCGACTGGCCCGCGCTGAACGCGCGTTTCATCGCGCGGCTCGGCCTCGGCTTCAACAGCCATACCACGCAGATTGAACCGCACGACTGGATCGGCGAGTACTGCGATGCGGTGGCTGCCGTGAACGTGATCGTCCTCGATTTCTGCCGCGACGCGTGGGGCTACATCTCGCTCGGCTATCTGCGCCAGCGCCCCGTGGCCGGGGAAGTCGGCTCTTCGACGATGCCACACAAGGTCAATCCGATCGACTTCGAGAACTCCGAAGGCAACCTCGGTATTGCCAACGCACTGCTGCGGCACTTTGCGGAGAAGTTGCCGGTGTCGCGCTGGCAGCGCGACCTCACCGACTCGACCGTGCTGCGCAATCTCGGCGTCGCGCTGGCGCACTCGCTGATCGCGTGGCAAGCACTCGGCCGCGGGCTCGGCAAGGTGGAAGCGAATCCGGTGCGGCTCGCGGCCGATCTCGACGGTGCCTGGGAGGTGCTCGCCGAGGCGGTGCAGACGACGTTGCGCGCTCATGGCGTTCCGAACGGTTACGAACTGCTGAAGGAGTTCACGCGCGGCCGCCCGATCGACGCTGCGATGCTGCGCGAGCTCATTGATCGACTGCCCTTGCCTGACGATGCGCGCACGCGTTTGCAAGCCCTGACTCCCGCAGGCTACACGGGCCTCGCCGGCCGTCTTGCCGCGCAGCTGCCGCCCGGGAACTGAGACCTGAGGCACGCTTCTGCGCTGCGGCCTGTGTCAAGGGAGGCCAAAACGTGACGGTATCGACAGGCCGGGCAGGCCTGGCTCCCCGAGAATCGCCGCGAAACGCCAGTCGGCGTGCAACTGCGGGAAAGGTCTCTCGTGTCGGGTACCGGGGAATTCGAGTTGAGCCTGCTGTCACAGACGCCACCACCGCGTCTCGACCTGCCGCCGCTCGAAGCACCTCCCCAGGTCAATGTCGTTACGACGCTCGAGGAGACGCTCGCTGCGACGATCCTTGTCGCGGGCAGCGCGCAGCGCCTGATGTCGATCTACACACCCAACCTCGAGCCGGATCTCTACGACCAGAGCCCCTTTCTCGACATCGTGAAGCGCTTCGTGCTCGCCCGCAGCTTCGCGAAGGTGCGCGTGCTGCTCGGTGATGGCAGCCGCCTGAACCGCGACGTGCACCGTTTCGTCGCGATGAGTCGCCGCCTGACGAGCTACATAGACATCCGCGTGCTCGGTGAGGATGCTCCCAAGCCGCATCCCGGCTACATCATCGCCGACGATCGCGCGATCCTCTATCGCGCCAACGCCAGCTTGTGGGACGGCATCGCCGACCTCGACAACTCCGCGGTCGCCCGCATGCACCTCGCCGACTTCGATGCGCAATGGATCTCGCACGTCCCCGACTACGGCTACCGCGTCGCGCGTCGTTGACGTGCGACCGTCTATAATCAGCTCATGTCCGCTCGCCCCGAAGTCACCGTTGCCGCCCTGATCGAGCGTGCCGGCCGGTTCCTGCTGGTCGAGGAGCGCGCCGGCGGGCGCCTCGTGCTGAATCAGCCGGCGGGGCATGTCGAGGACCGTGAAACGCTGCTTGCGGCTGTCGTGCGCGAGGCTCGCGAGGAGACCGCCTGGCGCTTCACGCCTGTCCACCTGCTCGGAATCTATCTCTGGCGCAACGCACGCACCGGTCGTTCCACCCTGCGCGTTGCCTTCAGTGGCGAGGTTTCGGATCACGACCCGCACGCGCCACTCGATCGCGGGATCGTCGGCACGCACTGGATGACGCGGGACGAAATCGACCGGTCACACGCACGATTGCGCAGTCCGCTCGTGCTGCGCTGCATTGATGACCATCTCGCAGGACGCCGTCTGCCGCTCGACTCGGTCGCCCATCTCGACCTCGACACCGCGGTGCACATGCGCGCCGTCAAGGTCGGCTGACGCACGGGCGCGACGCGCCTCGTACAATGGGCGCGTGAACGAGCGAGCCTCCCGTATCGTTGTGGGACTCTCCGGTGGAGTGGATTCCGCCGTCGCGGCGCTGCGTCTGGTCGAGCGCGGATGCGAGGTGCACGGGCTCTTCATGGCGAACTGGGAAGACGACGACGGCTACTGCACGGCCGCCCAGGACTTCCAGGATGCGCGCGCGGTCGCCGGCGTGCTTGGCATACCCCTGCACCGGGTGGACTTTTCGCGCGAGTACCGCGACCGGGTTTTCGCGCACTTTCTTGCGGAGTACGAGGCTGGGCGCACTCCCAATCCCGACGTGCTTTGCAACCGCGAGATCAAGTTCGGCGTCTGCCTCGCGCATGCGCGACGGCTTGGAGCCGGCCGTTTTGCAACGGGTCACTACGCGCAGCTCCACGTTGGCGACGGCCCGGAACTTCACAAGGGCAGCGACCCGTCGCGTGATCAGTCCTACTTCCTGCACTCCATCGAGCGTGCAGCGCTTGCCTGCATCGAATTCCCCATCGGCGCTCTTCCGAAGGACGAAGTGCGCGCGCGCGCGCGCGCTGCAGGCCTGCCTGTCTACGACAAGCCGGACAGCACCGGGATCTGCTTCATTGGCGAGCGCCCCTTTCGCGAGTTCCTGTCACGCTACATCGCCGCTACGCCGGGCCCGATCGAGACACCGGCGGGTGAGCGCGTCGGAATCCACCATGGGCTCGCGTTCTACACGCTTGGTCAGCGTGGCGGCCTCGAGGTCGGCGGGCGTGCGGGGCATGTCGAAGGTGCCTGGTACGTGGCACGCAAGGATCGCGCGCGCAACTCGCTCATGGTCGTGCAGGGTCACGATCACCCGCTGCTGCTGTCGCGAGCGCTGGTCACCGGCCCGATGCACTGGCTCGCTCCAGCACCCGTCGCACCCTTCCAGGCGAAGGCGAAGGTGCGTTACCGCCAGGCGGACCAGGCGGTCAACGTGACGCCGCTGGCGAACGGCCGTGCCAGACTCGAATTTGACCTGGATCAGCGCGCCGTGACACCCGGCCAGTACGCTGTTCTTTACGAAGGCACGCGCTGCCTCGGCGGCGGAGTCATCGAATTCACGTCCGGATGAACATATGTCGATCGCCAGGAACCTGCCCGCACGCCTGTCTGCCCTGAAGCGTCTCACCGGCCGCACGCCCTTGATCGAGGTGGAGTGCGAGTTCCGGGGTCGCACGCACCACATCTACGCCAAATACGAGGCGCTCAATTTCACCGGCAGCATCAAGGACCGCATGGCGCTGCACATCCTCGAGCGCGCCTACGCAGAAGGCGCCATCGAACCCGGCGCCGAGATCGCCGAGGCGACGAGCGGCAACACCGGCATCTCATTCGCCGCGATGGGCCGTGCGCTCGGCCACCCCGTGCGCATCTACATGCCGGACTGGATGAGCCGCGAGCGCGTGCTCGTGATCCAGAGTCTCGGCGCTGCGGTCATTCCCGTATCACACGAACAGGGAGGCTTCCTCGGCAGCATCCGCATGGCAGACGAACACGCGGAGGCGACCCCGGGCGTTTTCCGGCCCCGACAGTTCGACAGCGACGCAAACGTCCAGGCGCACTTCGACACGACCGGGCCGGAGATTCTGGCCCAGCTCGAACGGCCGCCGACTGCCTTCGTCGCCGGAGTCGGCACCGGCGGCACCGTGATGGGCGTCGGCCGGCTGCTGCGCGAGCGTGTGCCCGGCGTCGCCGTGCATCCGCTCGAGCCTGCCAATTCGCCGACGCTGCGAACGGGCACCAAGGTCGGACGGCACCGCATCCAGGGAATCAGTGACGAATTCGTTCCTTCCATCGTGCGGCTCAGGGAACTCGACCGCATCGTCGATGTCTGGGACGGCGACGCCATCTGCATGGCACAGCGCCTGGCAAGCGAACTCGGCATCGCGGTCGGCATCAGCTCCGGTGCGAACTTCATCGGTGCGATCGGGATTGCACATGAGCAGGGGCGCGAGGCCATGGTCACCACCGTCTTCTGCGACGACAACAAGAAGTACCTGTCGACCGACCTGTGCAGCGATGAGGAATGCAAGGATCATTACCTTTCGCGCGAAGTGAAACTGTGTGGATTTCGGGTGATTCCGCTGCCGGAAAATGCGGCGGGCTGACAGCCGGCGCGGCGTCTGCCTGAGTCGCGCAACGGGCCTGCGATCGCTATAATTAGCGGTTCTTTCCAGCCTTACCTTCCCGTCGCGGAGAACACGATGACCGACAGCTTCAAGGCGCGCGCGCAGCTCGCCGTGGGACAACGCAGCTACGAAATCTGCTCCTTCGCGGCGCTGCCGCAGGACAAGGTGGCGCGGCTGCCCTATTCCCTCAAGATCCTGCTCGAGAACCTGCTGCGCTTCGAAGATGGTGTCAATGTGACACGCAGGGATATAGAGGCCCTGCTCGCCTGGGACCCGCAAGCCGCGCCCTCACACGAGATCTCGTTCACGCCAGCGCGCGTGATCATGCAGGACTTCACGGGCGTGCCCTGTGTCGTCGACCTCGCCGCGATGCGCGAGGCGATCACGAAGCTCGGCGGCGATCCGCAGAAGGTCAATCCGCTCGCGCCCGCCGAACTCGTGATCGACCACTCCGTGCAGGTCGACTCCTACGGCACGCCGCTCTCGCTCGAGGAAAACAACCGCATCGAGTTCGAGAGGAACGGCGAGCGCTATGCGTTCCTGCGCTGGGGTCAGACCGCTTTTGAGAATTTCAAGGTCGTGCCGCCCAACACCGGCATCGTCCACCAGGTCAACCTCGAGTATCTCGGCCGCGTGGTCTTCGACACGGCGCGCGGCGAGCAGCGCGTCGCCTACCCCGACACCGTGGTGGGCACCGACTCGCACACCACGATGATCAACGGCCTCGGCGTGCTCGGCTGGGGCGTCGGCGG
>DAORVK010000054.1:0-16536 GCA_035433705.1 Steroidobacteraceae bacterium
GCGCTTCGAGAACAGGGTGGTGGTGATCACGGGCGCGGCCTCGGGCATCGGGGCCGAATCCGCCAGGCAATTCTGCGCTGAGGGTGGCACCGTGGTCGTGGCTGACATCAATGCGCGCGGCATCGATGAGACGGTCGACGCTCTCCGCGCTGCCGGCGGGCAGGCCAGTGGCTTTGCGGTCGATGTGTCGGTACCCGAGCAGGTGCAGGCGATGATTCGCCACGCACTCGATGTACATGGGCGCGTGGATGTCCTTTGCAACAACGCCTTCGCTCAGGAAACCGGGCCGCTGGCAGATATTAGCGTCGAGGGTTGGCAGCGTACGCTGGACGTCACGCTGAAGGGCACGTTCCTCGGTACCAAGTACGCGCTACCGGCAATGCTGGCGCAGGGAGGCGGAGTCATCATCAATACCTCCTCGGCCGCGGCGATCCAGGTCGATCTGTACATTTCCGCCTACTGCGCAGCCAAGGCAGGCGTCATCGCACTCACCCAGAGCACGGCTCTCGAATACGGCCGCCAAGGCATTCGCTGTTTGGCGATCTGCCCGGGAGCCGTGCGCACGCCAGCGCTGACTGCCGCATTTGGCCTGGATTCAGGCAGCGACACGGCTACCTACAAACGAGCGCTGAATACCCACGTGCTCGGGCGTCTGGGCGAACCGACCGAGATCGCCCGCGCGATACTTTTCCTCGCCTCGGACGAAGCCAGCTTCATGACGGGTACGTCCGTGGCCGTCGATGGCGGCTACCTTGTGCAGAAGCCAGGGTTCTGACCGCGCGGTATGCTGCGAGCGATCTCGCGCTCAGGGCGCAATGCCGCGCAGCAGCGTAGGTTGCGGGGCACTCGTGCGGCGCCCCTCGGCCAGCTTGAGTCCCTGCAGCAGCGCGTTGCGCAGTTCACGCGGGTCGATCACGTCGTCATAGGCGAGGCGATCGGCGACGTGGAAGGCGCCTCCGGCCTGCTCGGCGGCGATCCGCTCGCGCGTCGCCTCGTCGAGCTTCGCGGCCGCCGCGCCGCTTGCTGCGGGCATCGAGCCCAGTGTGATCGCCGGAAAGGCGAGCGAAAGCGTCTGCCCGTCGAAAGGGTTCATGGCCATGATCGAGGAGCCGAAGCCGAAAGCCTTGCGCAGCGTCACGTGCAGCTTCGGCACCTGCAGCCGGTGCTGCGCGACAAACATGCGCGCGGCGTGGCGCAGTGCGCCTGACTTCTCGGCGGCCGTGCCGGCCATCACGCCGGGGTTGTCGGTGAGGAACACTACAGGCAGGTGGAAGGCATTGGCGACGTCGAGAAAGTGCGCCGCCTTGTCGGCCGCGGCCGCGTCGACCGCCCCGGCGTTCACGCCCGGGTCATTGGCCACGATCGCGACGCTGTGCCCGCCAAGGCGCGCCAGGGCCGTGATGATCGCCGCGCCATAGCGCGGCTGGATCTCGAGGAGACTCCCCGCATCGACGAGGAGCTTCAGGACGCCGCTCATCCTGAAGGCCACGCGCGGGTCGGGGTCGATGAGATCGAGAATGGCATCGAGGCGTCGCGGACCCGTGTCAGCGCTTTCACAACGTGGCGATCGCTCCCACGCGTTCAGCGGGAAATACGCCAGGTACTGGCGCGCGAGCGCGATCGCCTCGCGATCATCAGCGGCGAGGTTGTGCGCGACACCCGATTGCGCGACGTGCACCTGCGGGCCGCCGAGCTGCTCCTTGGTGACCTCCTCGCCGACGGCCGCCTTCACGATGGGCGGCCCCGCGGCGAACATCGAGGCGCCCTCGCTCATCACCACGAAATCCGACAAGGGTGCGGCGAGTGCGCCGTGACCGGCGGACGCGCCGAGCACGAGACAGACCATCGGCACGAGGCCCGAGAGTTCGGCGAGCCCCTGCAGATCATTCGGGCGCCGGCCCGCGTGCTCGTTGGTCAGCCGGTGGCCGGCGCCCTCGAGCATGAGCACCAGCGGCACGCGCTCCTGCGCGGCGAGCTGGGTGAGGCGATAGCGCTTGTCGGCGCCGCGATCGCCGATCGAGCCACCGAGTACCGTGAAATCCTCGACCCCGGCGAGCGCCGGGCGACCCTCGATGAGTCCGAAGCCGGCGATCAGGCCGTCGGCGGGCGCGGGTGTGTCACTCGCCGCGCTGAGGCCCCCCGCAAACGCGCCGAGTTCGACGAAGCTGCCTGCGTCGAACAACGCCTCGGCACGCTGCCGTGCATCGAGCTTGCCGCTGTCGCGCTGGCGCTGCACGCGCTCGACGCCACCCATCTGACGATTGAAGGCACGGCGGCGCTCGAGTTCACCGAGAATCCCCTGCCATCGACCGGGACCGGATGACATCGGTTCGTCTGGCTACCCGCGAACGACCGCCTAGATCGCCAGACCGATGTGAGCGCCATGCCGCGTCGCCTCGGCCATGCGGCGAGGCAACCAGGCCGCACCCGCAAGGAACAACTGCGCAACACTGCCCTCTGCCTTCAGCTGGTCGTACAGATCCGGCTGGGCCACGGCTCCGTACACCAGCACCACGGTGTCGAACCCCTCGTACCGATAGGTCTTGCCACCAAAGGCGGAGTCGAATTCGAGCCCTTTGGCATCGATCTTCGTCAGCGTCACATTGGGAACCGTGGTGACGCCGAGGCTCTCCATTCGGGCGAGTGTCATGCCGACTGAATACCGGGCGATCTCCTTGCCGATGTGGGCGCCTTTCAGAAAGACAGTGACTTCCTTGCCTTTGCTCGCAAGGTAATCCGCCACGCCGGGGGTCTCGTAATAGTCTTCCTGCGAGACGATCGCCACGCGCTTGCCGGTCTGGGCCTTGCCCTGCATCACGTCCCACCCGTACACGACGTGCGGCTGATCGAGGCCGGATACATCATGTGGCACGCGCGGCACCGCGCCCGTCGCGATGACGACTGCGTCAGGCTTCAAGGCCCTGATCGCCGCGATATCCGCCCTGCTCTCGAGGCGCACGTCGACGCCGGTGCGCTTCATCTCGTTTTCTTCGAAGTAGACCTGATCCTCGAAGGAATCACGGCCGGGGGCCTTGGAGGCGATCAGCAACTGGCCACCCAGCCGCTTGCCCTGCTCGAGCAGGCTCACCTTGTGGCCGCGCTGGGCCGCAATTCGGGCGGCTTCGCACCCGGCGAGACCACCGCCCACCACGACGACGCGCTTCGGCCTGGCAGCGGGCGTGTACTCCTTCTCCCAGCGCAGCTCATTGCCGATGACCGGGTTGATCGAACACACCGGCGTGTACGGGATGTAGAGCGATTCCGAGGCCTCGTCGATGCAGCGCGTGCACGCGATGCAGCGGCGGATCTCGTTCAGCCGGCCCTCGCGCGCCTTGATGGCGAACTCGGGATCGGCGATACCTGCGCGCACCATGCCCACGAGATCGCAGTAGCCGCCCTTGATCAGCTCTTCGGCCACGACCGGATCGTTGACGCGCCCGGTGAACATGATGGCGACCTTCTTGTCGAGGTCGGAGAGGTCGGCCTTCGCGGCCTTGCCGGCTTCGCGATGCTCCGCATTCGGGTAGTAGGAATTTGGCACGTAGGACGGCGCGCCCCAGCAATGCCCGGTGTCGATGTCCGCAAAATCAATCAGGCCGGTCTCCGCGATGGCGTAGAGCATCTCGCGCATTTCCATGTTGTCGTAGCCGCCCTGGCGAAACTCCTGCGCGCCGATGCGGATACCGATCGCGAGCGAGTCGCCGATGCGCGCGCGGATGCGCTTCAGCACTTCGACGACGAAGCGGATGCGCTCCTGCGGGCCGCCACCCCACTTGTCGGTGCGCCGGTTGCTGACGGGCGAGAGGAAACTGTGGCCCATCGTCTCATGGGCGCAGTGCATCTCGATGCCGTCGGCCCCGACGGCCTTCGCCACCTCGGCCGCATCGGCGTAAGTGTTGATGCAGAACTCGATTTCCTCTTCGCCGAGCACGTGCGGCGTGTACGACTGCGGGCCCAGCATCGGCACGGCCGAAGGTCCCCACGCCGAAGTGAGCTGGGTCAGCTGCACGATCGCAACCGAGCCGGCCTTGTGAACCTCGTCGACGAACTTCTTCATGCCCTCGGCAAAGGCGGGGAACTGATACGAAGTGGCGTGCGCCGCGCATCCGATGGAGAGGCCGACCTCGTCCGGTGTTTCCGGCGGGAAGGGAACATTGAGCAGCCAGGTCTCGCTGCCGATCCAGCCGGTGCCGCCGCGGGCCTTGGCCGCGTGGTGCGCGATGAAGTGATCGTCGATCATGCCCGGCGTCATCGACGAATTGATGGTGTTGGTCGTTTCGCAGATCCGGTTCGGCACCCGCATCGGCCCCACTTGCAGCGGTGTGAACAGGTGCTCGAAATTCACTTGGCTCATTCTGCGTTCCTCTGCTCAGGCGGGGCCGGTCGGCGTGAGAACCTTGACGGCAAACGGTCGTTCGGTCTGCATCTGGAAGTAACCCCAGGCCGGAAAGGTCTTGACCAGTGAGGGCCACAGCGCCTTGCGCTCTGCGTCGGTCGCGTCGCGCGACACGGCATGGTATTTGTCGAAGTCGAGCTGCACTTCGCACTTCGGATGGGCGTTGAGATTGAGAACCCACGCCGGGTGTTCGTCATAGCCGGCGAGCGAGCCGACGATGACCAGATCCTTGCCGTGCCGCATGAAGACGGCCGGAGTCGTGCGCTTCTCGCCGGACTTGCGTCCGACTGTCGTCAGGAGGAGCGTCGGAAAGCCGCCTTGTGCGTTCGTCCCGGCGGCCCGACCCGCGGGATTGGCGAGATACGCCTGTACGTCCGCCTTGGCATCGGACCGGATCAGGTCGAGCGATGAGGTCCGCTCCTTGAACCAGGCCCACTCCTCGTCGTTCATCCAGTCGGGCTTCTGCATCTTGTCGCGGTTTGCCATTTGTCAGGCCCTCCAGTTAATTACGTTTGTCCGACCATTGCGCCTTTTGCGGTGGTGGACCATAGCCGTCAACCCTCATTTGAGGTAGAGCCGCCCGAAGGGCGACCGTATCACTCGTAGGCAACGAGAAGCTCATAGACCGCAGCGGGGCCTGTGTCACCGACCACCTGTATCTGAACCTCGAATTTGACGCGAGTTCCGCGCTTGCCGGCGCGCGCCTCCGCAACGCGCATGCGGCCCTGGATCTCGCCGCCCACCGGCACGGGCCGCATGAAACGCACGCGGTCGAGCCCTGCGTTGAATGCGCGCTTGAATCCGGTGACCTCGAGCGGGCTCGGGATGCCGAGGGCCGGGACCAGCGAGATCACGAGGAACCCGTGTGCAATGGTTGTACCGGTCGGGCTCTCGCGCCGGGCGCGCTCGGGGTCCGTGTGCAGCCAGAATTCGTCGCGCGTCATGCGCGCAAACGCCGTGACCATGTCCTGGGTAATCGGGAACGGCGGGCCCCATGCACTGAAATCGGGGCTGACTGCGGCGGCGAGCGCGGTCAGATCGTCAAAATGAATCGCGGGGGGCTGCATCGCGGCCTTGTCATGCGTCATTGCGGCGGCACCGCGTAGCCGTCCACCACCGGCTTATGCTCAGCCGTGAAATAGGCGGCAAGGGTCGTGTGCAGGCCGTCGATCGACCACTTCCCGCCCTGCGGATTGTCATAGAACACGTCGAGACGCGGCCGTTGCACGATCGACACGCGCCCGCCCCAGACCACGAACACCTCGCCTGAAATGTGCCCCGCCTCGGGCGAGGCGAGATAGCCGACCATCGGCGCCACATTCGCCGGGCTGAACACGTCGAAGCCTTCTTTCGGTGCGGCGAAGAGATGCGCGTGCGGCATGTTCTCGGTCATCGCGGTGCGCGCACGCGGCAGGATCACGTTGCAGGTGACCGCAAGCTTCTGCATCAGCGCCGCAGCCCCGATGGTCAGTGCAACGATGCCCGCCTTGGCGGGCGCATAGTTGGGCTGCCCCGGCGCGGCAAACAACATGGCTTCCGAGGAAGTGCTGATCACGCGGCCGTAGACGGGGCCCGCTTTTGCCTTCTCCCGCCAGTACTGCGCGGCATTGCGCATGTTGACGAAGTGTCCACGCAGGTGCACGCGCACCACCGAGTCGAATTCCTCGTCGCTCATGCCGTAGAGGGTCTTGTCGCGCGTAAAGCCCGCGTTGTTGACCATCACGTTCACGTCACCAAACGTGTCGAGTGCCGTCTTGAACAGCTTCCCGGCATCGGTCGAGTCGGCGCAATCGCCGAGCACGGCAATGGCCTCGCCGCCCAACGACTTGATGGCCTCGACGACTTCCTGTGCGCGTTCCTGTCCGGCGGGAATGTCGTTCACGACGACACGCGCGCCCTGCCGCGCAAGCTGCAACGCCTCCTCACGGCCGAGTCCCGCGCCCGCGCCGGTCACGATCGCCACCTTGCCCTTCAAATCGCCCATGCCCTTCTCTCCTCGCAGGAATCAGCGCTCAGAGGCGCTCGATGATCGTGCCCGTGCCGACGTGCGCTCCGCAACACATGGTGATGAGTGCCGTCGCCTTGTCCTGCCGCTCGAGTTCGTGCAGAGCCGTGCAGATGAGGCGCGCGCCGGTCGAGCCGACCGGATGGCCGAGCGCCATGGCACCGCCGTTGACATTGACCTTGCTCAGGTCGGCCCCATGCACCTGCGCCCAGGACAGCACCACCGAAGCGAAGGCCTCGTTGACCTCGAACAGATCGATATCGCTCATCTTCATGCCGCTGCGCTTCAGCAGGCGCGCGGTCGCATCGACGGGGCCGTCGAGTCCGTAATACGGATCGGCGCCAACGAGGCAGTCCGTAACGATGCGCGCACGCGGCTTGAGCCCGCGCTTCTTCGCCTCGGCGGCGCTCATCCACAGCACCGCCGCCGCGCCATCGGACACCTGCGAGCTGCTGCCTGCCGTGATGATGCCGCCTGGCACCAGGGTCTTGAGCTGGGCAAGGCCTTCCATCGTGGTGTCTCGCAGCCCCTGGTCGCGGCTCACCCGTCTTGTGGCGCCTGTGGGCTTGCCGTCCTCACCAAGGACCGGCGCCTCGACCTCGACCACCTCCCGTTTGTAGCGCCCTTCGGCCCAGGCCACTTTCGCGCGGCGTTGCGACTCGCAGGCGAGTGCGTCAGTCATCTCGCGCGTCAGGCCGCGGCGCTTCGCGATGCGCTCGGCCATCTCGAACTGCGTCTGCGGCGTGTCCCAGGACCATCCCGGCGGGATGAAGTAGCCAGGGCCGTTCATGACATTGGCGCCGAGCGGCACGTGGCTCATCATCTCGACGCCGCAGGCAATGCCGACCTCGATGGACCCGGCGCCGATGAGTGCCGAAATCTGGTGATTGCACGCCTGTGCAGAACCACACTGGGCATCGACGGTGTAGCCGCCCGTATCGTAGTTCTTGCCCATCGACAGCCAGGAGTGGCGGGTGATGTTGTTCGACTGCTCACCGGCCTGGGTCACGCAGCCGCCGGCCACCAGATCGACGTCCGCATAGTCGATGCCGGCGCGACGCACCAGCTCCGCGAAGGTCGCCGACAACAGCTTCGTGACGTGCAGGCCCGAGAGTTCCCCGACGACGGGTTTGCCGCGGGCGATCGGGGTGCGACAGGCTTCGACGATGACAGCTTCTGGCATGGGAAAACTCCGCTTTCGTTCGGCTCAGGCTTCGGACACCCGATACTCATAACAGTCCTGCGCGGTCAAGGCCCGCTGCACGCGACCCTGTTCGAGCAGGTACGCGAGGTGCGCCATCGTCTCGCCGATGGCCAGCACGCCATCGAGCGCACTGCGACGCACTGAGAACAGGCGACGCGACAGCCCAAGGATACTATCGGGCCGCTCCGTGCACAGCGCCCGCACACGCTCGAGCACACCGAGATGATGCCGCTGCAGTTCATCGGCCCGCGTGCGCAGGCCATGGAAGGGCAGTTCGTGAGCCGGCAGCACGAGGGTTTCCTCCGGCAGCTCACCGATCCGCTTCAGGGAGATCAACCAGTCCTTCAGCGGATTCGCCTCGGGTTCGAACGGCAACACGCCCACATTCGGACTGATGCGCCCCAGCAATTGGTCGCCGCTCAGGAGGACGCCAAGCTCGCGGCTGTAGAGCGAGATGTGTTCGGGTGAATGCCCTTCACCACCACGCAACTGCCATTCGTGGTCGCCGATAACAAGGCTCTCGCCGTCGCGCAGTCTGCGGTACGCGCGCGCCGGGGGCGAGCGGTTGACGAAAAGCTGCAGGGCTTGCGACAGCTCCCCGATCTGCTCTTCCGTCAATCCGGCACGCCTGAAGTAGGCGCGTTCTTCCCAGGATTCGAGCGCCGGATCGCGCAGCAGGCGCATCGCAAAGTATTCGGCGCGGCTCATGTAGAGCGGCACGCGCAGCTTTTCGGTGAGCCAGCCCGCGAGCCCACTGTGATCGCCGTGATGGTGCGTGCAGACGATGCCGGTGATCGAAGCGCCCAGGCGGGGCAGAATCTGCTCCCACAGCCCGCGCGTCATGGCGTTGTCGAACCCGGTGTCGATCAGGCGCCAGCCCGTGTCGTCGCGCACGAGATAAAGATTGATGTGGTTGAGCGCCATCGGCAGTGGCATGCGCAGCCACTTGATGTGGCCGGGCACGACGTCCACCAGCTCGCCATTGCAGGCGGGCGCCTCGAACGGATAGCGCAGCGCCGCCATCAGCGACCCGCCTTGGGAAGCCCCAGACCGAACTGGGACGCGATGTCGCGCAGCAACTCGTTGACCCCGCCGCCGAACGTACTGATGAGGGCCAGGCGGTATTCCTCCTCGAGCCGGGCGCCAAGCGCGGCCGCCGCACTGTCTCGCCGGTACAGACCCGCCAGACCGACCACTTCCAGCAGTTTGCGAAACACGGCGATGGGCGTCTCGGTGCCGAACACCTTGGAGGCGGAGGCCAGGCCCACGTCGATCTTGCCGAGCGTCACGTCGGCCGCCATCCGGTAATTGAGCAGGCGCATGGCTTCGAGCTTCTGGTAACACTCGGCCAGCGCCGCCGCCACCCAGGGCCGATCGATCGGTCGCAGACCTGCCTCATCGGCCTCGCGCGCCCAGGCTAGCGTCGCGAGGAAACAACCGCGCGAGCGGATCCCGAAGGCACCGAGACCGATGCGCTCGTGATTGAGCTGCGCGGTGATCAGCTTCCAGCCGCCGTGCAGTTCGCCGACCAGCCTGTCGGACGGCACGCGCACGTCGCTGTAGTAGCTCGCGAAGGTCTGATGACCCACCGTGTGGATCGGTGTGTACGAGACACCTGTGGCCCTCGCATCGACGATCAGGAGAGAGATCCCCTTGTGCCGGGGTCGATCGGGATCGGTCCGGCACGCCAACCAGACATAGTCGGCGGCGTCGATGTCGGAGGTGAAGATCTTCTGGCCGTTGACCACGAAGCCGTCACTGTCAGCCAGCGCCGTGGTCTTGAGCGTGGCGAGGTCCGTGCCGGCGGACGGCTCGGTATAGCCGATGGCGAAGTGGATCTCACCGGCCGCAATGCCGGGCAGAAACTTCTGCCGATGCGCCTCCGAACCGTGCTCCATCAGCGCGGGTGCCACGGTATTGATGGTCACGAACGGCAGCATGGCGCCCGCGAGCAGGGCTTCCTCGAAGAAGATCAGCTGTTCGAGCGGCGTGTAGCCCTTGCCACCGAACTTCGTGGGCCAACCCACGGCGAGCCAGCCGTCGCGGCCCATCGTGCGGATCAGATCCTTGTAGCCGGCGAGTCGCTGCGGATTCCGGTAATCGTGCATCAACGCCCGGTATTCGGCAGTGACGATGCTTGCGAAATAGCTGCTGATTTCCCGCCTCAGGTCCTGCTGCTCGCGTGTGAGGTTCACGTACATGTCAGGCGTCCTCGAGTGCCGCGGTAGCGAGCCACCGGCCGAGTCCCTCGAGACTTGCGGACACGCCGCCGCACGCAATCTCGATGGCGCGGCTCCAGTAGGTGTAGCGGTGGATCGGGTAGCTGACGTCGACGCCGATGCCGCCGTGCATGTGCTGTGCTGCATGCGTCACGCGATGCCCCGCATCGCAGGTCCACGCCCGCACTACGCCGGCGCTGCCCTCGGCCGCAAGGCCCGAATCGAGCCGCCAGACGAGCTGCCAGAGCGAGGAGCGCAGCGCTTCGACGTCGATCAGGCAATCCGCGCACTTCTGCGAGATCGCCTGAAACGCCGCGATCGGCTGCCCGAACTGCACGCGCTCACTCGTGTAAGCGACGACCCGCTTGAGCGCCTCCTCGACGACACCCAGTTGCAAGGCACCGAAACACGCTGCGACTCGCGGGGCCACCCAGCTCAACGCCTCCGGCGCGAGCGCAGCGCCCGCGGGGAGCGACAGGCCCGCGAACAGCAGATCCGCCGCGGGTTCGTGGTGAGTCAGGCGGCCGGTGATTTTCCCGATGCCGGGCTGCGCCAGATCGATCGCGAACAAGCGCACGCCCTGCGCTGTGGCGGCCGGCAACACCGCCAGCGCCGATTGCGCGGCGAGCGGCACCGCCACGGCGCGACCGCGCAGTCGCCAGCCCTCCGCTGCGGCATCCGCGTGCAGCTGCAACCCGCGACCGCCGTGCATGCCTTCGAGACTCAGCGTGGCAAGTTGCGTCGAATCCGCCAGCGCCGACCCGTTCAAGCCTCGCGACGCGTCGCCGGCGAATCGCGCTACTGCCGCCAAGGCGAGTTGATGTGACCACAGTGGCACCGGCGCAAGGTGTCGCCCCTGGGATTCGAGGACGGCGCTCAGCTCGATCATGCCGAGCGCGCTGCCACCCAGTTCTTCGGGCAGGATCAGCGCCGTCAGGCCACCCTCGTGCAACTGCCGCCAGAGATCTGCGTCGCAAGCCGCATCGCTCGCCCAGAACTGCTGGATCTTCCCGTCCGTACAGAAATCGGCAAAGACACTCACCGCCAACTCGGCGATGGCGCGCTGCTCTTCGGTCAACTGGAAGTTCACGGCTCGCGCACTATGTCATTCGACCGAGGATGGCGCCGCCAGTGGGAACACCCACGCCTGAAGTCACGAGCGCGTGGTTGACTGCCTTCTTCGGTTGGTTGACGGATGTGCCACGCACGAGGCGCACGGCCTCGACGATGCCGTTCACGCCATGAATGTAAGCCTCGGACAACTGGCCGCCGTGCGTGTTGCTCGGCAGGCGCCCGTTCGGACGCAGGTTGCCGGCCTGCACGAAATCCGCCGCTTCGCCGTATTTGCAGAAGCCCCACGACTCGAGTTGCCACAGCACGATCGGCGTGAATGCGTCGTAGATGACGGCCGCATCGATGTCCTGCGCACTGAGGCCGCACTGGGCATAGGCTTCATCGGCCGCGAGGTCCATCTCGGGGATACGGGCAATGTCGGGGCGATAGAAGGAGGTCATCTCCTCCTGATCTTTGGCGATGCACTGCGCCACGCCCCTGATCGAGACGCCGGGCTGCTTCAGGTGTCGTGCGCGCTCGGGAGTCGTGACCACGATCGCACAGCCACCGTCGCTCTCCTGGCAGCAATCGTAGAGCGTCAGGGGATTGCAGATCTTCTTGCCGGCATCGTAATCCGCGCGTGTCATCGGGCGCTGATAGAAGAAGGCCGCGGGATTTCGCACGGCGTAATCGCGGGTCGCCTGTGCGATCTCGAAGAGCGCGTCCTGCGTGCAGCCCGTGAGGTGCATGTAGCGGCGCGTGAACAGGGCGACCCAGGAGGCCGGTGTCAGCAGCCCGAATGGCATGTAGTAACCGTAATGGATCGCGCTGCCGGTGATCAGGGTGCCCGAGACGCCCGCCGAATAGCGCTGACCGGAGCGGCCGTTGAGCGCGCGGTAGCAGACGACGACCTCGGCGACGCCGGTGGCTACCGCCATCGCGGCCTGCAGCAACGTACCGGTGGCCGCGCCGCCGCCATAAGGTACGCGCGCGTACAGGCTGATGTTCTCGCAGCCGACGGCGCGCGCGACGTCAACCTCTTCGTTTTGATCGATCGTGAAGGTCACGAGGCCATCGACATCGGCGGGCTTGAGGCCCGCGTCATCGAGCGCCTTCTTGACGGCCTCTGCCGCCAGGGCAAGTTCCGAACGACCTGAATCCTTCGAGAATTCCGTGGAACCGATGCCGACGATGGCAGCCTTGTCGGCAATTGTGGCGGCCATGACTCAAGACTCCTTCGGGAGGGCCACACAGACCTTGCCGGCCATGTGCGTTCCCCAGACATTGTTGTCGCCGCTGACGCTGATGATCACGGTGCCGGCGGCCTCGTCCTTCGCCGTCACCTCGCCGGTGATGGTCATCACCATGCCGGGAACGTTGGGCGCGCCGAGCTTCACTTCGATGCTTTTCAAGGCAGCCTCCGGGCCCGTCCAGTCGGTCACATAGCGGCCCATCAGGCCGTTGCTCGTGAGGATATTCATGAAGATGTCCGGCAAGCCGGTCGCCTGCGCCGCCGCCTTGTCGTGATGGACGGGCGTGAAGTCGCGCGAGGCGAGCGCGCCGCCCACGATCAGCCCGGCCGTGACGTCGATCTTCAGGGGCGGCAACTTCTCGCCGAGGGTGACACTGCCGAAATTTCGGGTGATTCTGTTCATGTGGGCTTCCCGGTGTGCTGGCGTCAGGCGGGGTAGAAATTGGGCAATACGGTCGCGTCATCGACCCGCTCCACCCTGCCCTTGACCTTCATGCCGACGTGTACCGCCTCAGGCGTGCATCCGGCGATGTTGGCCACGATCCGGGTGCCTTCCTTCAGCTGGATCAGACCGCACAGCAGCGGATCCGGATAGCCGGGGAACTTCGGATAACTGATCTCGGTGTAGCTGTAGACCTCGCCGTCGAGCGAGGATTCGATGCTGTCCCACTCGAGCGACTGGCACTGGCCACACATCGGGCGCGGCGGATGACGCAGCGTGCCGCAGCTCTTGCAACGCTGGATCAGGAGCTTGCCCTGATCGATCGCCTCCCACCACCAGGCGTTATCGTGCCCGCGCGGCGACTGGATGCGGGTCGGCGCCTTCAGCTGCGTATCGCCGCCGCTCTGCGCCTTGTTGGCGGCGACGGTCTCGGCATTCGGCATGAACCGCAACGTGCGAAACACCTGCCGGCCCACATCGTGCCCCTGCTGGTCGGTGAAGCGCGTGACGGTCTCGATGAAATATCCGTAGCCCCGCGCGGTCTTCTTGGGCTCAGAGATGTTGTCGATGACGGTGTGCGAAACCACCTGATCGCCGGGCCGCAGTTCGCGGTGGAATTCAGTGAGGGTGTTGGTGCCGAGCACGCCGGTAAAGCCGTGGGCCTCGAAGATATTGTGCAGCTCGCGCTGCACGTCCACCTGGCCGGTGTGCCCCTGCGCCATGGGATAGCCTTCCATGGCCCAGATTCCGAGCATCGTCGGCGGCGCAATGATCCCCTTGCGGCTCGAGGCCGCGGCGAACGCCGCATCCGTGTAGAGCGGGTTCTGATCGCCGGTCACCTCGGCCCAGTGACGGATCATGGCGAGGTTGACGTCGTCATTGCCGCGCTTGGGCGGCCCCATCTCGCGGCCCACGTAGGCACGGATCTTTGCCTCGAAGGCCGCAGTCTCTGCAGGCGTCATGCGTCGTTCTCCGGAAGTCTTGTGCCTAGGATATTTATAGTTGAATATAGATTCAACTATGCCGCGCAGCCATCGCCGCAAGCGTACTCCGGTGCAGAGTGACCAGCTCGGCAGCCGCGGGCTCGCCACCCGGGAGCGCCTCAAGGCCGCCGCCGGCCGCGTACTCGCCCGCAAGGCCTACAGCCAGATGACCGTGGCCGACGTGACCCAGGAGGCTGGCGTTGCCGCCGGGCTTTTTCACCGCTACTTCCCGGACCTGCAGACGCTGACGATGGAACTGGCAGATGAAGTGCTCGGCGAACTCGGCAACACGGCCGCCGTCGAGCAGGGCGTCGCGCGCGGCGACTGGATGGGGCGCATCCATTCCCACATCGCGCTCTCGGTAGCCAACTACGCGCAGCGGCCCGGCCTCGTGCGCGCGATGAACCAGCTGGCCGACGAGTCGCCGGCCTTTCGCGCCCGGCTGCGCGGCTTCTACCAATCGCAGCTCGAGCTGCTCGCGGCGCAGATGCCGCGGCTCTTCCCGGCCTCGAAGCTGACACCTACCGAATCATTGCTGATCGTCTATGCGCTGGGTGGCATCTCGGAAGCCGTGCTGCGCGAGCGCTACATCCTGCGCCATCCGGCCTTTCGCGATCTGCAGCTTTCGCCGGAGGAACTGGCGGACTGGCTCGCCACTCTCTTCTATCGCGCGCTGTTCGCGGCCAACCCGCCCCCTGACAGGGAACGCAAGAGCGCGCGCCTGCTGGCGGTCAAGAGCCCGGAGCGCCCGCGGAGGCGCGTTGCAGGTTGAGCGAGAGGTCGTTCGGCGGATTGAGGATGCAACGGGTGCCAGCCGGATCGTAGATCCAGGCGACGCAACCATTGCAGCTCGTGCACCCCGATTGGGTGAGCTCACCGCGCTGCAATTTGTTCACGAGCCCGCTGTCGTGGATGAGGGCGCGCGCCATCACGATGCACTCGAAGCCTTCCCTCATGGCGGCATGCGCGTTGGCCAGGGACTTGACCCCTCCGAGATAGGCGAGCGGCATCTTCACTGCGGCGCGGATCTGCCGTGAGTACTCGAGGAGATACATCTCGCGAAACTCGAGCCCCCGCGGCACGCTCCTCGCAGCCAGCTTGACGGCCGTACGCTGGATCCAGCTGTCCCGCAGCATTCGTGACATCTCCTCGACATTCACCGGGCTGCCGAAAGTGAACCAGACCGACTCGACGTTGCGTCCGGCGGAGAGCACCAGCAGATCCGCACCGGCCACCTCGAGCGCGCGTGCAGTGATCGCCCCGTCCTCGGCGGTCGCCCCGCCGGGCACACCATCGGCGACATTGATCTTGGCGATGACGGCCAGATCCTTGCCGACCGCCTCCTTCACGGCGAAGAGCACCCGTGCAGGAAAACGCACGCGGTTCTCGGCGCTGCCCCCATAGCCATCGCGCCGCCTGTTCGACAGCGGCGAGATGAACTGATTGAGGAGATAGCCGTGGCCCATGTGGATCTCCACGGCATCGAAGCCCGCTTCCCGACAAACGTGCGCAGCCTCGGCGAACTCACCCGTCACGCGATCCATGTCGGCCTCGTTCATGGCGCGCTGTCGCCAGTTGCCCTGCAGGAGGCCCGCTTGATTGATGCCGGAGGAGGCGCTCATCGTCGCGCCCTTCACCTTCAGACCCGTGACGAAGGCGCCGCCGTGAGTGATCTGGAAGGAGATCCGCCCGCCCTCGGCGTGTACGGCATCGGTGAGAGCGCGCAGATCGGCGAGGATCTCGCGACGGATGACAATCTGGTTGCCCAATGTGCGCCCGAGGGCACTCACCGCGCCATAGGCCACGGTGGTAAGGGCCACGCCGCCGGCGGCGAGCTCGCGGTGATGCTTCACCAGCGCCCTGGAGGGCGCGCCCTCGACGTTCATCGCCTCGTTGGCTCCGGCCTTGAGGAAGCGATTGCGCAGCATCATGGGACCGATGTGGATCGGGTCGAAGGGAGAGGGAGTACCGGACATCTCGATTACCCCGGGTGAGCCGGCAGCGGCCGGCATGGCGATAATGACGGTTCTCTGGGGTCTCAGGCGATGTTCACGGTGTGCGCGCCGATGATCAGCGGCAGCTGGTCTGCTGTGACGATGCCGGCGGGTGCGGCGCAGACCGCCGCAATGGCGTGGACGGCGGGCATCGCCGTCATCAGGCCCGGGTCGAACTGGCCCATGTGACGAGGCTGATACACGCAGCGCAGCGACGGGTCGCCGTCGATCTCCACCACCCAGCCATCCTCCACCGGCCAGTTCGGCGCCAGCTTGTCGCCGAGTTTCCAGGCGATCTTGAGCTCGATCACGGCACGCCCGTTCACGCGGGCGGACCAGCAGCAGCGCAGCCCGCTGATGCAGCCCTTGCCGATGCGCATGTAGCCGAGATCGACGTCCTCGGTGGCGGCGGCATACTCCACGTCGTAGCGGATTTCTTCCACGGGAATCCTGAGTGCCGAGGCCATCATCGCCACGGCCTCCTTGAAGGACGGCATGGCGCGCTCCGCCAGCGCGGGAGCCTCGGGATCCTCCACCCGCCGGCCGAAGCCGATTCCTTCCCACGTGCCGGCGGAGGCATAGGCTGTGGCATCCACCGATTCCAGCACGGAGATCTTGTCGATGCGGGCGCAGCCGGAGCTGGCGACGAGCGCGATGATGTGGATGATGCCGGGATTGACGCCGGAGCCGTAGATCGACGCGTTGCCCCTGGCGGCAGCAGCCTCGATCCGGGCCAGGTTCTCCGCACCGAGCATGCTGCCGGTGATGAAATAGGCGGTGGAGACGATGTTGCAGCCGGATTCCAGGATGCGCACCATGTGATCGACATCGGGAAACAGCGGCATGTAGCAGACGCAGTCCGGCTTCAGCGCCAGCAGCGCATCGATGTCCTGGGTGGCCCTGATGCCGAGCGGCGGCAACCCGCACAACTCACCGACATCGCGGCCCGCCTTGTCCGCCGAGTAGCAGTAACAGCCCACCAGCTCCA
>DAORVK010000054.1:16636-19526 GCA_035433705.1 Steroidobacteraceae bacterium
AAGTCGATGTAGTTCAGGATTTGCTCTTCATCCGTGAGATTGCGGCTCCAGAGCGCTATCTCTGCCTGTGAACCCTTGAGCGTGATGTCGGTAAGCGCAAGTCGGGCGTTGAGCACCCCGTAGCTCTTGATGCGCGTGTCACCCGCAATGGCCGCGGCCGGGTTGTAACGCGGGCCGCTCCTGGCGAGCTGGTACGGATAGGTGAAGTAGTCGTCTGTCCAGCTGTAGTCGAGCATGCCTCGCAAATCGCCCCATGCGGTGCGGGCGATGCGCGCATCGGCGAGCAGGTTGAAGGAGTTCTCGGGAGCATGGATGAAGGCGCGGTTGTCGGCCTCGTTCACCCCGGCATCGATGTACTTGTCGTACTTCGCATCGAGATACGCATAGCTCGCCTGCAGCCGGAGCGCGTCCGAGGGCGCCCACATCGCCTCCAGCTCAAAGCCGCGCGTGCTCGCCTGGCCGGCGTTGCGGATGACGGATGAAAAGGCGCCCACCGTACGGAAGATGGAGAGCTGCAGATCATCCGTGTCGTTCTGAAAGAGCGCCATGTTCACGATCGCCCGTCCGCCGGCGAAGCTGGTCTTCAGGCCCAGCTCGTAGGATTGCACTTTCTCGGGCTGGAAAGGCGTGCGCGTCTCCTGCTCGTTGAGGGCCACTCCGGCCGGAGAGGGGTCAGGATCTCCGTACTCGCCATTGAAGCCGCCGCTCTTGAACCCTTCCGCATACTTCGCATAGGCGTTCACCGAGTCGGTGAACTTGTAGGCGACGATGAGCACCGGTGTCGTGTCGGTGAATGTCTCATCGGCCGTCGTACCCGGACGAATCAGTGTCGCGAAGCCCGGCATGGCCGGCAGCGCCTGAAAGGCGAGCTGTCGCTCGATCCTTTTCTCTTCCCTCGTGTAACGCAGGCCCGCAGTCAGCGTCAGCGAATCCGTGGCTTTGTAGTCCACCTGCCCGTACGCGGCCCAGGCTTTCGTGCCGTAGCCATAGCGCGAGTCGTAATTGAGTGTGTTGAAGAAAAAGTGCTGGGGGTTGTTCGTGAAACCGTCGTCCTTGAAGTAGTAGAGCCCGCCAACGTAGTTGAAGCGCCCCGTATTGCCGACAAGCTGCAGCTCCTGAGAGGTCGCATCGTAGTCCGAGAGACGGGACAGACTGGCGACCGGCACGGGGGACCCGTCGAGATCGAGCGCATCACTCCACTCGACCTTGCGGTGGGAGGTGATGGACTTAAGCGTGTTGGTGTCGTTGATGTTCCAGCTGGCGGTCAGGGCGTGCCCGTAGACCTTGCTGCGGTCGAAAGTTGGCCCATCGATGCTCACCCGCTCCGAGCGCTCGTGCGTGACGAAGGGCTGCAGGAAAGGCAGCACCGCGGGGTTGGCCCGCGAGAGATAGGAGTGCAACGGAGTCTGGTCGATATCGCTGTAGTCGAAGCGGTAAGCAATCTGGAAATCATCGGTGAAGTCGAGATTCATCGCCACCCGGGCCGTCGTGGAATCCCGGTCATCGAGCTCTGCAACCGAGCTCCCTGCCGTCGTGTCGGTGGTGCCGTCGCGATTTTCCTTGCGCGCCGTCAGTGAGATGCTGGCAATTCCGAAGCGCGGTAAATCGAGTGAGGCCTTGGCGGTCCGGAGATTGTAGTTGCCGAGGTTGACCTGCAGATTGCCGCCGAACTCACCTGTTGGCTCGCGCGTGATGAAATTGACAGCGCCAGCCAGCGTATTGCGCCCGTACAGCGTACCCTGGGGGCCCCTGAGCACCTCGACGCGCTCGAGGTCCACCACGTCGAAGACGTTGCCGAGGTTCTTGCCCACATACACTCCGTCGAGGTAAATCCCGACGGTAGGATCCCAATAGAGGGCGGGATTCTGCTGCATGGCGCCGCGAATCGAGATTTGCGTGCCGGTGTTGTTGGGGACGCCGGGGCCCACCTGGAGGTTCGGAGCGAGCGAGCCGAGATCCAGGACACTTTTGATGTCGAGGGCCTTCAATTGCTCCGCGGCGAAGGCAGTGACCGCCACAGGCACATCCTGCAGCCGCTCCTCGCGCTTCTGCGCAGTGACGACCACTTCCTGCAGCAGGCCTTCGCCTGTGTCTGAGGGTGAGCGACCCTGCTGAGCCTGGGCAGCCACAGTGGCCAGAACCATGGAGATCGTCGTCACCCATCGTACGTTCATGCCGAAACTCCCTGCGCGCCGGAACGGCGATCGCGTTATTCCTTGAAGGGCAAGCCGAGAGCAGCGAGTTCGTCCCGCGTCTGCATCATTGCCTTCTCGTAATCCGGACGTGGCTTGACCGTGTTCACGTCGTAGGCCTCGCAGAAGGGCAGCTGTTTTTTCTGCTGAGGCAGCAACTCGTCGACCTTGTGCATGATCTTTTGCGCGAGCTCGTTCGCCCGCCCCGGAGCCATGCCGGCGCAGCCGTTCATCATCTGACCGATCAGGCGCGCCTCGAGCCCCGTATGTCCGGCGATCCAGGCGTAGGAGAGACCGCTGGCCACCGACGTGACAACGACTCCAGCCGACTGCCAAAGCGTGAGCGGTGTGCGCCACGCCTTGTCGATGCCCGAAATCGACGTGCCGATGGCGAGCCCCAGGTGCCGTTCGGCAGCCCGTCCTGCACCACTGAAGGCCCAGTGCGAGGCGCGAGTCGCCCATGTGCCATCGAGATGACTCGGGAAATAGCTCATCGAGCCGGCCTTGGCGTAGGAGAGCTGCGCGAGGGCATTGGCGAGCATGACCACCGCGACATCGGCCGCATCGCGACACAAGCCACCGATGCAGGACATGGCGCTCTGCCAGGGCTCGATACCCGTGAGTTCGCAGTACTGGGTGAGCAGCAGCGGATTCCAGCTGAGCTTCTGCTCCGGCATGATGTGGATGCCGATCTGGGT
>DAORVK010000055.1:0-19372 GCA_035433705.1 Steroidobacteraceae bacterium
CATTCGCGGTATAAAATCCCGCGATGTTCGACGCCGACTGCCGACGCTGCCCGCGACTCGTGTCCTATCGACAGGAATCGAGGCGCAAGTACGCCGATTACCACAGCGCGCCGGTGCCGGCCTTCGGTGCGCCCGATCCGCGACTGCTGATCGTGGGCCTTGCGCCGGGCCTGCATGGCGCGAACCGCACCGGCCGCCCATTCACCGGCGACTTCGCCGGGATTCTGCTGTACGAAAGCCTGCACGCGCTCGGCCTCTCGTCGCAGGCGCAGTCGCTCTCGAGAGACGACGCGCTCACGCTGCGCGGCGTGCGTATCACGAACGCCGTGAAGTGCGTGCCGCCGCAGAACAAGCCGACCCCCGCCGAGGCGAGGGAGTGTCTCGGCTTCCTGCGCAGCGAGCTTGAGTTGCCCGGGGACGCGCGGGTGGTGCTCGCGCTCGGACGCATCGCGCACGACGCTGTGCTCGCTGCGTTCGACCTCAGGCGTTCAAGCAGCCTGTTCGCGCACGGCGCCGAGCACGCGCTGCCGAACGGTCACCGCCTGATCGATTCCTATCACTGCAGCCGCTACAACACGCAGACGCGACGCCTCACCACCGGGATGTTCCAGCGCGTGCTTGGGCGCGCCGCTGCACTTGCCGGTCTTGTGCCGCCACCCTCATGAGCGAACCCTTCGACGCCAGGGCCTTCGTGGCGAATCTGCCGCGGCGGCCCGGTGTCTACCGGATGTACAGCGCAGACGGCGCACTCCTGTACGTCGGCAAGGCGCAGCGCCTGCGCGACCGCGTGGGCAGCTATTTCAGCCCGCGCAACCTCGCGCCGAAGGTGGCGGCGCTGGTCGCCCAGGTCGCGCGCGTTGAAGTGACGGTCACCAATTCCGCAACGGAAGCGCTGCTGCTCGAGTACAACCTGATCAAGGAGCACCGGCCGCGCTACAACGTGCTGCTGCGCGACGACAAGAGCTTTCCCTACATACTGCTGCGCACGAACCACGATTTTCCGCGTTTTCTCTCCTATCGCGGCCCACGACGGCGCGACGGGCGCTATTTCGGTCCGTTCCCGAACGCGTCGTCTGTCAACGAAATGCTCGCGCAGATCCAGAAGCTGTTCCGGATCCGCAATTGCCGGGACAGCTTCTTCGCCAGCCGCAGCCGGCCCTGTCTGCAATACCAGATCGGGCGTTGCACGGCGCCCTGTGTCGGGTACATCTCCCGCGAAGACTACGCGCGCGATGTCGCGGCGGCCGTCGGCCTGCTCGAAGGACGGGGCAACGAAATCGAGCAATCGCTGGCCGCCCGAATGGAAGAGGCTGCGACCGCGCTCGACTTCGAAAAGGCGGCGGTCATACGCGACCAGCTTGCGGCACTGCGCGACATCCAGGCACAGCAGGTCGTGACCTCCGGCAGCGATCGCGACGTCGACGTGTTCGCGCTGGTCGGCGAGCCGACCGAGTTCGCCGTGAGTGCAATGCTCATACGCGGTGGTCGCAACCTCGGTACGTCGACTTCCTTTCCGTCCGCAGGGCTCGCGGAACCCGAGGAGGCACTGTCGTCGTTCCTGATGCAGTACTACGGAGCGACCGAGCCGACGCGAGAGATCTATGTGAACCTGGTGCTACCCGATGCCGAAGCGCTCAAGGCGGCGCTCACGCAACGCGCCGGGCGCCAGGTGGGCATCGGCCGCCCGTCGCGCGGGCTCGCGGCGCGCTGGGTCGCGCTCACGACAGAAAACGCCGTACAGGCGCTGCAGATGCGGCGCGCCCAGCGCGACGGGGTCGCCGACATGCGCGCGGCGCTCGCAGCGACACTCGATTGTCCGGCGCCGCCCGAGCGCATGGAGTGCTTCGACATCAGCCACACGGCAGGCGAGGGCACCGTGGCGTCGTGCGTCGTCTTCGGGCCCGAGGGGCCGCTGAAGAAAGACTATCGGCGCTTCAATATCACGGGCGTCACGCCGGGCGACGACTACGGTGCGCTCAGGCAGGCGCTCGAGCGGCGCTACACGCGCGTGCGCGCCGGGGAGATCGCGGCACCCGACGTGCTCTTCATCGATGGGGGTCGCGGCCAGGTGAACGAGGTGCACGCAGTGCTGGCGGATCTTGGCTTCGGAACTCTCCGACTCATCGGCGTCGCGAAGGGCGCCGACCGCAGGCCCGGGCAGGAACGTCTGCACGTCTTTGGCGAGGACGCCCCACGAATCCTCGACCCTGCCTCGCCCGCACTGCGCCTCGTCCAGCGAATCCGCGACGAGGCCCACCGCTTCGCGATCACCGGCCATCGGCGGCAGCGCGCACGCCGCTACAATGAATCGGTGCTTGAAACGGTGCCGGGGCTCGGGCCTGCGAAGCGCCGCGCGCTCATCCGGCACTTCGGCGGAATACAGGGCGTGCTCAAGGCCGGAGTCGCGGATCTCGAGCGCGTGGCCGGGATCGGCCCCGTGCTCGCCCAAACTCTATATGATCATCTGCACCCGGGTGCCTGATGATCTGGAACCTTCCCAATACACTGACTTGGCTGCGCATTTTCGCGATTCCACTCGTGGTGATGCTCTATTCGCTGCCGTACCACTGGTCGGATCCGGCGGCGGGCCTGCTGTTCGCCGCGGCGGGCATCACCGATTCACTCGATGGCTACTTCGCGCGCAAGTACCGTCAGACCTCGAAACTTGGCGCCTTCCTCGACCCGGTCGCGGACAAGCTGATCGTCGCGGTCGCGCTCGTGCTGATCGTGAGCAAGGATCCACGACTCGTGGTCGTGCTGACCGCAATCGTGATCATCGGTCGCGAGATTGCGATTTCGGCGCTGCGCGAGTGGATGGCCGAACTCGGCCAGCGCAAGAAAGTGGCCGTGTCGCGTATCGGCAAGCACAAGACGATCCTGCAGATCACCGGCCTCTCGATGATGCTGTTCCGCTGGGAACTCCTCGGCCTGCCGATCTACCAGCTGGGGCTTGCCCTGACGATCCTCGCCGCCGCGCTGACGCTCTGGTCGATGGTGAGCTACTTGCGGGCGGCATGGCCGGAACTGCGGGCGCGCTGAGGCGGCCATCACAGGCGCCAAGTCCTTGACTTGGCAGCGGGCCTCTCTACAATTCCGGCCCTCACCAAGGGTGCGGGAATAGCTCAGTTGGTAGAGCGCAACCTTGCCAAGGTTGAGGTCGCGAGTTCGAGCCTCGTTTCCCGCTCCAATCTTCCTCGGGGCCGCCGGCTAGGTGGCAGAGTGGTCATGCAGCGGCCTGCAAAGCCGTGTACGCCGGTTCGATTCCGACCCTAGCCTCCATCCCCCTGTTTCCTGCTGTTCACGATTGTCTGCATTCATGCAGAAATATCGCTATAGCAGACCCCACTTTGCCGTTGCGGGCCATTTCGCGCCAAGCGCCTTCGGGGACGCACGGATCTGATCCGCGCCTGCCGGGTGGCAAATTTGTCGCGCTTCGGTTCAAACCGCGCCAGAACTCTCGGCCACTGCTGTTCATGGAAGCGTGGATAGGCAATGCGATTCACGGGGATTGGAGCGCGCACGTCGATCTCGAACGTGAATGCGAGTTGGGAGAGCGGGGTATCCAGAGCGAGCTTCTCAATGCGCTTCACGGCCTGACGAACCGTTCGCGGATCGCCGCCCGAGCCCATTCAGCAAGGGAATATTGGCGTTGGGGAAGGCCGCCGGCCGCTCCACCTACTACAATCTCGCAATTGCCGGGTGGGGATGGCATTCGGCTGAGTAAGGCAATCACGATGACGGCGATTGCGGGTCACGCCCGCTTCGGTTTCAACGCGTCAGCCAAATTGCGGATCGTCGTCGGGCGCGCGTCCATGGCGGGTTCGCTACTATGCGTCCATGCCCTGGTGGCGAAATCGGTAGACGCTACGGACTTAAAATCCGTTGACCGCAAGGTCGTGCCGGTTCGAGTCCGGCCCGGGGCACAGAATTCAAAAGAAGAATATGGTCTAATATATTGATCTTACAGCAATTTATAGCCTGCAACAGCTTATATCGCTCGCCCATCGACTGGCATGAATTGCGCTTGCCACCGGATCGCGGTGCACGCACGTCACCGCGTTGCGCAGTGTTTCCCAAGGTGTCGCACGGCGGGCTAGGATGCCGCCCCTCATGAACGATACGAGCGACAAGGACAAGCTGCTCGGGCAACTGCGCATCGATCGCAGCGAGGAGGCCCCGCAAGCAGGCAAGGGCTGGATCGCTGCAGGCGTCGCGGTACTCGTGATCATGGCCGGTGCGGCGTGGTGGTGGAGCCGCGCAAGCGCGACTTTCGAAGTTCAGATCGCGACAGCCGCAGCACCGGCCGCGCAAGGTCCTGGCGCTGCCGCCGTGTTGCAGGCGACCGGTTACGTCACCGCGCGTCGTCAGGCGACGGTGTCTGCACAGATCACCGGCAAGCTCACCGAGGTCCTGATCGAGGAAGGCGAGCACGTCGAAGCCGGACAGGTTCTGGCGCAGCTCGAGAGCAGGTCGCAGCGGGCGCAACGTGCTGAAGCTGACGCGCAACTCGGCGAAGCGCGTGCGCGGGTACGGCAGTTCGAGAGCGAACTTGCGCAGGCACGACGCGACTACACACGTCAGCAGGATCTCGTCACGCGCAATCTCGCCTCTGTGCAGGCAGTGGAGGCTGCGCGAACGCAGGTCGACTCGCTCGCGGCGCAACTCGCGGCTCAACAGGAAGCGGTGCAGCTCGCGGCGGCGCAGGTGCGCAGCGCCCAGGTGCAACTCGACTACACGACCGTGCGTGCGCCGTTCGCCGGCGTCGTCATCGCGAAGGCAGCGCAAGTCGGCGAAATCGTTTCGCCGCTTTCAGCGGGAGGCGGCTTTACGCGCACCGGTATCGGCACCCTCGTCGATATGGATTCACTCGAGGTCGAAGTCGACGTGAATGAGGCTTACATCAACCGCGTCATGCCGGGTGGCCCGGCTGAAGCGGTCCTCGACGCCTATCAGGACTGGACCATTCCAGCCCACGTGATTGCCATCATCCCGACCGCCGATCGCGGCAAGGCCACGGTGAAGGTGCGCATCGGGCTTGACCAGAAGGACCCGCGCATCCTGCCGGACATGGGCGTGCGTGTGTCGTTCCTCGCGAAGCAGGCACCCGAAGGCGCGAGGCCACCGGCGCCGGGCGTGCTGGTGCCGGCAACGGCGATCGTGCAACGAGGTGATACAAACGTCGTCTTCGTTGTCGAGAGCGATCGGGCGCGAGCGCAGGTGGTGAAGCCGGGGCAGCCATTCGGCGACCTGACGCTCGTCGAAGGACTCGAGGCGGGTGTGCGCGTCGTGCGTGCGCCTGCGCAGGAGATGACCGACGGAGCGCGAATCAGGGAGGGCGGTGAGTGAGTGCACTGATTGAAATCCGGGATGTCAACAAAGCGTATGTGCGCGGGCGCCAGTCCGTCGAAGTACTGCACAACGTGACGCTCGACATCGCGCAAGGCGATTTTCTGGCGCTGATGGGCCCTTCGGGCTCGGGCAAGACGACGCTCCTGAACCTCATCGGTGGTCTCGACTCCCCGACGGGCGGCAGCATTGCCGTCGGCGGCAAGCGCATCGATACGCTTGGAGGCACGGCGCTGGCGAAATGGCGCTCGGAAAACGTCGGCTTCATCTTCCAGTTCTACAACCTGCTGCCGATGCTCACCGCGCAGAAGAACGTCGAGGTGCCGCTCCTCCTGACGAAGCTTTCCGCCGCCGAGCGCAGGCGCAACGCGTCGATTGCGCTCACGCTCGTGAATCTCGCGGATCGTGCCAGCCACAAACCGAATGAGCTCTCCGGCGGCCAGCAGCAGCGTGTCGCGATTGCGCGCGCAATAGTGTCCGACCCGACCGTGCTCGTGTGTGATGAGCCGACCGGTGATCTCGACCGCCAATCGGCTGAAGAGGTGCTCAGGCTGCTTCAGGTACTGAACCGCGAGCACGGCAAGACCATCGTCATGGTCACGCACGATCCTAAAGCCGCGGAGCACGCAACCCATACGCTGCATCTCGAAAAGGGCACGCTGGTCGAGGCGGCTGCGTGAAATACCTGCATCTCGTCTGGGCAGCGCTGCTGCGCCGCAAGACGCGCACGGTGCTGACCATCCTCTCCGTGCTGGTCGCGTTCCTGCTGTTCGGTCTTCTGGACGGGGTGCGTGCGGCGTTCAATGCGGGCGAAACGCTCGCCGGTGTGGACCGGATGGTTGTGTCCTCACGCTTCTCGATCATCCAGCCACTGCCGGAGAGTCTCGTTGCGCGGGTCCAGGCGGTACCTGGTGTGCGCAAGGTGACCTGGGCCAACTGGTTCGGCGGCTACTACCAGGAGCCGAAGAACCAGTTGATCATCTTTGCGGTCGGGCCCGATTACTTCGAGGTGTATCCGGATTATGGCATCACGAAGCCGATGATCGATGCTTTCGGGCGCACTCGCACGGGCGTGCTCGTCGGAGCCTCGCTTGCGAAGCGCTTCGGCTGGAAAGTGGGCGACAAGCTGCCGGTCAAGGGATCGATCTTCCCGGACAAGGCGACCGGCGAGACCACCTGGATCTTCGACATCGTCGGCATCTACGAGGCGCCGACCGCAAAGTCGCGCGCGCTCGAACAGCAGGTGATGCTGCGCTGGAAGTACTTCGACGAGGCAAACGCCTACGGCAGTGGCAGCGTCGGCTGGATCATCGTGCAGGTAACGAACCCGCAGGAATCTGCGAACGTCGCGCGGGCGATCGACGCGTTGTCGGTGAATTCCGATCACGAAACGAAAACGCAGACGGAACGGGAGTTCAATCTCTCGTTCGCGAAGCAGATCGGCGACATCGGACTCATTGTCACGGCGATCATCGGCGCGGTGTTCTTCACGCTGATGCTGCTCACCGGCAACACGATGGCCCAGGCCGTGCGCGAGCGCATTCCGGAGTTCGCCACCCTGAAGACGCTCGGCTTCACCGATCGCAGTGTGCTGGGGCTCGTCTTCATGGAATCGGTGCTGCTGATCGTGATTGGCGGCGTGCTGGGCCTCGCTCTTGCCTCGGTCCTGACACCGCTCGTAAGCGCCGCGAGCGGCGGCATGCTCCAGCTGCCGCCGATCGGGCTCAGGTCCTGGCTTGTCGGCCTCGCCCTGATGGTGGCGGTGGGCGCGATCGTCGGCGTGCTGCCGGCGCTGCGTGCGATGCGCCTGCGCATCGTGGATGCGTTGGCGGGGCGTTAGCGGGGCACGATGCAATATTTCAGGAATTTGCTTCGAAGCCTTGCGCCTGCGGCGCTGATCGCGGCCCTGGTCGCGATCTGGGTGCTGCTGCCCGTCTTGGTGCTGCTTGGCTGCGCGCTCGTGCTGGCGACATGGATGGCGGCCACGCGCCCTGGCCGTCAGGCCGCCGCCGTGACGTGGGTCGGGATCCTCACACTGCCGCAGCGACTCGGGGCCTCGTCCGTCATCGTGATCGGCATCGCGGGCGTGGTAGGCGTGCTGGTGGCGCTGCTCGCGCTCGGCGGCGGGCTCGCCGCGACGCTGCGCGGCACTGGCAACAACGAGACGGCCATCGTGCTTCGCGGCGGCGCGACCGCCGAGCTCGATTCGGGACTTACGCGCGAGGATGCGACTCTCATCCTGCAGGCGCCGGGTATCGCGCACGATGCAGAGGGCCGGACGCTCGGAACCGCGGAAATCACCGTCGTGACGAATGTGGCCAAGAAATCCAATCATTCGGAGGCCAACGTCGAAATCCGGGGGGTCGGGCCGCAGATGTGGGCCGTGCGTCCGAACGTGAAAATCATCGAGGGCAGGGCGTTCAAGCCGGGGCTGCGGGAATTGATCGTGGGCCGCGGCGCCCGCGAGGAGTTCGTCGGGCTCGATCCGGGCGCAACAATCGACCTCAACGCGCAGCAGTGGCAGATCGTCGGTGTGTTCAGCTCGGGTGACGCGCACGAGTCAGAACTCGTTGGCGATGCGGAGAGCGTCGCATCAGCCTATCGGCGCAACGGCTTCCAGTCCGTGACCGTGCGGCTCGCATCGCCGCAGTCGTTTGACGTCTTCAAGGCGGCGCTCAAGAGTGATCCGCGCCTGAAAGTCGACGCACGCACGACACGTGACTACTACAGCGCACAATCCGAGCAACTGAGCAAGGTGATCCGCATTGTCGGAATCGTGATCGCAACCATCATGGCGATCGGTGCGATCTTCGGTGCGCTCAACACGATGTATGCGGCGATCAATGCGCGGGCGCGCGAGGTCGCGACGCTGCGCGCCATCGGCTTCGGGCCGACTCCAGTTGTGGTCTCGGTCGTGCTCGAAGCGATGCTGCTCGCACTGCTTGGCGGCGCGCTCGGGGCAGCGGTGACCTGGGTGATATTCCACGACTACGCGGTATCGACTCTGGGGGCCAACTTCAGCCAGGTGGTGTTTCGCTTCGACGTGTCGCCCGCCCTGATCGGTACCGGCCTTCGCTGGGCGCTCGCAATCGGGCTCATCGGCGGGCTCGCGCCCGCGCTGCGCGCTGCGCGCCTGCCCGTGACGACGGCGCTGAGGGAGTCCTGATCGAGCCCGGATGTTAAACTGCGCGGATGGCTGTGCATCGACTCACCGGGTCTTCCCTGCACGTTTTCCGTGGCGAGCGCCATGTTCTGCGCGGGCTCTCTTTCGCTGTGCAGGGTGGTGAGTATCTCGAGGTCACGGGCGGCAACGGCGCCGGCAAGACGAGCCTCCTGCGCACGATCGTCGGACTCGTGCACGCGGAATCCGGCACTGTCGAGTGGAACGGGCAGGGCATCCATGCGGACACGCGGGCGTTCCACGCGCAGCTCGCCTATCTAGGGCACGAGTCACCACTCAAGACAGACCTCACGCCCGCGGAAAACCTCCGCTACGCGATCGGCATTCGTCGCGAGGTGGGTGCGGAGCAGATTTCGCAGGCACTTGCCGAGGTCGACGCGAGCGGATTCGCCGACCGCCCGGTACGCACGCTCTCTGCCGGTCAGCGCCGCCGTGTGGCCCTGGCAGGCGTCGCCCTTGCCGCAGTGCCACTCTGGGTGCTCGATGAGCCCGCAACTCACCTCGACGCTGCGGGCCAGGAGCTGGTCGGACAGCTGGTCGAACGGCAACTCGCCGCAGGTGGAATCGTCGTTGCGGCGGTGCACGCGTCACTGCCGGTTGCCGAGTCGGGCACACAGCGCCTTGCGTTATCGTCAAAATGAGCGGTAGCTGGCAGGCCGCGCGATGGGTGATCGAGCGGGACCTGCGTCTCGCTTTCAGGAATCGCGGGCAACTTCTGCATCCGCTCCTGTTCTTTGTCATTGTGACCACGCTGTTTCCTCTTGCCTTGACCCCCGAACCGTCGCGATTGCGCGACGTGGCGCCCGCTGTCCTGTGGGTGGGGGCACTGTTATCCTCGCTGCTCGCGATCGAGTTCCTCTACCGGGAGGATGCACAGGACGGCACGCTCGAGCAGTTTGCGTTGTCCGGTCGCTCGCTGACCTGGTTGCTGTTCGCCAAGACGGCTTCGCACTGGCTGCTTGCGGGCCTGCCGCTCGCCCTGATGAGCCCGGTCGTGGCCTACGGCCTCGCCGTGCCGCCTGCGGCCATGCCGGCGATCGTGGCAGCCGTGGGGCTTGGTACGATTGCATTGAGTCTCCTCGGCGCGGTGTCCGCCGGCCTCACGATCGGCGTCAGACGCGGTGGAGCGCTGCTCTCACTGCTGACGCTGCCGCTCGCGGTACCATTGCTCATCTTCGGTGCACAGGCGACGGCACGCGCCATCGAAGGGGGCAACATGGCCGCACCGATGTATTTTCTCGGCGCGTTCGCGGTGCTCGGCGTCACGCTCGCGCCGCTTGCCGCCGCCGCGGCCGTCCGCATCAGCCTGGAGTAGTGAATGGACTGGACCTGGTTGCACCGCTTCGGCTCGCCGCCGCACTTGTACGGACTCGCGGGCACGCTCGTGCCGTGGCTTGCCTGGCCGGCCGCGCTCGCGATCGCTGCAGGGCTCTACGGCGGGCTCGTGCTCGCACCGCCCGATTACCAGCAGGGCGACGGCTTTCGCATCATCTACGTGCACGCACCGAGCGCGTGGCTTTCCCTGATGGCTTACACGTGGATGGCAGTGGCTGCTGGCATCGGGCTCATCTGGCGCATGAAGGTCGCGCACGCGGTCGCCGCGAGCTGCGCACCGGTCGGTGCCTGGTTCACGGTCGCCGCACTCTGCACGGGGATGCTCTGGGGCAAGCCGATGTGGGGCACTTACTGGGCGTGGGATCCGCGGCTGACCGCCGAGCTCGTGCTGCTTTTTCTCTACCTCGGCTATCTCGGCCTGCGGTCGGCGATCGAGGACCCACAGCGCGCGGACCGGGCAAGTGCCGTGCTCGCGGTCGTGGGTGTCGTGAACGTGCCGATCGTCCGCTACTCGGTCGAGTGGTGGAACTCGATCCACCAGGCGCCGTCTGTCATGAAGTTCGGCAAGCCCTCGATCAGCTGGCCGATGCTGACGCCGCTGCTGATCATGTTCGTCGGGTTTACACTATTGTTCGTGGCGCTGGTGCTGGTGCGCGTGCGCGGCGAGATCCTGCGCCGCGAGCGCCAGGCGCGCTGGGTGGCCGAGGTGGTGGCTGTATGAAAACTTTCCTGCTCATGGGTGGATATGCATCGTCGGTGTGGCCCTCGGTGGCCCTGACTTTCGGCATCATCGCGTGGAACATCGTCGCGGCGCGCCGTTCGTTTGCGGCGGCGCGTGCCGACGCGCAGCGCCGCGTGGCAGCGGGGGAGGCGCCATGAGTCCGCGCCGCCGTCGACTCGTGCTGGTGCTCGGCATCCTCGCGGGCGTCGCCGCGGCAGGCGCCCTTGCGCTGCAGGCGTTTCGCGCGAACGTGATGTTCTACTTCGATCCCACGCAGATCGCAAAAGGCGAGGCACCCCAGGGAGAGCGCTTCCGGCTCGGCGGCATGGTCGAGAAGGGCAGCGTCGTGCGTACGCCGGGGAGTCTGCAGATGCAGTTCGTGGTCACCGATTACCAGCGTTCGGTGCCGGTCCACTACACGGGTGTGTTGCCCGATCTGTTTCGCGAAGGGCAGGGGGTCGTCGCGCACGGCCGGCTAGGCGCCAACGGCGTGTTCACCGCCGACGAAGTGCTCGCGAAGCATGACGAGAACTACATGCCGCCGGAAGTCACGCGTTCGCTCAAGTCGCCGGCGCACACCAGCGCGCCGCAAGGCTGATTCCCGATGCTTCCGGAGCTTGGCCACTTTGCCCTGATTCTCGCCCTGCTGCTCGCAGGCGTACAGGCGTTCTTCGGGCTCGCTGCGCCGGCTCTGCACCGCGATCGCTGGCTCGCCGCAGTCGTGCCCGCGACGGCCGGCCACGCAGTCATGGTCGCCACCGCATTCGGCTGTCTCGTTGCGAGCTTCGTGCGTTTCGATTTTTCCGTAGCCTACGTCGCGCAGAATTCGAACTCCGCACTGCCACTCGTCTATCGCATCGCGGCCGTGTGGGGCGCGCACGAGGGCTCGCTCCTCCTCTGGATCGTGCTGCTCGCGTGCTGGACTGTCGCGGCAGCCTTCGGTGTTGCGCGTCTGCCGCCCCGCTTCGCCGCACGCGTTCTCGGCGTGCTGGGCCTCGTAAGCTTCGGCTTCCTGCTCTTCACGCTTGCGACCTCGAACCCGTTTCTGCGCCTCGTGCCGGCGGCCCCTGACGGCCGGGACCTGAACCCGCTGCTGCAGGATCCAGGTCTCGCGATGCACCCGCCGCTGCTCTACGCTGGCTACGTGGGTTTCGCCGTGGCTTTCGCGTTTGCCGTGGCCGCGATGCTCGAAGGTCGACTCGACCAGGCCTGGGCGCGCTGGACCCGACCCTGGACCCTTGCGGCGTGGGCATTCCTCTCGCTCGGCATTGCGCTCGGTAGCTGGTGGGCGTACTACGAACTCGGCTGGGGCGGCTACTGGTTCTGGGATCCGGTCGAGAATGCCTCGTTCATGCCCTGGCTCGTCGGTACGGCGCTGATCCATTCGCTTTCCGTCACCGACAAGCGCGGACTCTTCAAGAGCTGGACCCTGCTGCTCGCGATCATCGCGTTCTCGCTGAGCCTCCTTGGCACCTTCCTCGTGCGTTCGGGCGTGCTCGTCTCGGTGCATTCGTTCGCCGCCGATCCGGCGCGCGGCATCTTCATCCTCGCTTTTCTCGTCATCATGATCGGTGGTGCCTTGACGCTCTACGCGTGGCGTGCGCCGCTCCTCAGATCCGATGCCGGCTTCGAGTTTGCCTCGCGCGAGTCGTTTCTCCTCTTCAACAATATCCTCCTCGTGATCGCCGCGGCGACCGTGTTCGGCGGCACCATGGCGCCGCTCATCTCGGACTCGCTCGGTCTCGGCACCCTGTCGGTCGGGCCGCAATATTTCAATCCGACCTTCCTGCTGCCCATGCTGCCGCTGATTGCGCTCGCCGCCATCGGCATGCACGCCAACTGGAAGCGCGGGCGCCTGCCGCAGCGCAAGCGGCCGTTGATCGTAACCGGCCTCGTGGCGCTCGCCGTGTCCGCAGCGCTTGTCTTCGGCTACTACGCCGGCCGCCCGGGTCTGGCGCTCATGAGCCTCGCGCTCGGCATATGGCTCGTGCTCTCGTCTCTCATCGATCCGGTCGACCGGTTGCGGCGCGGCCTGACGCTGCCGCGTGCCATCGTCGGCATGACGCTGGCGCACGTGGCGCTCGGGGTGTTCGTGATCGCGGTGACGGCCGTCGAGACCTATACGACCGAGCGGGACGTTGCGCTCGCGCGTGGCGAGGTCGCGCATGTGGGGGGTTACGACTTCCGCTTCGACGGTGTTGATGCGATCGAAGGCCCGAACTACGACGGTGTGCATGGCATTGTGCAGGTGACGCGCGAGGGGCAGGCCGTCGTGACCTTGCACCCCGAGAAGCGCCGCTACCTGGTACAGCAGTCGGTCATGACGGAAGCAGCGATCGCCTCGCAGGCGGGACGTGATCTTTTTGTCGCGCTCGGCGAGGATCTCGGCGCGGGGCGCTGGAGCCTGCGTATCCAGATCCGCCCGCTGATCAACTATGTGTGGCTTGCTGCGGCGCTGATGGCGCTCGGTGGTCTGGTTGCGGCGTCGGATCGGCGCTATCGCAGCGCACGCGCGCCCGCTGCAGAAGCGGTCGGCCCCGGGCAGGGTAGCCCGGCGTGACCCGATACCTGTTGCCGCTTGCAGCTTTCGCGCTGCTCGCAATCGTGCTGGGTGTCGGCATCAAGCAGTCGAAGACGAAAGGTGTCGTTGTTTCGCCGCTGATCGGCCGTGAGGCACCCGATTTCACCCTGCCGGATCTGCTCGCCCCCCCGAAGAAGTTCGACTCGCGCTCGATGGCGGGACGCTGGTATGCGCTCAATGTCTGGGGAACCTGGTGCGTCGAGTGTCGTGCCGAGCACGAGGTGCTGGTTGCAGCACGTCAGGCTGCGCGCCTCCCGATCATCGGGCTCAACTGGAAGGACGACGAGGCGGAGGCGCGCAGCTGGCTCGCGCAGCTCGGCAACCCTTACGAGGCCGTGCCCATCGATGCCGAAGGCCGGGTCGCGATCGACTACGGCGTGTACGGCGCGCCCGAGACTTTCCTGATCGATCCTCGCGGCGTGATCGTGCACAAGCAGATCGGGCCGTTGACCCCGGAGATCTGGGAACGGGACTTCGTGCGACGGGCGACGAGCCCGACAGGAGAGGGCTCGTGAAGGTGCGCGCCCTGTTCGTCATCGTCGGCTGTGCATGGGTCAGCGGCGCGCTTGCCATCGATACCACGCGTCTGCCGGACCCTGCGCTGCAGGCACGCTACGAGGCGCTGACGCACGAGCTGCGCTGCATGCAGTGTCAGAACCAGAGTATCGCCGACTCGCCAGTGGGCCTTGCCGCAGACCTGCGTCGCGAAGTTGCCGAGCAGCTCACCGCGGGCCGCACCGACGACGAAGTGCGCGACTACATGGCCGCACGTTACGGTGATTTCATTCTGTTTCGCCCGCGCATGTCGGCCCGGACCGCCTGGCTGTGGTCGCTGCCGGGGCTGCTGCTGATCGGCGGCGCAGTGGTTGCCTGGCGCATCGTGCGCCGGCGCTCAACGATGGCGGCGAACGATCCCGAGTTCGATGCCGGCGACGAGGAACGCTGATGCTGCTCTTCGTGATCCTGGCCGCGACGCTGATCCTCATCGCGATCTCCTTTGTCGCCATACCGCTGCTTCGTGGCGGCACAAGCGCCCCTTGGGCAGCACTCGGGTGCATCGCGGTGTTGATGCTCGGCAGCGTCGGACTCTACGCCACCTGGAGCAACTGGTCCTGGTCGAGCGGGCCGGCCGCTGATACACCCGCCGGGATGGTGTCGCGCCTCGCACGCCGGCTCGAGCGCGAGCCCGACGACCTCAACGGCTGGCTCATGCTCGGACGCTCTTACGCGGCCATGAGCCAGGCATCGCTCGCGCTGCGCGCCTACGAGCGCGCCGATCGGCTGGCGGGGGGCCGCAATGCCGAGGCGCTCATCGGCATCGCTGAATTGCTGGCCGTGCAGGATGACAATGCGCTCACAGGTCGGGCGGGAGATCTGTTCGAGCGCGCGCTCGCGATCGACCCGACAGCCGGCAAGGCGTTGTTCTTCGCTGCCGTGGCCGCCATGCGCCGCGGCGAGTTGCCGGTAGCCCGTGAACGCTTTGCGAAGCTGCTCACGCTGAACCCGCCCGACGAGGTGCGGCCCCTGATCGAACAGCAGGTCACGGCGCTCGATCGGGCCATCGCAGGCGCAGGCGCGGACAGTGCCGGCGCTCGACAGGCCGCGGCGGCCGGGCGGGTGGCGGCGGCCGCTGTTCGCGTGAAGGTCAGCCTCGCGCCAAAGCTCGCGGGCAGCGCCCTCGAAGGCGCGCCCCTTTTCGTATTCGTGCGCGACCCCGCCTCGCCCGGGCCGCCACTCGCGGTCAAGCGTATCGCTGCGAAGTTTCCTCTCGAAGTCGAGCTTACAGCCGCCGATGCGATGCTGCCGAATCGGGCGATCACGGCAGGTCAGCGTGTGCTCGTCGTCGCGCGAATTTCGCATTCCGGGCAGCCGGAGGCGGCGAGCGGCGATCCTTTCGGTGAAGTCAGCTATGATGTCGGTCGGGATGCTGCGCGGGAGATCCTGATCGATCGCGTGACGCCCTGAACGGCCGAATCATGAGTGCAAGCCTGTCACTCGATTTCGCGACCTCGCCGGGCATCTGGCTCAGCTACTCGCGCATCGTCTCCTCGCGCAAGCCGGCCACGATGCGCGCTGGCGATACTGCACCCCGGATTGAGGCCACGCTTGCGGCCATCCAGCCCGATCCGGGGCACCTCGCACGCTACGCGGCGCTCTGCGAAGTCCCTCGTACCGACGTCGTGCCGATCGCCTACCCCCACATGCTGGCAAGTGGCATGCATCTGGCGATGCTGTCTTCTCCGGCGTTTCCGATCGGCGTTCTCGGGCTCGTGCACGTTCGCAACTGCATCGTCCGTGAGCGCGCGCAGGACCCAACGGAACCGGTGGCGCTGCGCAGCTGGCTGGAAGGGCATCGCGACACGGAGCGCGGCCAGGAATTCGACCTCGAAACCGAGGGCCTCGCTGGCAGAGCGGTGATCTGGCGCGAGACCTGTACGTTTCTGGCGAGACGCCGCGGCAGGCCTGCGGCGAAGCCGGTTGCGGACAAGACCCGCGAGAGTCTGCTCGACAAGGGTTCTGTGACGTCCACCAGTTTCGCGGTGCCGGCGGGTCTCGGGCGCCGCTACGCAAGTGTTTCAGGAGACTACAACCCGATCCATCTTGCAGATGTCACGGCGCGGCCGTTCGGCTTCAGGAAAGCGATTGCCCACGGCATGTGGTCGCTTGCCCGTTGTGCAGCGGAGCTCGGCGAAGCAGGCATGCCAGGGCAGACGACGCTCGACGTCGCTTTCAGGCTGCCCGTGTACCTGCCGGCGTGGGTGACCCTCGAAAGCTGCGCCGCCACGGGCACAGTCGATTTCGCACTGAAGGACTCAGCGGGGCACAAGCCCTACCTGACCGGAGAACTGCGGACCACCTCCGCATGAATGGAGCGACTTCGCGAGCCGGCGTGACTCACCATCGGGTCGCGCGAGGGGAGCTGTTGTGATCGGCCTGCCTGCACACCGCGTCGTGCACGGCGCCGCGAGCGTGGACCTGCGGGCGATCGCGCGCTTTGCCGCTCCCCTCATGGCGACGAATGCGATCCAGGCGCTGCTCAATCTCACCGACACCTGGTTCATCGGACGCCTGTCCACCGACGCACTGGCCGCCATGAGTGCGATCTACTGGGTCATGACCTGCGCGATCCTGGTCCTCGGCGGCGTCGGTTTCGCCGTGCAGACTTTCGTCGCGCAGGCCTGCGGATCGCGGCGGCGAGCGCGCGCCTCGCAGGCGGCGTGGTCGGGGCTGTGGTCCACGGTCGCTACGTGGCCTGTCTTCCTGCTACTCGCGTGGGCCGGCCCGTCTTTGCTTGCTCCCTTCCATCTGGCGCCGGCCATTGAGCAACTCGCCCTCGACTATTGGGAGCCGCGAATGTGGGGCGCGCCGCTCGGTCTGGCAACCTGGGCGCTGACCGGATTCTTTACCGGGGTCGGTGCGACGCGCACCACCTTTGCGGTTGCCGGGATCACGGTCTTGGCGAACGTGCCCGCGAACCAGTACTTCATGTTCGGACTCGACCTCGGCATGGCGGGCGCCGCCTGGGGCACGAATGCGGCACAGGCAATCGGTCTGGCGTTTGCGCTCGTGATCGTGCTGTCGCCGCATTACGCAAGCCACTTCCGCTCGCGACTCACCTGGCGACCGAACCTCGGCCAGATCCGCCGGCAGCTGAAAATCGGTCTGCCGGTCGGCGTGATGTTTGGCGCTGACGTGCTTGGCGTGGCGCTCTTTCAGCTGATGATCGTGCAGACGGGCAACAGCGCAGCCGCCGCGACCCAGGTCGTCATCATGCTGACATCGCTCGCCTATTTGCCCGCGATCGGTATCGCATCAGCCGGCACGACATTCGTCGGCCAATCGATCGGCGCAGGCGATCGCGACTGGGCGCGGCGGGTTGGCAGCACCGTGATCGCAATCTGTTTTGGCTACATGGCCTGCATGGCGCTGCTGATTCTCGCGGGCGGACGCTGGTTGCTTCCGCTGTTCGTGCCGCCTGTCGATGCCGAAGCGCGTGCGGCGATTGCGGTCGGGCTCCTGGTGCTGTGGCCCGCTGCGACGTACCAGGCCTTCGACGGGCTCTACTTCGGCTCGGCATCGGCGTTGCGCGGCGCTGGCGACACTCATGTGCCGGCGATCACGGCGCTCGCGCTGTCGTGGTGCTTCTTTGTGCCCCTCTCGCACACGCTCGTGTTCGCCCCAGGGCAGGGCTGGCTGGACGGCCTGCCGCAGGCCGGTCTCGGTGCGCTCGGCGGCTGGCTCGCGCTGATGAGCTACGCAATGCTGCTCGGTCTCAGCATGCTCGTGCGCTGGCGCTCCGGGCGATGGCGCGCGATCACGCTCGCGCGCGGAAACTGAGCAGGGCGAGAAAGCCTCCCAGCATGCCGCCAATGTGCGCGAAATGGGCGACTCCCGGCTGGGCGCCCGTCAAGCCCATGGTCAGCTCGATGACGCCATAGAGGGTCACAAAGAGCCAGGCCGGCATCGGGATGGGCGGGAAAATCAGCATCAACTTGCGACGTGGGAAAAGCACGGCGTAGACGAGCAGGAGGCCGAACACGCCACCGGAGGCGCCAACCGTCGGGTACAGGCCGCCGCTCATACCGGCGACCATGAGCTGTGCAATCGCCGCGAACACGATGCTCGAGAGGTACAGGAACACATACCGACGCGCGCCCCAGTAGCGCTCGAGCTCACTGCCGAACATGTAGACCGCGAACATGTTGAAAAAGACGTGCGTGGGACTGCCGTGCAGGAATGCGTAGGTGACGATCTGCCACGGCCGGAAATACGGACCGAGCGGCCACAATGCGAAAGCCATGAACGCCGGCTCCGCGATCGTCTGCAGCAGATAGATCGCGACGGTGACGATGAGGATCGTGCGGGTTACGGGCGCCATCCGAGCACTCCGAGCAGGACGAAAAAACCAATCACATACGCCAGGGCGACAAACCATCCGTGCCGCACCCATGCGCCCACCGAGCGGGCCTGCGGAAAGCGGTTCGAGATCGCGACCCCGGCCGAGGAGCCGAACCAGATCATCGAACCGCCGAAGCCGACCGCGTAGGCGAGCACGCCCCAGTCATACCCTCCCTGTTCGAGCGCAAGCTTGGTGAGCGGGATGTTATCGAACACGGACGACGCGAAGCCGATGCCGAGGGCGCTCTGCCAGGTCGGGGCCGGCAATTGCTCCACCGGCATCATCGACGCGCAGGCCACCAGCGTGAGGAGAAAAAGACTGCCCTTCGCGGTCGCGGGCAGGAGACTCCACGCGGGACGTCGCCACGCCGCGGTCGCCAGCAGCGTGAACCACACTGCTGCGCCAAGGAATGGAAAGCGATCGGCCGTCTCCGGGTGACGCTGGTTGACGTAGAGGTTCGTCAGGATCGCGGCCACGAGGATCAGGACGACGATCGTGCCGCGGGCCCAGTCGATCTCGAGCGCTGCGGGCGGATCGCGACGGATGGGCTCGTAACGCTGCTGGGCCCGGGCCGCGGGGATGGCGAAAACGAGAAACGCCGCGCCGGCCGCCACATAGGCATGCAGTACATCCATGGCAGGCACGCCCTCGATCCACATCATGGTCGTCGTCGTGTCGCCGATCACGCTCCCGGCGCCACCGGCGTTCGCTGCCGCGACGATCGCCGCAAGGTAGCCGATATGCACACGCTCGCGATACACCATCGCAGCCATCGAGCCACCGATGATGGCTGCGGCGATGTTGTCGAGAAAGCCCGACAGCACGAACACGATGGCGAGGAGGGCGACGCCGCCCTTCCAGTCGTCCGGCAACAGCGCCGGCAGCGCCTCCGGAATGCGGCTGTCCTCGAAATGCCGGGCGAGCAGCGCAAAGCCCATCAGCAGCGCGAACAGATTCGCGAAGATCACCCACTCGGCTGCAAAATGCGCACCGAGGCCCGCAAGCCCCGGGCCTTCGTGAAAACCGCTGCTTGCGAGCTTGTAGAGCGTGATGGCTGCGAGCCCGCCGAGCGCCACTTCGAGAGTGCGGTGATGAAAGATCGCGACGCCGGCGAGCGTCAGCGCGAACAGTGCGAACTCCATGCATAATGATGACATGAGAGCGCTCGTGAAAGCGAAAGCCGAGCCCGGTATCTGGATGCAGGATGTTCCGGAGCCTACGATCGGCCACAACGACGTCCTGATCCGCATGCAGAAGACCGCAATCTGCGGCACCGACATGCACATCTACAAATGGGACGACTGGGCG
>DAORVK010000056.1:0-18795 GCA_035433705.1 Steroidobacteraceae bacterium
CGCGACGATCTTCTCGTGATACTGGCAGTTGCCGAGCGTCTGTTGCAGCTGCTTCGCCCAGCGCAGAAACGGCGTCGTGCGCGCATCGGCCGTCGCGCCGAGTCCGCCGTGCAGCTGCGTCGCGAGTTGTGTCGATTCCACGGCCGAGTAGCCGACGAAGGCTTTCGCGGTGGACACCGCCTCCCGGCTTGCGATGCCCTGGTCGATGAGCCAGGCGGCGTAGTAGCCGAGATACTCGCCCATGGTGTTCTTCGCCCACGCCGTGGCCAGATAGTTCTGGATCGCCTGGAAAGCCCCGATCGGCTGGCCGTACTGCACCCGCTCCTTCGAATAGCTCACCGCCAGTTCGTGCGCCCCTTCCGCAATTCCCGTCATGTAGGCGCAGACGATGGCGGTGGCGGCCTGGATCACCGGATCGAGCACCGCCCAGGCGTGATCCACGCGGCCGACGACTCCGGTCGCGGCGACCCGCACGTCCTTCAGCACGACTTTCGCCTGCGGCTGCAGCGCGAGGGTCTGCAGCGGAATGTACTCGATGCCCGGCGCGCGCGCGTCCACCAGGAACATCGTCAGGCCCTGCCCGGGATTGGCGCTCTCGCTGGTGCGCGCCACAACGAGCATCTGCCCGGCCTGCTCGGCAAACTCCACGAAGTGCTTGGTGCCGTTCAGTACGTAGCCATCGCCCACGGCTCGAGCGCTCGTCCTGACCGTTGCAGCGTCCGGTCGCGCACTGGCTTCGGTCAAGGCAAAGGACAGCAGCACCTCGCCGGCGGCGATCTTCGGCAACAGGCCCTGTTTCTGCGCTTCGCTGCCGCCCGCGAGAATCGCGCGACCGGCGAGCAGCACTGTCGAGAGAATCGGGCTCGGCAAGGCCACTCGCCCCATCTCCCGCATGAGCAGCGCCATGTCGAGATTCGTCAGACCCAGGCCGCCAAAGGCTTCCGGGTAGATGGCGCCGGTCCAGCCCATCTCGGCCATGCGGGCCCAGATCTCCCGGGGATAGCGATCGGGCAGCTTCTCCCAATCCCGCACCGTGGCGAGCGGACACGCATCGCGCAGGAACTCGCGGGCGCTGTCCACCATCATCTGCTGTTCGTCGGTCAGATTGACGTCCATGGGTATCGCTCAGTCCAGCTGTTCAGTTGGACCATCGCGGCAGGCCGAGCCCCTGCTGCGCGATGATCTTGCGGTTCAAGTCCATGCCGCCGGCGCCGGAGAGCTCGTGGCCCGCCCAGCCGTATTCGGCAGCCCACCACCCATCGAGCGGCGCATCGGGGCTGTCTGCAGTCAGCAGTCCGCAGGAACGCATGATGTCGAGCGCCAGATTTGCCTTCTCCCAGCTCAACATCGCGCGATACATCTTGCAGGCCGATGCCTCGAGCGTCGGAATGTAGTCCTTGTTCGCGGTGCGCGCCCCGGCGATGAGTTGCATCATCTTGCCGCCCGCGATCTTCACGTGCATGTTCGCGAGCGACTGCCTCACCACCGGATCCGCAGCCAGGCGCTCGCCGTCGATGCCGGCGCTGCGCGCCCACTGGACGAACCGGTCGAAGGGCTCACTCACGGCCTTGAAATTGATCATGGTCATGCGCTCGCGGGCGAGCGCTCCCATCAGGTGCTCCCAGCCGTGCCCGCGCTCTCCGACCAGATAGCGCTTCGGCACCCGCACCTCGTCCATGTAGACCTCGCAGGTCTGGATGCCGTTCATCATCTCGAATACCTGGATCGTGATGCCCGGCAGATTCGAACGCATCAGGAGGATGCTCAGGCCCTTGTGCCGCACCGATCCCGCCTCCGAGCGCACCAGCGTCCACAGGTAATCGGCAGTGTCGGCGCAGGTGATGAAGCGCTTCTGGCCGCTCACGACGAAGCAATCACCATCGTCGACGGCGCGCGTGCGGATGCTGGCGATGTCGTTGCCCGAGTCCGGCTCGCTATAGCTGATGGCGAAGCGCAGTTGCGCCGCGAGCATGCGCGGCAACAGCTCTTTCTTGAGCTCGCTCGAACCCACCTGGAGCAGCGTGTTGCCGATGATGCCGACGATGTAGGTGAGCGTGACCGCCACCCCCTCGAGGTCCGCGTGGTGCAGCTCGTCGATCAGGATGTACTCGACCATGGGCATCCGTTCCCCGCCGAGGCCCCCGTACTCCTTTGGAAAGGCCGCGCCCAGCCAGCCCCGGTCCGCCATCTTCTTGAGGAAGGCCATCTCGAGCGGCACATGCTCGGCATGAATCTCGTGAAAGCCTTTCAGCTCGCGCGGACAGTGCTCCGCAATGAACTTGCGGACTTCCAGGCGGAACTGCTGTTCTTGCGGCGTGTAGCGGAAATCCATGGCTCGCTTCTCCACATGGTGCCCCGGTGAGCCTAGCGGCCAGTACCCAGATCGTCAAGATACTTGACGTTCTATCCGCTTGCACGAACGATCCGCGGCACCGCGCGCCCGGGTGGCTCTGGGCCCGGCCCTGCGAGTCTGTGGAGGGTGCAGGGACCCGGGCATCGTCTTCTTGGACGACGCGTACGCGCGCCGCCCCGTCTACTCATAGCAACCGCGCCACGACCGGATTTCGCCTGCAATGGGAGACTGAATCTTGAAGACCGGGACCGAAAGCTACGGAGACATCCGCGATGCCGTGCGGGACCTCTGCAAGGCCTTCCCGGACGAATACTTCCGCCGGATCGAAGCCGCGCAGGCCTACCCCGAGGAATTCGTCAAGGCGCTGACCACGTCCGGATGGCTCGCGGCCCTGATACCCGTTCAGTACGGAGGCTCGGGACTCGGCCTCGCCGAGGCCTCGGTGATCATGGAGGAGATCAACCGCTGCGGCGGCAATTCGGCCGTTTGCCACGGGCAGATGTACAACATGGGCACGCTGCTGCGTCATGGCTCGGAGGCGCAGAAGCAGCACTATCTGCCGAAGATCGCCTCGGGCGAGCTGCGGCTGCAGGCGATGGGTGTGACCGAGCCCACGAGCGGCACCGATACCACCCGCATCCGCACGACGGCCGTGAAGAAGGGCGATCGCTACCTGATCAACGGCCAGAAAGTGTTCATCTCGCGGGTACGCCATTCGGATCTCATGATCCTGCTCGCGCGCACCACCCCGCTCGCCGAAGTGGACAAGAAATCCGCGGGCATGTCGATCTTTCTCGTGGACCTGCGTGAGGCGACAGGCCGCGGCCTCGCCGTGAAGCCCATCCCGAACATGCTCAATCAGGACACCAATGAACTTTTCTTCGATGACCTCGAGATCCCTGCTGCGAACCTGATCGGCCGGGAAGGCCAGGGCTTCAGGTACATCCTCGACGGGCTGAACGCGGAGCGCACGCTGATCGCCGCCGAGTGCATCGGCGATGGCTACTGGTTCGTCGATCGGGCCGCTGCATACGCCGGCCGACGTGTCGTCTTCGGTCGCCCGATCGGCCAGAATCAGGGCGTGCAGTTTCCGCTCGCCGAGGCCTACATCGAGATCGAGGCCGCGAACCTCATGCGCTTCGAAGCCTGCCGCCTGTTCGATGCCGGCCAGCCGTGCGGCGCGCAGGCAAACATGGCCAAATACCTCGCCGCCAAGGCCTCATGGGAGGCCGCCAACGCCTGCCTGCAGTCTCACGGCGGCTATGGCTTCGCCAGCGAGTACGACGTGGAGCGCAAATTTCGCGAGACGCGGCTCTATCAGGTGGCGCCGATCTCGACCAACCTGATCCTTGCCTACATCGCCGAGCACGTGCTCGGGCTGCCGCGTTCTTATTGAGCGCCCGGAGTTGCGCCGATGATCCGGGATCAGGATGCACTGAAATCGCTGCTCGACACCGTCTCCCGCTTCGTGCGTGAGCGCCTGGTGCCGGCGGAGCGAACAGTCGATGAGACCGACGAGATCCCCGCCGACCTCGTCGCAGCAATGAAGACGATAGGCCTTTTCGGCCTCACGATCCCCGAGGAATACGGTGGTCTCGGCCTCACCATGGAAGAAGAGGTCCTCACCATGTTCGAGATGGGCCAGACCTCGCCCGCATTTCGTTCCCTCTTCGGCACGACGGTCGGCATCGGCTCGCAGGGCATCCTCATGGACGGCACACCCGAGCAGAAAGCGCGCTACCTGCCCCGCCTCGCCACCGGCGAGCTCATCGCCTCCTTCGCGCTCACCGAGCCGGAAGCGGGTTCGGATGCCGCATCGCTGCGCACCTCGGCGACGCTCTGCGGCGACAGCTATGTCCTGAACGGCACCAAGCGTTTCATCACGAATGCACCGCTTGCCGGGATTTTCACCGTGATGGCGCGCACGGATCCCGGAAGCAAGGGAGCCGGCGGCGTCTCGGCCTTCGTCGTCGAGGCCGAGACGCCGGGGCTGCAGCTCGGCAAGCGCGACCGCAAAATGGGCCAGCGCGGCGCCTGGACGTGCGACGTGATTTTCGAGGGCTGCCGCGTGCCGGTCACGAGCATCATCGGGGGGCGGCCCGGCCTTGGCTTCAGGACTGCCATGAAAGTACTGGAGAAAGGCCGCATCCACATCGCGGCCGTCTGCGTCGGGGCTGCCGAGCGCATGCTGGGCGATGCCTTGCGCCATGCGGCGCAGCGCAGGCAGTTCGGCCAGGCGATCGGCGAATTCCAGCTGGTGCAGGCGATGCTCGCCGACAGCAAGGCGGAACTCTATGCTGCGCGCTGCATGACCCTCGATGCGGCCCGGCGCCGCGACCGGGGCGAGAACGTGAGCACCGAGGCCTCCTGCGCCAAGCTGTTCGCGTCCGAGATGTGCGGGCGGGTCGCTGACCGCGCCGTACAGATCTTCGGTGGCGCCGGCTACATGGCCGAGCACGGCATCGAGCGCTTCTACCGGGACGTGAGGCTCTTCCGGATCTTCGAGGGTACAAGCCAGATTCAGCAGCTTGTCATCGCACGGAACATGATGAAGGACGCCACATGAGGAGCAGGAACGGTGGTTGATTCTGCAATGCTCGCAGGCAAGGTCGTGCTGGTCACCGGCGCCGGCGGCGGCATCGGTCGAGAGATCGCGCTGCTGATGGCCCGCTACGGGGCGAAAGTGGTGGTCAACGACATTGGTGCGTCGCTGTCTGGAGATGGCAGGGACGCGGGCCCCGCCGCGCAAGTGGTGGGCGAGATCCAGGCGCTCGGCGGCGAAGCGGCCGCCAGTACGGACAGCGTCGCCGACCCGCCATCCGCCGAGCGCATCATCGGCGCGGCGCTCACCGCCTTCGGCCGCATCGATTGTGTCGTGAACAACGCCGGCATCCTGCGCGACCGCATCTTTCACAAGATGAGCGTGGACGAGTGGGACTCCGTGCTGAAAGTCCACCTTTATGGAGCCTTCTTCGTCAGCAAGGCCGCGGCACTGCACTTCAAGGAGCAGGCCTCGGGCTGCATGATCCACATGACCTCCACGTCGGCGCTCATCGGCAACTTCGGCCAGGCCAATTATTCGGCGGCCAAGCTCGGCATCGCGGCGCTTTCCAAGTCCATCGCGCTCGACATGCAGAAGTTCAATGTCCGCTCGAACTGCATCGCGCCCTTCGCCTGGAGCCGCATGACCAGCAACATTCCCGCCGGGACGCCCGAGGAGCGCGCGCGCGTCGATCGTCTGAAGCAGATGACGGCGGCAAAAATCGCGCCGCTCGCGGTGTACCTCGCCAGCGACGCGGCGAACGGAGTGAACGGCCAGATCTTCACCGTGCGCAGCAACGAGATCTTCCTCATGAGCCAGCCGCGACCCGTACGCTCGGTGCACCGCGCCGAAGGCTGGACTCCGGAGAGCATCGCGCAGCACGCGATGCCCGCGCTGCAGGCTTCGTTCTTCGATCTCGCGCGCTCGGGCGAGGTGTTCTGCTGGGATCCGGTCTGACGATGAAATTCTGGCAATCCCTGGCCTTCTGCGAGCTCGAGCAGGCTGTCGAGCTCGCGAAATTCGCGGAGCAACTGGGGTTTCACGGAGTCTCGTTCGGTGATCATCTGATCACGACCCGGACCCAGATCGATCAGTATTTCTACACGACGAGCGGTCAGATCTTCTGGCATCCGGAGACGCACTGGCCCGATCCATGGGTGATCTCCGCGGCGCTGGCGCGTGAAACGAAGCATCTGCGCTTCCTGACCACGGTCTACGTGCTGCCGATGCGCGAGAGCTTCAATGCCGCGAAGGCGATTTCCACCGCGGCCTACCTCTCGGACAACCGTATCGTCATGGGTGTCGGTGTCGGCTGGCAGAAGTCGGAATTTGAACTGACCGGATACGACTTTCACACGCGCGGCAAGCGCGCCGACGAGCAACTCGAGGTGATGCGTCGGCTCATGAGCGGCGAGATGGTCGAATACCATGGCCGCTTCCACGATTTTCCGCCCCTGCAGATGTCCCCCGGCACCACCCGGCCGGTACCGATCTTCATCGGTGGCGACAGCGAAGCTGCGTTTCACCGCGCAGCCCGGCACGATGGCTGGATGGGCCTGCGCCACGCGGAAGACGAGTTGCCGCCACTGCTCGCGAGAGTCAGACAGGCACGCGCAGCAGCCGGCACGCTCGACCGGCCCTTCGACGTCTGGGCGACAGTCATGGATCCGCGGCCGGGCGCCTTCGAACGGATCGAAGCCATGGGTGTCACGATGACGAACGGCACGCATTTTCTCGTCGATGGCAAGGCGCAGCCTTCGAGCCTGGATTTCAAGAAGCGCAGGATGGAAGAGTTCGCACGGCGTCACATGCACGGAAGCGGCGCATGACTCTTGATTATCAGCGCCTCAGGTCCTGGCCCTTCGGTGTCATCGAGCACGCCTACACCGAAAAGGACACGATTCTCTACGCGCTTGGCGTTGGACTTGGCATGGATCCGCTGGACGAGCGACAACTCCGTTTCGTCTGCGAAGAGAACCTTGTGGCGATGCCCACGCAAGCCGTGGTGCTGGGATTCCCGGGGTTCTGGGCGAAGCATCCCGACTCCACGATCGACTGGGTGCGGCTCCTGCTCGGTGCGCACAGCCTGCGCATCCATCGGCCTCTGCAGCCGCGGGGTGTGGTGATCGCCCACAACGCAGTGACGCGCGTGATCGACAAGGGAGCCGGCAAAGGGGCGCTGGTGGTCACCGAACGCCAATTGCTGGAGAAGGGCTCCGGCGAGCTGCTGGCGACGCTTGAGCAGCTTTCGTTCTGCCGCGGCGACGGCGGCTACAGCATGCCGGGCGCCGCTCATCCGGCGGGTCAGCCGAGCGATCCGCCACTGCCCGATCCTCCTGCGGTGCCCGACGGCGCGCCGGATCTCATCTGCGATCTCGCGACGCGACCGGAAGCCGCCCTCCTCTATCGCTTGTCGGGCGATCTCAACCCGCTCCATGCTGATCCACAGATTGCGGCTGCGGCCGGCTTCCCGCGCCCCATCCTGCATGGGCTCGCCACCTATGGCGTCGCCTGTCACGCGATTCTTCGAAGTTGCTGCGATTATCGGCCGGAGCGTCTGACGGCGCTCAGTGCGCGTTTCGCCTCGCCCGTCTATCCCGGTGAAACCATTCGCACGGAAATCTGGCACCGCGAGGGCCACGCGCTCTTCCGCGCGCGCGTCGTGGAGCGCGATGTCGTCGTGCTCGGCAGCGGGCGCGCAGAATTCACCTGACGCGCATGCCCGAGCGAACCAACAGCCTGCATTCGCTGCTCCACCCCCGTTCGGTGGCGGTCGTCGGCGCCTCCGACAACCCGGACAAGGTGGGTGGTCGGCCACTGCGGCACCTGCTCGCACATGGCTTCGCGGGCCGGCTCTATCCCGTCACCCAGCGCGGCGCTCCGGTACAGGGACTCGATTCCTGCACGAGTCTCGCAGCGCTGCCGGAAGTGCCCGACGTCGCCATACTCTGCGTGCCGGCCGAGCGCGCCGCGGTCGAGATCGAAGCCTGCGCGCAGCTCGGTGTCCCCAACGTGCTCCTGTTCTCCTCCGGCTTCGCCGAAGTCAGCGATGCGGGCCGCGCGGCACAGGAGTCGCTCGCTGCGACCTGTCGCGCCGCGGGCATTCGCCTGCTGGGTCCCAACACGCTTGGAATAGCCAATTTCAGCAACGGTGCGGTGCTGTCATTTGCGTCCGCGTATCTCGATTGCCCGCATCGGGACGGACCCGTTGCCGTCGTCTCGCAGAGCGGTGGCTTCGGTGCCGCGGCGTATGCATTGCTGCGAAACAATGGCATCGGCGTGCGTTATGTGTGCACCACGGGCAATCAGGCCGATCTCGACGTCGCTGATTTCGTGGCGGAGCTGTCCCGCGACGGGACGCTGCGCGTGCTGCTGCTCCATCAGGAGGAGGTCAAGCAGGCGCAAGCCCTGCGCTCCGCCCTGCAACGGGCACGCCGTCGCGGCATCGCGGTCATCGCTGTGCCGGGTGGTCTCTCGCCCGCCGGTGCCCGATCGGCACGGCTGCACACCGGCTCGACGGGCTTCGACCAGCTGAACAGCGCGCAACTCCTCGCGCTCTTCCGTGACGCCGGGTGCCGCATCGCCGGGAGTCTGCCCGAGCTGTGCGAGAGTGTGCCTCTCTACCTCGGACCACGAGGCGCCGCCAGCGACGGCGGACTCGCGCTCATCAGCAACTCGGGCGCATCCTGTGTCATTGCTGCAGATGCAGCCACCGAATTGCAGTTGCCGATGGCAGAGCTCACGCCAACGAGCTGTGCAGCGCTCGATGCCGCGCTGCCTGATTTCTCGCTGAACCGCAATCCGCTCGATCTCACGGCGATGCTGCTCGCCGACCCCGGCTTGCTCGGTCGGGTGATGAACATCGCGCTGGCCGATGCGGCGGTTTCGGCGGCCGCGCTGGGCCTGGTGGCCATCGGAGGCCCGAGCTACGACCTGCCGCGCTTCGTGCGCGAGACCGCGGATGCGGTGCGCGTCAGCGGCAAGCCCTGTGTGGTCCATGCGCCAGACCCCCGGGTGCGCCAGGCCTTTGTCGAGGCCGGCCTGCCGGTCTTCGCTTCCGAACGTGCGGCGTTGGTGGCCCTGCGCGACTGGCGGGGCCACCTCGCCGCTATCGCCTCGTCGGTTCACTGCGACGGTGCTTCTTGTGATGAGTGACGCCGCCACCGCCCACCTCGATCTCGCCGCGTATCTGCGCCCCGGCGACATGGTGGTATGGGGCCAGGCCGGCGCCGAGCCGTTGCCCCTCATCGAAGCCCTGGTCGCGCAGCGTCACCGCGTAGGCGCGCGCTTTCGCGCATTCCTCGGCATCCCCTCGGACAGGGAGACCATTCTCGCGGAGCACGCCGACTGTATCGATCTGATCAGCTATTGCGGTACCGGCGCGCATCGGGCGCTGATCACAGCCGGCGCGCTCGATATCCTGCCCTGTCACTATTCCGGGTTGCCTGATCTGCTCTCGAGCGGGCCGCTGAGAGCGGATGTGTTGTTGCTGCAGGTGGCGCCTGCGGACGAACAGGGTCGCTACAGCTTCAGCCTCGCGCACGAGTACCTTGTGCCGCTGCTCGATACGGCACGAGTCGTGATCGTCGAAGTGAACCGGCAAGCGCCCTGGACATACGGCGAGCGTCACCTCATCGAAGATGATTTCGACATTGCCGTGCACACCGATCGACCCCTGCCTGCAATCAGACAACAAGCGCCTGGCGCGGTCGAGCGCGCCATTGCAGGGCATGTGAGCGGGCTGGTGGAAGACGGCGCGACGCTCCAGGCGGGGCTGGGCGCGATCCCGGAGGCGATCCTCGACCGCCTCACCGATCATCGCGATCTCGGCGTGCACTCCGGCGCGATCGGCGATGCCGTGGCCCGGCTCACTGCCGGCGGTGTCGTCACGAACGCGCGCAAAACCCGCGACCGCGGCTTCACGGTGGCGGGTGTGGCTCTGGGGGGTCACCTGATTTACGAGTTCATCCACCGCAATCCGGCCGTGCAGTTTCGCACTACCCGCTATACGCACGATGCGGGCGTGCTCGCGAGCATCGAGCGCTTCGTCGCGCTCAATTCCGCGATCGAGGTCGATCTCACCGGCCAGGTCAACGCCGAGCAGGCCGCGGGCAGCTACGTCGGTGCCGTCGGCGGCGCCGCGGATTTTCTGCGCGGCGCTGCACGCTCACGGGGCGGATTGCCCATCGTGGCCCTGCCCTCCCTGGCCGGCGGGCGCAGCCGTATCGTCTCGCAACTGAGCGGGCCGGTCAGCACCTCGCGGGCCGACGCCGGACTCATCGTCACCGAGCACGGTGTGGCGGATCTGCGCGGCCAGCCCCTCTCGAAACGCATCCGACGCATGATCGACATCGCGGCGCCGCAGTTCAGGGCGGCGCTGGAGCAGGAGGCCAACACATGAGACGAGCAGCCATCGTGAGTCCGGTGCGCACCGGCGTCGGTACATTCGGCGGGAGCCTGAGGCTCATGCCGGTCGAAGAACTGGCGGCCACCGTCATCCGCAAAGTGCTCGATCGCACCGCACTCGACCCCGCACGCATTGAAGACGTAGTGATGGCGCAGTCCTACGCGAACGGCGAGACGCCCTGTATCGGCCGCTGGGCGGCGCTCAAGGCCGGGCTGCCCATCGAAGTGCCCGGCATGCAGCTCGATAGACGCTGCGGCGGCGGCCTGCAGGCCGTCATTACGGCGTCGATGATGGTGCAGACGGGCGCCGCCGACGTCGTGCTGGCCGGCGGCGTAGAGAGCATGAGCAACATCGAGTACTACACGACCGACATGCGCTGGGGCGCGCGTTCCGGCTCGGTGAAACTGCACGATCGCCTGGAGCGCGGTCGCGAGCGTTCCCAACCGGTTGAGCGCTTCGGCCACATCTCGGGAATGATCGAGACCGCCGAGAATCTCGCGCGCCTGCACCACATCAGCCGGGAGGCCGCGGACGACTGGGCCGTCCGAAGTCATCAGCGCGCACGCGACGCCTGGGCTGCGGGACGATTCGATGCCGAAGTCGTGCCCATATCGGTACCGCAGAAGAAGGGCGCTGCGCTCGCTTTTGCGAAAGATGAGGGCATACGCCCCGATGCGAGCCGCGCGAGTCTCGCCGCGCTGCGCCCGCTGATGAAGGATGGCACCGTCACCGCGGGCAACTCGAGCCAGCAGAACGACGCCGCCGCGGCCTGTCTCGTCGTGGCCGAGGAGAAACTTGCGGAGTTGCGGCTCGAACCCATGGGATTTCTGGTCGATTGGGCGGCAGCCGGCTGTGAGCCGGCGACCATGGGCTACGGTCCCGTGCCTGCCGTGGCCCGGCTTTTTCGCAGGACCGGCCTGTCCTTCGACGACATGGACCTCGTGGAGCTCAACGAAGCCTTCGCATGCCAGGTTCTGGCTGTACTCAAGGGTTGGGACTGGAACGATCCGGATCGACTCAACGTCAACGGCTCGGGAATCTCGCTCGGCCATCCCATCGGCGCGACCGGCGTGCGCATCCTCGTCACGATGTTGCATGAACTCGAGCGACGCGGCGGGCGCTACGGCCTCGAAACCCTGTGCATCGGCGGCGGACAGGGCCTCGCTGCGATTTTCGAGCGGGCGGTTGAACGCAAGACTTGAGGGACGCGCCGCCTCACATATACATGATCACCATGTCGTTGATGGCGCACGGCCGGTCGTCCTGACCCACCACATGAACGTTGATTTCCATCGTCAGCTTGACACCGCTCTTGACAGGCTCAATCGACTTCACGCGCGAGCGCGCATGGATGCGGCAACCCGACGGCACGGGCGTCGGAAAGCGCACGCGATCCGACCCGTAGTTCACCATGTTGTTGAAGCCGGTAATTTCGTAGGCCAGCGGGATCCTGAGCCGGCCGACCAGCGCCTGAACCAGCATACCGTGGGCGATGGTGGTGCCGAACGGACTCTCCTTGCGGCAGCGCCCGGGATCTGTGTGGATCCAGTAGTCGTCCCCCGACAGCGCCGCGAAACCATCGATCAGTTCCTGAGTCACCGTCAGCCCGGAAGACCACGCCGAGAAGGAATCTGACACCAGCGCGCGGATGGCATCGATGTCCTTGATGTCGATCTTCCGGGCGGCTGCGGCCGGCTCGACACTCTGCACCGGCGCCGCTCTGTCCCTGTCCGGGCTTTCGATCACTCCGGGATGCGGGGATTCCATCGGCGTGTAACGAAGCAGCGTGGTCGAGCCGGGACGGTCATCGAATACCGGGCGCACGCGCTCGCCCACCTTCAGCGTCGTGGAGTCGACGCCGACAATCGTCGTGTTGACGCGTGGCCCCTCGTCGAGTTCCACCACCGCCAGAATCTGCGGCATCTCGTCCGTGAACTCCGGCATCGTGGGCACGCGAGCCACGGTAAAGGTATAGAGCGTCCCCTCTCCGGAGACCTTGCGCCATGCGAGCTGCCGCGAGGCACAGGCGGGACAATGCGCGCGCGGAAAGAACACCCAGTGGCCACGGTCGCACTGCTGGATGCGCACTTCGTGGGCCTTCAGGCCTTCCCAGTACGGCGCCGAGATGGGAGTCGGCTGCGGGAGCGGCTTGTTCCAGGCCATCGCCCTCATGCCCCCTGCAGAATCAGCGCGCCCTGCTCGCTCATCACGCCGCCCGTGCCGGAAACGTAGGCGAGATCGTGGCGGGCCAGTTGCCGTTCTCCCGCGCGCCCCTGAATCTGGTGCATCGCCTCGATGACCTGCGACATGCCTCCGGCGAGACCGGCTTGCCCGAAGCTGAGTTGGCCGCCGTGCGTGTTCATCGGAAAGTCTCCCTTGAAGGTGAAGTCGTGCTCGCGCAGAAAACGCAGGCCCTCGCCCTTCGGACAGAAGCCGGCATCCTCCAGCGTCAGGAGCACGGTGATGGTGTAGCAGTCATAGATCTGCGCCATGTGCATGTCGGTGGGCCTGCAGCCGGACATCTCGAAGGCTCGCCGCGAGGCCGGCCCGATCGGCGACGCGAGCATGTCCCGCGCATAGCTTGGCGACTTGCTCTGCACGTGTTCGCCACAGCCGATGACCTTGACCGCGCGGTGACGGCAGTCCTTCGCCCTGTCGGCACGGGTGAGAATCATCGCTCCCCCGCCCGCGAGCGACATGACAATCTCGAGCACGCGCAGCGGTTCCGCGACCATGCGCGATGCGAGCACGTCCTCGACCGTGATCGGCTGGCCGTGGAAAATCGCCTCCGGGTTATGGCAGGCGTTGAAGCGCTGGGCGACAGCGATGCGCGCCAGGGCAGCGGGGTCATAGCCGTGCATGGCCGCGTAGCGCTGGGCGATCAGCGCATATCCGGTGTTCTGCGCCATGTGCCCATAGGGCAAGTCGAGCTCTGCTTCGGGAGCACCGTACCGCGTGCTGTGGCCTCCAAAGCGACTCGCACGTACGAATTCAGACATGTCCTCGTCGGGCGCGAAGGGCGCCATGCGCTGCGGGATGACACACACCACTGTGCTGCACATGCCCAGTTCGATCGCTGCCGCTGCACGCCACACCATGGCAACCGAACTGGCGCCACCGAGGTCGACTACTTCCGCGTAGTTCAGGGCCACGCCCAGATATTCACCGACCATCGCGGGAACGAATATGCTGGCTTCGTGGAATTGCGGGCCGTGCACGATCAGGCCGTCCACCTCCGCAAGTGCAAGGCCCGCATCGGAAAGTGCCTGCGCAGCCAGATCGGCGACCTGCTCCAGATGAAACATCCGCGGCGCGGTGCCGTATTTTTCAGGTTTGTACTGCGCCGCACCCACGAGTGCCGCCTGTCCGCTCAATCCCATGGCCTTCCTTTTGCTCCACGCAGTCCGCGGTAACGGCTTTACTTGCTAACCGACAAGCAAGCTATCATCCTGACCTGTCGCTGGCAATCACGCGGGTCAGGTCCGGAGTGCCGTCATGTCGATGCGCAAGCGCCTATCACCACCCCCCAGGCCGCCACGCCGGACGCAGGCCGACCGCCGCGCCCTCTCCGAACAGAGGATCATCGACGCAGCCATGCGGGTCATCGGCCGCAAGGGCACCGACCGCTTGACCCTGTCCGAAGTGGGCGCGGAAGCCGGCTACAGCCGTGGCCTGCCCGCCCATCTGTTCGGCAACAAGGAAGGCCTTCTGCTCCGGGTCGTGGACCGCTATACGAGCAACATTCTGGGCCGCACCCACTTCGCCTTGCCGGACTGGGAACGGGGGCGAGGGCTCAAGCAGTTGCGGGCCGTCATTCGCACCTGGATCGAGACAGGTGTGCGCTTCCCGGAGTATTTCCAGACTTACCTGATCCTCTCGGGCGAAGCCGCGCGCGAGGAATCCTCCCGGATGGGTGCCGCGCTGCGGGCGCGGATCCGCGCGATGAACAGCCAGACGCGCGAAGAGCTGGCGCGTTTCCTGAAGCAGGGCAAGAAGCGCGACGAGGTGGCTGCGGGCGTCGACCCGCATCATGCCGCCATGCTGATCATGAGCACCCTGTCGGGCCTGCTCACGTTCTGGGTGCTCGATCCCGGGGCTTTCAACCTCCGCAAGGTCACGGACCGCTGCCTCGCAGATCTGCTCGCGCAACTGCAGCGGAAAACGTCGTCCGCTCGGACGATGCGACAACGAGACGGCCCTTCATAGCCTGACCTGCGCCGCCATCGCGTCGACAATCATCTGCAGGGAGTGACCGGAACATGCCCGACCTGAACGATTACAGCGGCGAATTCAAGCCTGACTTCCAGTTCGCGGATCTGTCGAAGGAAACGCTCGTCAAGCTCATCGAGACCTATCAGAGAATCTTCCAGGGCCTGTGCGTCGTGGCCGTGCAGGTCGCCCAGGAGCAGCTGGGCAAGGACGCCGGACAGCAGCAGTTCAACGAGATCTACCAGCGGGTCATGCAGCGCTTTGCCATTCCGCTCATTCGCAAGACGCTCGGCATACACGACAGTGACGTCATCTCGATGTTCAAGTACTTCCAGGTCGCCCCCGATGGCTGCCGCGGCGGCGGCATGTACGACTTCGACTTCGCAGTGAAGAGCAGGAACGACGTCAGCTACACCGGCAAGTTCTGCCAGAATGCGAGCTTCTACGAGAAGCAGGGCGATATGGACGGCTTGCACCGGCTCTGTGCATCGGGACCCGGCAGCTTCGAGCACAGCGCCTATGAGGCGATCTGTGCGGCGTTCCACCCGAAGATGAAAATGGAGTGGCCCCTGCTGCCCCCCCGCGCGCGCCCGGACGCACCTTTCTGCCGCTGGCGATTCTGGATCGACGAGGAAGACCGGACGGAGCGCTCGATGTGAGCTTTCCCGGCATCGCAGGCAAAGTTGCGATCGTCACCGGCCACATCCTCGCCGTGGACGGCGGCAAGATCACCCGTTGCTGAACCTCGCCATGCCGCTTCCCGATCCCTCCCCCGAAACCCGGCATCTCATCGACGGTCGGCTCGTGGAGTCCGTATCCGGCGCGCGCTTCGCGAACATCAATCCAGCCACCGGGGAAGTGCTCGGCACTGCAGCCGATGGCGCGGCCAAGGACCTGCATGCGGCTATTGCGGCCGCGCGACGCGCTTTTGATGAAACAGGCTGGGCGACGGATGCTGCGCTGCGCGCGCGCTGCCTGCGCCAGTTGCATGCCGGATTGGTTGCGGAGAAGGAACAGTTCCGCTCAATCGTGGTGCGCGAGGCCGGCGCGCCAGTTGCGCTCACCGCCTTCATGCACGTGGACGATCCGATCGACATGCTCGCCTACTGGGCCCGAATGGCCGAGAGCACGCTCTACGAGCACCCAATGGCGGACGTGACCTTTCTCGGCCGGCCGCAACGGCGCATCCTGCGCCGCGAAGCAATGGGCGTGGTCGGCGCCATCACGCCGTGGAACGTGCCGCTGCTGCTCAATCTGACGAAGATCGGCGCCGCGCTCGCTGCCGGCTGCACGGTGGTGCTCAAGCCCGCGCCCGACACGCCCTGGTCGGCGACCCATCTGGGGCGGATTGCGACGGCCGCAACAGAGCTGCCTCCCGGCGTGCTCAATATCGTCGCCTCCTCCGACCCGTCCGTGGGCGAAGCGCTCGTGCGCGATCCGCGCGTGGACATGGTGACCTTCACCGGCTCGACACCAACCGGCCGACGCGTGATGGAGTGCGGCGCTGCCACCGTGAAGAAGGTGTTCCTCGAGCTCGGCGGCAAGAGCGCCGCCATCGTGCTCGGAGACGCCGACCTCGCAGCTGTGCTGCCGGGCGCCGCCGCGACCTGCCTCCACGCAGGCCAGGGCTGCGCGATCACCACGCGCTGGCTCGTGCCGCGTGCACGCTACACGGATGCTCTCGAGATCCTGCGTGCCGCGTTCGGGGCGTGGAAGTATGGCGATCCGGAGGATCCGGCGAATCTGCAAGGGCCGCAGATCTCGGCGCGCCAGCAGGAACGCGTGCTCGCAGCAATCGAGCGAGGCCGCGCCGAGGGCGCGCGATTGCTGGTGGGCGGTGGCCGGCCGGCACGCCGCGGCTTCTACGTCGAGCCAACGTTGTTCGTGGACGTCGATCCGAAAAGCACGATTGCGCAGGAGGAAATCTTCGGCCCCGTGTGCTGCGTCATCCCCTACGAAGATGACGAACAGGCGGTGCGCATCGCGAATGATTCCATCTATGGCCTGTCGGGCTCGGTATATTCGCCGGACGAAGCGCGCGCACTTGGCGTTGCGCGCCGCATTCGCGCCGGCACGATCTCCGTCAACGGTGGGCAGTGGTTTCACGTCGATACGCCCTTTGGCGGCTACCGGCAAAGCGGCGTGGGCCGCGAGAACGGTGAGCAGGGGTTCGCCGAGCACTTGCAGACGAAAGTGATCGCACTGCCCGGCGGCACGGCATCAGGCTGAGAGCGCTGCGCGCGACGGATCGGAGCAAGCGCTCCCGGAGCTGAAGCGATGGTGAATTCCGTAGAGGACCTTGCCGCCCTGCTGCAACGGCAGAAGGCCGCGCGAATCGCCGAGGGCCCCGTGAATGCCGCGGTGCGCAGGGACAGGCTGCAGCGTGCCATCGACATGCTTGTGCGGCATCGGGACGCACTGTGCGACGCACTCGATGCGGACTTCGGCAATCGCCCGCGGGTGGTGAGCCTGACGATGGACGTCATGGGGGCCATCACGTCCCTGAAGTACGCACAGAAGCACGTGGCGCGATGGATGAAGCCACGCCACTGCAAGGGCGTGATGCCCTTCAGTCTCTTCGGCGCCCGGGGCTGGGTGGAGTACCAGCCGAAGGGTGTAGTGGGGATCCTCGGCACCTGGAATTTTCCCCTTTACACCATGCTTGCGCCGCTGGCCTATGTGCTGGCCGCAGGCAATCGCTCCCTCATCAAACCATCGGAGCTCAATCCGCGCACCGCCGAGACTCTCGCGCGAGCCGTGCAGGAGTGCTTCGATCCGGCGGAGGTCGCCGTGGTCAACGGTGGCGTGGATGTCGGCCGGGCCTTTGCCGCCCTGCCCTTCGATCACCTCGTGCTCACCGGCGGCACGGCCGTGGCAAAGGCCGTCATGCGCAGTGCCGCGGAAAACCTCGTGCCGCTCACGCTCGAACTCGGCGGGAAATCGCCGGTAATCGTCGGCCGCAGTGCCGATCCACGCATGGCGGCCAAGCGCATCATGATTGCCAAGGGCATGAACTCGGGGCAACTCTGCATCAATGCGGACTACGTGTACGTCGCAAGAGAGAAGCTCGAGTCGCTTGTGGCGGCGATGCGCGAAGCGCATGCCAGGCTCTATCCGGGCAGCTACGCGGACAACCAGGACTGGGTGTCGATCATCAACGAGCGGCACTGCGAACGGATCGATGGCTACGTGACCGAAGCCGCTGGGCGCGGCACGCGCATCGAAACCTTCGGAGGTCCCTTCGAGGGTCCCCGCGAACGCCGCCTGCCCCTGCGCCTCGTGATCGATCCACCCGCGGATACCCGCATCATGCGGGAAGAAATCTTCGGGCCGGCGCTCGTGCTGCTGACTTACGAGCGCATCGAGGAGGCCGTCGCCGGCATCAATCAGCGCCCACGCCCGTTGGCCCTGTACTATTTCGGCAAGGAATCCCGTGAAGCGCGTTACGTGCTGGATCACACCGTCTCCGGCGGCGTATCCATCAACGACGTCGCCATGCATCCAGCGCTCGAGGATGCCCCCTTTGGTGGCATCGGCGACTCAGGCATGGGCCACTATCATGGTCACGAGGGCTTTCTGGAATTCAGTCACGCCCGCACCGTGTTCAAGGCCGGGTGGTTCGATCCGCGCCGGCTCATCGGTATGCTCCCGCCTTACACCGACGGCAAGCTGGAACGCCTGATCGACAGGGCAGTCCGGGCGCGTGCGCGCACGGCGGTCCTGCAGGACGGGCAGTCCGGCGAGCATTCGCGAAATCCATGAACCGTCGGGGCCGATCGGTCGGTCATGCAGCACAAAGACCCTGACAATTATCAAGTGGCAGTCGCGATGCCTGTAACGAAGGCGCCACACTGCAACGTTCATCGCCTGGAGTCGCCGCGCTGAGTCGCTTGCACGTCGCTGTTGCGGCCGACATTTCACCAGGACGTGGTCGTCATCAAGGTAGTCCGGTCGGACGATGTCGCAATGAGACACGCTTCCTAGTCTCTTTCCAGACTCTGCTTTCTGGCCAACAGAAGCGGTGGAACTGCAACGAAGCGTCCGGCACACGCGCGTGGTCCGGGCACAACGGATCGATCGTCAAGCGCATTGACATCATCTCGAGGGGGAAAAACTGATGAAGATCACCGATGCGGCCCGAATTCTCTGCGGCACCTGTCTCGCCTACGGCCTGATGCTGCAGCCGGCCCTTGCCCAGGGCACAGACGCCCAGTCGAGCGCGAGCGAGACCTCCGGCAAGCTCGATGAAGTCGTGGTGACCGCGCAGAAGCGCGAGGAGAACCT
>DAORVK010000057.1:0-18749 GCA_035433705.1 Steroidobacteraceae bacterium
TGAGCCTGTTTGCCGCGTTGCCGCTGGTTGCGGTCGTTGAGCACGCAGAGGTTCTGGAGTTCTTGCGAATGCATCGACTGGGCGGCAGAGGCCTCGGTTGGGTGGACATGCACCTGCTGGCCTCCGCGCACCGTGCCGGATTGTCATTGTGGACCCGTGACCGGCGGCTCGAGAGAGCGGCAGGAGACGTCCTCACTCGATCCTGAGTTTCCTGATCTGACGGTCGGCTATCTGATTTCCGGGTGCTTGCGCGGGAAATGCGCCTGGCAAGCCGGAAGAATGCGGATGGAAACTTCACGGCATGGTTCGGCAGCAGCAATTGACCGTGGAAAGGAATTTCCTTACAGTTGAATCCTGCTACCCGGGCAGTAGATGCCATGATTACCAGCAAGCTGACGAGCAAGGCACAGACCACGATTCCCCAGCCCGTGCGAGCGGCGCTGGGCCTGAAAGAGGGCGACGAGCTGCTGTACCACATCGACGGCAAGCGCGTCATTCTCTCGCGGCAGAAGCCGGAGACTTCCGCGGATGATCCCTTCGTCACCTTCGATGAATGGCGATCCGCCGCCGACGCCCGCGCTTATGACGACCTTTAGCCGTGGCGACATCATCAAGGTTCCGTTTCCGTACACCGATCGCGCGACCCGGCGCTCGCGGCCCGCATTGGTGGTGTCGGGCGAGTCGCTCCGTGCTCTGCACGGGCTCGTGTGGATCGTGATGATCACCAGCGCCGCAAACCGCGGGTGGCCCGATGATGTCGCGATCAAGGATCTGGCAATGGCTGGCCTGCCTGTGCCGTCCGTGATTCGCACGGCGAAGATCGCCACTATCGATGGTGCGGCGGCTACCCGCATTGGCGCCGTCAGCAAGGCGGTGCTGGCGCAGGTCATCAAGCGGGTCGAGAACTGGCTCGCGCCCTGATCCACAGCCGCCATAAGGCAGGCTACAACGCCAGCGTCAGTCGCAGGCCCGCCTCGACATCGCGCATCACCGTGGGTGACACACGCCCGGCCAGGGAAGTCAGATAGCGCCTGTCCAGCGTAATCAACTGTGAGACATTGACGACTGATTCGCGCGCCAGTCCGCCAGCCTTGCGGGGCAAGCGCACATTTCCCGGCGCCGCACCCAGGCGCAGGTTCGAAGTGACCACCGCGCAAATGGTTGTGCGAATCGCACTTTCATTGAATTCATTTGCTTGCACGATCAGCACCGGGCGGCGATATCCTGGCCCCGAACCGGCTGGTTCGCCAAGTGACGCCCACCAGATTTCACCGCGGCGCACTACCAGCGCTCGTTGGTGAGCGAGTGGGCCTGGGCCCGCGCGATGCCGGTGTCGAGTTCCGATTCGGCGGGCGCTGCAGCGTAGACCGCATCGAGCCGTTCGCGTACGCCGACGAACCGCTGGCTCTCGACGTATTCGGATACCGCCCGCGAGTAGAGTTCGCTCCGCGACATCCCGCGGCGCTTCGCGAGTTGTTCCGCTTCCTCAAATAACGGGCCTGGAATGGAGATCGCGGTTTTCATGCCCCGGAGTATAACTACGGTTATACCGCACGGCAAGATTACGAGGGCAAACGGCTACTCCATGCCGAGCTTTTTGACGCGGTAGCGCAGCGCGCGAAAGCTCATTCCGAGAAGCTTCGCCGCGGCAGTCTTGTTGTAGCGGGTCTGCTCGAGCGCCTTCACGATTGCGTCGCGCTCGATACCGTTGAGTTGTTCGCGAGCGCGGCGCCCGGGGAAACACCAGCCGGCTCCACCGGCGCATCCAGCATAGACGTCCGCTCGCTATGCGCGAACTCTCCAACGACGGGGATGGCGACTTCCGTGCATGACCGCAACCACCACAATGCTGGAGACCTCCAGCCGGAAGTACACACCGAAAGGAAATCGATGCATGAGAGCACGGCGAGTTTCTCGATGCACAAGCGGGTAAATGAGGGGCTGCTCGGCGACCGATCTGAGCGTTGCAAGTGCGTCGTCCAGAAACTCGTGACCGAGGCCATCGCGCTGCTGTTCGTACCATGATGCGGCCGCAGCCAGATCCCGGTCCGCATCTTCCCGGAGTCGGACGACCCGCCTCACAGCCTCTTGCGGATATCGGCAATGACCTCATCGGCGGGCCGACCGGCATTGCCGTCGCGCTCGTACGCGTCGAGGCGGCGGTCCAGTTCCATTCTCTGTTCGTGCGTCAGAGACAGCGCGTTCTGATCCTCGGCAATGCTGTCCCACAGATCCTCTACCAATCGGATTCGTTCATCGAGTGGCAGTGTGCGCAGGTTGATGTTCATACCCGAAGCATATCCCTCAGGCGGGTGCACTCCAAGAGCGCATGACTACGGTGTCACCCGCTGTTTCACGATCAGTTTGCTATTCGATCCCGAGCTTTTTTACGCGATAGCGCAGCGCACGAAAGCTCATGCCGAGGAGCTTCGCCGCGGCAGTCTTGTTGTAGCGGGTCTGCTCGAGCGCCTTCACGATCGCGTCGCGCTCGATGCTGTCGAGCTGTTCGCCGAGCGCGGCGCCCGGGAGCGCCCCACCGGCGACGGGCTGCGCGGCCGCGCCCGTGCCCGGCGATGCGCTTGCGCTCTCCACAGGCGCGTCGAGCATCGGTGCGCGCAGCTGGATGTCAGTGACCTCGATCGTGTCGGTGAGGCAGAGAGTCAGCGCGCGCTCGAGCACGTTCTCGAGCTCGCGCACGTTGCCGGGAAAGGCGTGAGCCGCGAGCGCCGCAAGCGCGCCCGCGCTGATCTCGGGCGCCTCGACGGCGAGGCGACGTGACAGGCGGCGCACGATCGCTTCCGCGAGATCGGGGATGTCCTCGGCGCGCTCGCGCAGCGTTGGCACGCGCATCTCGATCACGTTGATGCGGTAGTAGAGATCTTCGCGGAAGCGCCCGTCGCGGACGAGCGTCGCAAGACTCTTGTGGGTCGCGGAGAGAATGCGCACGTCCACCGGCACCTCGCGTGCCTCGCCGATCGGGCGCACGGTCTTCTCCTGGATCACGCGCAGCAGTTTCACCTGCATGTGCAGCGGCAGGTCGGCCACTTCATCGAGGAACAGCGTGCCACCCTCGGCAGACTGGACCAGCCCTTTGCTGTCATTCACTGCGCCCGTGAAACTGCCGCGCTTGTAGCCGAAGAGTTCGCTTTCCATCAGTTCGGTCGGGATCGCGCCGCAGTTGACCGGTACGAACGGTCCTTCGGCGCGCGAGCCCGAATCATGGATCAGGCGCGCCACGAGTTCCTTGCCGGTGCCCGATTCGCCCGAAATGTGTACGGGCGCCTGGCTGCGCGCGACGCGTGCGATCACTTGCCGCAGCGCCTCCATCGTCTGCGAGTGGCCGATGAGGCGCGGACCGCGCACGGTCATGTCACCATCGCGTTCGCCTAGCTTGATCGCGCTCGTGACGAGTTTGCGCAGCACCCCGAGGTCGAGCGGCTTCGAGACGAAGTCGAACGCGCCGAGCTTGAGCGCGCGCACCGCGGACTCCACGTTGCCGTGGGCGGATATCACGGCGACCGGCACCAGCGCCTTGTTCTCCTGTATCCAGGCGACGAGATCGAGACCGTCGCCGTCGGGCAGGCGCATGTCGGTGAGGCACAGGTCGAAATGGCGCGTCTTCAGCAGCTCGCGCGCGCCCGCGAGATCACCCGCCGAAGCGGTATCGAGGTTCATGCGGGAGAGGGTGAGGCTGACCAGTTCGACGAGATCCGGCTCGTCATCGACGACCAGCACGACCGGTTTGCTCATGCCCGCCATCGTAGCGGATCGGAGAACACCAGGCGGAACACGCTGCCGCCACCGGGACGTGGTTCAAAGATCAGGGTTGCGCCGTTCGCCTGCGCGAGTTCGCGCGCAAGGAAAAGGCCGAGGCCGGTGCCGCGGGATTCACCCGTCACAAAGGGCTCGAAGATGCGCTCCGCGAGCGCCTCGGGAATGCCCTGGCCGCGATCGATGACTTCGAGGTACGGGCGCTGCGTGGGCGGGAGTTTCCCCGCGCGCAGCTCGATGGGTGCCGGAGCATCGCCGTTGTGTTTCAAGGCGTTGTGCGCGAGGTTCCAGACGATCTGCCGCAGCTGACTGCGGTCGCAGCGCACTTCGGTGTCGCCCCCCGCCTCGTGCAGGACCACGAGGTGCTCGGGGCACGGGAGCGTTGCGCAGAACTCGCTGCGAAATTCCCGCAACCACGCCGCGAGGCCGAACTGCTCCGCCCGCACGGGTTCGCGCCGCGACATCGACTGCACGTTCGCGATGATCTCGCTGACGCGCGCCGAGTTCGTGCGGATGATTTCCGCGAGTCGCCGTTCTTCGTCGCCAAGCCGGCTGGATTCACCGAGGAGCTGGGCCGCATGGCTCATCGCGCCGACAGGGTTCCTGATCTCGTGCGCGATGCTCGCGGAGAGGCGTCCGAGCGAGGCGAGTTTCAGCTGCTGGAGCCGCCCGGCGATTTCCGTCGTGTCTTCGAGGAACACGATGACGGGTGGCGGGTTTTCGTTTCCGAGCGGCGCGAAGTGCGGCAGGATCTCGTTCGCACCGTTGCTGGCCACGAAAGTGGCGCCCGTGTCCTTCGGCCGCTCGCCGCTCTGCCGCCAGGTCGAGAGCAGATACAGGAGCCGCGGGGAAGCCTCGCCGAGGAGGGCTCCCGGGTAGGCGCGCCGGTCGCCGAGGATCTGCGCGGCGGATTCGTTGATCAGGCGGATGCGGTCCTCGTGGTCGACCACGAGGAGGCTCTCGCGCAAGTGCTGCACGATGTATTGCGACAGCTCCGCGAGATTCGCGAGATCGACTTCCCGGCGCTTGATCAGCGCCTCGGTTTCCTGCAGCCGCGCCGTGAGCGGCCAACTGGCGAGCGCCACCAGAAAGAGCACGAAGCCGAGAACGCCCGCGGCCGGATAGTCGGTGGATGAGCCGCTGCCGGCAAGTTGGCTGAAAACCTGCTGTACCAGCACTGCGACGACCGCGATCGCGGCAATCAGGAGGGTCTGACGACCTTCGGCCAGCAGCGCGACCGAACCCACCGGGACGACCAGCAGGATGCCAAGGCCGCTCGCGATGCCACCACTCGCGTAGAGCAGCAGGCCGATCGCCACCGAATCGACGAGGGCGTGGCTCGAGAGCAGCACCCGGCCGGGGATGCGCGGCAGGCGCTGCGCCAGCACCAGCGCAACACCGGCGAGGAAATACAGCAGGCAGATCGTGATGAAGAGCCGCGGATGATCGCCGCCGACCGTCGGCTGCGGCAGCGTAAAGCGGTATATCGCAAAGAGCACCGGCGGCACGAGCAGCCGGTACAGGTTCAGCAGCCCGACGATCCGCCAGCCGAGATCGCCCAGGGTCGAGTCGCGGTCGTTGTCGTGAGCCCCCATTTGCCGAGACTTTAGCATTCCGCGAGAATGGGCGTTCTTTTTGCGATCTGGCGGGTCCATGAATCTTCACGAATATCAGGCGAAGGAAGTTTTCCGCAAGTACGGCGTGCCCGTGCCCGAGGGGCGAGTGGCGCGCAGCGCCGACGAGGCGGTAGCTGCCGCCGAGGCGATTGGCGGTGCGGTGTGGGTGGTCAAGGCGCAGGTGCATGCGGGCGGCCGCGGCAAGGCGGGCGGCGTAAAGCTCGCGCGCGACCTCGCGGCCGTGCGCAGCGCTACCGCGGGGCTGCTAGGACAGCGGCTCGTCACGAAGCAGACGGGCGATGACGGCTTGCCTATCAACGCGGTGTACGTCGAGTCGGGCTCCGACATCGCGCGCGAGATCTACCTCTCGCTCACCCTCAATCGCGAGAAGGGGCGCATTGCGCTCATCGGCTCGGCCGCCGGTGGCATGGACATCGAGGAAGTCGCCGAACACACGCCGGAGAAGATCGTCACCGTGAACGTGCACCCGGCCGCGGGTCTGCAGCCCTACCAGTGCCGCGAGATGGCGTTCGCACTCGGCTTCAGTGGCGCGCAGATCGGCGAGTTCCAGCAGATCGCCATGGCTCTCTACCAGCTCTATCTCGAACGCGACGCGGCCCTGCTCGAGGTGAATCCGCTCATCGTCACGAAAGCCGGCAAGCTCGTCGCACTCGATGCGAAGATCAACATCGACCCGAACGCTCTTTTTCGCCAGAAGGAACTCGCGGCGCTGCGCGACGTCACCCAGGAAGACGCGATGGAGGTCAGGGCGAGTGAACACGACCTGAACTATGTCTCGCTCGATGGCGACATCGCCTGCATGGTGAACGGTGCAGGGCTTGCGATGGCGACGATGGACCTGATCAAGCTGCACGGCGGCAATCCCGCGAACTTTCTGGACGTGGGGGGTGGCGCGACCGCAGAACGCGTCACCGAGGCGTTCCAGCTGATTCTCTCCAACGCAAATGTGCGCGCGATTCTCGTCAACATCTTCGGTGGCATCGTGCGCTGCGACCTGATCGCCGAGGGCATCATCATTGCGGCGAAGAAGCTCGGAGTGAAGGTGCCCGTGGTGGTGCGCCTGCAGGGCACCAACGCCGAGAAGGCGCGTGAGATGCTCGCGGGCAGCGGGCTCGCGCTCGCACCGGCGGCAGATCTGACGGACGCCGCGAAGAAAGTCGTCGCGCTGGCATCGAAGGGCAAGTCATGAGCATTCTCGTCAACAAGCACACACGGGTCATCTGTCAGGGTTTCACCGGCAAGCAAGGCACTTTCCATTCCGAGCAGTGTCTCGCCTACGGCACGCGCCTCGTGGGCGGCGTGACACCAGGACGGGGCGGCGAAAAGCACATCGGCCTGCCCGTGTTCGACACCGTGCTCGATGCGGTGAAGGAGACTGGGGCGACCGCGAGCATGATCTACGTGCCGCCGCCCTATGCCGCGGATGCGATCCTCGAAGCGGCCGACGCCGGCATCGAACTCGTCGTGTGCATCACCGAGGGCATCCCGGTGAACGACATGGTGAAGGTGAAGGCGGCGCTCGCCGGCAAGGGCACACGTCTCGTCGGGCCGAATTGTCCCGGCGTCATCACGCCGGACGAGTGCAAGATCGGCATCATGCCCGGCTTCATCCACAAGAAGGGCGCGATCGGCATCGTGTCGCGCTCTGGCACGCTCACCTACGAAACCGTCTACCAGACGACCAATAACGGCCTCGGCCAGAGTACCTGTGTCGGCATCGGCGGCGACCCCGTGCGCGGCATGAATTTCGTCGACCTGCTCGAACTGTTCGAGCGCGACCCGGGCACCGAAGGCATCATCATGGTGGGCGAGATCGGCGGCAGCGACGAAGAGGCGGGCGCGGAATTCATCCGCAAGTTTGTCTTGAAGCCCGTCGTCGCCTATATCGCCGGTGTCACCGCGCCGCCGGGCAAGCGCATGGGCCATGCGGGCGCGATCGTGGCCGGCGGCAAAGGCACTGCCGCTGACAAGTACCGCGCGCTCGACCGCGCCGGCGTGCGCACCGTGAAGTCACCCGCGGATCTCGGCAGCGCGATGCGCGATCTGCTGTTCAAGCGCCGCAGCCGCGCTGCCGCCGCGCGACATGTCGAGCCGCGTCCGGCGGCGAAGAAGAAGGCCGCGGGCAAGAAGAAGACGGTGCGGCGGGCGGTGGGCAAGAAGGTGGCGCGGCGTCCCGCGCGGCGGGCTCGCAAGCCCAAATGACCGGCGCCGCGCCGCTGCGGATTGCGCTCGCCCAACTCGATTTTCTGGTCGGCGACGTACGGGGCAACGTCGCGCGCGTGATCGACACCGCGCGCGCGGCGCACGCGCAGCACGTCGATCTCGTGGTCTTTCCCGAGCTCGCGCTGTCGGGCTACCCGCCCGAGGACCTGTTGTTCCACCGTGGCCTTCGCCGGCAGATCGAGGCGGGGCTCGCGGAGGTCTGCCGCGGTGTGGGCGACGTGGCCGTGCTCGTGGGCCTGCCCGAGTACAGCGGTTCGCAAATCTACAATGCCTCGGCGCTCGTCGCGCGCGGCGCCGTGCAGGCGATGCATCGCAAGGGCACGCTGCCGAACTATCAGGTCTTCGACGAGAAGCGCTATTTCAGCGCCGGCGCGCAGCCGACCGTCGTCGCAATCCGCGGCGTGCAGATCGGCGTGCTCGTTTGCGAGGACATCTGGGAGCGCGAGGCCGTTCTGCTCGCGCAGTCCGCCGGCGCGGAGCTCCTGGTCGTCAGCAATGCCTCACCTTTCCAGCTCCACAAACAACGGGACCGCGAAGCGGTCGCGAGGGAACGGGTACGCGATGTGGGGTTGCCACTGGCCTACGTGAACCTCGTCGGCGGCCAGGACGAACTCGTGTTCGACGGCCAGTCTTTCGTCATGGACGCTCACGGCGCAATCACGATGCGCGCGCCGGCGTATGCCGAGGGCCTGCACGTCGTCGATTTCCTGCGGGGCGCGGGCGGAAAGGTCGCGCCGTGTGCGGCCGCTGTCGCGCCCGAGCTGTCCGAGGCGGCGAGCGTCTACGGCGCGCTCGTGCTGGGCGTGCGCGACTACGTTGGCAAACACCGCTTTCCCGGTGTGGTGATAGGGCTCTCCGGCGGCGTCGATTCCGCGCTCACGCTCGCCATTGCCGTCGATGCGCTGGGCGCCGCGCACGTGCACGCGGTGATGATGCCGTCCCGCTATACCTCCCCGATGAGCTTCGAGGACGCGAAGGCGCAAGCGGACCTGCTCGGCGTGAAGTACAGCGTGCTGCCGATCGAACCGATGTTCGAGGCGACGCTTGCGACGCTGCGCGAGGAGTTCGCCGGCCGCGAGCCCGACGCGACCGAGGAGAACATCCAGTCACGCTGCCGCATGCTGCTGCTGATGGGCATTTCCAACAAGACCGGACGCATGCTGCTGACCACCGGCAACAAGAGCGAAGTGGCGGTAGGTTACGCGACGCTCTACGGCGACATGGCGGGCGGCTTCGCACCGATCAAGGACTGCAGCAAGCAGCTTGTCTACCGGCTGGCCGATCATCGCAACGGATTGTCGCGCGCGATTCCGCAGCGGGTCATCGACCGCCCGCCGTCCGCCGAGCTGCGGGCGGACCAGAAGGACAGCGATTCGCTGCCTCCCTACGACATCCTCGATCCGATCCTCGCCGCCTTCATCGAGGAGGATCTCTCTGTGGACGAGATCTGCGCACGCGGTTTTGATCGCGCGACCGTTGGCCGCGTGCTCGATCTCGTGAAACGCAACGAATACAAGCGGCGCCAGGCGCCGCCCGGCGTGCGCGTGAGCCGCCGGGCTTTCGGCCGTGACTGGCGCTATCCGATCACGAACGGCTACCGGCGCTGAGCGCGGGTGCCGGGCGTCACCAGAGCTTCCACCAGGACTTCTTCTCCGCCACCCGCTTCTGGTCGCCGGGAAAGTTCAGCGCATAGACCGCGCGCGTGTTGTCCGCGAGCTCCTTCATGCCGAGGCGGCTGTACGCGTCGATCATGATCGCAAGTGCGTCGCGCACTGCCGGGGAGCCGTCGTATTGCTCGATCGTCTGCTCCGCGCGCTGCGCGGCCGCCACCCAGGCACCACGCTTCATGTAGTAGCGGGCGACATAAATCTCGTAGTCGGCGAGGCGGTTGCGCAGGTACAGCATGCGCCGGCGTGCGTCGTGGGCGTACTCGCTTTTCGGGTATTGCTCGACGACGGTCTTGAACGAGGCGAACGCCTTCGCGGCGGTCTGCGGCGGGCGCTCCGAGAGATCGACGCGAAAGAGACGCTCCACCCTGTTCGGCATGCGCTCGAAGTCGACGAGGCCCTTGATGTACCACGCGTAGTCGATGCGCGGGTGGGTCGGGTTCTCGCGAATGAACGTGTCGGCGGCGTCGATGGCGCTTTCGGCTTCGCGCCCGCGGTAGTAGGCATAAATCAGGTCGAGCCGCGCCTGGCGCGACTCGGGTGCAAAGGGATAGCGCGCAGTGAGCGCCTCGTACATCTTGATGGAATTGTCGAAGTCCTGGTTCAGCAGTGCCTTGTGGGCCTGGCTGTAGAGCACCTCGGGATTGGTCTTCGAATACTGGTCTTGCCGGTTGGTGCGGCAGCCCGCAATGGCGACGAGCGAGGCGAGCGCAGCCAGCAGGATCAGGCGGCCGCGGGGCGGCGCGGGGACTCTCGGCATCGACGGGGGGCCTCTCGTTGGAATATGGCCGCGAAACCGACAGTATAGACAATTAATGACCACAGAGTTCCGCCGGCACGATCTCACGCTCGACCCGGGCGTCGCAGGCCTGCGCCTCGACCAGGCGCTCGCCCGGCTCCTGCCGCAATACTCCCGCTCGCGCATCCAGGGCTGGATCGAGCGCGGCAGCGTGTCGATCGACGGCCGGCCAGCCCGCGCGCGCGATCGGGTGCTGGGCGGGGAGCAGGTGGCGCTCGAGGGCGAGGTGCCGGCGGTCTCCGCCGTCGCGCCGCAGGCAATGCCCTTGCGGATCGTGCACGAGGACGACGATCTCCTCGTCATCGACAAGCCCGCCGGGCTCGTCGTGCATCCCGGCGCCGGCAACCGTGATCGCACCCTGCAGAACGGTCTTCTCGCCCACGATCCGGGGCTGGCGCGTGTGCCGCGCGCGGGGCTTGTTCACCGCCTCGACAAGGACACGAGCGGTCTGATGGTCGTCGCGCGCACGATCGAAGCGCACGCCGCGCTCGTGGATCTCCTCGCCGCGCGCGATATCTCGCGCGAGTACCTCGCCGTAGCGAGCGGCGTGATGACGGGCGGCGGCACCATCGACGAGCCGATTGGCCGGCACCGATCGGCGCGCGTGAAGATGGCGGTGCGTCAGGACGGGCGCGAGGCCGTGACGCACTATCGCGTGGTCGAGCGCTTTCGTGCCCACACGTTCGTGCGCGTCACACTCGAGACGGGTCGCACGCACCAGATCCGCGTGCATCTCGCGCACGCCGGGTACCCGATCCTCGGTGATCCGGTGTACGGAGGTCGGCGGCGGCTGCCGGCGGGCGCGTCACCCGCGCTGCTCGAAGCGCTGCAGGCCTTTCAGCGCCAGGCGCTGCACGCGGCCCGTCTCGCCTTCGTACACCCGTCGAACGGTGAAGCACTCGCGTTCGAGGCGCCCATGCCGGCGGACATGCAGGCGCTCATCACCGTCTTGAGCGAGGATGTGCGCGCTGTGGGCGAATAGGCCACGAAGAACGAGTGCGTCAGATCTCCGCCAGGCGACGTACGGTGTCGGGATATCGCTGCACCAGTCTAATGAGCAGCGCGGCTTGGGCGTTCGGCCTGGCGCGACCTTGTTCCCAGTTCTCCAGGGTCCGCACGTTGGTGCGCAGGTACCCCGCCAGAACGCCGCGAGACAGGTTGAGTTGCCTGCGAAGACTAGTCAATTCGCGCGCAGTGAGTGCCGGTGCCGGCTTCACTCTCAGCGCGTGAGTACGCAAGGTTCGCTTGCCGGCGCGCCCTTCGGCGAGTGCTTCGAAGCCTTCCACCAACTCATCGAACAGTTCACGTTTCTTGCTCATGATTTCCGCCTCGATCTCAATTCAGACTTGACCAGCTCCTTAAGGACAGCTCGCTGCTTCGAATCGAGATCCGGCATTTCGTCCTTGTCGTAAAGCGTGAACAGCCAGAATTCGGGGCCGCCGGTCCAGAAGTAGTAAATCACTCGCAGCCCGCCACGTTTCCCTTTCCCGCGACGAGCATCTGCATACCGAAGCTTGCGTAGGCCGCCAGTGCCCTCGATCAAGTCGCCAGCGAATGGATTGCGCATGAGGGCGCCCTGTAGCAGGGCGAAACCGTCATCATCAAGATACTCATCGCGATGCCGCGCGAAGGCCGGCAATTCGATGAATATCGCCCGCATGGCTGGTATTGTACGCAAGTTGCGTATAATTTGCCAATTTCTTCAATCGTTCTTTTCCGGCGGCGCGAGCCCGGGTGTGTAGTACACCTTGCCGTCAGGTCCGACGAACACGGCGTCGACGTCGGGGATGTGCGCGAGGATCTCGAGCGCCTTCTGCGGCCCGAGTACGAAGGCGGTCTTTGAAAGGCCGTCGGTTTGTGTGGCGGTGGGCCCGATGATGGTGGCGCTGCGCACCTTGCTCGCCGAATGACCGGTACGCGGGTCGATGATGTGATGGTAGCGCACGCCGTTTTCATCGAAATAACGCTCGTAATCCCCCGAGGTCGACAGCGCCACATCCGCGAGCGGGATGCGCAGGATCACGCGATTGGCATCGTCCGGATGCCTGATGCCGACGATCCAGGGCCGCCCGAAACGGTCTCCCAGAATACGCGTGTCCCCGCCGGCGCTGACCGATGCGTGCTCGATGCCGCGGGCCTTCAGGAGTTCAATGCTGCGATCGACCGCATACCCCTTGGCGAAGCCCCCGAGGTCGATACGCATGCCCGGCTTCCTGAACCGGACGGTCGAGTTCGTCGGGTCGAGTTCGAGGCTGCGCCAGTCGACCGACGACAAGTGAGCTTCGATCTGTGCCTCGTCGGGTTTGACGTGATGCCGGTAGTCGTAGAGGTAACCGACGCTCGCGTAGGTGATGTCGAAGGCGCCGTTCGTGAGGCGGGAGAAATCGAGGGAGCGCGCGATGAGATCGAACAGTTCGCGATCGACGCGCACGGGCCCGGCGCCGGCGTGCGCGTTGATCTGCGACAACTGGCTCTCCGGCTTGTAGTGGCTCATCAGGACATCGACGCGATGCATCTCCGCCATGACCGCGTCGATTGCGGCCTCGCCTTCCGCGTCGGTCTTTGACCACAGCTCGACCGCGATGCGCGTGCCCATGATCGCGGCCTCGCGCTGGTGCCAGGCGCCGGCGGGCGCCGTCGGCACGGGCGTTGTGCCGGCCGCGGCCGCGCTCCCCGTGCCGGCGACGAATGCTGCAAACGCCAGCACCGCGACTCTCAGCAACATCGATTCACGCCTTGCCATTTGCGATCGACCTCTGCGCACCAGAACTCCTGCCGTGAGGGTAACGGCTCGCCCGGGTGCACGGCGCGACGATGCGCGACGAACCGCTCGTAGGCGTCGTCGCCAGTCGCCCGGCGCACGAACGAGCCCAACTCGCCGAGACGGATGAGGACCCGTGGCGCTGGCGAGCTCATGCCGTGCCCTTCGCCGGCACGTAGGGGGCCTCCGAACCCGGCAGCACGGGCCGGCCGTTCACGGCGCGCCAGCACACGCGCAGCATGTCGCCGATCACGAGCCACACGACAATGAGAAAGAAGGTGGTGAGCCAGGCGTCAAGTTGCTGGTTGAAGATCAGTTGCGGTGCGACCGCGGCGCGCTCCGGCGGCAGCACGCCCGCGGCAAGCTTCGCGGCGAGATCGTGCGCGGCGGCGAAGAAGCCGATGCGCGGATCATCGCTGACGATCTTCTGCACGGCCGCGGTCGTCGTGACGATCGCGAGCCAGGCGAGTGGCGTGAGCGTGACCCACGCGTAGCGCGCCTTGCCCTGCTTGACAATGATGCCGGTCGCGACGGAAAGCGCGATCGCGGCGAGCATCTGGTTCGCGATGCCAAAGAGCGGCCAGAGAATATGGACACCGCCGTTCGGGTCGATCACGCCGATGTAGAGGAAATACCCCCACGCCGCGACGACCAGCGTGCTCGTCACGAGCACCGACGGGTACCACGAGGTGCGACCGAACGGCTGCGACACGTTGCCGAGCATGTCCTGCAGCATGAAGCGTCCGACGCGCGTGCCAGCATCGAGTGTGGTCAGGATGAACACCGCCTCGAACATGATTGCGAAGTGATACCAGATCGCGAGCAGGTGCTCGCCGAAACTGCTCGCGAAAATGCTCGCCATGCCGACTGCGAGCGAGGGCGCCCCGCCGGTGCGCGCGAAGAGCGTGCTCTCGCCCATCTCGCGCGCGAGCGTGTGCATCTGCTCAACCGTGACCGGGAACCCCCATGCGGAGATCGTCGCAACGGCGGCCTCGGGGGTCGCACCCACCACGCCCGCCGCGGTGTTGATGGCGAAGTAGACGCCGGGGTCGAGCAGCGTCGCGGCGATCATCGCCATGATGGCGACGAACGACTCGAGCGCCATGCTGCCGTAACCGATGAGCCGCACGTCTGATTCCGAGCCGATCAGTTTCGGTGTCGTACCGCTCGCGACGAGGGCGTGAAAGCCCGATACCGCGCCGCAGGCGATCGTGATGAAGACGAACGGAAATACCTTGCCGCCGAAGACCGGGCCGGAGCCGTCGATGAATTGCGTGATCGCCGGCATCTTGATGTCGGGTTGTGCGAAGACGATCGCGACCGCGAGCAGGAGGATCGTGCCGAGCTTCAGGAAGGCGGAGAGGTAGTCGCGGGGCGCGAGCAGCAACCAGACCGGCAGGATCGCCGCGCACCAGCCATAGCCGATCACGAACCACGCGAGCGTGAGGCCCTCGAGATCGAACCAGCCACGGATGGTGGGCTGACCGTTGATCCAGCCGCCCCCGACCACCGCAAGCAGGAGGAGGCTGACACCGATCAGCGAGCCTTCGATCACCCGGCCGGGGCGCCAGTTCCTCAGGTACAGTCCGACGAGGATCGCGATCGGGATCGTCGCGAACACGGTCGCGGTGGCCCAGGGGCTGTGCTTCATCGCGTTCACGATGACGAGGCCCAGCACGGCGATCAGGATCACCATGATCGCAAACGTGCCGGTGAGTGCGGCTATGCCGCCGACCGGCCCCAGCTCGTCACGCGCCATCTGGCCGAGGCTGCGGCCGTTCCTGCGGATGGACAGCAGCAGGATCGTCATGTCCTGCACGCAGCCGCCGAGTACCGCGCCGACGAGTATCCAGAGCGTGCCGGGGAGGTAACCGAACTGCGCCGCGAGCGTCGGCCCGATCAGCGGACCGGGCCCGGCAATGGCGGCAAAGTGGTGACCGAACACAATCCAGCGGTGCGTCGGGACGAAGTCCCGGCCATTGTCGAGCCGCTCCGCGGGCGTGGCGCGAGTGGGGTCGATCGAAAGCACTCTCGCCGCCACCCAGGCCGAGTAGAAGCGAAAGCCGATGGCGTAGACGCAGACCGCGGCGACGAGGATCCACAGCGCGTTGATGCTCTCGCCTCGATGGAGGGCGAGCCCGCCGAGCGCAAACGCGCCTGCGGCGGCAACGGCGAGCCAGAAAATCCGCTTCATACCCCTCGCATTCATTGGTCTGACACCGGATCATGCAATCCATGTGGATCACGCCGCAATGGGCAGCCCCCCCAGGAGTGCACGCGGCGTTCACGTTGCGAACGGGCGGCGTCAGCGCCGCACCCTTCGATACGCTGAATCTCGGCGCGCACGTGGGCGATGACCCGCTGCGGGTGGCGGAGAATCGTCGGCGGATTGCCCAGGCGCTGGCACTGCCCTCGAGCCCCGCCTGGTTGCAGCAAGTGCATGGCGTAACGGTCCACGAGCTCGGCACGGGGACCGATGCGCCTCGTGGTCCCGCCGATGGCGCCTTCACACGCGTTCGCGGTCGGGTGTGCGCGATTCTGGTGGCCGACTGTCTGCCGGTGCTGTTCGCTGCGCGCGATGGTTCGGTCGTCGGGGCTGCGCATGCCGGCTGGCGGGGGCTCGCAGCCGGCGTGCTCGAGGCGACTGTGCGCGCCATGGGTGTGCCCGCCGGCGACCTCGTCGCGTGGCTCGGACCCTGCATCGGCCCGCAGCACTTCGAGGTGGGCGAGGACGTGCGCAGTGTGTTCCTGGAAACAGACGCGGGCGCTGCCAAAGCATTTCGTCGCGGCCGCGGCGATCGCTGGTGGTGCGACCTGCCGCAACTTGCGCAGCGGCGCCTCGCAGCCGGTGGTGTCGGGGCGGTTGCGGCGGACGGATCGTGCACGTTCACGGATCGGGAGCGCTGCTTTTCCTTCCGCCGTGACGGTCAGTGCGGACGGATGGCGGCGCTCGTGTGGATGGCCGCGTGACCACGCTCGCCATCATCATCCTCGCTACGGCGCTGAGCGGGCTTCTCAGCGCGGCGTTCGCAGTTCTCGTCCTGTTGCTGCCCGCGGACTTGCGGACCCGCAGCCTGCCGCATCTCGTGAGTTTCGCCACCGGCGCACTGCTCGGCGTGTCGCTGCTCGCATTGCTCCCGCACGCCATCGAAGGGGCGGGTGAAGGCGGGGCGCACGGCGTCGGTCTCGCGCTCGTCGGCGGGCTGCTCCTCTTCTTCGTGCTCGAGAAGTTCGTGCTTTGGCGGCATTGCCACGGTGAACATCACGATGACCCGCATGAGCAGGCAGCCGCCTGGCTCGTGCTCACGGGGGACGCCCTGCACAACGCCCTCGACGGCGTACTGATTGCCGCGGCCTTCCTCACCGACCGGCAGCTCGGCATCGCGACTGCGATTGCCGTGGCGGCGCATGAAATTCCGCAGGAAGTGGGCGACTTCGCAGTGCTCCTGAATGCGGGCTGGTCGCGCGCGCGGGCACTCTGGTGCAACTTCGCAACCAGTCTGACCGCGGTTGTCGGCGGCGTGGCCGCGTGGTTCTCGCTGCAACCGGTACTCGGGCTGCTGCCGTGGGTGCTCGCCGTGGCGGCCGCGAGCCTGCTCTACGTGGCCGTCGCGGATCTGATTCCCGGTCTGCATCGGCGCTCCGATCTGCGCTCCAGCCTCATGCAGAGTGCGCTGATCGGGGCTGGGGTGCTGATCATCGCCCTGATCGAGCGGTCGGCACACTGAGGGGGGGTTGAAACCCGCGTCGCAGGCGCCATATGTAGCAGCCATGCGAATGGAAAAACTGACGAGCAAGTTCCAGGCCGCGCTGTCCGACGCCCAGTCGATTGCGCTCGGGGCCGACAACCAGATGCTGGAGCCCGCGCACGCGCTGCAGGCACTGCTCGACCAGCAGGGTGGCACCGTGCGGCCGCTGCTGCTGAAGGCGGGCGTCAATATTGCGCGCCTGCGCACGGATGTCGCCGCCGCAGTCGACCGGTTGCCGAAGGTCGAGGGCACGCCGGGCGAGATCCACGTGTCGAGCGATCTCGCGCGCCTCCTGAATGTCACTGACAAGCTCGCGCAGAAGCGTGGCGACCAGTTCATCTCGAGCGAGCTCTTCGTGCTCGCGGCTTTCGAGGACAAGGCGACTCTTGCCAGGCTGCTGAAGGACGCGGGCGCTGCGAAGGCGGCTGTCGAGAAGGCCATCGATGAAGTGCGCGGCGGCGAGGCCGTCAGCGACCCGGGCGCCGAGGAAAGCCGTCAGGCGCTCGAGAAGTACACCATCGATCTCACTGCGCGCGCGTCGAGCGGCAAGCTCGACCCGGTGATCGGCCGCGACGACGAGATTCGCCGCACGATCCAGGTGCTGCAGCGGCGCACGAAAAACAACCCGGTGCTGATTGGCGAGCCGGGCGTCGGCAAGACCGCAATCGTCGAGGGGCTCGCGCAGCGCATCATCAATGGTGAGGTGCCCGAGGGCCTGAAGGGCAAGCGCATCCTCGCGCTCGACATGGGCGCGCTGATCGCCGGCGCGAAATTCCGCGGTGAATTCGAGGAGCGGCTGAAGGCCGTGCTCGGCGATCTCGCGAAGCAGGAAGGCCAGATCATCCTTTTCATCGACGAGCTGCACACCATGGTCGGCGCCGGCAAGGCCGAAGGCGCCATGGACGCCGGCAATATGCTCAAGCCCGCGCTCGCACGCGGCGAGCTGCACTGCGTCGGCGCGACCACGCTCGACGAGTACCGCAAGTACATCGAGAAGGACGCCGCGCTCGAGCGGCGCTTCCAGAAGGTGCTCGTGGAAGAGCCCTCGGTCGAGGACACGATCGCGATCCTGCGCGGCCTGCAGGAGCGCTACGAGGTGCACCACGGCGTCGACATCACCGACCCGGCGATCGTCGCGGCGGCGACGCTGTCGCACCGCTACATCGCGGACCGCCAGCTGCCCGACAAGGCGATCGATCTGATCGACGAAGCCGCGGCGCGCATCCGCATGGAGATCGACTCCAAGCCCGAGGCGCTCGACAAGCTCGAGCGGCGCATCATCCAGTTCAAGATCGAGCAGGAGGCGCTCAAGAACGAGAAGGACGACGCGTCGAAGAAGCGTCTCGCGGCGCTCGAGGAGTCGCTCGCCCAGCTCGAGAAGGAATATGCCGATCTCGAAGAGATCTGGAAGAGCGAGAAGGCGACCCTGCAGGGCGCCGCGGCCATCAAGGAGGAGCTTGAGAAGGTCAAGCTCGAAATGGAAACCGCGCGCAGGAAGGGCGATCTCGGCGAGGTTGCCAAGCTGCAGTACGGTCGTGTGCCCGAGCTCGAGAAGAAGCTCGCGCAGGCGCAGGCCGCCGAGCAGAAGGAAACGCAGCTCGTCCGCAACAAGGTGACTGACGAGGAGATCGCGGAAGTCGTCTCCAAGTGGACCGGCATTCCGGTCTCGAAGATGCTTGAGGGCGAGAAAGAGAAGCTCCTGCGCATGGAGGAGGCCCTGTCGCGTCGCGTCGTCGGCCAGGAAGAGGCCGTGCGCATCGTCTCGAACGCGATCCGCCGCTCGCGCGCGGGGCTTGCCGATCCGCGGCGGCCGAACGGTTCGTTCCTGTTCCTCGGGCCCACCGGTGTCGGCAAGACGGAACTCTGCAAGGCGCTCGCCGAGTTCCTGTTCGATACGGAAGAATCCATGGTGCGCATCGACATGTCGGAGTTCATGGAGAAGCACTCCGTGGCACGGCTCATCGGCGCCCCTCCCGGCTATGTCGGCTACGAAGAGGGCGGCTATCTCACCGAGGCGGTGCGCCGCCGGCCGTATGCGGTCATCCTGCTCGACGAGGTCGAGAAGGCGCACCCCGACGTGTTCAACGTGCTGCTGCAGGTGCTCGACGACGGGCGCCTGACCGACGGCCAGGGCCGCACGGT
>DAORVK010000058.1:0-18477 GCA_035433705.1 Steroidobacteraceae bacterium
TCATCGGCCCGAGTCTCGCCGCAAACATGATTTCAGCTACCAATGCGAGCGGGCATCCCTGTCTCGCGCTCAAGGCGGGGTTCCTCGATCGTCCGACGCGCACGATGACCAACGAGCCGCTCGACCCGAAAGGCCCGCTGCATCGCGTGCCTTGCACGGTCTCTCTGTGGGCCGGCCTCTTCCGCGAGGACGTGCTGGTGACGCTCGGGCGGGCCATTGAGCAGGTCCTGGCGGTGACGCAGGAACATCCGCCGATCGCGCGCTCGTAGCCTCAGAAACCCGTCGGCAGGAAAGCCGACGACGGTGAATATTCGGGGCTGTTTGGGTAGTCGGTGGCCTGCGATGCGAAGATCAGGCTTGGACGAAGGAGCAATGGGGCGTCTTGCGAATATCGGCGATCCCGGTAAAGTGTTACCCACCAGATCACAGGTATTACTTCATGGCCACGAATCTGACGAGCAAGGGGCAGGTCACCGTCCCGAAGACCGTGCGCGACTATCTGGGGCTCAAGCCCGGCACGGCGGTGACGTTTGAGCGGTTGGCCAGCGGCGAAGTCGTGCTGCGTCCGGCCAAAGGGCGTGTGCCGCGCCGCCCGAGCCGGTTCGCGAAGTTGCGGGGTCGGGCCACCGTGCGCATGAAGACCGAGGAGATTCTGGCGCTGACTCGCGGATGACAGGATGATTCTCGTCGACACGAATGTCCTGCTCGATGTACTGCAGGATCATTCGCAGTGGGCCGAATGGTCGCAGTTGCAGCTCGAGACGGCGAGCCTGGCGGATCGGCTTGCCATCAATCCGATCATCTATTCCGAGTTGTCGATCGCGTTTGCGCGCATCGAGGAGCTGGAGGCCGTAATCGCCGAGGTTTCACTGTCGGTTGAGCCGGTGCCACGTGAGGCGCTATTTCTTGCCGGGAAGGCCTTTCTGGCATATCGACGCGGGCGGGGCACGAAGCAGGGTGTGTTACCGGATTTCTATATCGGCGCCCATGCCGCAGTGATGCAATGGCCGATTCTGACCCGGGACGCGGGTCGATACCGCCACTACTTTCCCGGCGTAAGATTGATCACCGCCGAATGAGGCGCGGTATCGCGCTGCGAGCAACGCCGGCGCCTTCTGGGCGCTGCGCGCGCCGCGCTTGATGGGCACCGACTTTTCCACCGATTCGCAGCCCATCGGGATAGTCCGCCCATTTCTGCATCATCCTGCGGCGCTCAGCCATGTTGCGAAAGCCGTGGCCGGTCATCCCGCCGGCAGCGAAGCCGAGGCGACGCAACGAAGCATTGACGGTGTTCTCGCTGATGGGTCGAGCGGGAGAGGTCGGCGACGCCGTCGAGGTTGATCTTGGACCAGCGCGCCGCGCAGGTCGACGCCCGGGTCGCGCTCGGCGCGACCGGTGGCGATGGCGTAGCGGAGGATCGTGCCGCATTCGGCGCGCACCCGATGCGCTCATGCCCTGTGTCCCTTCGCAAGTGACATACTCAGCGGCGCGGTGCTCGAGCCCTTGCTCGCCAGTGAACTCGCGATTGCGCACTATTCGGGCTGGGAGGGCCAACCACTACCCGCGCCAAGAACCGGAATTGTCGCACGCGAAGCAACCCCGGCAGCACGCGACGCAATCCCGGCGACGGGCAAAGCAACGCAGGCGACAGGCGAAGCTACCCCGGTGACGGGCCGCGCGCGTGCTCACTGAATCCGCCATTGCCGACGCCGTCGTCGCGCGCCTGCAAACCTGTGTGGCGGGCGATGCGATCGACGTCGCGATGTTCTACCTCTCGGGCCGCAAGGTGCTCGGTGCGCTGCGCGATGCGGCCACACGCGGTGCCGCCGTGCGCTTGCTGCGCGATCCGAACAAGGACGCGTTCGGCCGGCAGAAGAACGGCATACCAAACCCCCCGGTGGCCACCGAACTCGTCGCGGCGACCGACGGCGCGATTCGCCTGCGCTGGTATCGCACGCACGGCGAGCAGTTCCACGTGAAGTTGCTCGCAATCCGCGGCCGCGCTGACTTCTGGCTGACACTTGGCTCGGCGAACTTCACCCGCCGCAACGTGCGCGACTACAACCTCGAGGCGAACATCGCCATCGAGCTGCCGCGCGAATCGGCGCTCGAGCTTGCGATACTCGCATGGTTTGACGGACTCTGGACGAACCTCGCGTGGGCCGGCGTCGAGTACACCACCGAGTACGGCACCTACGTCGACCCGCGCCAGCTCCACTACTGGGGCTATCGCGTGATGGAAGTGACTGGGCTGTCGACCTTCTAGCCGGCCGCCTGGTCTGGGAGTCATGGCCTGACGTGCCCTCCGAAACCAGCATATTCTCAATGAGTTACGAGGACTCCATTCGCACCGTGCGCAAGCCGAAGGGAGCGCCGATGAGCGAGTGTCCGTGTTGAGGCCTTACCGGACCAATATCGCGAAAGACCTCAAACCCGGGACGAATGCAGCTACCACAGCGAACTAAAGCGAGGCAGGATCGATCGACCTCCGCTTCAAGGGCAGCCTCGCGGTGTGCAATACACTGACTTATCCCCTTCCAGCCCTCGTGGCAGTAGCCTCTGGCCCGCTCTACCGGTGCCCGGTTCGCCGATCATCCGCCACGTCGGACGCATTCGGGGTCATTTCGCTCATGCCTGCCGTGCGGCGGCCGCGGTTTCCGTAGAATCCCCATGCCACCGAAACGCGTCCGGGGAGTACCGCGAATGGCGATTGATCTGTCAGGGACCGATGCGCTCACGCGCAAAGCGGTTGCGCACTACTGGAGAACGCTCGAGTTGCAGGGTGCCCGGAATCGAAACGCTGGCTCAAACGCGGACCGCGGGGCACGTGCCGCCGTAACCGGCGGTAGGCAGATGGACGGCTTTTGTGAGTTGATCCGCTACGTACTGCTCGGCGTCGGCCTGACTGACGGCGACATCTACTTGGACCGCGAGCTCGAACTTCCTGGTTACTTTCGCCCGACGAAAAAATGGGACATGTTGGTCGTCCAAGGAGGCGTACTACTCGCGGCTATGGAATTCAAATCGCAGCGTGGCCCGTCATTCGGCAACAATTTCAACAATCGATCCGAGGAGGCGGTCGGCACCGCACAGGATCTCGCGACTGCGTTTCGCGAAGGTGCGTTTGGCAAGCACGGCATCCGACCGTGGGCCGGCTGGGTCATGCTGCTCGAAGAATGCGACAGGTCGACCCAAGTTGTCGGCGTGGCCGAACCTCACTTCAAGGTGTTTGGCGAGTTCCGCGACGCGTCGTACATGAGGCGGTACGAGTTGCTTTTGCGAAAGCTCGTACTCGAAAAACTCTATGATTCGTCTGCTTTTCTCGTTGCGACGGAAAGCGGCGGCCCAACCGGGGAATTCCGGGAGCCGGCGACTGACCTGACGATGAAAAAATTTCTGGGCGGCTTGGCGGGTCATATCGGCGGATATTTGGCCGGAAAGTAGGAACGACATGCAGCTTTCATTGGAGTATCCGGCAAGTCTCACGAAAGCGGCTTATGACTACGGCACGCGCTCCGATGGCGGCACGCATGGCCTGGTGCTTACGAAGCCGCACATTGTCGACCTGATTCTCGACCTCAGCGGCTATACCGCGAACACCGACCTCACGAAACAGCGGCTACTCGAACCCGCATGTGGTCACGGTGCGTTTTTGTTGCCTGCGATTGATCGGCTGGCAGCATCGGCTAAAAGGCAAGGTGTCAGACTGCAAGCGCTGGTCGATGCGATTGCCGCTTTCGACATCGATGACGAACACGTCGCGATCACGCGAAATGCCGTTGTCGAGACGCTCGGGCGACATGGCATGAAGGCTGTAGCCGCGCGCGCTGTCGCCGAGCGATGGGTACAGCAGGCCGATTTTCTGCTCACCCCCATTGTTGGTCAGTTCGATTTCGTGGTTGGCAACCCACCGTACATTCGAATTGAACAGCTCTCACCGCTGATTCAAGCGGAGTATCGCCGGCGGTATGCGACTCTGTTTGACCGCGCTGACCTGTACATCGCATTCATCGAACGTAGCCTGCAGCTGCTCGCCTCAAAGGGTGTCGTCGGATTTATTTGTGCCGACCGCTGGACGCTGAACAAATATGGCGCTCCTCTGCGCGAACTCGTGTCGCGGGACTATTCGGTCAGAACGTATATCGACCTGCATAAGACTTCGCCATTCGAGGCAGAGGTAATCGCGTACCCATCTATTTTCGTGATCGCAAATGAACCTGGCGGCAAGCCGGTACGCGTCGTTCGTCTTTCCGTGGGCTCGCCCGAAGAGTGCGCGGCGGTCGTGAGTGGCGCGAGCAGCCCGGCCGCCGCAACGAACTGCGTGCAATCCGAAACGTACACGACATGGTTCGCGAATAGCGACCCGTGGGTCCTTTCGTCACCCGATCAACTCGCAACGCTACGGGATCTCGAATCCCGATTCCCACTGCTCGAAGAGTCGGGTGGGACCTCCGTTCGCATTGGTATCGCCACCGGAAATGATTCGATCTATATCGTCCCGGAAGATGCGGATATCGAGCCTGATCGGCTATTGCCGCTCGTGATGAGGTCCGACATCGACAATGGACGAATTCGCGATGCTCGCCGCTGCGTGATTAACACTTATGAAGAAAAGGGCGTCATCAGCCTCGACAAGTACCCGCGCCTGAAGCGGTACTTCGATAAGAATGCCGAAACGCTGAAAAGGCGCCACGTTGCGCAGAAAGATCCGGTCGGCTGGTGCCGCACGATTGACCGTCCCTACCCCAAGATGGTCGGCTGGCCGAAATTGCTGATACCGGATATCGCCGGATCGAATGAAGTCATATATGAACCCGGGAATTTCTACCCGCACCACAATCTCTACTTTGTGATCTCCGACGATTGGGACATGGAGGTGCTAGGAGGGTTGCTGAGTTCCCGCGTCGCGCTGTTTTTTGTGTGGTCCTACGCAGTCAAGATGCGCGGCGGATACCTCAGGTTCCAGGCCCAGTACCTGCGCCGAATCAGGGTGCCGCGACCGGATGCGGTTCCAGAGGCGATTGCAGCCAGGATCAAGACGGCTTACCGAGCCCGTGATTTTTCGGAACTCGACGACCTGTCTCGTGAAGTGTACGGCCTCACTCGCCTGCCTGATTTCGATTTTGTAGACACGCGAGTGCGCCCATCGCCGAGTTGCTAGTACACCTCGCGCCGTTGCACGGTGCCCTTGCTCGCGAGCGAGAAACGCGTCTCGGGCGCCGCGAGCCTTCCTGACGCGAGTTCGGCCGCGTACCGACCGACCGCAGGGCCATGCTTGAAGCCGTGGCCGGAGCCACCGCCGAGCAGCCAGACATTCCTGAAATCCGGATGGCGGTCAATGGGGAAATCGCCGTTCGCGCTGTTCTTGTACTGGCACACACGCGTCTCGGTGAGCGGCTGTGCCGCGAGCGCGGGAAAACGTCGTTGCAGGCAGCGGCGCATGTCGGCCTCGTCTTCGCGGCTGGCGCGCCGCTCGCCGCTGTCTGGGTCGAACGCGGGTCCGCACGTGTCGTTCGCGATCTTGAAGCCGCGGCCCTCGACGGTCGATGCAATCATCGGCCCGAGTCTCGCCGCAAACATGATTTCAGCTACCGATGTGAGCGGGCATCCCTGTCTCGCGCTCAAGGTGGGGTTCCTCGATCGTCTGACGCGCACGATGACCAACGAGCCGCTCGACCCGAAATGCCCACTTCATCGCGTGCCTTGCACGGTCTCTCTGTGGGCCGACCACTTCCGCGAGGACTTGCTGGTGACGCTCGGGCGGGCCATTGAGCAGGTGCGCAGGAACACCCGCCGATCGCGACCTTGCACGCCCAAGCGGGAACGCCGCTGTACGTGCTGCATGATCTCGGCGGATGGACCAGTCCGGTCATGGTGAAGCGATGCGCGCATCTCACAACGGAGCATCTGGCCTCGCACGTGGATGCGTTCGGTGACCGGGTGCGACTATCGCCGCCAGCTACCTACGATTCGGCTACGCCATCAGCCGGGAAAGGAGGACAGCAGCAGTAACATATTGACTAGATGGCTCCCCGGGTTGGACTCGAACCAACGACCAACGGATTAACAGTCCGACGCTCTACCGCTGAGCTACCGGGGAACGGGAGGCAGAGAAGGCCGCGAATTCTCAAGGACTTGCGCGGACCCGTCAAGGGACTGGATCACGGGCGCGTCGCCGCCGCCAGATCACGCGGTCAGGCGGTCCTGGCGGCCGCCCCCGAGCTGAGCACGCGCGCCATGCGATCGATCGCCTTCTCGAGAGTTTCCATGCTGCAGGCGAACGAGATTCTCATGTGGCCCGGCGCGCCGAAGCCCGAGCCCGGCACCACAGCCACGCCACCTTCATTCAGCAGCAGCTCTGCGAACGCGTTGTCGTCGCGGCAGCCCATGCCGTGCATCGCGGCGCTCACGTCGGCGAATGCGTAGAAGGTGCCCGCGCCGGGCAGGCAGGAGATGCCCGGAAGGGAATTGAGCCCTTCGACGATATAGTCGTGGCGCTTCTTGTACTGTACGTTCATTTCGGCGACACACTGCTGGTCGCCGTTCAGCGCGACGACCGCTGCACGCTGTGTGATGCTCGAGGCGTTCGAGGTGGACTGGCCCTGGATGGTCGACATGGCCGTGACGATTTCCTTCGGTCCGCCACAGTAGCCGAGGCGCCAGCCCGTCATCGCGTAGGCCTTTGAACAACCGTTGATCGTGACGGTGCGTTCATGGAGCTCAGGCACGGCGGTGAGCAGACTGCAGAACGGCTCGCTCGCCCAGTAGATTTTCTCGTACATGTCGTCGGTGCCGATCACGATGCGCGGGTGCGCCAGCAGCACTTCGCCGAGCGCGCGCAGTTCGGCGCGCGTGTACGCGGCGCCCGTCGGGTTGCAGGGGCTGTTCAGCAACACGAGGCGCGTCTTGGGCGTGATCGCTGCTTCGAGCTGGCGCGGCGTGATCTTGTATCCCTGGTTGGCGCCCGCGAAGGGCATCACCGGCAGCCCATCGGCAAGCAGCACCATGTCCGGGTAGGAAACCCAGTACGGCGCCGGGATGACTGCCTCATCACCCGGATCGAGCACCGCCATGCAGAGGTTGTAGATCGTCTGCTTCGCGCCGCTCGAGACGATGACCTGCGAGCGCTCGTATTCGATGCCGTTGTCACGGCGGAACTTCGCGATGATCGCGTCTTTCAGCTCGTTGATGCCATCGACGTTCGTATAGCGCGTGAAGCCGCTCCGGATCGCATCGACACCCGCCGCGGCGATATGCGCCGGCGTGTCGAAATCGGGTTCGCCGGCGCCGAGCGCCACGATGTCCTTGCCTTCCGCCTTGAGCTTTGCCGCGCGTGCGGTGACAGCGAGGGTAGGGGAGGGTTTGACGCGCTGGACGCGGCGGGAGACCGGTAGTGTCACGGAGGGAACCTATGGGGTGAGGCGGGAGCGGGGTTATATTACCCGATCGTCCCCGAGGTTCGTATCGCTGCCACCATGGACCACAGCGCCGATTCCGCCGCGCCGCCTTTCAGGCTGCGCGCCGACTACGCGCCCGCGGGCGACCAGCCACAGGCGATCGAGAAGCTCGTCGAGGGGCTGACCGACGGCCTCGCGCACCAGACACTGCTGGGCGTGACCGGCAGCGGCAAGACTTTTTCAATCGGCAATGTGATTGCGCGCGTGCAGCGTCCCACGCTCGTGATCGCACACAACAAGACGCTCGCCGCACAGCTCTACGGCGAGTTCCGCGAGTACTTCCCCGAGAACGCCGTCGAATACTTCGTCTCTTACTACGACTACTATCAGCCGGAAGCCTACGTACCCTCGAGCGATACGTACATCGAGAAAGATGCCTCGATCAACGAGCACATCGAGCAGATGCGCCTGTCGGCGACCAAGGCGCTGCTCGAGCGGCGCGACACGATCATCGTCGCGACGGTTTCGTCGATTTACGGCCTCGGCGACCCCGAGGCCTATTTCGCCATGGTGCTGCACCTGAAGCGCGGCGATCGGCTCGACCAGCGCCAGTTGCTGCGTCGTCTTGCGGACATGCAGTACACCCGCAACGAACTTGACCTGCGCGCCGGTACCTACCGGGTGCGCGGTGATGTCATCGACATCTTTCCCGCTGAATCCGATCGTGCCGCGCTGCGCGTCGAGCTGGCCGATGAGACCGTGGAGTCGCTGGCGCTTTTCGACCCGTTGACCGGCGAAGTGACACGCAAAGTGCCGCGCTACACGGTCTACCCCGGCTCACACTACGTGACGCCGCGCGAGCGCATCCTGCAAGCGGTCGACCAGATCCGCGACGACCTGCGCCTGCGCCTGAAAGACCTGCGTGACGCAGACAAGCTCGTCGAGGCCCAGCGGCTCGAGCAGCGCACGATGTTCGACATGGAGATGATGAAGGAGGTCGGCTATTGCGCAGGCATCGAGAATTACTCGCGTTATCTTTCCGGCCGGGCGCCGGGCGAGCCACCGCCGTGCCTCTATGACTACCTGCCGGACAATGCGCTGCTCGTCGTCGACGAAAGCCATCAGACGATTCCGCAGCTCGGCGCGATGTACCGCGGTGATCGCTCGCGCAAGGAAACGCTCGTCGAATACGGCTTTCGCCTGCCTTCGGCGCTCGACAATCGGCCGCTCAAGTTCGAGGAGTGGGAGGCTCTCGCGCCGCAGATGATCTTCGTCTCGGCAACCCCGGGAGCCTACGAGGGGCGACACGCGGCGCAAGTTGTTGAACAGGTGGCACGGCCCACCGGCCTTGTCGACCCGCAGGTCGAAGTGCGCCCCGTGCGCTCGCAGGTCGACGACGTGCTGTCCGAGATCCGCTTGCGCGCTCTTCGCAACGAGCGCGTGCTGATTACGACCCTGACAAAGCGCATGGCCGAAGACCTCACCGAGTACCTGCACGAGCACGACGTGCGCGTGCGGTACCTGCACGCCGATGTGGAGACGGTCGAGCGTACCGAGATCATCCGCGATCTGCGCCTCGGCAAGTTCGATGCACTGGTCGGCATCAATCTGCTGCGCGAGGGCCTCGACATGCCCGAGGTGTCGCTGGTTGCGATCCTCGACGCCGACAAGGAAGGCTTCCTGCGCTCCGACAATTCCCTGATCCAGACAATCGGCCGCGCGGCGCGCCATCTGCACGGCCGTGCGATCCTCTATGCGGACCGGGTCACGGGGTCGATGCAGCGGGCGATCGACGAAACGAACCGTCGGCGCACAAAGCAGCTTGCTTTCAATGCGCAGCACGGCATCACGCCGCGCGGCATCGAGAAGGGCGTCGCCGACATCATGGAAGGCGCGCGCAGCCAGGCGCCGCGGCCGCGTGGCCGGCCGGGAGCGGGCGCAGAGCCGGGTGCCGCGAGCGGCCAAGTCACCGCGATGCGCCCCGAGCAGATCGCGCGGCAGATCAGGAAGCTCGAGGCTGAGATGTTTCGCCGTGCCCGCAACCTCGAGTTCGAGGAAGCGGCGCGTCTGCGGGATCAGATCGAGCGCCTGAAGCAGGCCGAACTCGGTCTGCCCGCGTCGCGCGCGGGTTAGGGGCAGAAGGTGGCTAACAGCTTGAAATCCCGTGTATTCGGTTGCTTCGGGCACGCGCGGTAGGGTATCTTTCCCGCCCCCATAGGCGCGTAGCTCAGTGGTAGAGCACTTCCTTGACATGGAAGTGGTCGGTGGTTCGATCCCACTCGCGCCTACCATTTCCAGCAGCGATTGAGAGTGATCGAGCGATGATTGGTTCCGCCGGTGTCCAGGAAACCTTGCAGATGCGCCGCGAAGAATTGGTCACGCGCGCCGATCGCGCGCGCGATGATGCGGCGCATCGTCGCGAGGCGGTGAGTCGGGACTTCTCGGAGCAGGCATCCGAGCGGCAGAACGACGACGTATTGCGCGGTATCGAGTCCGCGGCCCGTACCGAGATCGCGCAGATCGACAGTGCGCTCGAGCGCCTGCGGCGTGGCGAGTACGGCATCTGCGTGCGCTGCGGGCGGGATATCGAGGTCGCGCGGCTCGACGCGATCCCGTACGCTGACCGCTGCCAGACCTGCGTCGGACACTGAGCTTCCACTCGTGCCGGTCATCACGCTGCCGGACGGCAGTCAACGCAGTTTCGGGCAACCTCTCACCATCGATGAGATTGCAGGCAGCATCGGCGCGGGTCTGCGCAAGGCGGCGCTCGCCGGGCGCGTTGACGGCAAGCTCGTCGACACGAGTTTCGTGCTCGACCACGACGCGAAGGTCTCGATCGTCACGCAGAAGGACCCCGAGGGTCTCGAAATCCTGCGTCACTCCACCGCGCATCTCCTTGCCCAGGCGGTCAAGCAACTCTACCCCGAAGCGCAGGTCACGATCGGACCTGTGATCGAGGATGGCTTCTACTACGATTTCGCCTACTCGCGCCCGTTCACGCCCGAGGATCTCGCGGCGATCGAGCAGCGGATGGGCGCGCTCGCGCAAGCCGATGAGAAGGTCACACGGCGCGTGATGGATCGCGACGACGCCGTCGCGTTCTTCAAGGGGCTTGGCGAGCACTACAAGGCCGAGATCATCGCCGGCATCCCCGGGAACGAGGCGATCAGCCTCTACGGGCAGGGCGACTGGGTCGACCTCTGTCGCGGTCCGCACGTGCCCTCGACCGGCAAGCTGAAGGTGTTCAAGCTGATGAAGGTCGCGGGCGCCTACTGGCGCGGCGACTCGCGCAACGAGATGCTCCAGCGCATCTACGGCACGGCCTGGGCGGACAAGAAGGATCTCGACGCGTACCTGCACCGCCTTGAGGAGGCCGAGAAGCGCGATCACCGCCGCATCGGTCGTGAGCTGGATCTCTTCCATATGCAGGAAGAGGCGCCGGGCGCCGTGTTCTGGCACCCGAAAGGCTGGACGATCTTCCAGGCGCTCATCGCCTACATGCGCGAGAAGCAGCGCGCGGCCGGCTATGAAGAGGTGAATGCACCCGAGATCATGGACGCCGAGCTGTGGCGCCAGTCGGGTCATCTCGAGAAGTTCGGCGAGAACATGTTCCTCACGCAGACGCCGGACGAGCGTGTCTACGCGATCAAGCCGATGAACTGCCCCGGGCACATCCAGATTTTCAAGCAGGGCATCCGCAGCCACCGCGACCTGCCGATCCGCTTCGCCGAATTCGGCAAGGTGCATCGCTACGAGCCCTCCGGCGCGCTGCACGGGTTGATGCGAGTGCGCGGGTTCACTCAGGACGACGCTCACATCTTCATCACGGAAGAGCAGATCACGGCAGAGACCGTGCGCGGTATCGAACTGCTCATTTCGATATACCGCGATTTCGGTTTCGACGACGTGCGCGTGAAATACTCTGATCGCCCGGAAAAGCGTGTCGGCAGCGATGAGATCTGGGACCGCGCCGAGCAGGCGCTGATCGCTGCGACGAAAGCGGCGGGTATCGAGTACACGCTGAACCCCGGCGAGGGCGCCTTTTACGGTCCCAAACTCGAGTTCGTGCTGCAGGACGCGATCGGCCGCGACTGGCAGTGCGGCACCTGGCAGGTCGACCTCAATCTCCCGGGTCGCCTCGGTGCGCACTACATCGATGGGGAGAGCGCCCGGCGCACACCGGTGATGCTGCACCGGGCGATTTTCGGCTCCCTGGAGCGCTTTTTCGCGATTCTGCTGGAACATCATGCAGGCCGGCTGCCCACCTGGCTGGCGCCCGTGCAGGCTGTCGTGTGCACGATTACCGACCGCCAGGACGAGTACGCCCTAAAAGTCGCGGATTCGCTTAATAATCAGGGGTTTCGGGTCGAAAGCGACTTGCGGAACGAAAAGGTGGGCTTTAAGATTCGCGCGCACACGCTGCAGCGTGTGCCGTACCTGTTGGTTGCGGGGGACAAAGAAGTCGCCGCAAACCTGCTTTCCGTGCGTTCCCGTAGTGGCAAGGATCTGGGCACGATGTCGCTGGAGACGTTTGCAAAGGGTCTTCGCGGCGAGCTCGAGAGCCGCGGGCGCCGAACTTTGGAGGATTGATTTATAGCTATTGCAGCAAAGCGCGTCCGGCGCAATGACGAGATCAACGCACCGCAAGTGCGGGTGATTGCAGCCGACGGCTCCCAGGCGGGAGTCATGTCCCGGTACGACGCGCTCCAGATGGCTACGACCGCTGGGCTCGACCTCGTGGAAGTGTCGCCGACGGCGGAGCCGCCGGTGGTGCGAGTGATGGATTACGGCAAGTTCCTGTTCGAACAGAACAAGAAGTCGCACTCCGCGAAGAAGAAGCAGAAGCAGATCCAGGTCAAGGAAGTGAAGTTTCGTCCCGGGACGGACGAGAACGATTACCAGGTCAAGCTGCGGAATCTGATCCGCTTCCTGACCGAAGGTGACAAGGCCAAGGTGACCCTGAGGTTCCGCGGCCGGGAGATGGCGCACCAGGAAATCGGGCGCAAGCTTCTCGATCGGGTGGTGGTCGATCTTGCCGGAGTCGGCAGCATCGAGCAGTACCCGCTCATGGAAGGGCGCCAGATGGTGATGGTGTTTTCGCCCAAAAAGAAGTGATCCGCTGACGCGGATCCGCAGGCAAGCGGCAGTGCGCGAGCGCTGCTTGCGAACCTTGGCTACAAAAGGAGATGAGCATGCCCAAGTTGAAAACCAACCGGGCGGCAGCGAAGCGCTTTCGCAAGACTGCGAAGGGCTTCAAGAGCTATGCCGCCGGCCGTCGCCACAACCTCGGCCACAAGGCCCCCAAGGTCAAGCGCCACGCCCGCTCGGGCGGCAGCAGTCTCGTGCACGAGAGCGACGTCGGTCGACTCACGCAACTGCTCCCCAACCACAAGTAACGGCACGAGGTAACGAGTCATGGCACGAGTCAAGCGTGGCGTGACGGCCGGGCGCCGTCACAAGAAGGTTCTGGGCAAGGCGAAGGGTTACTACAACGCCCGTCGCAAGGTCTATCGCACCGCGAAGCAAGCGGTCATCAAGGCGGGCCAGTATGCGTACCGCGACCGTCGCGCCAAGAAGCGCGACTTCCGTGCGCTCTGGATCACGCGCATCAACGCGGCGGCGCGCCTGTACGAGATCTCGTACAGCCAGCTCGTGAACGGCTTGCGCAAGGCGGGCATCACGATCGACCGCAAAGTGCTGGCGGAAATCGCCGTGCACGACGCGCCGGCCTTCGAGGCGATCGCGAAGCAGGCAAAAGCAGCGCTCACAGCGGCGTAAGTCGCCGTGACGGAGCTCGCGCGTCTCACCGACGAGGCGCTCGCGGCAATCGGCGCGAGCGGCGATCTGTCGTCGCTCGACGCCGCACGCGTGCACTGGCTCGGCAAGAAGGGCGTGCTCACCGGGCAGTTGAAGTCGCTTGGCGCTCTGCCTCCCGACGAGCGTCCTGCCGCGGGTCAGCGCATCAACGAAGCCAAGCTGCGCGTGCAGGAGGCGATCGAGGCACGCCGTGTGCTGCTCGAGCGCGCCGCGGTCGAGCAGGCGCTCATCGCCGGGCGGATCGATGTGACGCTTCCGGGGCGCGGTGAGGCGCGCGGCACCCTGCACCCGGTGACACTCGCACGCCAGCGGATCGAGTCTCTGTTTCGCAATGCGGGATTCACGGTCGAGACGGGACCGGAGATCGAGGACGATTTCCACAACTTCACGGCGCTCAATCTCCCCCCCGATCATCCGGCGCGGGCGATGCACGACACGTTCTATTTTCCCGATGGGCAACTCCTGCGCACGCACACCTCACCGGTGCAAGTGCGCACGATGCTTGAGCGGCCACCACCACTCGCGCTGATCGCACCGGGGCGGGTGTACCGTTGCGACCACGATCTCACCCACTCGCCCATGTTCCACCAGGTCGAGGGGCTCGTCGTGGGCGAGGACGTGAGCTTCGCGAACATGAAGGCCGCGCTGCACGACTTCATGCGCGGCTTTTTCGAGCGCGATCTCGCCCTGCGCCTGCGCCCATCCTACTTTCCGTTCACCGAGCCTTCGGCCGAAGTCGACATCACCTGCGTGTTCTGCGACGGCAAGGGGTGTCGCGTGTGCAAGCAGACGGGCTGGCTCGAAGTCGCCGGTTGCGGCATGGTGCATCCGAACGTCTTTCGGGAGTGCCGCATCGACGCGGAGCGCTGGACCGGCTACGCGTTCGGCTTCGGCATCGATCGTCTTGCGATGTTGCGCTATGGCGTCAATGACCTGCGCCTGTTCTTCGAGAACGATCTGCGTTTCCTGCGCCAGTTCGCGAGCGCCTGAATGAAGGTTCCTCTTTCATGGCTCGAGGAGTGGGTACGGGTCGGTATCGATGCGCGTACGCTCGGCTCCCGCCTCACGCTCGCCGGCTTTGAGCTCGAAGGAATCACGACCGCGGCGCCGCCATTTGCGGGCGTCGTAATTGCGGAAATCCTCGAAGCGTTACCGCATGCGCAGGCGGAGAAGCTGCAGGTGTGTCGCGTCTCGACCGGGTCGGGCGATCCCGTGCAGATCGTGTGCGGTGCGCGCAATGCGCGCGCCGGGCTCAAGGCCGCGCTCGCCGTGGTGGGCGCCGTGCTGCCAGGTGATCTCAGGATCAAGGCCGCGAAACTCCGTGGCGTCGAGTCCTTCGGAATGCTGTGCTCTGCGAAGGAGCTCGGCCTCGCGGAGACTTCAGAAGGCCTGCTCGAGTTGCCCGCCGACGCGCCGGTCGGGCACGATCTGCGCGCCTGGCTCAGGCTCGACGACGAAATCCTCGAGCTCAACGTGACCCCGAATCGGGGTGATGCGATGTCCGTACTGGGTGTGGCGCGCGAAGTCGCCGCGGTCCTGGGCGAAGGTCGCAGCGTGACCGGCCCCGCACTTGCGGGAGTGACCCCCGCGGACGGGACGGTCCACGCCGTGCAGCTCGAGTGGCCCGAAGCGGCGCCGCGCTTCGTGGGTCGGGTGATTCGCGGCGTCGACAACGCGCGGCCGTCGCCGCCCTGGCTGCGCGAACGGCTGCGACGCGTTGGTCAGCGCTCGATCAGCCCGGTGGTCGATGTCACGAACCATGTGCTGCTCGAACTCGGGCAGCCGATGCACGCCTACGACCGCGCGAAGCTGAGCGGCACCGTTCGAGCCCGAGCCGCGCACAGGCACGAGAGCCTCAAGCTGCTCGACGGCAGTACCGTGCAACTTGCGGGTGACGAAGTGGTGATCGCGGACGACCTCGGCGCCGTGGGCCTCGGCGGCATCATGGGCGGCGAGCGCACGGCGGTCAGCGCGACCACCACTGACGTGTTCCTCGAGAGCGCCTGGTTCAGTCCTCAGGCGATCGCGGGCCGCGCGCGCCGTCACGGCCTGCACACCGATGCGAGCCAGCGCTTCGAGCGCGGAGTCGATCCGGCGGGGCAGGCGCGGGCCATCGAGCGCGCCACCTCGCTGCTCATCGAAATTGCCGGTGGCGTTGCGGGCCCTACCGAAGTTGTCGAGTGTCCCGGGTTTCTGCCGCAACGCGTCCCGGTGCATCTGCGCCGTGCGCGACTCGCGCGCCTGCTCGGCGTCGCGCCTGCCGATGCGGCCGTGGAGCAGCATCTGCGCGCGCTCGGCATGGCGGTCGTCGGGACCGGTGACGGCTGGGAGGCGACGCCGCCGGGTTTCCGCTTCGATATCACGATCGAAGCCGACCTCATCGAAGAGATCGCGCGGCTCGCCGGCTTTGACTCCATACCGCCGGTACGCCTCGAGGCGGCACAGCGGATTGCGGCCGTGCCATCTGCGGCGCCGGATGAAGTACGGGTCCTGGAGCTGCTTGCCGCGCGCGGCTACCACGAGGCCATCACGTTCGCTTTCGTCGATCCTGCGCTGCAGACCCAGCTCTTTCCGGATGCCGAGGCCGTCGCGCTCGCCAATCCGATTGCGAGCGATCTTGCGGTCATGCGTGTCTCGCTGTGGCCCGGCCTCTTGCGTACTGTGAGAGAGAACCAGCGCCGCCAGCAGGAGCGTGTACGGCTCGTCGAGCACGGAGGCGTGTTCCTCGTGGATCGTCGCGAGGGCACACGTGAAGTCGACATGCTTGCGGGTGTGGCGTGCGGAACGCGCGCACCGGAACAGTGGGGCAGCAAGCAGGAGCCCGTCGATTTTCACGACGTGAAGGGCGACCTCGAAGCACTTTTTGCATCGGCGGGGTTGCACCGAAGCATTACTTTCGTCGCGGATGCGATGCCTTGCCTTCATCCCGGACGTACCGCGCGCGTCCTGCGCGGTGAGCGCGCGGTGGGATGGCTCGGAGAACTGCACCCCGAACTGGTGCGCGCCCTTGACTTGACATATGTCCCGGTACTGTTCGAAGTCGAATTCGGGGCGCTGGCGGCGGAAAAGCCACAGTTCCGCGCGGTTTCGCGCTTTCCCCACGTGAGACGCGATCTCGCGATCGTGATCGGCGAAGCCACGCCTTTAAGCGCGATTCATGAACGTGTAACCTTGACGGGTTCGAGCCTGCTGCGCGAAGTTCTGGTCTTCGATGTATACCGGGGGGCCGGGATAGAATCCGGACGAAAAAGCGTCGCTTTAGGCTTGATTTTTCAGGATAATTCTCGCACGCTGACAGACCAGGATACGGACCATGCCGTGGCGGCGATCATCGCCGATCTGGCGGGTACGTTGAACGCGAAAACAAGAGAGTAGGGATGGCCCTGACCAAGGCGGAAATGGCCGAGGCGCTTTTCAATCAACTCGGATTGAACAAGCGCGAGGCGCGCGAGCTTGTCGATCTCTTCTTCGAGGAAGTGCGCGCAGCGCTGTCGAACGGCGAGCAGGTGAAGCTTTCCGGATTCGGCAACTTCGATCTGCGTGACAAGAATCAGCGGCCGGGTCGCAATCCGAAGACAGGCGAGGAGATTCCCATCACGGCCCGTCGTGTGGTGACATTCCGTCCGGGACAGAAGCTCAAGGCGCGGGTCGAGGCCTATGCTGGAACCAAAGAATAACGACCAACTGCCGGCGATTCCCGGCAAGCGTTATTTCACGATCGGTGAAGTGAGCGACCTGTGCGGCGTGAAGCCCCACGTGCTGCGCTACTGGGAACAGGAGTTCCCGCAGCTGAAGCCCGTGAAGCGTCGCGGCAACCGCCGCTACTATCAACGCCAGGACGTCATCGTGATCCGCCAGATCCGGAGCCTCCTCTACGAGCAGGGCTTCACGATCGGCGGTGCGCGCAACAAGCTCACCGGCGAAGAGGCGCGCACCGACACCTCACAGAGTCAGCAGATCGTGCGCCAGGTGCGCATGGAGCTCGAAGACATGCTGAAGGTGCTGCGTCGCTGAAGCGGCGCGGCGAGAGCGCGGCGCGGCGTCGCGAGTGATATCATTCGCCGTCAAAGAACAATCGTGTCGGAGCGTGGCGCAGCCTGGTAGCGCACTTGCATGGGGTGCAAGGGGTCCCGAGTTCAAATCTCGGCGCTCCGACCAATCAACGGCGGTCCGTTCCGGTGCGTGTGAGGCCACCGCTTGAGCGGACTGCGCACCAAATTCGAAGAAATCGATGCGGCCATCGAGCGCGCGACGTTGCGCCGCGAACGAATGCAGTTGCTCGACAGGCTCGGACCCGTAGCGGGTCTGGTTTCGGCTGCGCTCGCATCGGGGGACCGGGGCGACTGGGCCGAAGGGCGCAGGCGACTGGAGGAGGCGGAGAAAATCCTGCAGATCGTGCTTGATGAGGCCTCGGATCGCGTGCTGGTGGACGACGCGAGTCAGGAACGGGCGGAACAACTCGCGCAGAAGGATGAAGGCGAGGAGCGGTTCAACGACTGACGGGAGTGCTCGTGGGGTCGTGTCTATTGGGCAGACAGGCCTGCAGATCGCCGGACCGAAGCAACCAGAGGTTGACGCCCGCGCGGTAGTCATCCGGCTGCAAGCGCGCGGCGCGCTCGAACTGCACTGCGGCCTCGGTGTCGCGGCGCGCGCAGGCGTAAGCCATGCCGAGGTTGTTGGCGGCACGCGCATTGGTCGGCGTGCGGCGAACCACGTCTTCCCAGAAGGTGATCTCATCCGCATACACCCGATTGCGCTGCACGGTCGCTGTGGCCAGCCCTGTCGCGAGCGCAGCGAGCAGCAATGTCGCGCAGGCACGGACGGCGTGCCTTGCCCTCGATGACGACGCGCTGCGCAACAGGCGTCGTCCGGCGACCGCAACTCCATAGCCGAGCAGCCACGCGGGCCCGATGAGCGCGAGATAGAGCTGACGGTCATTGACGACGTCGTAGCGCGCGAGCAGCGAGTTGGTCGGCGCCAGCCACAGCAGGAACCACAGCAGGCCGAAGGCGACCGAAGGGTGCCTGCGACGCAGCGCGAAGCCGGCAACGGCGACACCGGTCCACAGCAGGATGAGCAGAACCGTGATCGCGTCCAGATGCGTCGTCGCCGGGAGTGCCGGATCGGCATTCATGTTCCAGGGCCGCAGCAGTTGCAGTGCGAGGTAGGCGAGTGCATGCGCCTGCGTCATGAGATTCACGCCGATGGACCGGATCGCAAGGCTGGTATCGATCAGGTGCCGATAGGGTGGCCACGCGAGGAT
>DAORVK010000059.1:0-18163 GCA_035433705.1 Steroidobacteraceae bacterium
GGCGGATGAATCACCGCGCCTTTTGCGCGTCGCCCGCCGCCCGCCGCCCGTCACACCTCCACGTCCGTCCCCAGCACGACAACGCCCCTGGAGGGCATGTTGAAGAACTCCGCCGCCTGCGTGCTGCGTCGCTGCATCCACGCGAAGAAGCGCATGCGCAATCCAGCAAGACCCGTGCGGGGCCGCGGCCGCACGAAATGCCAGCCGAGAAACCATGAGACTTCGTCAGCAAACACTTTGAGCCCGCGCGGCCGGCAGCGGCGCAATGCTTCGCGTGCATCGGGCGTCTCCATGAACCCGAAGCGCGCGTGCAGCAGGTAAACGCCCTCCTGCAGGGTCTCGATCCGGACACGGTCGGCAGGGTCCTGGCGCGGTGTGCGTGTGATCGTCATGTTCATGATCACGATCTGCTCGTGTGCAACGCGATTGTGCTCGAGATTGCGGATGAGCGCGGATGGCACGACGCCCGTATGGCTCGCCAGAAAAATCGCGGTGCCGGGCACGCGCGTCGCTCCAGCAAGCAGCTTCGGCAGTTCGCTGAGCGGTACCGCCTGCCGTGCCAGCGCCTGACGCAGGCGCTGACGACCCTCGCGCCAGGTCCAGAAGACACCGAACAGCAGGGTCGCGAGTGCCACCGGAACCCAGCCGCCGTCGTCGAGTTTCGTCATGTTGCCGAAGGCAAATGCCAGGTCCACGAGCAGCAGCACACCAAATACCAGGCTCGTGAGCGTGAGGGGCCAGCGCCATTCGGTGCGCGCGACGACCGCGCCGAGCAGCGTCGTCACGAGCATCGTGCCGACGACTGCCGCGCCGTAGGCGCCCGACAGGGCATCCGAGGAGCCGAAGCCGAGCACGAACAGGGCCACCGCGAACAGGAGCAGTGCGTTGACGACAGGGACATAGATCTGCCCGAGCTCGAGCGCCGAAGTCTGCAGCACGCGCATGCGCGGCAGGATGTCGAGCTGCACCGCCTGGCGCGTGACCGAGAAGGTGCCCGTAATGACCGCCTGCGAGGCGATCACGGACGCGGCGGTCGCGAGCAGCACGAAGAGCGGCAGCAGCTGCGGCGGCACGAGGAAGAAGAGCGGGTGCGCGATCGATTCGTGATGTGACAGCAGCTGCGCCCCCTGGCCGTAATAATTGAGCATCAGCGCGGGCCACACGAAACCGAACCACGCGATCCGCACCGGGCGCTTGCCGAAATGGCCCATGTCCGCGTAGAGCGCCTCACCACCCGTGAGAGCGAGGAACACAGCGCCAAGAATCGCCAATCCGAGGCCAGGGTGCCCCGTCAGGAGCCACATCGCCCAGCGTGGATCGAGTGCCGCAAGGACCGAGGGGCCGCGCACGATGGCGGCGAGCCCCGACACGCCGAGCGTGACGAACCACAGGAGCATGATCGGTCCGAACAGCCGTCCCACGCGTTCGGTGCCGCGGCGCTGGATCGCAAAGAGGACCATCAGTATGACAAGCGTCACGGGAATGACGGCACGCGCAAACCCTGGATCAAGGAGCTCCATGCCTTCGACCGCACTCAGCACCGTGATCGCCGGCGTGATCAGCGCATCGCAATAGAAGAGCGCGGCACCGGCGAGCGCGAGCGCCGCCACCCATGGAGCCTGTCGCGCCAGCGGATTGACGTGCTTCTGCACCAGCGCGAAGAGCGCGAGGATGCCGCCCTCGCCCTGGTTGTCGGCGCGCAGCATCAGCGTCACGTACTTGAGCGTGACGACCACAAACAGGCTCCAGCTGATGAGCGACAACACGCCGAGCACTGCGCCCACGTCGCCGCCCGGCGCACCCGTCGCATCGAGCGAGACCTTGAGCGCGTAGAGCGGGCTGGTACCGATGTCGCCAAAGACGACGCCGAGCGCACCGACCAGGGCCGGGAGCGTTGTGCGGTTGTCGCTCATGTCAGCTGCCGCTGCCGGGACCCAGCCACTTGCGGGTGAGCTCTGCCGAAACAGCCCAGAGTTTCGCAGCGAGTGCAGCGTCCTCCATGCGACCGCCCGGAATCTCCGGGTTGCAGTTGGCGAAGTAGCGCCCGCTCACGCCTGCGATGCGCGCATTCGTCGCGACATAGCACTGCGTCGCGGCACCGGCGGGAATGCTCTTCATGAACGTCCAGCCGATCAGTTCACCCAGCAGCTTTTTCCAGCGGGGAAAATGGCGGCCAAGGTTCGTTCTGATGATTCCGGGGTGCACCGAATTCGATGTCGCGCGTGTGCCCCCGAGGCGGCGCGCAAGTTCGAGCGAGAACAGTCCGTTCGCGAGTTTGCTTTGACCGTATGCGCGGTTCGGGTCGTACTCGCCGCGCCTGCCCGAAAGGTTGTCGAACTCGATGCCCTCGGGCGGCGCCCACAGGTAACCGCGGCTCGAGACCACGACAACGCGGCCTTGCGGTGCAGCGACCACCCTGTCCAGCAAGCGGTTGACGAGCAGGAAGTGCCCGAGGTGATTAGTGACGAAGTGCTTCTCGAGCCCATTCACCTGCTCGAGCTGCGGGAGCGCCATGATGCCCGCGTTGCAGACGAGCATGTCGAGCGCCACCCCCTCGCGTCGCACCGCGTCGGCGCAGGCGGCGACCGAGTCGAAATCGGTCAGCTCGAGCGCGAACGGCGTGGCGCGGGCACCAGCCGGCGCGCAGGCCGCTGTCGCCTTTTCGAGCGTGCGCGCCGTACCGAGCACGTGTGCACCACGCAGGGTCAGCACACGCAGCGTCTCGGCGCCGAGGCCCGAGTTGACGCCGGTGACTAGCGCGACCTTGCCGGAAAGATCGAGTCCTGCCGCGACTTCCTCCGCCGTCGAGTCTGCGCCAAACGGGCCCACAGGCACACCCGCGGGTCGCTGCGGCCCGCCGCGGTCGCGAACGGCCCGTCCCGCGACGAGCGCCCCCACCCCCGCCACGGCCGCGATCCCTGTGACGACCAGCGCCTTGCGACGATTCATATCAGATCTGACTCTCCACGAAGGGTAACAAGCCGGCCAGCCAGACCGTGAAGCGCTGCCACCAGCTCGTATCCGGCTCGCGATCGTAGCGCAGCTCGCGCCCCCCCGGGTTCTCGCCCGTCCAGACGAGCGCGTCGGAACGCCCGCTCGCACCATCGCGCAGCGCAACCGAGTAGCTGAAGGCCTTGGCGCTCGCGAGATCGAAGAGCTCCGCCGCCTGGCGCGCGAGGCTGGCGCTGTCGATCAGCAGACCGACCTCGGTGTTGCGCTCGATCGAGCGCGGGTCGAGATTCAACGAGCCGACGAACAGCGAGCTGCGATCGATCACCAGATACTTCGCGTGCAGGCTCACGTACTCCGAGCCGAACCTGCGCCGGCCCTCGCGCCGGGTGGCCAGCTCCGAGAGGGCGCGCAGCTCGTGCAGGCGCACGCCGCCACGCAGCAGCGGCGCGCGGTAGCGGGCGTAGCCGCTGTGCACGATGCCGACGTCGTTCGCGGCCAGCGAATTGGTGAGCACCGCTACGGCAACACCCTCTTTCACGAGGCCCGTCAGCGCCTCGACACCCCGTTCACGTGGCACGAAATAGGGTGAACTCACGAGCAGTTCGTGCGTGGCGCCCAGGGCCTGCTCCCGCAGGCGCCGGATCAGAAAATCACGGCGATCGCCACCCGACCTGCCGGCTTTCGACGGGCTGTCCGCCAGTACCCACGCCTTGCCGGATTCGAGCACCAGATTCCGCGCCGCCAGCTGTGCGGCAAGCGCCGAATTGCCGAGCGCCTGCACGTAGGCGGAATCCCTCATGGCTGCGCGATGAGTGGCGAGCGCAGTTCGCAGAGAAGCCAGATCGGCTGCGGTCGGCGCGTGATCCAGCAGTCCGGCCGCGGGCACCGCCCACTCGCTGTTCCAGTATTCGTCGAACGAAGCGGAGGCCTGCGCAGCCACCGGCCCGACGGCGAGCACATCGAGATCGCGGAAATTCATCCGGGTCTCAAGGTCGAAGTATTCGTCGCCGATATTGCGGCCACCGATGATCACCGCGTGATTGTCGGCCGCATACAGCTTGTTATGCATGCGGTGGTTGAGGCGTCGGGGGTCGAGCAGGAAATCGAAGGCGCGCGCCAGCGGGCCGCGGCGCCGGGTCCACGGATTGAAGAGGCGCACTTCGATGTGCGGATGTGAATCGAGGATGGCAATCGCGCGATCGGCCGGCGCGGCGTAGATGTCGTCCAGCAGGATGCGCACGCGCACGCCACGGTCCGCTGCAGCGAGCACTTCGCCCGTGAGCAGCCGGCCGGTGTCGTCGGCGTTGATCATGTAGTACTGCAGGTCAAGGGAACGGCCGGCCGCGCGCGCGAGCCACACGCGTGCGACAAAAGCGCCGACGCCGTCGGGCAACAGGCGAAAACCGGATTCGCCGGCCGCGGTTTTGGCCACTCCCGGAAACAGCTCGTGCACGGCCGTCAGACCCCCGCCCCGGATCGCCGCCGATGCTTCGCGCTGCCAGTCGGGATCGAGCGTTTGACAGCCTGCCAGCAACAGCGCCGCGAGCCACGCCGGCCGCCACACGCCAGCATTCTTCAGCCCCATGGCCCGTTCGCGAGCAGGGAGTTGCCCTTACACATCGTCGGCGGACACACTAGCGCATCCCAAACGAGGTTGCGACAGGGTGATACCCACTCCCGGCGATGCACAGGACTTGTTGCGCGAGGCGCAGGAAATCGCGCAACTCGGCAATACCGAGTTCTTCGTGCCGGACAGCGGTGTGAACTACTGGTCGCCGCAGGTGTACCGCATCCTGGGTGTCGACCCTGCCGAGTCGCCGTCCCACGTGCGCATCTTCGCCGGCCTGCACCCCGAGGATCGCGATCGCTGCCTGCTCGCCTGGTCGCGGGCGATTCGCGGCATCGGGCGCCTCGAACTCAGCTACCGGTTCGTCCGGGCAGACGGTGTCGTGCGACACATCGAAGCCCGTTACCGCCTCTCGCGCGCGGAGGGAGGCAGCTTGCGGGCGGTTGGCACGCTGCACGACGTCACCGAGCGCAAGGCGGCCGAGGAGGCTGCGCGGCGCGCGCAGGCCCGACTCGACGAAGTCGGGCGCCTCGCGACGCTCGGTGAGATCGCCGCCGGCATTTCGCACGAGCTGAATCAGCCGCTCGCGGCCATCACGAATTATGCGCGGGCCTGCGAGCGGCTGCTGGCGACGCCACACCCCGACATGCTGGAGGTCTCGACCGCGCTCGGCGAGATCGCCGCACAGGCGATGCGCGCAGGAGAGATCATCCACCGTCTGCGCGGCATGATCCGCCATCGTGAAACCCATCGCACCGTGATCGCACCGAACGACCTCATTCGTGACGTGATGTCGCTGCTCGAAATGGATGCGCGGGCGTCTCGCAGCGCGTTGCGGCTCGATCTCGCGCCCGCCCTGCCCCTTGTACTGGTCGACGGCGTGCAGATCGAGCAGGTCATCGTCAACCTGGTGCACAATGCCGCCGAGGCCTTCATCAGCGCGGGCGAGAAGGGTGAGATCATCGTCCGCACCACCCTGGGTGAATCCGGTCAGGTCGAGATCAGCGTGATCGACAACGGACCGGGGCTGGCGCCGGGCGTCGAGGCCCGGGTCTTCGAGCCCTTCTTCACCACCAAGACCGAAGGCACGGGCCTTGGCCTCGCGATCAGCCGCTCGATCCTCGAGGCGCACCGCGGCCAGCTCTCCTACCAGGCAAGCGCGCCCCGCGGAGCGTGCTTCACGTTCAATCTGCCCACCGCACCGGAATCTTCATGAAAAACGGCACCCCAACGGTTTTCGTCATCGACGACGACGACGCAGTCAGGAGCTCGCTGCGGCTCCTCTTCAAGTCCTACGGCCTCGACGCCGTCATGCACGCCTCGGCGGATGAGTTCCTCGCGGGCTACGACATCTCGCGGCCCGGCTGCCTGGTGCTCGACGTGCGCATGCCGGGCATGAGCGGGCCCGAGCTGCAGCAGCGCCTGAACGCGCTCGGCGCCACGATTCCAATCGTGTTCATCACTGGCCACGGCGACGTACCGATGGCAGTCGAAGCGATGCAGGCGGGCGCGTTCGATTTCCTGCAGAAGCCGTTCCGCGACGACGACCTCATCGAGCGCGTGCAGCGCGCGCTCGCGCGCGACGCCGGGCAGCGTGCACTGCTCGGCGCGCGGCACGACACCCGCGAACGCCTCGCGACACTCACGCCACGCGAGCGCGACGTGCTCAACCTCGTCGTGGTCGGCAAGGCGAACAAGGTGATTGCAGCCGATCTCGGCCTGAGCCAGCGCACGGTCGAGATTCACCGCGCGCGCGTCATGGAAAAAATGGATGCTGCGTCGCTCGCACAGCTCGTGCGCATGGTGCTCGACCTCGAGCGGCCGGCGGGCTGATCAGTGGGCTAGCCGGTACTCTGCAGGCCCTGCGCGATGCCGCTGATGCTCGCGAGCAGCGCCTCGTAGAGATCACGGTCCTGCCGCTTCGTTGCGCGCCAGCGCGCGAGCAGATCGACCTGCATCAGATTCATCGGATCGACGTACGGGTTGCGCAACCGGATCGAACGCTGCAGCGTAGGATCGCCGTCGAGCAGTTCCCCACAGCCCTTGATCGCAAGCACCGCATCGCGCGCTCGCGAGTACTCGGCTGCGATCCTGGCGAAGTAAGGCTGCGCGCTGCCCGCGAGGGCGTCGTAGTGCCCGGCAATCCCGAGATCCGTACGCGCCAGCATCGTCTCGACGTCGTCGATGAGGTTATGAAAGAAGAACCATTCTGTGCAGGCTTCGCGCACGAAGCCGACACCCGACTCGTCGATCAGCGCCGCAAGACCGGTGCCGGCGCCAAACCAGCCGGGCAGCATGCAACGCGACTGCGTCCAGGCGAAAACCCAGGGCACCGGACGCAGCGCCTCGAGCGTATTCACGTCGTCGCGCCACGCCGGTCTCGAACCGATCTGCATGCGCTCGATCACATCGATCGGGGTCGCGGCACGAAAGTAGGCGAAAAAGCCGGGGTCGTCATGGACGAGCGCGCGGTACGCGGCACGGCTCGTGTCGGCGAGGCGCTGCGCCGCCGCCATGTGCCCGGCAGCCACCCGCGCCGGGGTGCCACGCAGGGTTGCGGCCGTACCGAGCGCGAGCGCGTTGAACGCGCGCTCGAGCGTGCGCAGCGCGATCGGGCGCAGGCCGTAATTCTGGTTGATGACCTCGCCCTGCTCGGTCAGGCGCAGCACGCCATTCAGCGACTCGGGTGGTGCCGCGCGCACGAGCGCGTCGATGCGTCCGCCGCCGCGGGCAATGCTGCCGCCGCGGCCGTGGAAGATCACATGCCGCTCCTCGGCGCCCGTCAGCGTCGCCGCGAGCGTCTGCTCGGCACGGTATGCGGCGATACGCGAGGCACAGAGCCCGCCGTCCTTGTTGGTGTCGGAGTACCCGACCATCACACACTGGCGCCGGCCGCGAGCCTCGAGGTGCCGAAAATAGAGCGGATCGGCGAGCAGCTGGCGCATCACGTCGCCGCAGCCCGCGAGCGTATCAATGCTCTCGAACAGCGGCGCGAGATCGAGCGCCACTTCACCGGTGACCTTGTCGTAGGTCTCGGCCCAGCGCGCGACGAGGAGCGGTGCAAGCACGTCGTCGGCCGTGCGACTCGCGCTCACGATGTAATAGCCGATGGCGTCACGCCCGTAGCGATGCCGTGCCTGCATCATCGCCTCGAAGACGGCGATGGCGCGTTTGCCGAGCGCATCGAGCTCACGTCGCGGGCCGAGGTCGCGCTCGATCGCCGCGACCAGCAGATCGTGGCGTTCGGCGCTCGGTCGCTCGAGCCACTGCGGGTCGTCGAGCCCCTGCGCAAGCACACGGTGGTGTACGCCAGCATGCTGGCGCACATCCAGCGTCGCGAAATGAAAACCGAAGGTTTCGACCCTGCGAATCAGCCGCCGTACGAGGTAGAGGCCTGCGTGCCGGCCTTTGTTGGCGGCGAGGCTGCCGGCGATCAGGCCGAGGTCGTCGAGCAACTGGCGCGGGTTCTCGTAGGCATTGGCGCGGCCGTCGTAAGTGGCGCGCAGCCGCTCGCCGATCTGCCCGAGGAACACCCGGTAGGGCATGCGGTCGTGGCGCGCCGGGGTCGCGGTCTGCGCGCCGGGCACGAGCGCCATGTAGCGCTCGATGTGCTTGGCGAGCGCCGGGCTCACGCCGATGCGGCTCGCGCTCTGCGAGAGAATCTGGGCAAGGTGCTGGCATTCGCCGAAATAGGCGTTGACGATCACCTGATGCTGGCGCGCGAGCGTCTCGCGGATGGTTTTCGCGTTGACGTCCGGATTGCCGTCCATGTCGCCACCGACCCAGCTGCCGAAGCGGATCAGCAGTGGCAGTTCGATCGTCTCGGCCGAAACGCCATAGAGCTTCTCGAGGGCGAGCGCTATCTCATCGTAGAACGCCGGCAGAATGCGGTAGAGCACCTCCGCGATGTAGAACATCACATGCTCGCGCTCATCGGCAACGGTCAGCCGGTCGCGCGGGTGGTCCTCCGTCTGCCACGCCGTGGTCATCTCCGTGCGCACGCGTCCGAGGAGACTGCGCGTCTCCTGCGGGGTGAGCGTGGGATCGAGCCGGTCGAGGAGCATCTCGGCGACGCGCTGCTGCTTGCGCAGGATCGTGCGACGGGTCGACTCGGTGGGATGCGCCGTGAAGACCGGCTCGATGCGCAGCTTTGCGAGCAACGCGAGCACCTCATCGAGCGAGGCGCCTTCAGCCTTGAGAGCCGCGAGCGCGTCTTCGACGCCGCCGGGTTGCGGGCGCGCGCTGTCGGCGAGGAAGTACTCCTTGCGCCGTCTTATGCGATGCACCTTCTCCGCGAGGTTGACCGCCTGGAACCAGGCCGAAAATGCCCGCACGAGATCGCGCGCCGTCGCCGGCGGACGGCCCCGTACCCGAACCTCGAGTTCCTTGCCGGCGGCCTCATCGCCCGCCCGGTGCTGGATCGCGAGCACCCGGTCACGCTCGACGAGGTCGAGCAGGGCGTCGCCCCCCTGCTCGCGGAGAATGTCCCCCACCAGGCCACCGAGCACGTGCACATCGTCGCGCAACGCGGCATGGCGGGCCGGAAATTCGATGTCATGGCGGTTCACAGCCGCCGATTCTAACCGGTGCCGAATGGTGCCGGGTTTTCGGTTATTCGGTTATTGCGGGCTACCGCCCAATAACCGAATAACCGAAAACCCGGCACCAGGCCTCGCTCAGAAGCGGAAATTCACGTCGACGCCGTATGAACGGCCCGGCGCGTCATGAATGAACGCTCCGCCGAATTCGGGCGCCACGATCACCTCGGCGAGATAGTGCTCGTCCGTCAGGTTGCGCACCCAGCCCGTCACGCCCCAGCGGTCCTGGCGCAGCGTGAGGCGCGCATTGAAGATCTCGTACGGATCACGCTTCATTTTCGAGAACTCACCTTGGCCGAAGCCGAATCCCGTGAAGAGGTTCGGTATGCGGTTGTCCTGCACCGGGTGGAACCAGGTCTCGCCGAGCGCGCTCATGTCGACGCGTGCGAGCAAATCGAGGCCATTGCCGCCGATCGGCACCGTGAGTTCCACGCCGGCATTGCCGGTGTACTTCGGCGCATAGGGCAATTCGTTGCCCTTCGTATAAGGACGGCTGTCGAAGCGGTCGATCTCGCCGTCGACATAACCGATGCCGCCAAACACCGTGAAGAAGTCGTTCACACGCCAGCGCGCGTCGAACTCGGCGCCCTGAATCGTCACCTCGTTGATGTTCGAGACGACGCGCAGCAGCCCGAAGGGCCCGGCCAGGAAGTCGAAGAACAGCATGTCTTCGACTTTGGTGCGATACAGGGCGCCGTTCAGCGTGAGCTGCCGGTCGAGCAACTCGGCCTTGAAGCCGATCTCGGCCGCCTTCGACACTTCCTTGCGGTAGTCGTCCCGCACGTTCGTGACATTGTGGACCGACGTCGGCGTGCAGACCGGCAGCGTGAACGAGGGTCCGAGGCACAGACCGCCATAGGCCTGCTGGATCGTCGCGGCGCTGCCGCTTGAATTGAAGCCGCCGGAGCGAAAGCCATAACCATAGGAACCGAACAGCGACCATTCGTCGGTGACGCGCCAATTGACCGACAGCTTCGGCTGGAACTGGCTGAACGTCTTGTCGCGATCCGGAATGCCGGTGGTCGCAAGTGGCGGGGCGGCGGTGTACGCAGGGTTGATGTAGGGAGGACCACCCGGGTTGAACGCCGCAGCAAAGCCGGGCGTCTGCGCACGCGCATTGGCGCCGGTCGGCACGTTGTTGCCGACGTCGCGTTTCTCCTGGTCGTAGCGCATCGCGAGCGACACCTCGACGCCATCCGTGATGTCGTAGGCAAACTGGCCGAAGCCCGCGATCACCTTGCTCTTGAAGTCGTCGTCGTACAGCAGGTCGGTCGGATTCGGTCCGCTCGCCGGCACGAAGGCCTCGTGCCGGAAAACGCCACCGCCGTTGTCCGAGCCCTGTGACACCACGACGTGACGATCAATATCAGCGAAATAGAGGCCTCCGCTCCACCGCAGCCGCTCGCCCCCCGGTGAGGAGAGTCGCAGTTCGGCGCTCAGGTCTTCCTGGTCGCGCTGCTGGTACTGGTAGCCGTCGCAGGTTGCAGGGCTGTAGGGTGGCAGGAAGCTCGTCACGAACGTGCCGCTCGGGGCGTAGAAGAACGGCGGCGGCACTGGCGTGTCGGCCCTGCGCGCGTCATTCGAGCTGATGCACGAGGACGTGGTGCTGTAAAGATTGAATGCGGCGCTCGTGCCATCGGTGACGAAGTTGTTGTCCTGCTTGTTGTACGCCACGTAGCCGGTGAGCGTATTCGCACCGATGCCCCACTCGCCCTTGAGCGACAGGTTGAAGTTTTCCTGCTCGTTCACGGGCTTCACGTTGTTGATGTACTGGAAGACGTGCTGGTTCACATCTTCCTGGAAGATGGGTACGTTGAGCCCCGCGGCGGCGTCGGCGAGTGCGAGTGCGGCGTTGAAATTGATCGCGCCTGCTTCGGCGGTCGAGTACTTCGCCTTGAAGTCGTATCTGCCGCTGCCGAGTTCAAACAACAGCCGACCCTGGACACCGGTTTCCTCGTAGTAATCGACACAATCGTCGCAGCGCAGGAACCGGTTGTCCCACTGGCCGTCGGTCGTGCGGTAATACCCGGAGAGGCTGCCCTTCACCGAACCGGCGAGCGGCCCACCCGCCCAGAAGTTCGCCTTGTAGCTCGCGTCGCTGCCGGCGCCTGCGCCGACGTCGAGTTCGAACTCATCCGCGGGCTTGCGTGTCGAGAGGATGATGGCGCCCGCCACCGCGTTGCGCCCGTAGACGGCGCCTTGCGGGCCCTTCAGCACCTCGATCTGCGAAACTGAATTCAGCTCCTGGTTGAGTGCGGCCGGATTCGTCTGCAGCACACCATCGATCACCAGGGCGAAGTTCGTTTCGGTATCGCGGCCGGTGTTGATGCCGCGGATATTGACCTGGATGTCACCGATTTCCGCAGTCTGAACCTGCGAGAGGCCGGGCGTCAGCGCGATGAAATCCTGCGGCCGCTCGATGCCCGCTGCCTTGATGTCCTTCGCCGTGAAGGCATCGACGGTCGCCGGCACGTCGAGCAGTACTTCGGCGCGCTGGCGCGCCGTCGTGACCACGACCTCCTGCAGGCCCGACTGCGCCGCCGTCTCCTGGGCCTGCGCGGCGGCGCCACTGATAGCTGCGGCGACTGCTGCCGCGATCAAACGCTGCGTGGACATTTGTCGAAGCCCCCTGGTGAGTGCGAATGTTGTTGCTACAGCGCATCGCGCGTTCTGCAGCTCGCTGATGCGTTTGATCCTAGCACGCGAATTGATCGCGCAAGCAAGCGCCGCTGTTCGGACAAGCATTGCGGTCGGCCCCCAGCCCGTTCATGTCGCGCTCACACAACGCGCTGTGCGACAGATGGACACACCTTCAGCCCGTCACCGGCATACACCGCCGCGGCCTGCTACGATTGGCGGCTGTCCCCACTCGAGTTGGAGTCCGAGGCATGAGCGTGACCGGCGCACCCGTTGCTGCCATCGACATCGTCGCCGGCATCTGGACGCAGGAGGCGCTGTCGTTTCGCCCCGGCTGGCAGGAGGAGTTCTTCGCCGGCAAGATGAAGGCGAAGACGAGCATGCAGGGAATGCCGCTCGACGACATGCTGGCCCAGATGGCTGATGCAGGCGTCGAGCGGGCGTTCCTCTTCGCCCCGAAGGCGGGCCGCAAGGGACTCCCGGGTTCATTTCATTTGCCGTACGAGATTGTCGCGCGCGCCATTGAGAAGTATCCGGGCCGCTTCTACGGCCTCGCGGGCCTCGACCCGTTCGAAGGCATGCACGGCGTGCGCGCGCTCGAGGACGCCGTGAAGAACATGGGATTCATCGGCGCTCACCTTTATCCGCACTGGTTCGACCTGCCACCCGATCACGCGAAGTACTACCCCTTCTACGCCAAGTGCTGTGAACTCGGTGTGCCGATCCAGATGCAGGTCGGGCAGTCGATGGTCTACGCAAAGGAGCAGCCGATGCGCAGTGTCGGGCGTCCGATCCTGCTCGACGGCATCGCCTGCGATTTTCCGGAGCTCAAGCTCATCGGCATCCACGTTGGCATCCCCTGGGCCGACGAGATGATCGCGATGGCGTGGAAACACGCGAACGTGTACATCGGCTCAGACGCACACAGCCCGAAGTTCTGGCCACAGGGTTTCGTGAACTACATCAACACCTACGGACAGGACAAGGTGCTGTTCGGCACGGATTTTCCCGTACTCGGCTTCAAGCGCACCATGGACGAAGTGCTCGGCCTCGGGCTGCGTCCCGAGCCCCTTCGCAAGTTCCTGCGCGACAACGCGTTGCGCGTCTACGGATTGGCGGCGCAAGCCACGGCGGGCTGAGGGCAGCGCGCAACCTCAGTCCGCGCCTTGCGATACGGTTTTCGCCGCACCCTCCGCGGTCATCGCCGCACCACTCGCGAGCAGTGAATCAATCGCGGACTCGTCGAGACCAGCCTCACGCAGCACTTCACGGGTGTGTTCGCCGAGGCGCGGCGCATGACGCTCGATACTCGCGGGAGTCGCGCTGAAGTTCACCGGGAACGCCGGCAACTTGAGCTTGCCTTCGGTCGGGTGATCGACTGACCGCCAGAAGCCCACGGCCTCGAGGTGCGGATCGGTCGCCAGGTCCTCGAGGCTGTTCACGACGATCGTCGGCACGCTCGTTGTGGAGAACAGATCGAGCCATTCGCGCGTGGTGCGCGCCGCCATGATCTTCGCGGTCTCTGAATAGGTTGCATCGATGTTGCGCACGCGATCCGCGAGTGTCTTGAAGCGCGGGTCGGCGAGCAGATCCGGGCGATCGACCACGTTGCAGAAAGTGACCCAGTGTGCGTCGAGGTACGGCAGGATGGCGATGTAACCGTCTTGCGTCGGATACGGCCGGCGCTCCCTGCTCATCAGGCGCGTGTAGCCTGGCCCGCCGATCGGCGGATCGAAGCTCATGCCCCAGAGATGCTCGCCCATCACGAAGTGCACCATCGTCTCGAACATCGGCACTTCGATGTCCTGGCCTTCGCCGGTGCGCTCGCGATGCAGAAGCGCCGCGAGCACGGCGTAGACGACCGTCATCGCAGTCGTCTTGTCGGCCACGACGGTCGGCAGGTAGCGCGGTTCGCCGAGCACCAGCTTGTTGAGCATCGCAATGCCGCTCACCGCCTGGATCGAATCGTCGAGCGCGCCCTTGGCGCCGTAGGGACCCTGCTTCGAGTAGCCGTACGCTCCGCAGTAGATGATCCGTGCATTCACCTTCTTCAGATCCGCGTAATCGAGTCCGAGCTTCGTCATGACCTGCGGGCGGTTGTTGTGCACGAATACGTCCGCCGTCGCGACCAGCTTGAGCAGCGCCTCGCGCGCTCCCGGCTGTTTGAGATCGAGCACAATGCTGCGCTTGTTGCGGTTGCAGGTGAGATAGAGCGCCGCCATGCCGGGATGCCGCGACGCGCCGAGCGTGCGGTTGCTGTCGCCGCGCGGCGCCTCGATTTTCACTACATCGGCGCCCATGTCGCCGAGAAACTGGCAGGCCCAGGGGCCGAGAACTACGCTGGTCAGTTCGACGACACGAATGCCGTGCAAGGGTCCCGGCATGCGGGTCTCCGGTGAGGCGGCGGCGGGTGTCGAAGCTTCACACCGGCATGCGGGCATGGCAAGCGTGGTTTTCCACGCGTGCGCTGCGCGGACGCCGCTTTCGTCGCACGGCGCCGACAGTGTGGCGCGTGACCTGCGTCACAGATCTCCTGTCCAGCTCTACGCAGGCCCCTCATCGCGTAGCGGGTCGAATGCGCCGGCCGGGGCTGCGCCGTTACACTTCGACAGCCCAGAATCGCCGGAGGCTGTCGTGGGTCTGTCGGAAACGATTGTCGCTGCCGTCATCGGCGCATCGGCTACGGTGAGTGCCGCCGGATTCCAGTTGATGCGAGCCCGCTCTCCGGCAAGCGCAAAGCCCCGCCGGAGCGCACTGCGCACGGCGCTGACACTCGTCGCGCTCGTGCTGGCGTCCGCGGTTGGCGGCTATGCCTATTCCGAACTTCGCGCAGAGGGCGCGCGGGATGAAATCGCCCGGCTGCGAGCCGGGCTGCACGAGCAGCTTCAGGTCCTCGTTGCCGAAAAAGAACGTCACGCCGTGGCGGACCGACCCTTGCCGCAGGCCGCTGCGTCTGAGGCTCTGGTGCAACTCGCACCCTGCGTGCGTAACGACGCCGAGGGCGAGGGTCCCGCGCCGGTGTGCGACCCGGCGGCGACTGCGCCCGTCATGCTCTGCACCCAGATACCGGCCGCAGCGGAGCGCCTCGACGTCGAACGCTACTCCCGATCGCTCGAGGCGGGCGCGGACTGGCGGATGCATCCTGACGAAGCCGAAACCCAGACTCTCACAATGGCCTTCGCCGATACTCCAGCAAATTACGCAGCCCCGGCGGACCTGCTGCCCGTCTGCGTCAACGTGTCGAGCAGGGATCCGGCGCACACCCAGGTTGCGCGCCTCGTGGTGCGATACCGGGCCCGGCAGGCTGCGCTACCGCCCCCGGTCGCCTCGCGTTGAGGGCCGAGCGGCGGCCGGTACCGCCTTAAGGTTCGCTTAAGAAAGCGGGTTTAACTTGCGACCCCAGGCAATCATGCCGAACCTGGAGAGCAAGATGAAACGCCATATCACCGCACCGCTGTTCGTCGTCGCCGCATTGGCATCCGCCGCCGCAGTCGCTGCCCCCGAATGCACGCAGGCCCCGCGGGACCAGTGGATGCCCGAGGCCACGATGAAGCAGCGAATCCTCGATCAGGGCTACACGATCAAGGTGTTCAAGATATCGGGCAACTGCTACGAGATCTATGGCAAGGACAAGGACGGCAAGAACGTCGAGATCTACTTCGATCCGACCGACGGTCGAATCGTCAAGCAGCGCTGAGCAATCACCCGCAGGTGGATCGCCGTGACTACTACTGTCAAAGTCTGGGACCCGATCGTACGCACGTTACACTGGTCACTCGCTATCGGGTTTCTGGCCAACTTCATGAACGAAGGCGGCGATCCCCTGCACAACTGGCTCGGCTACGCCGCGCTGCTCGTGATTGCAGTGCGGTTTTTCTGGGGCTGGGTCGGCCCGCGACACGCCCGCTTCAGCGACTGGGTCCGCGGTCCACGAGCGGTGAGCCGCTATCTGCGTGAGCGCCTGGTCGGGCGCTCCCGGCGGCAACTCGGTCACAATCCGGGTGCGGCCGCCATGATGCTTGCACTGCTCGCCGGAGTCGTCCTCGTCGGCGTCACCGGCTGGCTGCAGACCACGGATCGCTTTTTCGGCGCAGAGTGGCTCGAGGAGTTCCATGAGGTGCTTGCCTATTCGGTCCTTGTCCTGGTCGGCCTGCACGTCGTGGCCGCGATCAGCGAGAGTCTTCACTATCGCGAAAACCTGATCGCCTCGATGTTCCACGGCCGCAAGCGTGCGCTGGATGACAATCACGGCAATCACGGCAATCACGGCATGAGGCCCTGACTGACGTTACAGTGCCTGCATGCGCATCCTGCTTGCCGAGGACGATCACGCACTGGGACAGGCGCTGACAGCCGGCCTGCGCCGGCTCGGCTACACGGTGGACTGGATCACCGATGGTGCGCAGGCCGCGGCCGCGCTCACCGACACGAGCTACGCGGCCGCGGTACTCGACTGGAACCTGCCGCGCAGCAGCGGACCGGCCATCATCGCCGACATGCGCCGTCGCAAGGACGCCACCCCGGTGCTGCTGCTGACTGCGCGCGACGGCTTGCCGGATCGCGTGGCCGGGCTCGATGCCGGCGCTGATGACTACGTGGTCAAGCCGGTGCATCTCGACGAGCTGGCCGCACGCCTGCGCGCGCTGCTGCGGCGCGCCGACGGGCAGATCGAGCCGGCCATCCGCATCGGCGCGCTGGAAGTCGTCCCGGCGGCACGCAGTGCCACAATGGCGGGCGCGACACTGGAGCTGACTGCGCGCGAATACGCACTGCTCGCAATGCTGGTCCGCCATCCGGGGCGGGCCTATTCCCGCGAGCAGCTCGAGGCCGCCCTGTACGGCTGGGACCAGGAGGTCGCGAGCAACGCCGTGGAAGTGCATATCCATCATCTGCGCCAGAAGCTCGGGCCGGGCTGGATCGAGACCTTGCGCGGTATCGGCTATGCGATCAATCCACGCGTGGAGCGCGGCGCATGACGCGCCCGTCCCTGAACCGGCGGCTGGTGCTGTGGCTGGTGGCCGGAATCGCGCTGATCTGGCTGATGGCCAGCGCGTGGATGGCCTGGCGCACGCTGCACGAGGTGGACGAGATATTTGACCAGACGCTGGTGCGCACCGCCGCCAGCGTGTTCGCAGTAATGCCGGCAGCGCCAGTGCAAATCGACCCGGCTCGACTGGCGGACAAGGAAGTCATCGACTCGGACCCCACAGCGCAGCACCCGGCGATCACCGTGCGCGACGCACGCGGCGAGTTGCTGATCCAGAGCTCCGCAATGCCGGCGTTGGCGTTCGATCCGGGCGATGCGCACTTCCATTCCGTCATCTACCAGAAGCGACGCTGGCGCATATTCCAGCGCTGGGATGCCGGACGACAGTACTGGATCCAGGTCGCGGCACCGCTCGACGAACGCGATGAGTTGATGCGCAAGCTTCTGGCGCCGGCCCTGCTGGCGCTGCTGGCACTGCTGCTGCTGGTGCCGCCAACGGTTTTTGCAGGCTTGCGTGCAGGTTTGCAGCCACTGCGCCGCTTGACGCGCAGCCTGTCGTCGAGCACCACGCCCCTGATCCCTGCGATGACCGATGCCCGGGTGCCGATCGAGCTGGCACCGTTCACGCAAGCCATCGACCGGCTCGTCGCGCGCCTCCAGATGAGCCTCGAACGCGAGCGCCGCTTCACCGCAGATGCCGCGCACGAACTGCGCAATCCTCTGGCCGCACTACGGCTCGAGCTGGACCTGGCCGGGCAGGACGCCGATGCCGCCGAGCGCGCACTGCACCTGCAACGCTCGCATGAGGCGCTCGATCGCATGCAGCGGCTGGTGACCCAGCTGCTGATGCTGGCGCGGGTCGAGAATCTCACCGAACTCGACGACGCAGGCCCGCTGCATCTCGCCGAGGTTGCCGAACAGGTTTTGCGCGAGGCGAGCGAACAGGCTGCCGCGCGATCGATCGTGCTCTCACTCGATCGCGAAGGCGATGATGACCTGGTCCATGGCAGTCACGGGCTACTCGCCATTCTCGTGCAGAACCTGCTCGAAAACGCGTTACGCCACGCGCCCGTGCACGGGCACGTGAACGTACGCGTCGCGGGTGGCGCGGAGCGGGTGTCACTCGAAGTCAATGATGATGGCGCAGGATTTTCCCCGGGGGACGCAGCGCGCCCCGGTGAGCGCTTCCATCGTCCCGAGGGCAGTCTGGGTGAGGGCAGCGGGCTGGGCCTCTCCATCGCACATGCCATCGCCGGTCTGCATCGTGGCCAACTGGAATTCGGCCGCTCCGGGCTGGGTGGCGCGCGAGTGAGCCTCATCCTGCCGCACTGAACGGTCACGGCTGCGATCAGCCGGCGAGCAGCAAAGCCTCGGCGTGCTCGATCTCTTCCGGCTGGCCGTAGACGACGACGATGTCGCCCT
>DAORVK010000060.1:0-8773 GCA_035433705.1 Steroidobacteraceae bacterium
GCCTTCGGGTTGTACTTCATCGTGCACGAGCCGAGCGGGTAGAAGTGCGTGTCGATCGAGAAATTGAGCTGCGAGAGGCGCGTGTAGTGGCGCACCGCTTCGAGTTCGCTCACTTGCGGCAGCAGCGGCCGGCTCTTGCGGCGCAGCGCTTGCGGCAGGTCCCCGGGAACTGCCGTCTTCTCCGGCCATTGACCCATCGCGCCCCGACCGGGGCGTGAATACTCGAAAATCAGCTTTTCGCGGCGATTCGGCATGCTGGGTATCCTTCTTCAGGCCGCGCGCGCGGCGCGCAGAGCCTCGCTGAGGGCGGCGGCATACGCATCGACATCGGCAGCGGTCTTCGTCTCGGTCGCACACACGAGCAGCGCCGCGCCGAGTTCCGGGTAGTGCTCCGTGAGATCGTAGCCGCCGAGCACGCCACGCGCTGCGAGCTCGCGCAACACGCCTGAGACCGGTCGGTCAAGTGTGAGGACGGCTTCGTGGAAATGAGGGCCCTCGAAGCACCGGCGCACGCCCTTCACCCGCGTGAGTGCCGCGACGAGCTCGCGCGTGCGCTGCGCGGAGAGCGCCGCGACACGCTCGAGGCCCTCCGGCCCCATGATCGACATGTAGATCGTGGCCGCCGTCATCAGGAGGCCCTGGTTCGTGCAGATGTTCGAAGTCGCCTTGCCGCGGCGGATGTGCTGCTCGCGCGCCTGCAGTGTGAGCGCGAAGCCTTCGCGCCCGTCGAGATCGACGGTGCGACCGACGATGCGGCCCGGCATCTGGCGCACGTACTCCATGCGGGTCGTCATGAAGCCGAAGTACGGCCCGCCGGATGAGAGCGGCACGCCGAGCGGCTGACCTTCGCCAATCACGATGTCTGCGCCCTTCCTGCCCCACTCGCCCGGCGGCTTCAGCAACGCGAGCGAGGTGGGGTTCACGACCGCGATCACGAGCGCGCCCTGCGCATGCGCCAAGTCGGTGAGCGCATCGACATCCTCGAGCGCACCGAAGAAATTCGGCTGCTGGATCACGAGCGCGGTGATGTCCTCGCCCGCATGCCTTGCAAGCGAGGCGGGCGCGATGCAGCCCGTCTCGCGCGCGTAGGGCACGGTGTCGAAGACGAGGCCCTGATTGCCGGCCGTCGCCACTGCCACCTTGCGATAGTGCGGGTGCACGGTGGTCGGCACGAGGATGCGCTGCGAATTCGACTTGCGATGCGCGCGCACCGCCATGAGCGCGGCCTCGGCGAGCGCCGAGCCGCCGTCGTAGAGGGTCGCGTTCGACACCTGCATGCCGGTGAGCGAGGCGATCATCGTCTGGTATTCGTAAATCGCCTGCAGCGTGCCCTGGCTCGCCTCGGCCTGATACGGCGTGTAGGCGCTGTAGATCTCGCCGCGCGTGACGATTGCCCACACCGCCGATGGAATGTGATGCTCGTAGGCGCCCGCGCCGAGGAAAGACAGGGGGCGGCCGTCCTGCTTCGCGCGCTCCGACATGAGCCGCCCGATCTCGTGTTCGGAGAGCCCCGGCGGCACGCCCGCGAGCGCCTGCGTGCGCAGTTCCTGCGGAATCTCGTCAAAGAGCGCCTCGATCGTCGGGGCGCCGATCGCCGCGAGCATCTCGCGGATGTCGTCCTCGGTGTGCGGGATGAACGGCATGACCTCTCCCTTATTCGGCCTGCAACACCGCTTCGTAATCCGAAGCGCTGAGCAGGGCGTCGGCCGCGCGCGGATCGACGGGCTTCATGCGAAGCATCCAGCCGCCGCCATACGGATCCTGGTTGATGAGCTCGGGCGCGCTGGCAAGCTCCGCGTTGACCGCCGTCACGGTGCCGGCAATCGGGCTGTAGACATCCGATGCGGCCTTCACGGACTCGACGACCGCGCAGGCTTCGCCCGCCGCGAGCGTGCGGCCCACGCTCGGCACTTCGACGAACACCAGATCACCGAGCGCCGCCTGCGCGTGATCGCTGATGCCCATTTCGACCGTGCCATCGGCGAGGGGTTTCACCCATTCGTGGCTTTTCGCGTACTTCAAATCGGCGGGAATCTGGCTCATGGAATCTCTCCGGTCAGGAAACGAGTACTTTGCCGTGGCGGACGAACGGCGGCTTCACCACGCGTGCCGCGAGCAGTTTGCCGCGCACGTCGACCTGCACGCGCTCGCCCGTGGCCCTGGGCACGCGCGCGAGCGCGATCGATTTCTCAAGCGTCGGCGAGAATGTGCCGCTCGTGATCTCGCCCTCACCCACATCCGGGACGATCACTTTCTGATGGCCACGCAGCACGCCCCGGTCCTCGAGCAGCAGGCCGACGAGCTTCGCGCCGACGCCTCGGGCGCGGATCGCCTCGAGCGCCGCGCGCCCGATGAAATCCCGGTCAGCCGGCTCGAACGCGACGGTCCACGCGAGGCCCGACTCGAGCGGGTGGGCCGACTCGCTCATGTCGTTGCCATAGAGGTTCATGCCGGCCTCGAGCCGCAGCGTATCGCGTGCGCCGAGCCCGCAGGAGCGCACGCCCCTGGCATTGAGCGCGAGCCAGGTCGGCTCGGCCTCAGCAACGGGCAGGATGATCTCGAAACCGTCCTCACCGGTGTAGCCGGTGCGGGCGACGAACCATGCACCAATCGCGCGGCCGCTGAACGGTGCGAGCGTCATGATGGCTTCGCGTGCAGCGGAATCTGCGAGCGCAGTCGGCAGGAGACCCTCGACAATGCCGCGCGCAGCCGGCCCCTGAACTGCCAGCATGCCGAGGTCGGTGCGCTCGGTGACCGCTACGCCGAAAGGCGCGGCGTGCTTGCGGATCCACGCAAGATCCTTGTCGCGGGTGCCGGCATTGACCACGACGCGAAAGTATGACTCGTCGAGGTAATAGATGATGAGATCGTCGAGCACGCCGCCGGCGTCGTTCAGGAGGCAGCTGTAGAGAGCCTTTCCCCGCATACGCAGTTTGCCCACGTCGTTGGCGACGAGGTGCTCGAGAAAGGGCCGCACCCGATCGCCGGCGAGATCGACGACGCACATGTGCGAGACGTCGAACACACCGGCATGCCGGCGCACCGCGTGGTGTTCCTCGATCTGCGAACCATAATGAACGGGCATGTCCCAGCCGCCGAAATCGACCATTCGGGCGCCGAGTCGTGTGTGAAGGTCATAGAGCGGTGTACGTCGTCCCATGCGGACCCACTTCCACCGCCCCTCTGTCCTGTGACCTGAGAGATCGGGCGGGTCCACCGGGACTCGCCGCACCCCTTCGGTGGGTGGACCGGGCCCACCACTCTCCAGAGCTCGCCTCGGATCTGCCGTTCTTTTGCCTGAGCGTTTCCGGGCGGAACTTGCGCCTTCGGCGTCCCCGCCCCCAGGGGCGACAGGATCTCTCCGGACAGTCTTGAAAAGCGGCGAGCGGCGACATGATACCAGTGACCGCAGCGACAAGCGCGGGCACGCCTTAGAATAGGTGGTCTCATGTCCGCCCACCCCCGCCGCCCCTCCCTCGCCGTTCGTGTCGGCGCCGCCCTCATCGGTGGCGGGCACCCGATCGTCGTGCAATCGATGACCAACACCGATACGGCCGACGCGGAGGCCACCGCGCAGCAGGTCAAGTCGCTTGCCCGCGCCGGTTCCGAACTCGTGCGCGTGACGGTCAACACCGATGAGGCCGCTGCCGCGGTGCCGCATGTGCGCGACCGCCTCGCGCAGATGGGGGTTACGGTGCCGCTGATCGGGGATTTTCATTTCAACGGCCACAAACTGCTGCGCGAACACCCCGCCTGTGCCGAGGCACTCGCGAAGTACCGCATCAACCCCGGCAACGTCGGGCGCGGCAGCAAGCGCGACCCGCAGTTCGCCGAGATGATCGGGACGGCCTGCCGCCATGACAAGCCGGTGCGCATCGGCGTGAACTGGGGCAGCCTCGACCAGGACCTCCTGACGCGGATGATGGACGAGAACTCGCGCTCCGCGCAGGCTCGCTCCGCGCAGGATGTCATGCGCGATGCGATCGTGACCTCGGCCGTCGCGAGCGCCGATCGCGCTTGCGAGCTGGGCCTTCCCGCAGACCGCATCGTGCTCTCGGCCAAGGTGAGCGGCGTGCAGGATCTCATCGCCGTCTACCGCGACCTCGCCGCGCGCTGCCGCTACCCGCTGCATCTCGGCCTCACCGAAGCCGGCATGGGTTCGAAGGGCATCGTCGCCTCGACTGCAGGTCTGGCGGTGCTGCTGCAGGAGGGCATCGGCGACACGATCCGTGTGTCGCTCACGCCGGAACCGGGCGGCGATCGCACGCAGGAAGTGATCGTCGCGCAGGAGATCCTGCAGACGATGGGCCTGCGCGCCTTCATTCCGATGGTCATCGCCTGCCCCGGCTGCGGACGCACGACGAGTACCTACTTCCAGCAGCTCGCGCAGTCGATCCAGTCGCACGTGCGCCGGCGCATGCCTGAGTGGCGCAAGACCTACGACGGCGTCGAAGACATGACGGTGGCGGTGATGGGCTGCGTGGTCAATGGCCCCGGCGAGAGCAAGCACGCGAGCATCGGCATCAGCCTCCCCGGCACCGGCGAGCGCCCGGTGGCACCCGTCTATGAAGATGGCGAGAAGACCGTGACGCTCAAAGGCGAGCGCATTGCCGAGGAGTTCCAGGAACTCGTCGAACGGTATGTCGCGCGCCGCTTCACGCGAAGGAGTACGACGGCATGAGCGAACTCTCCGAACGCAAGTGCGTGCCCTGCGAGGGCGGTGTGCAGCCACTCACCCGGGCGGAGGCGGAGCAGATGCGGGCCGGCCTGCACGAGGGCTGGAAGCTCGCCGCCGACGCGAAGTCGATCCGTCGCGAATTCGTGTTCCACGACTTCTTTCGCACGATGAGCTTCGTGAATGCGCTCGCACACATCGCGAACCTCGAGGATCACCACCCCGATCTCGAGGTCGGCTACAACTATTGCCGCGCAACCTTCAGTACCCACGCGATCCGCGGGCTGTCCGGGAACGATTTCATCTGCGCAGCGAAGGTCGACCGGATTCCGCTGAGCTGAGGGCTCAGGGTGAAGCGCTCAGGGCAAGAGCGCGCTGACATACTAATCTGTCCAATCACGGCGGCAGGTCCGCAACGACGATCGACGAGGCGGTCACTTCTCTTTCGTTCCGCCCTGTTCCCGCGCTTTCCCGATCCGGCGCTGCAATTCCCTCCTCGCTTCCAGGCGCGCTTCGGGCGTGCCCCAGCGCGGCTTCGCGATGTTCGCCGCATCCGCGGCCTGCTGTGCCCGCTGGCGTTCCCATTCGCGTCTGGCCAAAAGCCCGGCGCGCTCCATCTCCGCCTCGCGCCGGGCTTCCTCGGCGAGCCGCGCAGCCTCGCGCTCGGCCATGATGGGAAGCGGACAGGCCGGCAGACCTGCAGATACCAGATACTCATTGAGCGCAGCGCGCGAGTACTGCACCGAGGATTCAAAGATCAGCGGCAGGTTGAGCGCCGCGAACACCGGTCGCCAGAGTTCTTCACCCGAATCAGGGCGAACGCGGACTTCGAGCGTCGGGTTGAACTGGTACCAGCCGTGCGCCGCGCGCCTGAAGAGCGCGCGGTTGTACGCGTAGTCGCGCTCCATTTCGTTGCGCGACAGCACATGGGAAAGATGTTGCCGCTTGTTGCGCGCAGCGCGCAGGATGCTCTCTGGCAGCGCCTCCCAGGCCCGGAGTATCGCTTTCGTGTCGAGCGCACAGGCGAGTGTGCGGTCGATGCGCGTGAAGCGGGACTTGAACAGGGTCCAGAACGTCTGGAACAGAAAATATTCCGATAGATGCCGGTCGATGCGCACCAGGCGCCCCCCGGCCTTCACATCCACGTGCGCGGGTGCCAGCAGCTCATAGAGCGCCGCCGCGGAGCCGCGCGCAAATGAGGGATCACTGAACGCTTCGCGCAGGGCGGCATGCAGTGCGTTGCAGCCGTGGTGGTCGGTCGCTTCGCGGTCCGCTCCGCGCCCGAGCAGCGCTTCGACCAGCGCGGTGTTGCCGGCGGCCGCGGCCGCCATCAGCGGCGTCTGGTTCATGGGCGTGCGATGGTCGACGCTGTGGGTGTCGCACTGGCGCAGCACGTCCTTGAAATTGCGCCCGGCGTAGGCCGCCAGGTGCTTGCGGCGCACGGCGACGCGCTGCTGCTCGAAGCCCTGCACGCTGCCGAATTGCGCCACGCCGATGCCTGCTTCCTGCGCGAGGTGCAGGGCGAGTTCGGGCTCATCGTAGAACGCTGCGTACTCACCGAGCCGCCGCTTGTGCTTGTCGCCGACCGCCCGCTCGCGGAAGACCCTGACCAGCAGGTCGCGCACGGCCGGCTCGTCGAGCACCGGCCACGGCGGCGGGGATTGTCTGAGAATCGTGCGGCGGATAGCCTCGGCCTGCTCCTGCTTGCCTTGCAACTCGAGCTTGCGCGCTTCCTTCTGCCATTCCTCGAGACTCGATTGACTGACCGCCACCTGCGCCCCCGCACCGGCGACGGTCAGGTCCAGCAGGCTGAACAGGGGATGCGTCGTATCGGATTCGACGAGATAGAGGTTCGTCACCGCGCGCGTCAGCGCGACGTACAGCGAGTTCACGAAGAACTTGTAGACTTCCAGGGACTTGTCGCTCTTGTCGCGCGCGCGGCGGTAGTCGAGCGTGTCGCTTTCGAGGTCCTGCCGGGTCACGCCCGAAGCGATTTCCGCAAACTCCTGCCGGTAGCCGGAGACGAATCGGTACAGCACGATGTTCTCGTACTCGAGTCCCTTCGCTTCGTGGATCGAGAACAGGAGGGGCGTGGAGAAGTACTCGCGCGCCGCTGCCTTGTCCTCGTCGCGCATCACCAGCACGGCGAAGCGGGTGGACTGGCGGATCCTGCGATCCAGCTCGCGCTTGGCGGTGTCCTTGTCGGCCAGCAGCGTCGCCGTTCCGGGCTCGCCACCTGTCGCTTCGACCAGGAAGTTGCTCTCCCGATCTATGGAGCCGAAGCGCCGATGCTTGATCTTGAGCAGGGCATTGGCGAGCCGCGTCGTTTCCGTCCCATTGCGGAAGTTGGCAGTGAGCACGCGCAGCTGCTGCGCCTCGGCCAGCTCCGGGTCGCGCCAGAAGAGGGTCTTGACCTGGCTCCAGGAGAAGAAATTCGGATGGACGATCTGGTTCGAGTCGCCGCAAAGCATGAAGCGGTCCGGGGATTTCAGCGTCTTCAGCACGAGGGCGAGCTGCGCCGTGGTGAGGTCCTGGACTTCGTCGATTACCGCAAAGTCATAGCGTGGCGCGGCGAGCGCCAGCCATTCGTGCGCGAGCAGGTTGAGATCGTAGAGGCCCGCTTCCGCGAGCCACACCCGATATTTCCCGAACAGGTCGTAGAGCTGCCCGCGCTCCTCTGGCGCGAAGATCGACTGGCGGACGCCGAGCGCGCAATAGTCCTCGCGCGAGAGCACGCCACCCGCGCGTGCGGCAATCACGCCGCGGATTTCCTCGAACGCCTGGTGCCCGTCGACATCCCTGAATGCCTGCCCCTGGCGCAGGCGCGCAAACCAGCCGGCAAACTCTCGCCAGCCCGCCTCGCGCCCCTGCGGGACGCGGATGGATTCGACGAACTCGCGAAAGGACAGGAACGTGGCCTCCTGCTCTTCACGCTCGAAGCCTTGGGCGTAGTACAGGTCGCGCGCGTTCTGCGCGAGATACGCGGATTGGGTCACGTACAGCACTTCGCCCTGGGCGTGCTTCAGTTTCTCCAGCGTGAGGGCGGTCTTGCCGCTGCCGGCGCTGCCGACCACGATCAGGGGAGGCGGCAGGCGATACACCGCTTCCTGTGCGTTGTCGAAAGAGATCGGCTTGTCGAGGAAGTGCACCGCGGCGCGCTCCGGATGCAGGTAACGCACCGGTTGGGCATCGAGTCGTGCCTCCGCAGCATCCACGTCGGCGATCTTCGATTCATCGATGTGCGCGCCGCGCAGGAAACGCGACCTGGAATAGTCGTGATTCCGGATGACCTCGAGCATCAGCGCACAGGTCTCCCCGGCGTGTCGCACGAGCGCGAACAACAGGCGGTCGGAGTCATCCAGGCGGGCGCGGTAGAACTTGCCCCGGGAGAGGTTCACCAGCTTCTTGACGCTCGCGGCGCGGAAGTCCTCGCGCGCGATGGCGTCGGTGACTTTGCGGTACTGCGCTGACAGGCCTGCGGTGTCGAGCCCGCTGTACTCGAGAATTCTCACGGGAAGGCAAGTATATGGGGCACAGCGCTTCATGGTAGACGTGCGCAATGCACAAGCTGCGATGCTGGTGCCAGGACGCTGCCGAGGATCCGCAGGTCATCCCCCGGATCCTCTCGTACCTTGAACGCCCGCACCCGCCGTCGCACAGGTCCGGGTTGCCGCTCGGAGCGCGGGCGCCGCATCCTTGGCGACGCCGTGCCCCTGCGCGCGCAGGTCGAGATGCAGGCGGTGCACACTCATGCTCCCGGTCGGATTGCGCAGGCACTGGCGCACGAGCCAGCGCAGCGCCTCGACCTGCGTCACCTTGTAGCGCTCGATCACATCGCGAAAGAGCACGCTGTCCACATAGCCCTGCAGCAATTCGATGCGCGCGGCGAGCGGGAGCCCCTGCGCCTCAGGGAATCCCCCCTCGACCAGAAACTCGCGGAAGCGCTTCTCGATGAACGATCGCTCGACTGGTGTCGGCCGAAAAGCGCCCGGCGCGAGAGCTTGCGTGCCGATGAGCCCGAAACGACGAGTTCGATGCGCTCCGTGTCAAGCACCCGCCGGCAGAAGCGCTCCCATCCAGGGACGAGCTGGATCTCAT
>DAORVK010000060.1:8873-17957 GCA_035433705.1 Steroidobacteraceae bacterium
ATAATGCGCGGCGTGCAGTTGCTCCAGGACAGCCTTGACCGACGACAACTATTTCTTCCGGTCTCGGGCATTCATCATCGATCTCACCAGTAGCGTTCGGTGAGCAGCGCGAACAGGACCCCCCATCTCAGCACGGTCGTCACCAGATGCCGCGCCCCCAAGTTCCGGCCCGGCGCTCCCGCGGCCAGCCCGCCTCCCCAGGCAGTCCGCGCTATGTCGGGAGCCGGGTCAGGATATCTGTCACGCGCCGCAAGCACTCCGCATTCGCGCCTGCTTTCGCGTCGACGCCTCGAGCGCTTCGGGTGTACCGAAAGTGCTTGCCGGATTCTTCATCGCCTCCTCGAAATTCATCATCAGTGACCTCTGGCCGCTGCAGGCAGCTCTCCGCCGATCCCCAGTGCCCGACCGGCGAGATACCGCTTCGCAAAGCCGGCTCTGTTGACCATCCCCATCCCGCGCCGCGCGATCTGCGCCACGGGCCCCTGTCCCATCGCGAGGAAGTCGTTGAAGCCGCTCATCGCGCGCGACATCAGTTCGTTCTGCGGGCGGCGGCGGCGCTCATAGCGGCGCAGGAGGCGTAATGCGCCGGGGTCCTCGCGCTCGTCACGCGCTTCGGCGAGCACATCGGCGAGCGTCGCCGCATCGAGGAAGCCGAGGTTGACGCCCTGCCCGGCGAGCGGGTGTACGGTATGCGCCGCGTCGCCGATGAGCGCGCAACGCTCGAGCACATAGCGCCCGGCGCGGGTGGCCGCGAGCGGAATGGACACACGGCCGCTCGCAAGATGCACTTCGCCCAGCGCGCCGTCGAGGGCAGCGGTGAGTTCATTCTCGAAATCGGCGACCGAGAGCGTGCGCAGCCGCGCGGCGCGATCATTCCCCACCGACCAGACGATCGAGCACTGGCCGTTTGCGAGCGGCAGGAAAGCGAGCGTGCCGTAGCCGAGGAAGCGCTGCCAGGCCGTGTCCTCGTGCGGCTTCGCCGTCGTTACGTTTGCGACGATCGCCTGCTGGTGGTAGTCGCGCGTCGTCGCCGCAAGGCCCGCGAGCTCGCGCACGCGCGAGCGCCCACCGTCGGCGCCCACGAGAAGCCGCGCGGTGAGGCGTCGTTCGCCGAGCGCAACGACGGCGGCGTCCGGCGCCAGAGCCAGCGACTCGACACTTGCGGACACAATCGTGACTCCGAGCGCCTCGAGCGACGCATGGAGCGCAGTCTGGATGAGGCGGCCTTCGACGATGTAACCGAGGTTCGGTTCACCAAGCTCCGCCGCGTCGAACACGAGGGCGTCGTTGCCGAAGGGCGACATCGATTCGTGCCACACGCGCATCCGCTCGTAGGGGCTCACCCGCGCCGCGACGATCGCATCCCAGGCGCCCGCGGCGGTGAGGATGCGTGCGCTCGCGCGCGAAAGCGCGAAAACGCGCAGGTCATACCCTTCGGTGAGGGTCCAGGGCGGCGGGCGATCCCGCTCGATCACGACGACGCGTGCGGCGGGCAGACCCGCCTGGCGCACGGCGAGCGCGGCGAAGGTCGCACCGACGGCACCTCCGCCGACGACTACGAGGTCGTACTCCGGCGTCACGATGTGCGCATCCTCGCGAGCCGCGGCAGGCGACCCGCAAAGCCCCAGCTCACCCGTGACAGCACACGCTTGGCCGGTGGCGTGAGATCAAAGAGCAGGAGCCCGAGATCGCGCAGCAGCCCCATGCCCGGACGATCGTTGCGGAACAGTTTCACGAGGCCGTCGGTGAACTGGATGACGCCCCGGCGATCCGCGTCGCGCGCGGCCACAAAGCGATTGAGCACTGCGTCGCTGCCGACGTCCTCGCCCTGCGCCCGCGCGGCGACGAGCACCTCGGCAAGCGTGGCCGCGTCGCGCAACCCCAGATTGAAACCTTGCGCCGCCACCGGGTGCAACGACTGGGCGGCGTTGCCGATCAGCACGAGGCGCTCGGCGTGTGTCGCATCGCTGCGCGTGAGCGCGAGCGGATAGGCCGCGCGCGTGCCAACACGCACGAAGCGCCCCGCGCGCCAGCCGAAGCGCCGCTGCAATTCCGCGAGAAATTCCGGGCCGGGCAACGCGCGCGCGCGCTCGGCTGCGTCTGGCGCAAGCGCCCAGACGACCGTGTAACTGCCGTCCGCAAGCGGCAGCAGCGCGAGCGGCCCCACGGGCGTGAAGCGCTCGTACGCCGTGCCATCGTGACGGCGATCCGCGGCGACGTTCGCGACCACCGCAACCTGACCGTAATCCTCGACATGAGAGGGGAGGCCGAAACTCGCGCGCAGCATGGACTGCGCGCCGTCAGCGGCGACCAGCAGCGAGGCCTGCACGCGCTCGCGGGCGCCGCCCACGCGCTCGATGTCGAGGATCGCGCTGCTGCCCTTGACGGTCACCTTGGCAGGGCGGGCCGGCACGAACGCGGTGAGGCGCGGCGCCGACTCGAGCACGCCCCATAATGCTCGCCCGATGGCGCGATTGGGCAGCACGTAACCGAACGCCTCGAGACCGAGCTCGGTCGCTGAGAGTCGCGCGAAGCCGAATCGCCCGGCATCCGACACGTGAATGGTGCGAATGGCGGCGCCCTCTGCTGCCATCTTCGACCAAACGCCAAGGCCCTCGAACACGGCGCGACTGCCGTTGCCGATGGCAGTCGTACGATCGTCGAAGCTTGGTTGCGCCGCCGCGTCGGGGGCGAACCCCTCGATCAGTGCGACCGTGAGAGGCGTATCGCGCAGCGCCACCGCCAGGCTCGCGCCCACCATCCCGCCGCCGACGATCGCGACATCGACCAAATGGGACGCGGTGGCCGACGCGGTGGCCGTCATGCCGCCTCCATCAGCGCTTCGATCTCCTCGGCGCGCTTCGGAACGCCCCCGGAAAGCACCTCGCAGCCGCTCTTCGTCACAACGACGTCATCCTCGATGCGGATGCCGATGCCTCGCAGGCGTTTCGGCACACCGCGGGCGTTCGCGGGGATATAGATACCGGGCTCGATCGTGAGCACCATGCCCGGCTCCAGCACCCGCCACTCGTCGCCGATCTTGTAATCGCCGACATCGTGCACGTCCATGCCGAGCCAGTGGCCGGTGCGGTGCATGAAATAGCGCCGGTACGCCTGCGCCTTCTCGAGCGTGGGCACGCGGCCCTTCAGCAACCCGAGGCGCACGAGCCCCTGCGTGATGACGCGCACGGCCGCATCGTGCGGTTCGTTCCAGTGATTGCCGGGCCGCACCTTGGCGATAGCCGCAAGGTTTGCCTCGAGCACGATGTCGTAGACCGAGCGCTGGGCGGGGGTGAACCGCCCGTTCACCGGAAAGGTGCGTGTGATGTCGGACGCGTACTTCTGATACTCGCAGCCGGCATCGATCAGCAGCAGGTCGCCTTCGCGCAGTGGTGCGTCGTTCTCGCGATAGTGCAGGATGCAGGCGTTCTCGCCACCGCCGACGATCGGCAGGTAGGAATGGTCGGCGTTATGGCGGCGGAACTCGTGGGCGATCTCGGCCGCGATCTCGTATTCATTGCGCCCCGGCCCGGTGGCCTGCATCGCCCGCACGTGGGCCGCAGCGCCGATCCGTGCCGCCTCGCGCAGCATTGCAAGCTCCGCCCGGCTCTTGAACAGCCGCATGTCGTGCAGTACATGATCGAGCGCCACGAACTCCTGCGGCGCATGGCGCCCGTGCTTCGCCTGTGCGCGCAGCCCGTTCACCCAGCCGACGACGCGCTGGTCGAAGTCGGGGTGCGTGCCCATCGCGTAGTACACCTTCTCGCGGTTCTCGAGCATCCCCGGCAGGATTTCGTCGATGTCGCCGATCGGAAACGCGTCGTCGGCATCGTATTCGCACGTTGCACCGGCAGTGCCCGCGCGGCGGCCATCCCAGGTCTCGCGCGTCGGATCGCGGTCGCGCACGAACAGGACATACTCTGCCTGCGCGCGCCCGGGGATGAGGATCGCGACCGATTCAGGCTCGTCGAACCCGGTCAGGTAGTGAAAGTCGCTGTCCTGTCGGTAGGCATACTCGACATCGCTGTTGCGCAGACGTACCGGCGCGGCGGGCACGATCGCGATCGAATCGCGGCCCATCGATCGCATCAGCTGGCGGCGTCGGCGCGCGAACTCCGCGCGGGGGACGGATTTCATCAATGCAGGGACTCGGTAGTTGCGGGCGGGCTCACGCGGTACGGCGCCAGTTCCTCGAACAGCAACTGCACCCCCACCCGCACGAACTCCACCAGTTCGTTGTAGGCATTCTCATTGGTTTCGGCGCTTTCGCTGCCATCCACCCCGATCCGCGTGATCTCGGAGAGGTCGCGCACGATCTCGCCGACCTCGCCGGGCAGACGCGTCACATCGTCGATCGGGCTCGTGCCGAGTCCATAGAGAAAACCCTGGCACCATTGGCCGAGCGCGCTCGCCCGCTCGGCGATGGGCTGCTCGTCGCCCGGCAGGAGAACTTTGAAAGCCATGTCGGCGCCGCCCAGGGCGTGCGCGGTGGCGTCGAAATAGGCGCGGCAGGATTCGCGGGTCATTTGATCCGCCCGGCTGTCGGGCAGGATCTCGCCGAGCCAGTCGTCGAGCCGATAGCTGCCTGCGGCGCACAGCGCTCCGGCGAGGGTGCCGTGGGCCTCGGCCGCATCGGTAAGACCCTGCGCATCCTCGAGGATGCGCTGCAACTCCGCATAACTCGACACAGACATCGGCGCATTATGCCTCAAGCGGCCGCTGCGATTGACCGGCCGCCTGACGCGGTTCATAGTCATTCCATGAGTGAAAACACCAAGCCTCCCGTCGACACCGAACTGCGCCGGCTCGAGAAGCGGATGGATGAGCTCGTCTCGATCGTGAAGCGCCTGCGCGAGGAGAACCGTGCGCTGCGCCAGCGCCAGGACAGCCTCGCCGTCGAGCGGGCCGCGCTCGTGCAGAAGAACGAGCAGGTCAGGAACCGGGTCGAGGCGATGATCGGCCGCCTGAAGACCATGGAGCACAGCGCATGAGCGAACGCGAAGTCGCACGCATCAGCGTGCGAATCCTCGAGAAGGAATACTTCGTCGCCTGCCCATACGAAGAGCGCTCCGACCTCCTCGACTCCGCCGAGTTCCTCAACTCGAAAATGCGCGAGATCCGCGACAGCGGCAAAGTCGTCGGCCTCGACCGCATCGCGGTCATGGCGGCACTCAATCTCGCGAACGAGTTGCTGCGACTGCGCAATCACGGGCAGAAACTCGACCATGATTTCGGCGGTCGCGTGCGCGCGCTGCGCGAGCGCGTCGAATCGGCGCTCGCCGAGGGCCAGCAGCTCGAACTCTGATAGAGTGCAGCTGGCGTCACCTGCGGTGTTCGACAGTCGGCCGGGTTACCCTCGACCCTAATTGATACACCCATGGGGCATTGGATTGCCGGCAGAATTGTGCATGTCCGCTCGCGCGGAAAGCCTTACCTGCCGCACCACGCCCCACCTGTTGCTCAGGTCGAGAGCAACGGCTGCCACCGGCACAGGCGGGTGACGCCTTTTTCTTTATCTTCCCGTGATGACCCGTAGCGAGCTTCGTCGTGAGCTGCGTGACCGCCGGCGTACGCTGGGCGCCGGCGAGCGCGCGCGCCTGTCACGCAGGATCAGCCGTGAAGTGCTGAAGGCCATCGGACCCGCACCCCGCGGTCGACGCATCGCCGCCTATGCGGCCCTCGACGAAGAGGTCGATGTTTTCGCCGCCCTCGCGACCCTCGCCCGCCGCGGCGCCCTGCTCTACCTGCCGCGCATCGCAAGCTATCGGCGCCGGCAACTCGCTTTCGTGGGCGCCGCGCTTGCGGGCGATGCCGGCGAACTGCGCACCAACCGCTATGGCATTGCCGAACCCCTGCCGGGTGCGCGGGAAGTGCGCGCCCACCGTCTCGACATCGTACTGGTGCCACTCGTCGGCTTCGATGCGAGCGGGATGCGCCTCGGAATGGGTGGCGGCTTCTACGACCGCGCCTTCGCGTTCCGGCGACAGCGCCCTGCCCCATCGCGTCCCCGGCTCATCGGTATCGCCTTCGCGTGCCAGCAGGTCGATCGATTGCCCGCCGTGGCGCATGACGTATACCTCGACGCCGTGATTACCGAGCACGGCCTCACCCGGTTTCCACGGAGCCCCTGATGAACCATTGGCTGATGAAGACTGAGCCCTCGACCTTCGGCATCGACGACCTCGAGCGCGCACCCAGGCGCACGACCACGTGGGACGGAGTACGCAATTACCAGGCGCGGAACATGCTGCGCGACGACTTCGCCAAGGGGGACCGCGCCTTCCTCTATCACTCGAGCTGCGCGGTGCCGGGCATCGTCGCGCTGATGCGGGTGGTGCGCGCCGGATACCCCGATCCCACGGCGAAAGGGCCGGGAGAGCCGCGCTGGTATGCCGTCGACGTGCAGCTCGAGCGGCGACTCGGGCGCGTGATCACCCTCGAAGAGCTGAGAGTGCATGCGACGCGCAAGCTCGCGAAGATGGTGCTGCTGCAGAGGGGCAGTCGCCTCTCGGTGATGCCCGTGAGCGCGGCGCATTTCGATTTCATCCTCACTCTCGAGTGACGATGCGACCCGAACGTGATGCAGATCACGCGCCTCGATGCAAGCACTCTTGCTTGTAATTTGATTACGCGTGTATATACTCACCCTCGGACTAACCCAACAGGAGACTCTCATGGCGAAAGCCAAGAAGAAGGCCAAGAAGAAAGCTGCGAAGAAGAAGTAAGGCCTTTACACCTTCGGCGGGCGTGGAAAGACCTTCCTCGCTCGCCGGCTTCAAAGTCCGACGACACTGGTGCCCGCGAAAGCGGGCACAGTCGTTTCAGGGGTCATGAGCGCGGGAGCGCACGGCGATGAATGCAGGAAATGCCGGAAAACAAAGGGCCGCAGAGGCAGCGCTCGCGCATGTCACGCGTGGCTCGGTGATCGGCGTCGGCACCGGATCGACAGTGAACTACTTCATCGACGGCCTCGGCCGGATGCGCGACTCGATAGTCGGTGCAGTCTCGAGCTCGAGCGCCTCGACCACCCGGCTCGAAGCCCTCGGCATCGAAGTGATGGACCTGAACCACACCGGCACCCTCGACCTCTACGTCGATGGAGCCGATGAAGCGACGCGCGACCGGTACCTCATCAAGGGGGGTGGAGCCGCCCTCACCCGCGAGAAGATCGTGGCGGCCGCCTCCAGACGCTTCGTCTGCATCGCCGACGAGAGCAAACTTGTCCCCGTGCTCGGTCGCTTTCCGCTGCCGATCGAGGTGATCCCGATGGCCCGCTCCTACGTCGCGCGGGAGATTGTCGCTCGCGGCGGACAGCCCGTGTGGCGCGAGCAGTGCACCACTGATAACGGCAACCAGATCCTCGATGTGCACGGCCTCGAGATCCTCGACCCGCCGAGCCTCGAGCGAGACCTCAATCAGATCGCGGGGGTCGTGACGGTCGGTCTCTTTGCCCAGCGCCCCGCCGACCTGCTCATCATCGGAAGAGAAGACGGGGTCACGGTCATCTGACCGTGGCCTCGCAGGTCGGTCCCTACGCTACGTCCAGAAGCGCGCCCGGATTGCGGTCAGCAACCAGAAGGAGTGTCCGCGCGGCCCCCGAGGGCGCCCGACGCCCCTGCTCCCAATCCTGAAGTGTACGTACGGAGATTCCGAGCAACGTCGCAAACTGCGCCTGGGAAAGGCCTGTCTTCCCGCGAACCACTGCGACATCCGGAACGTTCACGATACGACCGTAGTCGCCCCGTTTGAGCTCGCGGACCCCGTTCAGGATTTCCCGGCCGATATCCCGCTTCGACTTAGCCATCGTCTTGCGCTTCGGCTCACTTCACCGGCCGCGCAGGCGGCGGCGCGCCCCCGGCCGAAGGGAACTTCTCGAGCATCTGCGGCACAACTTTGCGAGCAGCCGCGGGTATGTCCTCCATCGCCTTCTCGTTCATCCGGCCCACCGCCACCGCCTCCCACACGAGGCGCTTCGCAGCAGCATCGACGATGTCGATGTTGAGCGTGCCCTCGGTGTACTGATCGACGTTGACGTCGTTGTAGCCGTACCACGGGTCGTAAAAGCCCCTTCGATAGCCGTAGTAGCCGAGCGGCGGCCGCACGGCCGGAGTGCTCGTGACTCGCAGCTTCTCGTTCAGCTTGCCCGAGAAGTTCACGAGGAAATCGGGCTGCTCCGACAACTGGTAGCCGCGGCGGGTCAGCTCCGCGGTCGTCACCTCTTTCAGCGAGGCCGACACGAGCGACTCGTAGCCCTCGCGATCGGTGCCGAGCGGGTTTACGTAATTGAAAGTCCTGTACCCGGCGAGGCTGGCACCCGGGTCCGCGGTAATGTGGATCTGGGGTCCTGACGCGCAGCCCGCGGCAAGCGCGAGTATTGCGGCGGCCATGAGGCAGCGGCTCGTGAAGGTGGACATGACGGCTCCTTCGTTCATGGGCGCGGTGCCTGTCCGACTATATCGGCATGGGTCCATCAAAGCGATGCGATCACCCTGTCGATCGCCGGAGCCGGCAACCCGGCGCCGAGACCCCGCCCCACCATCGGGCGCGGGCCGCCGGGGACGCGCAGGGCCAGATCGCCGATGACACCACCCATGATCGGGGTATCGGGCATCAGCTCGGCCCCCAGTTCACCCGCGGCTGCCCCGTCGAGATGCTCGCGCAGCAGCGCATGGCTCATCACCCAGGGCGACACGATCGGCGCGACATCGGGCATGGCCCAGCGGCGCTCTTTGCCGGGCACGCGGTATCGGATCCCCGCGGGGGCCAGATCGGGTGCCGCAAGTCTGGACAGCCCGCGCTCCATCAGCTCTTCAATGGGTCCCCCGTTCGGGAACGTGGATCCGCCACCTGCTACCAGCGCATTGATCTCGGCCGCGCTCGTCACGACACCCCCGGTCGACTCCATGAAATCGATCTGATTGCCGGTGACCGTGAACCAGTTCGTGACGCGCACGCTGTCGGTCGACACGCCGATCCGCTGCATCAGCAGATCGTTGCCCGTGCGGCTGAACGAGAGCTGGGTGCGCGCCAGATCGGTAAACACCAGACGATCGGTCGCCGAATCCGCGCTGTTGTTGTCGATCG
>DAORVK010000061.1:0-17121 GCA_035433705.1 Steroidobacteraceae bacterium
CCGGCACCCGCCCTTGCCGCTACCGTTGCTCCCTTCCGGGCCTGGCGGGGTTTGCGGCTGGTCGTCGCGAAGGAACCGATGCGAGCCGCCATGGAACCTCGAATTCTCTGCTAAGACACCTGGCGGAGAGGGAGGGATTCGAACCCTCGAACACCTTTTGGATGTTGCTTCGCTTCCAACGAAGTGCCTTCAACCGCTCGGCCACCTCTCCGGAATCAATGATGTACGCGTAACCGGTAATGATATCAGGCTTGTCAGGCCTGCGGTGTCGGGGCCGGCTTCTGCGGCGGCACATACTTGGGCGGTTGGTCGAGACAGGGCTCATTCGGGCCGCGCGGACGCTCCGGGGTTTCCAGTTCGGGCACACGCAGCGCCCCGCGGGTATTCGGCGCATCCATGCCAGGCGGCACGGCGAGCGGCGCAATGCTGTCGGAATTCGTGTACTCGGGAGGCTTGCCGCAACCTCCACCCGAGGTCTTGCAGCCGGCCAACGCCGCGGCGGCGAACAGCACGATCAGGCAATTTCTCATGCAGGTTCCTTCAATCGAGAGCAATACCCGCCGCCATCATCGCACGTCGCAGCGGTGCTTCATGGGCCGGCTCGAGCGCAGTCAGCGGCAGACGGATCCCCCCCGGCGCAAGTCCCAGTTTCATGGCAACCCATTTGGCGGGAATCGGGTTTGGCTCCAAGAACAGCGCCTGATGCAGACTCGCCAGGCGGGAGTCGAGTTCCATGGCGCGCTGCTGATCACCTTCGAGGGCCGCAGCGATCATGTCCGCGACCTGACGTGGCGCCACGTTGGCTGTGACGGAAACGACACCGCGCGCGCCGTGCGCCACCGCCTCCCGGGCGGTTGCGTCGTCGCCGCTCAGGACGGTAAAGCCCGGCGGCACGAGCCGAACGAGCTCGCGCACGCGCTCCATCGAATCGACCGCCTCCTTGATGGCGACGATTCGTGGCAGCTTCGCAAGTCGCGCGACGGTCGCAGGCAGGAGGTCTACAGCCGTTCGGGAGGGCACGTTGTACAGGATGAGCGGCACGCGGCTCGCCGCGGCGACCGCTTCGAAATGCCGGTAGAGGCCCTCCTGTGTCGGTCGGACATAAGCCGGCGTGACGACCAGCAGGCCCTCGACGCCAAGTTGCGACAGGCGCGCGACACGCGCGACAGTGGCCGCGGTACTGCTCGTGCCGGCGCCTGCCACGACGGCAAGACGGCCTGCCGCGTGCTGTACGGCGAGTCGCGTCAGTTCATCGAGCTCGGCGTCGGTCAGCGTCGCAGACTCGCCGGTCGTGCCCCCCACGACGAGACAGCTGGTGCCGTTCGATGCGTGAAAGTCGACGAGACGGAACCATGCGGCAAGGTCGATCGTGCCGTCGTGCCGCATCGGCGTGATGACGGCGACGAGACTGCCTGAAAACATCGAAGGTCCAGAGGGAGAACGTGGCGGAGAGTCGAACGATGGTAAAGGTGGCGGGCGCACGAGGCAAGCAGCCCGACGCCACCTGCGCGGGACCGTTTCTCAATGCGCCCGCCGCCCGGTACACTCTCCCCGTGAAGCAGCATCTCGCCGTCTCGGCAGTCGGCAGCGACCGTACCGGCATCGTCCACGAGCTTTCGCGCGTCATCACTGAGTGCGGGGGCAGCATCAGCGAAAGCCGCATGGCGAACCTCGGCTCCGAGTTCGCGATGCTGCTGCTCGTTTCCGGCAACTGGCATTCGCTCGCGAAGCTCGAAACCGAGCTGAAAAAGCTCGGCGAGACCGCCGGCCTCACCGTCAGCGTCAAGCGCACCGAGCCGCGTGGCGCGCGCACCGATATGGTGCCTTACTCGATCGACGTCGTGTGCCTCGACCAGACCGGCATCGTGACTGGCCTCTCCGGTTTCTTCTCAAGCCGCGCGATCGACATCGCCGAGTTGTCGACCCGCGTGTACGCGGCTGCGCACACCGGAGCCTCGATGTTTTCGGTGCAGATGATCGTCAACGTGCCGACCCGCATCCACCTGGCGCAGCTGCGCGAGGAATTCATGGACTTCTGCGATTCGCTGAACCTCGATGCGATCATGGAGCCCGTCAAGTCGTGAAGGTCGGCGCGAAGGTTCCCGCCTTGCGTCTTGCGCAAAGCGACGGCAGCGAATGGCGTCTTGGCAACCATGCCGGCAGCAAGGTCGTGCTGTATTTCTATCCGAAAGACCTGACTTCAGGCTGCACGCTCGAGGGCCGGGATTTTCGCGACCTGCATGCCGCGTTCAAACGCGCGAAAACCGCCGTCTTCGGTATCTCGCGCGACAGTTGCGCCTCGCACGCGAAGTTTCGCGCAAGAGAGCGCTTCCCCTTCGAGCTGCTCTCCGACTCCGAGGAAAAGGCCTGCCGGCTGTTCGACGTGATCAGGGAGAAGAACATGTATGGCAGGAAAGTGCTCGGCATCGAGCGCAGTACCTTCCTGATCGACGCATCGGGGAAGCTCGCGCGCGAGTGGCGCAAGGTAAAGGTGGCAGGTCACGCGGAGGAAGTCCTTGAAGCGGCGAAGCATCGCTGACACCGCGCGGGAACGCCGCATCTTCGTGCTCGACACGAATGTGCTGATGCACGACCCCACTTCGATCTTCCGCTTCGAAGAACACGACATCTATCTGCCGATGATCGTGCTCGAGGAGCTCGACGCCAACAAGAAAGGTCTCTCCGAGTCCTCACGCAACGTTCGCCAGGTCAGCCGCTTTCTCGACGAGCTGATGCGCGACGCGAAGAAGGACGCGATCGACGCGGGCCTGGCGCTGCCCCCCAGCTATTCGGGCAATCACGGCAAGAAGCCCTCGTCGGGGCGGCTCTATTTCCAGACCCGCCAGCTCGCTTCGGCGCTTCCGGACTACCTGCCGGGTCACGGCAGCGACAACGCGATCCTCTCGCAGGTGCTCGCGCTGCAGGCGCTGCACACCGAAGCACGCGTCACACTCGTCTCGAAGGACATCAACCTGCGCATCAAGGCCGCGGTCGTCGGCGTGCATGCCGAGGACTATTACAGCGACAAGACGATCGAAGATGCCGACGTCCTCTATACCGGCCATGCGCCGCTGCCTGCCGACTTCTGGGAGCAACATGGCAAGGACATGCGCTCGTGGAAGGAAGGCGAGCGCACCTTCTATACGGTCACCGGCCCGACCGTGCACGAATGGCAGATGAACGAGTTCGTGCACCAGGAGGATGCGCAGGGCATCGAGGCGATCGTGCGCAAGGTCGATGGCGACACCGCGACCGTCGAGATCACGCGCGACTATCGCAGCGACCGCCACAGCATCTGGGGTATCGCTGCGCGCAACCGCGAGCAGAACTTTGCGCTCAACCTGCTCATGGATCCGGAGATCGACTTTGTGTCGATCCTGGGTCCCGCGGGAACGGGCAAGACGCTGCTGACGCTCGCCGCGGGTCTGATGCAGACGATCGAGAGCAAGCGCTTCGTCGAGATCATCATGACGCGCGTGACGATCCCGCTCGGCGAAGACATCGGCTTCCTCCCCGGTACCGAGGAGGAGAAGATGGAACCCTGGATGGGGGCACTGATGGACAACCTCGAAGTGCTCACCCAGAGCCAGGAGGGCGGTAACTGGGGTCGCGCCGCGACCAACGACCTGCTGCGCAACCGCATCAAGATCCGCTCGCTGAATTTCATGCGCGGACGCACCTTTCTCAACCGCTTCATCATCCTCGACGAGGCCCAGAACCTTACGCCCAAACAGATGAAGGCGCTGGTGACGCGCGCGGGCCCGGGCACGAAGCTCGTGTGTCTCGGCAATATTGCGCAGATCGACACGCCCTACCTCACCGAGACCACCTCGGGGCTCACCTACGTCGTGAACCGCTTCCGCGGCTGGGATCACGCGGGACACATTACGCTCGTACGCGGCGAGCGTTCACGACTCGCCGATCACGCCTCCGAAATCCTCTGAGGGCCCCCTGCCTGAACCTTCGCTGGCACCCCGGGTCGAACGACGCATGAAGCGGGTATGGATCCTGATGCTCTCGTGCGCGGCGACTGCGGCCTCCGCCGCCCAGGTGGGCAACGACTTGCCCGACATGGGCAACCCCGTCGACGCGATCATCACGCGCGGCGACGAGTACCGCATCGGCATGACCGTCATGCGCCAGCTGCGCGAACAGGGGCAGATTCTCGAAGACCCCGAAATCAGCGAGTACATCCAGGCGCTCGGTTCGCGGATCGCCGCGCAGGCAACCGACGACGGCAATCGCTTCACTTTCTTCGTCATGCGCGATCCGGCCATCAACGCCTTCGCACTGCCCGGCGGCTTCATCGGCGTGAACCAGGGCCTGCTGCTCGCGACGAAGAGCGAGTCCGAACTTGCGAGCGTACTGGCGCACGAAATCGCCCACGTGACCCAGCGCCATATCGCACGCAGCATTCGCGCGGCCGGGAGACAGAGCCTCGCGACCACCGCGATGGTGATCGCCGGCATCCTGCTTGGCGCGGTGGGCGGCGGCGACGTCGCACAGGCGGCGATCGCGATCGCGCAGGGTACTGCCGCACAGCAGCAGATCAACTACACACGCTCGAACGAGCAGGAAGCCGATCGTGTCGGCATTTCCTATCTCGCCGCCGCCGGCTTCGACCCGAATGCCATGCCGGCCTTCTTCGAGACCATGAACCGGCGGCAGGGCCTTGCAGGACATAACATTCCTGAATTCATCCTGACCCACCCGGTCACGACCAATCGCATTGCCGAGTCGCGCGATCGGGCGAAGGACTACCCCGTACCGAAGGCCGGCCCTGATGTCCCCTACCAGCTCGCGCGCGAACGGGCACGCGTCGTCGCTGCCGAGAGCGACACCGACATGCGCGCGTTCTACGAGGGGCAGATCGCTGAAGGCCACGATGGCGTCGGCGAGCGGTACGGCGAGGCGCTTGCCGACCTGGGTCATGGCGGGGCCACCGACGCCGTAGCGGTGCTATATGACCTCCACCAGCGCCACCAGGGCAGCCCGATGATCGCGGCTGCGCTCGGACAGGCGCAGATGTCCGCAGGCGCCACCGATGCCGCGCTCGCCACCTTCACCGACGCGCTGCGGCTCTCACCCCGCAACGTGCCGCTCACCATTCGCTATGCCGAGGCGCTGATGCGCGTCGGCCGTGCCCGTGAAGCCCACGTGATGCTGCTCGATCTCTTCAACAACGTGGCGCCAACCCCTGAGCAGATCCGGCTCACGGCTCTCGCCGCGAGCGCCGCGGGCGACACCGGCGATGCCTATTTCTACATGAGCGAGTACCACATCGCCAACGGCAACCTGCCGCTCTCGGTCCAGCAGCTCGAACTCGCCCTCGCCGCGCCCAATCTCACCGAGGTGCAGCGCCAGCGGTTTCAGGCGCGGATGGACGAAGTGCGGGAGGCGATCAGTCGCGACCGCAAGCGCAAACCGGAACCGGGCGGCGAGCGACAAGCTTCGCGCTGAGGCGCGCAGGGCGCGCGGCGCCAAACTGCTATCATTCCTCCATGCCCTTCCGCCCCGCCGTCGCGCTCGCGACCGTCTTCCTGCTCACCGCCTGCACCTCCCAGCCTCTGAAGCCGGACCCGCGCGATCCGCTCGAGAAATTCAACCGCACGATGTACTCGGTGAACGACGGGCTCGATCGCGCCATTGCGCGGCCCGTCGCACGCACTTATCGCAAGGTCACACCAGCGATCGTGCAGACGGGTGTCAGCAATTTCTGGAGCAACGTCAACTATCCGGTGACCATCATCAACCAGTTCCTGCAGGGCAAAGTGCGCGCGGGCTGCAGCGATCTGGGGCGCTTCCTGCTGAACACCGTCGCCGGTGTCGGCGGCATCCTCGACCCGGCGACGGCCGCGGGGCTCGACCGCAACGACGAGGACTTCGGCCAGACGCTCGGCAAGTGGGGCGTGCCTGCCGGCCCTTACCTGATGCTGCCCATACTCGGCCCGTCGACGATCCGGGACGGCACGGCGAAACTGGCGGACCGCCAGGCCGACCCGGTGAACCAGGTCGATGAATGGGAGTGGCGCTACGGTCTCGACGCCTTCCGGCTGCTCGACCGGCGCGCACGGTTGCTACCGGTCACCGATACGCTCAAGGATGTCTTCGATCCGTACACCTTCGTCCGCAGCGCGTACTTTCAGCAGCGCGAGTATGCGGTCCACGATGGCAACGTGGAGGATGTGCCGGCGGATGAAGGCCTCGAACCGGCAGAAGACCCGCCCGGCGGGTGACAGTGGCGCGGGGCTCACACCCCCGTTTCGAGCAGTTCCCCCACTTCGCTGATCTCGGCGATCGCGCGCACGCGATCCGGCAGGCCTTCGTAGCGCAGGCGCCCACCGGCGCGATGCACGACCGCGAGCCAGTCGAGCAGCACCGCGACCGCCGCGCTGTTCGCGAAATCCAGGCCGCTGCAATCGACGGTCCATTCGCGCGCGCCAGCGCGCCGGAACAGCGCGAGCCCGGCCTCGTGTGCGGTGGCGGCCGAACTGAAATCGAGGCCGCCGCGCAGCACGAGGCGACCTGGTGCCGTTTCGACGAGCTGAATCACGCCGCCTTCTTCTGCGGCGCCGGCGTGTCGCCCTTCTCGAGTCGTTCGATTACGGCATCGAGCCCCTTCTGGTCGATCTCCGCGCCGAAGTCGTCGCGGAAGCTCTTCACGTAGCTGATGCCCTCGATCGTGACGTCCCAGGCCTTCCAGCCGGCATCGGTCTTGCGCAGGCTGTAGTTCACGGGCACGCGATCGCCATTGCTGCGCTTCACTTCGGTGCGCACCGTCGCCCGCTGGCCATCCGGAGCGATCTGTGCCGGAAACACCTTGAGACGATCGCCGGTGAATTCGGCGAGCGCCGAGCCGTAGTTGCGCACGAGCGAATTGTAGAAGCCGTTGATGAAGCGATCGCGCTGCTGCGGCGTCGCGGCGCGCCAGTGCGTGCCGAGCACGAGGCGCGCGGCGTACTGCGCATCGAAGTTCGGCAGCAGCACCTCGTCGACAAGCTGTTCGACTTTCTTCGGGTCCTTGCGGTACTCGGCGCGGTGGGTATCGAGTTCCTTCAACATCGACTTCGCCGCCGATTCGATCAACTGCCCCGGACCGCTCGTGTCCACGGAGTCGACCGCCTGCAGCGGCAGCGACAACAAGCCCGCAACGAGCGACGCCGTAATCAGGGACGGTAATTTCGTCATGGCTTCACTTCCTCCTTGGCCGCGGGCGCGCTGGCGCTGCCACGACTCGCGAAATTTGCGAAGAACTTGTTCACCAGGCTCTCGAGCACGATCGCCGACTGCGTGAACTCGATCGTGCTGCCTGCGTGCAGATAGGTGTCCGACCCGCCAGGCCCTATGCCGACATACTTGCCGCCGAGCAGGCCTGCGGTCTGGACGCTCGCGTCGCTGTCGTCCGGGATCTTGTCGTACTGGCGGTCGATCTCGAGCGTGACGACCGCCTTGTAGTCCGCCGGATCGAATGCGATGCCGGTGACGCGGCCGATCCGCACGCCCGCGAGAGTCACCGGCGACCCGGTCTTCAGGTCGCCCACGTTGTCGAAGCGTGCCGTCACGCTGAAACCCCCGGAGCCGCCGATCTTGACACCGCTGCCAGGCAGCTGCGTCGTGAGGAAGAAAAGCGCGGCGAAACCGAGCAGAACAAAGAGCCCGGTGCTGATTTCGAGTGCGCGATTGGGACGCATGATGTCGAACCTTCTAGAGAAAAGCGGCTGTCAGGATGTAGTCGAGCAACAGCGTCAGCACGGACGACGTCACCACGGTGCGCGTCGTCGCCAGCCCGACACCCGCGGCGGTCGGTTCGGTATGGTAGCCCTCGTACACAGCAACCAGGCTGCATGCCGTACCAAATACCACGCTTTTTATGAATCCCTCCTGAACGTCGTTCAGCTGTACGGCGCCCTGCATCTGCGACCAGAAGGCGCCCGCATCGACGTCCATCAGCTGCACGCCAACGAGTTGCGCGCCGAAGAGACCCACCATGTTGAAAATCGCGACCAGCAGCGGCATCGCGATCACGCCTCCAATGAAGCGCGGCGCGACAATGCGCTGCATCGGATCGACGGCCATCATCTGCATCGCAGTCAGCTGGTCGGTGGCGCGCATCAAGCCGATCTCGGACGTGAGTGCGGTGCCTGCGCGTCCCGCGAACAACAGCGCCGTGACGACCGGACCGAGTTCCTTCAGGAGACCGAGCGCCGCTGCAACGCCGAGCGCATCTTCCGAGCCGAAGCGTTGCAGCAGATCGAAGCCCTGCAGGCCAAGAACCATGCCGACAAAGAAGCCGCACAGCATGATGATGATCAGCGAACGGGCGCCCGCGTTGTAGACCTGGTGCACGATCAAGCGCGGGCGCGCGAGCGCGGGTACGCACTGCAAGAGCACGGCGCCGAAGAACACGCCCACGGCACCGATCCGTCGCAATGCGCCCGTCAGCAGTCCGTCACGGGAGGCGGCGACGCTCATGCCGCCCTGCCACGCTGCGCGCGGCGACCGACACCGAGCAGCTGGTCGCGATAATCCGGTGCCGGGTAGTGGAACGGCACCGGGCCGTCCGCGACACCATCGAGAAACTGGCGCACGACTTCGGACTCACTGCGATGCAGTTCCTCGGGACTGCCCGAGGCGACGCAACGGCCCTGCGACAGCAGATAGCTGTCGTCGGCGATCGCCGCGAGCTCGCGCACGTCGTGCGACACGACGATGCTGGTGATGCCGAGCACGCGGTTCATCTGCCGGATGAGCCGTACGATCACCCCCATCGAGATCGGGTCGAGACCGACGAAGGGCTCGTCGTAGATCAGGAGCTCGGGGTCCATCACCACCGCGCGCGCGAGCGCCACGCGTCGCGCCATGCCGCCCGAAAGCTCGCTCGGCATCATGCGCGCAGCGCCGCGCAACCCCACGGCGTGCAGTTTCGTCAATACGAGCTCACGGATCAGCGGCTCGGAAAGCCTGGTGTGCTCGCGAACCGGAAAGGCGACATTCTCGAACACATCGAGATCGGTCAGCAGCGCGCCATTCTGGAACAGCATGCCCATGCGCCGTCGCAGCGCGTAGAGATCCCGCCGGGCAAGAGTGGAAACGCGCTCGCCCCAGACGTGCAACTCGCCCGAAGTCGGCGCCGTCTGGCCCGTGATGAGCCGCAGCAACGTGGTCTTGCCCGTGCCGCTCGGGCCCATGATGGCCGTTATGCGGCCACGCCTCGCGATCACATCGAGACCCGCGAAAATCTCGCGGCGACCGACGGCGTAGTGCACGCCCTTCACCTCGACCACGACGTCGTCGGCCTGCGCCGACGCAGAGGTCGGCCGATTGGAATCGGTCACGCGATCAGAACGCCTCAGCCGCTCAGGCGGCGTCGGCTTCCTGTGCGACGGCGTAGCGGCCGGTGGTGGCGAGGCTGTTCAGGCGTGCGCGCTTCGCAAGCTCCTTCTGACCGGCGGCAACGTTCGTCTGCTTGCCACCCCAGGCCTTGATTGCCGCGTCCTGCAGCGCGCGACCGTAGCTGAACGTGAGATTCCAGGGCAGCGGCCCAGGCTTGTTCATCAGCGACAGATGCAGGGTGGCTTCGGGTGAGCTCTGACCCCCGGAAAGGAACGCAATGCCGGGCACGGCCGAAGGCACATGGCGACGGAGCGTGCGCAGCGTCGCTTCGGCCACCTGTTCGGGGCTCGCGCGATTCGCAGCTTTCTTGCCCGAGATCACCATGTTCGGCTTCAACACCATGCCTTCGAGATGAATTCGATGGAGCCCGAGCTGGTGGAACACCTCGGCGAGCACTGCATTCGTCACTGCTTCGCAGCGTTCGATCGAGTGGGCGCCGTCCATCAGCACCTCGGGTTCGACAATCGGGACGATCTGCTGTTCCTGGCAGAGCGCGGCGTAGCGGGCGAGCGCGTGGGCGTTCGCTTCGATGCCGAAGCGCGACGGGACACCTTCCGCGATGTCGATGACCGCGCGCCATTTCGCAAACCGGGCGCCGAGCTTGTAGTACTCGACGAGGCGCTCGCGCAGCCCGTCCAGGCCCTCGGTAATGGTCTCCCCGGGAAAACCCGCCAGGGGCTTCGCGCCGAGGTCCACCTTGATGCCCGGCAACACGCCCTGCTTTTCCAGCCAGGCCGCAAAGGGCATGCCGTCACGTGTCTTCTGCCGCAAGGTCTCGTCGTAGAAGATCACGCCGCTGATCCACTGACCGATGCCGGGCGTGGTGAACAGCAACTCGCGATAGCTGCGACGGTGCTCTTCGGTGGATTCGAGCTGGATCGCCTCGAAACGCTTCTTGATGGTCCCCGAACTCTCGTCGGCCGCGAGGATTCCCTTGTCCTTGACCACCATGGCGCGCGCGACGCGCTCGAGTCCTGCCTTGTCCATCGTCCCTCCTTCTCATTCCCGGGTGCCAGCCCGCGATTATAACGGATGAAGATTTGGCAGCGCCGCCTAAAGAGGACTAAAATAGTCCTCTATGCTGCGCATCAGTCGATTGACCGATTACGCGACCGTGATCCTGGCCGCCCTCGCCCGCTCACCGGCACCGCAGATGACGGCCGGGGCGCTCGCCGCGCGCACCCGCATCGCCTCACCCACCGTGAGCAAGCTGCTGAAACAGCTGCACCGCGCGGGCCTCGTGGCCTCGACCCGCGGACTGCACGGCGGCTACCAGCTTGCACGAAGCGCCGATGATATCAGCGCGGCCGCGATTCTCGATGCGCTCGAAGGGCCCCTGGCGCTCACGGAATGCTCGTCCATGCAGGGACGCTGCGACATCGAAGGCCACTGTCGCGTGTCGCGTGCCTGGCAGAGCGTGAACAGCGCGATCCGCCGCTCGCTGCAGGATGTCACGCTCGCGCAGCTCGCCGGCCTCGAGAGCGAACCTTCGCGCTTGCCGATTCTCGAGCATGAATTGAAGATTCTGGGCGCGCGTACACGGAGTACGCCATGACCGAGGCCGCCGAAATCGAGGCCCTCGTCGGGCGCAGTTATCGCCACGGATTCGTCACCGATATCGAATCGGACACGGTTCCGCCCGGCCTCGACGCGGATGTCATCCGGTTCATCTCCCGCAAGAAGGGTGAGCCGCAGTTCCTGCTTGATTGGCGCCTGAAGGCCTTCAGGCACTGGCTCAAGATGCGCGAGCCGCGCTGGGCGCACGTACGCTTCGAGGCGATCGATTACCAGGCCATTTCCTATTATTCGGCGCCCAAGGTCGATGCCAACGCGCCGAAGAGCCTCGACGAGGTCGATCCGAAGCTGCTCGCCACTTACGAGAAGCTCGGCGTGCCGTTGCACGAACGGGCGCGCCTCGCGGGTGTCGCGGTCGACGCGGTGTTCGACAGCGTGTCAGTCGCGACCACTTTCAAGGAAAAGCTGGCGAAGGCGGGCGTGATCTTCTGCTCGTTCTCGGATGCTGTGCGCGATCATCCGGAGCTCGTCGAAAAGTATCTCGGCACGGTGGTGCCCTACACCGACAACTTCTACGCGACGCTCAATTCAGCCGTTTTCACCGATGGCTCGTTCGTCTACATACCGAAGGGCGTGCGCTGCCCGATGGAGCTGTCGACCTACTTTCGCATCAATGCCGCAAAGACCGGCCAGTTCGAGCGCACGTTGATCATCGCCGAGGAAGGCTCGCACGTCTCATATCTTGAAGGGTGCACAGCTCCAATGCGCGACGAGAACCAGCTGCACGCGGCAGTGGTCGAACTCGTGGCGCTCGACAACGCGAAGATCAAGTACTCGACCGTGCAGAACTGGTACCCGGGCGACGAAAATGGCGTTGGCGGCATCTACAATTTCGTCACGAAGCGCGGCGATTGCCGCGGTCGCAACTCTCATATTTCCTGGACCCAGGTCGAGACCGGTTCAGCGATCACCTGGAAGTACCCGAGCTGTGTGCTGCGCGGCGAGGGCTCGGTGGGCGAATTCTATTCGGTCGCGACAGCGAACCACTTCCAGCAGGCCGATACCGGCACGAAAATGCTCCATATCGGCCCGAATACGCGCAGCACGATCGTCTCGAAGGGCATCTCCGCGGGCCACGGCCAGAACACCTATCGCGGACTCGTCAAGATCCTGCCGAGTGCACACGGCGCGCGCAATTTCACCCAGTGTGACTCCCTGCTGATGGGCAGCGAATGTGGCGCGCACACTTTTCCCTATGTCGAGGTCAAGAATGCGACCGCGACGGTCGAACACGAGGCGAGCACTTCGAAGATCAGCGAAGACCAGCTCTTCTATTGTCTGCAACGCGGCATTTCACAGGAAGATGCGGTCAACATGATTGTCAGCGGCTTCTGCAAGAGCGTTTTCCGGGAGCTGCCGATGGAATTCGCGGTCGAGGCGCAGAACCTCCTCGCAGTGACGCTCGAAGGGGCGGTGGGTTGAACATGCTGAAGATAGAGAACCTCCATGTCACGGTCGGTGAGCGCAAAGTCCTGAACGGGCTCACCCTCGAAGTGCCGACCGGCGAAGTGCACGCCATCATGGGCCCGAACGGCTCCGGCAAGAGCACCCTCGCCTACGCCCTCGCCGGCCGCCCGGGCTACGAAGCCACGCAGGGTCGCGTGCTGTATGACGGCCAGGACCTGCTCGCGCTGCCCGCGGAGGAGCGGGCGCGCGCCGGCGTGTTCCTCGGCTTCCAGTACCCGGTCGAAATACCTGGCGTCAACAACGTCTACCTGCTGAAGGCTGCACTCAACGCCCGGCGCAAAGCCGCCGGCCTCACGGAAATCGACGCCTTCGAGTTCCTCGAGTTCGTGCGCGGCAGGATGAAGTTCATGCAGATGGACGAAAGCTTCCTGTCGCGCGGCGTCAACGAGAGCTTCTCGGGCGGCGAGAAGAAGCGCAACGAGATCCTGCAGATGCTGGTGCTCGAGCCGCGCCTCGCCCTCCTCGATGAGACCGATTCAGGGCTCGACATCGACGCCATGAAGGTTGTCGCACAGGGCATCAATTCGCTGCGTGGCCCGGACCGCTCGATCGTGCTGGTGACCCACTACCAGCGCCTGCTCGATCACGTGCGGCCCGATCGGGTGCACGTGCTGTCGCGCGGCCGGATCGTCCACAGCGGCGGACCGGACCTTGCGCTCGAACTCGAGCGGCGCGGCTACGACTGGGTACTGGAGGCGAGCGCCGCATGAGTGCCCTCGCGCGTCTCGCCTCGGATCACGCAACGGTTGCCGGCTCGCTCCCGGTTGCCGTCGTCGCGCGCGACGGGCGCGAGGCCGCGCTCGGCGTGGTGACCGCTCTCGGCCTGCCGGGAGGTCGTGAAGAGAACTGGCGCTACACCAGCCTGCGGCCGCTTGATGAGGTGCGCTTCGTGCCGCAGCTCTCGATCGATGCTGCGTCGGTCGACCAGGCGCGCTCCCTGCTGCCCGATCCGCTCACGGGGTTCGACCGCTACGTCTTCATCGACGGCCTGTTTGCGGCCGCGCTGTCGGCCGACCCTGGCAGCGCACGCGGCGTCTCGATCGACACGCGGGCGCCGCTGGACGCTGCCTTTGGCCAGGATGGCGCCGATGCGCGCTTCGGCGCTCTGGCCGTGGCATTCGCGCCCGAGGCCCTGTCGATCACCGCCGCCGCAAGCGCAACACGTGACATCGAAGTGCTTTTCATCGCGACCCGGCAGGGTACCGAGTCCGCCTCCTATCCCGCAGTCACGATTCACGCGGGCGAGCACGCCCGACTGCGCGTCGTCGAGCGGCATCTTGGCGCCGCCCATTCTGCAACGTTCTCGAATGCCGCCATCGACCTGCAGATCGGTTCCGCGGCGCAAGTGGGCCATGTTCGCGTGCAGCAGCTGGGAGCAGAAGCGGTTCACTTCGAGACGCTGCGCGTCGAGATTGGCGCAGACGCCGGGTACACGCTCGACACCGTCGCACTCGGCGCCCGGTCGGCGCGCACCACGCTGCACGCCCGCCTCGCGGGACATGGCGCGCGCATCGGATACGCGCATTCGGTGGCGCTCGCCGATACGCAGGTGAACGACACCTACGCCGTCATCGAGCACGCTGCGCCCGGCACGGAAACCACCCAGGACTACCGCGGCATCGCCGCCGGGCGCTCCCGTGTGGCATTCAACGGCCATGTCGTGATGCGATCCGGCGCCGCAAAGTCGGCATCGCAGCAGTCGCTCAGGAGCCTGCTGGCAGGCCCCGGCGCCGAGGCCGACGTGCGGCCGCAGCTCGAGATCTACACTGACGACGTGAAAGCGAGCCACGGCGCCACGTCCGGCAAGCTCGACGAGCACATGCTCTTTTATCTCCTGTCGCGCGGCATCGAGCGGCGTGTCGCACAGAGCCTTCTCAAGTGGGCGTTCCTGACGGGACTCGTCGCGCGCATCGCGATTCCGGCGTTGCGCATGCAGATCGAGCGCGCTTTTGCGCAGCGCTTCACCGGCGAGGATGCCGCCGTCGCGCAGGAGCTCGTGTGATGGCGACGGCGCTTGCCAGGACGAGTGAGCACTACGACGTCGCGCGCGTGCGCGCAGACTTTCCGATCCTCGCGCGTCGCGTCAACGGACACCCGCTGGTCTTTCTCGACAGCGCAGCCTCCTCGCAACGCCCCCGTTCCGTGATCGAGGCGGTCGATCACTACGAGACCCATTGCCACGCCAACGTGCACCGCGGCGTTCATGCCCTCAGCCAGGCGGCGACCGAAGCCTTCGAAGGCGCGCGCGAGCGCGTGCGGCGCTTCCTGAACGCCCGCTCCGCGAAGGAAATCATCTTCACGCGCGGCACGACCGAGGCCATCAACCTTGTCGCCAATTCCTGGGCGCGACCGCGACTCGGGCCAGGCGACGAAATCCTCATCACCTGGCTGGAACATCACGCCAACATCGTGCCGTGGCAAATGGTCTGCGCTGCGACCGGGGCGACACTCAAGGTGGCGCCCATCGACGAGCGCGGCGAACTGCGCTTCGACGCGTGGGAGGCGCTGCTGTCGCCGCGCACACGACTCGCGGCAGTCGCGCACGTATCGAACGCCCTTGGCACAGTGCTGCCGGTCGCGCGCATCGTGAAGGCAGCCCACGCCCGGGGCATACCGGTGCTGCTCGACGGCGCGCAGGCCGTGCCGCATGGCGGCGCTGACATGCAGGCGCTCGATTGCGACTTCTACGCCTTCTCGGCCCACAAGCTCTACGGCCCCACGGGAATCGGCGTGCTGTACGGCCGCGAGGCGCTGCTGCGCGAGATGCCGCCGTGGCAAGGCGGTGGCGACATGATCCTCTCGGTGAGCTTCGAGGGCACTACGTACAACGACCTGCCGTGGAAATTCGAGGCGGGCACGCCGAACATCTCCGGCGCAGTGGGCCTCGGCGCGGCGATCGACTACATGGAGAGTCTCGGATCGACCGCCCTCCACGCGCACGAGCAGCATCTGCTCGCGAAGGCGACTGCCGCAGCTCTCGGGATCCCCGGCTTGCGAGTGATCGGCACAGCCGCCGAAAAGGCCGCGGTGCTGTCGTTTACGGTCGAGGGCATACATCCGCATGATCTCGGCACGATCCTCGATCACGAGGGGGTCGCGATCCGCACCGGGCACCATTGCGCCATGCCCGTCATGGACTTCTTCGGCATACCCGCTACCGCGCGCGCCTCGTTCGCCTGTTACAACGACGACGCGGACATCGAGCGACTGATCAGGGCGCTGCATACGGCGCGCGAGGTGTTCGGCTGATGGACCTGAAAGAGCTCTATCGCGACGTGATCCTCGATCACAACAAGCGGCCACGGAACTTCGGCCCGCTCGTGCCGGCCGACACGAGCGCCGACGGTCACAACCCGCTGTGCGGTGATCGCCTCACCGTCTACCTGCGGCTCGACGGCGACCTCATACGCGACGTGCATTTCGACGGCAAGGGCTGCGCAATCTCGGTCGCCTCGGCTTCGCTGATGACCGAAGCCGTCAAGGGCAGGAATCGCGAGGCGGTCGCACGGCTGTTCGGCGACGTGCATGCAACCTTGACGGGCGAGCTCACCGAGCCACCCGCGTCGCTCGGCAAGCTCGCGGCGCTCACCGGCGTGCGTGAATTTCCTGCGCGGGTCAAGTGTGCGAGTCTGTGCTGGCATACGCTCAACGCCGCGCTCGCGCATGAGTGCCAACCCGTGACGACGGAGTAAGCGATGCGCACCCACCAGAACCAGCCGTTTGTCGTGCAGCGCGAAGTCAAGTCGGTCATGGTGCCCGCGGGCATCGAAGTGACCTTGAAGCCGGGCCAGGCTGGCTACATCACGCAGGCGCTCGGCGGCAGCTTTACGCTCTACATCGACGGCAACCTCTTCCGCCTCGCGGGCGAGCACGCCGAAGCGATCGGCCAGGACGTGGTGAAGACGCCGGAGCTGTCGCCCGACGCGACGCTGGACGATCTCAAGCGGCTCATCTGGGAGCAGATGGCGACCTGCTACGACCCGGAGATCCCGATCAACATCGTCGACCTCGGCCTGGTCTACGCCTGCGACGTCACGACGAATGACGATGGCACGCACGACGTCGACGTGAAGATGACGCTCACGGCGCCCGGCTGCGGCATGGGTGAAGTACTGGTGCAGGACGTCAAGGAGAAAGTCGAGATCATTCCCACGATCCGCGCGGCACTGGTCGAGCTGGTGTTCGATCCACCGTGGAACCAGTCGATGATGTCGGAAGCCGCGCGCCTGCAGACGGGCATGTTCTAGGAAGCGAGGCAGATGAAACACCTGACACTCGTCCGGCACGGCCAGGCCGAGTGGAAGGAATCGGCGGCAGCGGATTTCGACCGACCGCTGACCCGTCGCGGGCTCGCCGAGGCAGCCGACATGGCACGGCGGCTACGCGCGCAGGACTTCGCCCCACCGGATCTGATCGTGACGAGCCCCGCCCGGCGTGCGGTGCAGACAGCCGAAGCCTTCGCGCACGAATCAGGCCTCGCCGCCCGCCTCGTCAAGCAGATCGCCGCACTCTATCTCGCGTCGCCCGTCGAACTTGCCGACGCGATCCGCGCCACGGGTCCGCTCGTCGGCCATCTTCTCGTCATAGGTCACAACCCGGGCATTTCGGACTTCGCATGCCAACTTGCCCCCGACGCCGGCTTCCCCTCATTCGCGACCGGCGCGAGCTGCACATTGTCTTTCGACA
>DAORVK010000062.1:0-16967 GCA_035433705.1 Steroidobacteraceae bacterium
CGGCCGAAGTGCGCGTGTCGAGCGCGCGCACGTCGCGCCGCAGCCACCAGACGAGCGCGATGCCCGGGATCGCGGCGATGAACGACAGTAGGTAGAACGTGGGCCAGCCGGCGCGGTCGGCGAGGAAGCCTGCGGGCACGCCGAGATAGGTGCGCGGAATCACCGCGATCGCCGAGAGCAGCGCGTACTGGAACGCACTGAAGCGCTGGTCGCACAGCGCGAGCACAAACGCGGTGAGCGCGACCGAGCCCATGCCGCCCGCGAGATTGTCGATCGCGATGGCGGCGATCATCAGCACATGATTCTTGCCTGCGATTGCAAGCACCATGTAGGTGAGGTTCGACAGGGCCTGGAAGCTGCCGAACCAAAGCATCGCGCGATAGAGCCCGAGGCGGATCATCCAGAGCCCCCCGAGCACCGTGCCCGTGATCGTCGCAAGCGCCATCGTCGTCTTCGTGACGACGCCGATCTCGGCCTTCGAGAAACCGAGATCCATCAGGAATGGCGTGAAGAGGCGCAGCGAGAACGCATCGCCTACCTTGTAGACGACCAGCAGCACCATCAGCGCGAGCGCACCGGGGCCCGCGAGCAACTGGCGCAGCGGCAGGATGATCGATTCACGCAACGTGTCGGGCGGCGCTGCCCGCTGCTTCGGTTCAGGAGCCATGAGCGTGCCGACGGCCAGCGCGACCATCGCGGCCGCGATCATCAGGTAGGCGGCCTGCCAGCCGGCGTACTGCGCGACGATCAGGGCGATCGAGAAGGAAAACCACGAAGCCGCGCGATAGCCCACCGAGGTCGCCATCGCGGCGAGGCCGCGTTCATGCGGGCGCGCGACATCGGCCGTGTAGGCGTTGATGACGATATCCTGCGACGCGGACAAAAAGCCGATCGCAAACGCCAGGACCGCAATCGAAGCGAGCGCATCGAGGGGCGAATACAGTGCATTCGCCGCGATCACGCCGGCGAGTGCGAGCTGCAGCACGAAGATCCAGCCGCGCCGCCGGCCGATGAACGGCAGGCGGTAGCGGTCGATCAGCGGCGCCCACAGGAACTTCCAGGCGTACGGCAGCCCGACGAGTGTGAGCAGTCCGATCTGCGTGTTCGAGATGCCATAGTCCTTGAGCCACGCCTGCAACGTGCCGTCGGTGAGGTTGTAGGGCAGGCCCGAGGCGAGGCCCAGCGCGAGCACGGCGACCATGCGCGGCTCTCGCATCACCTCGCGAAAACGCGGCTGCGGGGCGCCAGTCGCGGTTGTCACAGGCGCGGGAGGTCGTAGTCCATGGCGAGGGGCGCGTGGTCGGAGAACCGGCCGGCGGTGTAAATCGACGCGCGCTGCGCGGCCCCTGCAAGCCCGGGGCTCACGATCTGGTAGTCGATGCGCCAGCCGACATTCTTCGCACGCGCCTGGCCGCGGTTCGACCACCATGTGTACTGCTCGGGCCGCGGGTCCACCGCGCGGAACGCGTCGATGTAGCCGAGATCGTCGAAGAGGCGATCGAGCCAGGCGCGCTCCTCGGGCAGAAAACCCGAATTCTTCTGGTTCGACTTCCAGTTGCGAAGATCAATGGACTTGTGGGCGATGTTCCAGTCGCCGCACAGGATGAACTGCCGCCGCTTGCGCTTGAGCGCCAACAAGTGCGGCAGGAACGCATCGAGAAAGCGGAATTTGGACGCCTGCCGCTCCGGCCCCGCCGAGCCCGACGGAAGATACAGCGACACGACCGAGAGATTGCCGAAGCGCGCCTCGAGATAGCGACCCTCGTCGTCGAACTCCCGGACACCAAAGCCGCGCGTCAGCGCATCGGGCTCGCGCCTCGCGTAAAGGGCGACACCCGCATACCCCGGGCGCTGCGCATCGAAGAAGAAACGGTGGAAGCCGGGGATGCCGATCGGGTGATCGTCGAGCTGATGCAGCTGCGCCTTCGTTTCCTGCAGGCAGATCACATCGGCGTCCTGCTTCGCGAGCCACGTGAAGGCGCCCTTCGCCGCGGCGGAGCGAATGCCGTTCGCGTTCAGCGTGACGATGCGCATGCGCACATGATAGCGTCCCGCCGCGCTTGCAGGACTGAAGACATGCACGACTACCAACGCGAGTTTCTCGACCTGGCCCTCTCCCGCGACGCCCTGCGGTTCGGCCGCTTCACGCTCAAGTCGGGTCGTGAAAGCCCCTACTTCTTCAACGCGGGGCTTTTCAACGATGGCGAGGCGCTCGCGGTTCTCGGTCGTTGCTACGCTGTAGCGATCATGCGCTCGGGGCTCGGGTTCGACATGCTCTTCGGCCCCGCCTACAAGGGCATCCCGCTGGCCGCCGCCACCGCGATTGCACTCGCGCGCGAGCACGGCCGCAACGTGCCGTGGGCGTTCAACCGCAAGGAGGCGAAGGATCACGGGGAGGGCGGGAGCATCGTTGGCCACAAGCTCGAGGGCCGTGTGCTGATCATCGACGACGTGATCACTGCGGGCACCGCAATTCGCGAAGCAGTGTCTTTGATCAGGGACACGGGGGCGCGCCCCGTCGGCATCGCCCTTGCGCTCGATCGCCAGGAGCGCGGCAAGGACGAGCGTTCGGCCGTACAGGAGGTCGAAGCCGAATTCGGCCTGACTTGCCTCAGCATCCTCACCCTCGAGGGCTTGATCGAGGGGCTCGGCGAGGTCAAAGGTGATGCGCGTCGCATTTTCGGCGAGTACCGCGCCGCCCTTGAAACCTACCGGCAACGGTATGGCGTAGCGTAAGCGCGGCTCCGGGGTGCAGAATACTGCCATGCTTCGCTTGCCTGCCGTCTCCGTCGCGCTCGCGCTTGCGGCCTTCGCCGTTGACAGCGCCGGGGCCGCCAGCAATGGCGCGCGCAATCCGGAGAAGAAGGGCGACGTCACATACAAGTGGGTCGACGAGAAGGGCATCACGCACTACGGCGACTACGTGCCACCCGAGTACGCCAAGCGCGAGCGTGCAGTGCTCAACGAGGAAGGCGTCGTGATCCGCAAGCTGGAAGCGGAGAAGTCGCCGGAGCAGCGCGCCGCCGAAGCCCTGCGCCTCCGCGACACGGAAGCACGCAAGCAGCACGACCAGTTCCTGCTCAACACCTACACTTCCGTGGACGACATCGAAACCCTGCGCGACCAGCGGCTGGAACAGATCGTCGGTCAGTCGGCAGCCGCGACGCAGTACGTCGAATCGCTCAACTCGCGCCTGACAGGCCTGCAGGCGAAAGCGCAGCTCTTCAAACCCTACAGCAGTGAAGGGGGCGCGCGCCGCATGCCCGACGACCTCGCCGCCGACCTCGTGCGCACCGTGAGCGAGTTGCGCATGCAGAACAACGTGCTGCTCGCGAAGCAGCGCGAACACGCCGATGTGTCGCAGCAGTTCCAGGTCGACATCGAGCGCTTTGCCGAACTGCAGTCGGGGCGGGCACAGCGCTGAGCGCTCGCCGCAGGCGCGCGCGCCCTCACCTCCCCGTATGCCCGAACCCGCCCGCGCCACGGGCCGTCGTCACGAATTCATCGACGACCTCGAGTTCCACCTGCACCACCGGTACCACGACGAGCTGCGCAATGCGCTCGCCGGGCTGCACCGTGTAAGCGGCACCTCCGCGGTTCCAGCACGACACCATGAGCGGGCCCTGGTAATCGGAGTCGATGAGGCCCACGAGATTGCCGAGCACAATGCCCTGTTTGTGGCCGAGGCCCGAACGCGGCAGGATCACGGCCGCGAGCGCCGGGTCCTCCACCCAGATCGACATGCCAGTCGGGAGAAGTTCGGCCTTGCCAGGCGCGAGTTCGAGCGGCGCGCCGATCATCGCGCGCAGATCGAGTCCCGCGGCACCCGCGGTTGCATAGGACGGCAGCGGCCACTCTGCGCCGAGCCGCGGATCGAGTATCCGGACCTTCAACGGCCGGTAGCGGGTGCCTGCCGCGCCGGTCACGCGCGTGCTTTGCCGGGCATCGCCGCGCGATGTGCGGCGAAATGCGCGGCAACCAGCGCCATGAATTCCTGCGCGAGCCGGCTCTTCGACGCTGGCCCGAGCGCCGTACGATCGGTGCGCGACAGCACGATCAGCGCGTTCTCGTCCTTGTCGAACACCTTGTCGTCACCGACTTCGTTCGCGGCAATCAGGTCGAGGTTCTTGCGCAGGAGCTTCGTGCGCGCGTTCTGCTCGACGTTTTCGGTTTCCGCCGCGAACCCCACGACGAAGGGCCGGTCCGGCCGGGCGGCAACAGTGGCAAGCACATCGGTCGTGCGCTCGAGCGCGAGATCAAGCGCAGACTCGGTCTTCTTGATCTTCTGCCCCGCGGGTCGGGCGGGCCGGTAGTCGGCAACCGCCGCCGTCGAGATGTAGATATCGGTAGCGGCGACCTCGCGCGTCACCACGGCGAGCATGTCCTCCGCGGACTCCACATCGAGGCGGCGCACACCCGGCGGCGTGGGCAAACTCACGGGTCCCGAGATGAGGAGCACGTCCGCACCCGCCTCGCGCGCGGCCCGCGCGATCGCAAACCCCATCTTTCCGGAGCTGCGGTTGCTGATGAAGCGTACGGGGTCGAGACGCTCGCGCGTGGGACCTGCGGTCACGATGACCCGGCGACCTGCCAACGGACCATGGGGCGCACCGAGGAGCGCCGCGACGAGCTCCGCAAGTTCGACTGGCTCGAGCATGCGGCCCTCGCCCACTTCGCCGCAGGCCTGGTCGCCCGCACCGGGCCCGAAGACATGCACGCCACGCTCCCGCAGCAGGGCCACATTCGCCCGCGTCGCCACGTTCGCCCACATGACGCGGTTCATCGCCGGGGCCACCGCGATCGGCGCCTCGGTCGCAAGGCACAGCGTGCCGAGGAGATCGTCCGCAAGCCCGTGCGCGAGGGCTGCGAGGCTGTGCGCGGTCGCGGGCGCAATCAGTATGAGGTCCGCCCAGCGCGCGAGTTCGATGTGGCCCATGGCGGCCTCGGCCGCCGGGTCCCAGAGGCTGTCGCGCACGGCCCGGCCGGACACAGCCTGGAAAGTCGTCGCCGTGACGAACTGCGCCGCGCCGGAGGTCATCACGACCTGCACATCCGCGCCGCGCTCGGCGAGACGCCGCACGAGGTCGGGGCTCTTGTACGCGGCGATGCCGCCGGTCACGCCGAGGAGGATTTTGCAGCCCTTCATCCCGCCATTATCGGGCGGCTCTCGCGGAGCACGCAAACACGGCGGTTTCTCGGCGTGCGCCGGTTCACGCCCCTGGCGACACTGTGCCGAAACGGAGGTATCGCCATGGGAATCCGCGCCTGGCCGCCGCGCGAACAACCGCGCGAGAAGCTCGTCCAGTTCGGCGTGCACAGCCTGTCGGACGCCGAGCTGCTCGCGCTCATATTCGGCAGCGGCAACGCCGGGCTCGATGCTGTGGCGCTCGCCCGTGCGCTCCTCGCACATGCCGGCAGCCTTCGCGGCCTGCTCGCCGCCGACCGGGAGTCCTGCTGCCGGCTGCGGGGCGTGGGCCTCGCCCGCTGGTGCCGTCTGCAAGCCGCGCTCGAAGTCGCACGGCGGCACTACCAGGAGCAGCTGCGCACGAAGCCGATGCTCGACGCGCCGCACCACACGGCGGAATTCCTCGTCGCCCAGCTGCGCGACCGGCCATACGAGGTGTTCTGCTGCCTGCATCTCGACAGCCGGCATCGTCTGATCGCCTTCGACGAACTCTTCCGCGGCACCATCGACGGCGCCAGCGTGCACCCGCGTGAAGTCGTGCGGCAGGCGCTCGCGCACAACGCGGCCGCAGTGATCTTTGCGCACAACCACCCGTCCGGGGTCGCCGAGGCGAGCCAGGCCGATGAGCTCATCACGCGTCGCCTGCGCGATGCGCTCGCGCTGCTCGATATCCGGGTGCTCGATCACTTCATCGTGGGCGATGGCACCTGCCTCTCGTTCGCCGAGCGCGGGCTCTTGTAGGACAACTGTCGCCATGTCCCGACATTGGTGAGCGGCGTCGCACGGGTTAAGGTGGCCGTTCGCTTGGCTTTTTGGGAGGCATCCATGGCCCTTTGGAAAGATACGACCCCTGCCGTACCCGGCGGCAGCCCGACCCCCACGCCCGCTCCCGCTCCCGCGCCCGCCCACTCGCCCGAGCGAGCAAATGTCGCGCCGCTCAATCTCAACGCCGATGCGTCGCGACGCCCCAGGGAACGCACCGAAATGAAGGAATCCGTGATTTCGGGCGGCCTCAACATCGAGGGCAAGATCGAAGGCGCGGGCAACGTGCGCATCGGTGGGCGCTTCAAGGGCGACGTGCATATCGACGGCGACCTGACGATCGAGGCCGGCGCACATCTCACGGGCCAGGTTCGCGCAAATCTCGTCGTTGTGGCGGGCGAACTTCAGGGCAACGTCGAATCGGCGCGCCGCGTCGAACTCGCCGAAACCGCCGTCATGAGCGGCGACGTAAAGGCGGGCGCGCTCACGGTCGCGGCCGGCTCGCGCATGCGTGGCCAGGTCGAGTTCGGCTGGGACGAGAAGCTCGGCAAGACCCAGGGCGAGACGCGAGGCCTCGGCAGCGGTACATGAGTGCCCGTCCGCCGCCGATCGCGCGCGCGTCGCCGACGGCGCGCACGCGTGTCTGTCCGCACTGCAAGTCGACGATCCTTGAAAGTGCGAACGTCTGCCCCGGCTGTCGACATCACCTCAAGTTCGACTCCGTCGCCGCGCGGCGCCAGGCGGAAACCCGCACGGCGCTGCGCATCGACGGGACGATAAAAGGGGCGAGCCCGGCCGTGCCCTGTGAGTACAGCGTGGTGATCGCGATTCGCGACAGTGAGGGCCGCGAGGTGGGTCGTCACGTCGTCGGCGTCGGCGCAATACGACCCGCCGAGGAGCACGGTTTCACGCTGGCCGTGGAAGTCACCCCCACGAGCCTGGAGTGGAAGTAAGAGGGGTTGGTTGCCGCCGCGGCGCAGGACTGGTATAAAGCCCGTCCTTTTCCGGGGCTCGAGGCCTCTGAAAAGCCCCCAAGTTACTGAATTTCGAGGGCTTACCATGTCCCGCGTCTGCGAAATTACCGGCAAGCGCCCAGCCGTCGGCAATCGCGTCTCGCATGCGAACAACAAGAAGCGCCGCCGCTTCCTGCCGAACCTGCACGCCCAGCGCTTCTGGCTGGAAGACGAGAAGCGCTGGATCAACCTGCGCGTTTCGACCCGAGGCCTGCGCACGATCGAGAAGAACGGCATCGACGCGGTCGTCACCAGTCTGCGCGCCAAGGGCGTGAAGGTCTGAGGGGCACACCATCATGCGTGAAAAGATCAAGCTGCTCTCCTCTGCCGGCACGGGCCACTTCTACGTGACGATGAAAAACAAGCGCCTCCATCCGGAGAAGCTCGAGACGAAGAAGTACGACCCCGTCGTCAGGAAGCACGTCTCGTACAAAGAGACCAAGATCAAGTAAGGGCTCAGGGCCTGGGCCCGTGGTCATGATCAAGAAGCGCCGTGTGCGGCAACGCCACGGCGTTTTTTATTGCCCGCCCGCCGTAACATGCGGCGCAATCCCGTAAACCAGCGCTGCTGGCCCCGTGCCTGAACTGCCCGAAGTCGAAACCACCCGGCGCGGCATCGAGCCCCACGTCGTCGGCCACTGCATCCGCGCGCTCCTCGTGCACGAGCCGCGGCTGCGCTGGCGCGTCGCGGCAGACCTCCCGGCACGCGTGGCCGGCCAGAAAATACGGGCGGCGGGGCGACGCGCGAAGTTCCTGTTGCTCGAACTGGAGCGCGGCACGTTGCTGCTGCACCTTGGCATGTCGGGGAACTTGCGTGTGGTGCCCGCCGACGCGCCCCGCGGCAAACACGACCACATTGATCTCGTGCTCGATTCTGGCGAACTGCTTCGCTTCAACGACCCGCGCCGCTTCGGCAGCCTCTTGTTCACGACCGGTGATCCCGCGGTTCATCCACTGCTCGCCGCGCTCGCGCCCGAACCGCTCGGCGACTCGTTCGACGCGGACTACCTGTGGCGCATCACGCGCCAGCGGCGCGTGGCGGTGAAACAGCTCATCATGAATTCGCGCCTCGTCGTCGGCGTCGGCAACATCTACGCCAGCGAAGCGCTCTTCCGGGCGCGCATCCGCCCCGGTCGCGAGGCGCGGCGCCTCAGCCGACCCGAGACTGCCCACCTCGTGCGGGCGATCCGCAGAGTGCTCACGAACGCCGTCAAGGCGGGCGGCACGACACTGCGCGACTATGTCGGCGCCGACGGCACACCGGGATACTTTCGCCAGCAGCTCGATGTATATAAGCGCGAGGGCCAGCCCTGCCGCCGCTGCCGAACACCGATCCGGCGCCGCGTGCAGGGGCAGCGTGCGACTTACTGGTGTCCGGAGTGTCAAAAGTGAAGCAACATTTTGCCGCGTGCGATCCGGTGATGGCTGCATTGATGCGCGCCGCGGGGCCCTACCGGCTCGCACCGGAGGCGACTCACTCGCCATTTGAGGCACTTGCGCGAGCGATCACGCACCAGCAGCTGAACGGCACTGCGGCGAATCGCATCCTCACGCGCTTCATCGATCTGTGCGGCGACGGCGCCTTTCCCGAGCCTGCCGCGGTCCTCGCGCGACCCGACGCGGAGCTGCGCGCGGTGGGCCTCTCATTCGCAAAGATCGCGAGCCTCAAGGACCTCGCGACCAAGACCGGCAGCGGCATCGTGCCGGACAGCGCCGTACTCGTCGCACTCGACAGCGAAGAGATCATCGAGCGGCTCACGCAGGTGCGCGGTGTCGGCCGGTGGACGGTCGAGATGCTGCTGATGTTCCAGCTCGGCCGCCCCGACGTGCTGCCGGTCGACGACTTCGGCGTACGCAATGGATTTCGCCTCGCCTACGGCCTGCGCGGCATGCCGACGCCGCGCGCCCTCGCCGCCTGGGGCGAGCGCTGGGCGCCCTATCGCACGGCGGCGGCGTGGTACTTGTGGCGCGCGGTCGATCTTGCGCGCGAGGGTCGGCTCCCGCCGCCCGCCGGGCGGCCCCGCGGCATTCGCATCGTGAAGCCGAAGCAAACGGTCAGGAAGGCCGCCGCACGTCCCGCTCGTAAGAAATCCGCAGCAGCAGCTCGTCCTCGTCGGGTTCCATCGACTCGGGCCGTGCGAAGCCGTCGAGGTCGTAGCAGACCGTGAGCGTGTCGCCGTCGAGATCGATGATCGCCTCGAGCTTGCGGCCCGCGTAGGGCCCGTCGACGCCGACCATGTCCATCACGCGCGGCAACACGTCGGCGTCGACGCGGTAGTCGCCGCTGTCGACCACCTCGCCGCTGTCGTCGCGGATTTCGTAATGGCCCGCGCGCAGGTCGAGGCGGGCGACGCGCAACTCCCCGACCGGGACTTCCCGGTCCGAAACGAATGCTGCGACCGGCAGCCAGCTGCCCTCGAGCCCGCGCGCGAGCGCGTCAGTAGACCTGCCCTTCGCCTTCACCGCGTGGGTCCGACGCCGCGTCGACGCGGCCGCTCGCGTAATCCCAGGTGATCACCTGCAGATTGCCCCAGCCGCGCTTCGATTCGCGCAGCGTGTAGCCGCGCTTCGTCAGCGATTCGATCTCGTTGGGCGTCAGCGCATCGCGCTCGTACTGCAGTACGTCCGGGAGATACTGATGATGGATACGCGGAGCGGCAACGATCTCCGCCGCGCTGCGACCATCGAGAAAGTCGAGCGTCGCAAGCAGCACCATGCCCGTGATGTAGCTGCCGCCAGGACTGCCCGCGATCATCAGGCCTCGCGGGCTTTCGATGAAAGTCGGCGTCATCGACGAGAGCATGCGCTTGCCCGGCGCAATTTCGTTCGCGGCATTGCCGACGAGCTGGAAGCCGTTCGGTACGCCCGCCTTCGTCGAAAAATCGTCCATTTCGTTGTTGAGGAAAAGCCCTGTGCCCGGCACCACGAGCCCCGAACCGAAGAGGAAGTTCAGCGTGATCGTGCCGGCGACACGATTGCCCTCTGCGTCGAGCACCGAGAAATGCGTCGTCTGCGGGCCTTGCGGCGCAGGCAGGATGCCCGGGAGCTCCGCGCTCGGCATCGCGCGATCGAGACGGATGGAGGCGCGCAGCCCGGCCGCGTAGTAGGGGTGGATCAGTTCCGCCACCGGCATCTCGACGAAATCAGGATCACCGAGCCACACGGCCCGATCCCGATGCCCGCGTCGCATCGACGCGATGATCAGGTGCTTGCGCGTCGCGGAATCGAGCTGCGCGAGATCGTATCCCGAGAGAATATTGAGCGCCTCGACAAGCACGATACCGCCCGAGGACGGAGGTGGCGCCGAAATGATCCGCGCGCCGCGGTAATCGCCCACGATCGGCGCGCGCTCGACAATGCGGTACGCAGCGAGGTCCTCAGCGGTCCAGATGCCGCCGAGTTTGCGCACGCCCGCCACGAGCCGGCGTGCAAGCTCGCCTTCGTAGAAATCGCGCATGCCGTGCTTCGCGAGCGTTTCGAGCGTGCGGGCGAGCTGCGGCTGGCGGATCACGGTGCCAAGCGCCGGTGCTGCTCCCTTTCGCAGCCAGATCGGTGCGACCTCTTTCTGCTTCGCGAAGACCTCGCGCTTGTATTCGATGACCGCGCGCAAATGCGGGGAGACAGGGAAGCCCTCGTGCGCAAGCCGGATCGCCGGAGCGAGGCTCACGGCGAGGGGCAGCCTGCCGTACTCCTTCACGAGATGCTCCATGCCCGCCGGCTCGCCGGCAATACCTGCGGCCAGCGCGCTGTTCAGGGACAGGCCGGGCACGGGATTGCCGTCGGGCCCGAGGAACATGTCGCGCGACGCCGCGGCAGGCGCCTTCTCGCGCGCATCGATCATCACGTCGCGGCCGTCGCTCGCCCGGTGCAGCAGGTAGAAGCCGCCGCCGGCGAGCCCCGAGCCGGTGGGGTACACGACCGCCAGAGCGGCAGTAATGGCCACGGCCGCGTCGAAGGCATTGCCGCCCTTCGCGAGTATTTCGTGGCCCGCGGCGGTTGCGAGCGGGCTCGCGCTCGCAACCGCCGACTTGCCGGGTAAGCGTTCGGCAGCCGGCAGCGCGTTCGCAGCGAACGCGAGAACGACGAACCAGATGAGCGCGATCCGGGATCGCGGCGCGGGCATCATGGCACGCGCCGTTGCTTGCGCAGCTCCGCGGCAACGGCCGGATGCACGAACTCGCTCACGTCGCCCCCCAACACTGCGATCTCGCGCACCAGTGTCGAGGAAATGAACGTGAATTGCTCCTTCGGGGTCATGAACACGGTCTCGATGTCCTGCGACAGGTGACGGGTCATGTTCGCGAGCTGAAACTCGAATTCGAAGTCGGAGACGGCGCGCAGCCCTCGCACGATCACCGACAGGCCGTGCTCGCGCGCGAAGTCCACGGTCAGTCTCGCATAGCCCACGACTTCGACCCGTGGCAAATCGCCGAGCACCGCCTGCGCAAGCTCGACGCGCTTCTCCACAGAGAACATCGGCGTCTTGTTGGGGTTGGCCGCGACCGCGACTACGACGCGCGAGAAGATGCTCGCGGCGCGGCGCACGAGATCGTGGTGGCCGTTCGTGATCGGATCGAACGTGCCGGGATAGACGGCGTGCCGCTTCATTCTTCCGGTACTCCCCTCGCGGTTATCGCCAGATGATACCCGACGTCGCCCGCGCGGCCGGATTTGATGAGCCGCCACGTGGCCGGCAGCGCCGGCAGCGGCGCCCGGGCGGGCAGCTCGAGGTAGACGAGCGCCCCGTCGGCGAGCCACCCGCCCGCCTCGAGCGCGGCTGCGGCGCGCGTCGCGAGGTCGCTGTCGAACGGCGGATCGAGGAACACGAGGTCGATGGGGCGCGCTGGCCTCGCCAGAAAACGCAGCGCATCCGTGCACTGGACCTCGGCGTGCCGTGCACCAAGTGTGGCGAGCACGGATTCAAGGCTGCGCACGACGAGCGGATCACTTTCGACGAAGGTGACGTGAGCGGCACCACGTGACAGTGCCTCGATTCCGAGCGCGCCGCTGCCCGCAAAGAGGTCGAGCACGCGCGCGCCCTCCACGCGGCCCATCAGCCAGTTGAACAGCGTTTCCCGCACCCGGTCCGGTGTCGGTCGCAGCGCGTCGCCCGCTGGAAAGCGGAACTTCCGGCCGCGCCATGCGCCGCCGATGATGCGCAATTGCCGCGCCGGCCGTCTGCTATTGCTGCCCACGATGCCGGAAGCGTAACCTAGCTCGACCGCACGACAAGCAAGAGAATCAAAGGGGAAATCCATGCGCCTGAGCCACAGCAGGTCATTGTTCGCGGTCGTCGCAACGAGCGCGCTCCTGCTCGCCGGTTGCAGCGGTGGATCAGGCACGGACCGCGACGATATCGGCCCGACCGATACCTCGAGCGGCAGCTTGCCCGGCGGGAGCACGGTGCCACCCTCGCCCGCAGGGCTGCATCCACTCTTCCAGGTCGCGCAGGGCCTGCTGCCCTACCCGACCGATCTCTACTTTTCCGGCTCCACCGACGGCACACTCAACATCGCCCCCGCGAACTCGCTGATCCCCGCGCAGGCCGCGCTCAACTCGATCGACGGTTACGGCGTGAATGCCCCGATCCGCGCGCGCTTCTCGGGCGCGGTCAGCGCTGCCTCGCTCACAGCCGCGAGTGTGCGCGTGGTGCGCGTGAACATCGACAACACGACCAAAGCCACGGTCGGTGTTGCCGGCGTGCTGGTGCCAGGCGTTGACTACTCGGTGGGCCTCGCGACCGACGCGGGCGTCGGCAACCAGATCGTCGAGATCCGCCCGTTGCGCCCGCTTGTACCGAGCACGGGTGCGACGAACAACGGCTACCTCGTGCTGCTGACGAACGGCATCACCGATGCAGCCGGCACTGCGGCCGTACCCGACACCGATTACGCGACCATCAAGAACGCGCTCGCGGGCGGCTCAACCTGCCCGGGCATCACGAATCCCACGATGAACGGCGTGTGCCGCCTCACCGGCGCGCATCTGCAGATTGCCGCGGGCGTGGGACTGAACCCCGCCAACGTGGTCCTCTCCTTCAGCTTCTCCACCGGTTCAACCCGCGACTCGCTCGCGGCTGTGGCGGCCGGCGCGAGCGCGCACCCGATCGTCGTGCAGGCGACGGGCCTCAACACGAAGCAGATCAACCCGGCCCTGCCCGGTGTCGCAGATGTCTACGCGGGCATCCTGCAAATTCCCTACTTCCTCTCGAAAGCAGCGCCGCTCACCGGCTCCTGGCAGGGCAATCCCTCCCCCGTCGGCGGCACGCGCTTCCTCACCCGCTTCAACCCGATACCGGTCGCGACCGAGACGCTATCGGTCCCGCTCCTCGCGAGTGTCCCGAATGCGGCGTCCGGGCGCACACGGCCTGCGAGCGGCTGGCCAGTCGTGATCTTCCAGCACGGCATCACGGGCAATCGCACCAACATGCTGGGCCTCGCCGATTCGTTCGCGGCGCAGGGGTTCGTGGTCGTCGCGATCGACCTGCCACTGCACGGCATCACCGACCCGATGAGCCCGCTCTATCAGGCGGCGAACGAGCGCACCTTCAACCTCGACGTGATGAACAACACGTCCGGCGCCGCGGGACCTGATGGCGTGATCGACTCCTCCGGCGCGAGCTTCATCAACCTCTCGAGTCTGCTCACCTCGCGCGACAACCTGCGCGAGGGGTCAGCCGACCTCCTCACCTTCGTGCGCAGCGTCGGCAACCTCGACTTGAACGGTGACGCCGTACCCGACATCGATGCGACGCGCATCCACTTCGTCGGCCAGTCGCTCGGCAGTATCGTCGCGGTGCCGTGGCTCTCGCTGTCGACCGCCGTGCAGACCGCCACGCTCTCCGTGCCGGGCGGAGTCATTGCGCAATTGCTGCGGGATTCGCCGACTTTCGGGCCGCGCATCAATGCGGGCTTGCAGGCGCAGGGCCTCGTGCCGGGCACGACGCTCTACAACCAGTTCTTCCGCGACGCACAGAACGTGGTCGAGGCGGGCGATCCGGTCAACTACATGGCGGCGGCGGCGGCGGCGAAGCCGATTCTGCTGCACCAGGTGATCGGCGACACCGTGATCCCGAATTCGGCGACACAGCGCCTGATCGACGTCGCGGCACTGACGAAAGTCAGCACTCCGGGCCCGAACCCGGTTTCGCGCGCGTACGTGAATTTCACGGCGGGCGTGCATTCGTCACTGCTCGACCCCACCGCGAGTCTCCCGGCCACGATCGAGATGCAGACGCAAGCAGTCACCTTCGCGGTGACGAACGGCACGGTGGTCGCGATCGGGAACCCCGCGGTCATCCAGCCTTAAGGACCTTCCCGGCGCTTCCGATCGGGCGCCCGCCCGCATTGCCGCTACAATACAGCGGTATGGCGGACGAGGCGCATGGCGACGATCGACACTGAAGCCGGCGGGGCGCGCGAGGGCTTCTTCAGGCGCCTGCGCGCCAAGCTCAACAAACCCGATTCGTGGCTGTCGTACGATCTCGGCAATCTCTTTCGCGGCCGGGCGATCGACGGAGCCGTGCTCGAGGAACTCGAGACGCGCCTGCTGACGGCCGACGTGGGCGTCGAGGCAACCAATGAGATCCTCGAAGCGCTCGCGCAGCGCGTGCAGCGCAAGGAGCTCGACGACGTGGACGCGCTCATCGATGCGCTCAAGAACGCGATCTTCGAGATCCTCGACCCCTGCGCAAAGCCGCTCGACATCAGCGCTTCGCGGCGGCCCTTCGTGCTGCTCGTGGTCGGTGTCAACGGCTCGGGCAAGACGACGACGATCGGCAAGCTCGCGCAGCGCCTGCACGATGAGGGCAAGAGCGTCGTGCTCGCCGCGGGCGACACCTTTCGCGCGGCCGCGATCGAGCAGCTCGGCATCTGGGCCGATCGCACCGGTGCCGCGATGGTCGCGCAGCAGGCGGGCGCCGACCCTGCTGCCGTCGTGTTCGACGCACTTCAGTCGGCGCGCTCGCGCGGCACGCAGGTGCTGATCGCCGATACAGCGGGGCGCTTGCAGAACCAGTCGCACCTGATGGACGAGCTGAAAAAGGTCAAGCGCGTGCTCCAGCGGACCGACCCTTCGGCGCCGCACGAAGTCCTGCTCGTACTCGACGCGAACCAGGGCCAGAACGCGCTCGCGCAGGCGCGCGAGTTCAACGAGGCCGTGGGCGTTACCGGCCTCGTGCTGACAAAGCTCGACGGCACCGCGAAGGGCGGCATCGTCGTCGCGATCGCGCGCCAGCTGCGCCTGCCGATCCGCTTCATCGGCATCGGCGAGGGCGCCGAGGACTTCGGCGTCTTCGACGCGCGCGCCTTCGCCGAGGCACTGGTCGAGGGCGCGGAGCGCCCGGCGTGATCCGCTTCGAGCGCGTCGCAAAACGTTACCCCAACGGCCGCGAGGCGATCTCGGGCATCAGCTTCGACATCGCTCGCGGCGAGATGGTTTTCCTCACTGGGCGCTCGGGCGCGGGCAAGAGCACGGTGCTCAAGCTCATCGCACTGCTCGAGCGGCCGACTCGTGGCGTCGTCACGGTAAACAGCCAGAGCACGGGCCCGCTGCCGTCGCGCCGGATTCCGGCGTTTCGCCGTGGGATCGGCATCGTGTTCCAGGACCACAAGCTGCTCGTCGATCGCCCGGTGTTCGACAACGTGGCGCTGCCGCTCTTCGTCGCCGGTGCGCCGCTGCGCGAAATGGACAAGCGGGTGCGGGCCGCGCTCGATCAGGTCGGTCTGCTCGGCAAGGAGCGCCTGCTGCCGCTCGAGCTCTCGATCGGCGAACAGCAACGGGTTGGCATCGCACGCGCCGTCATCACGAAGCCCGCGGTGCTCATTGCGGATGAGCCCACTGGCAATCTCGACCCCGAGCTCGCGCTCGAAGTCATGAATGTGTTCCGCCGCTTCCAGGAAGTCGGCACGACCGTGATGGTCGCGACTCACGACATGCATCTCGTGCGCGAATTCGGCAAGCGCGAGATCGTCCTCGAGGGCGGGCATGTGCGCGGGGTCGAGGACGTGCAGATACCCACGATCGGAGCGGCTGCCCGGTGATCGGCCCGGGCGTCTGGCTCGCGCGCCACGCCCAGGCGGCGCTCGGCGCGACCGGTCGGCTCGCGCGCGCGCCGCTCTCGACCCTGTTCACGGTCGGCGTGATCGGGCTCGCGCTCGCGATGCCCCTTGGCCTCAAACTCTTCGTCGACAACGCGCGCGCCGCGACGGGGAATTTCGCGAACGCGGTCGACCTCTCGGTCTACTTCAGGATCGGCACGCCGATCGAGAAGGTGAGGCAACTTGCCGGGCGTGCGAAGGCGCGCGCAGGCGTCGCGTCGGTCAAGGTGATCCCGGCCGATGCGGCGCTTGCGGAATTTCGCACCTACTCGGGCTTCGGGGCCGCGCTCGATGCGATCAGCGACAATCCACTGCCACACGTGCTCGGCATCCGGCCACGCGCGGGCGCAGATTCGACTGCCGAACTCGCGAAGCTGAAGGACTATTTCGCATCCTGGCCCGAGGTCGAGCTGGTGCAGATGGACATCGAATGGGTGCACCGCTTCAACGCCATCCTCGAAGTACTGCGCCGGACTCTCGCGATTGCCGCCGTGGTGCTTGCGTTTGGCGTCCTCGCAATCGTCGGCAACACGATCCGCCTCGAAATTCTGAACCGGCGCGCGGAGATCGAGGTGACGAAGCTGGTCGGCGGATCGAACGCGTTCGTCCGCCGGCCGTTCCTCTACACGGGAACATTCTATGGGCTGATCGGCGCGCTGCTCGCGCTCGCGATCGTCCATGCAGCGACTACGCTCCTTGCTCCCGCTGTTGCCGACCTCGCGAAGGCGTATGGCAGCCAGTTCGAGGTGCTTGGTACCAGCCGCGAGGACGCATTCCGGCTCCTGATCGGTGGTTCGGCGCTGGGGTGGATGGGAGCTGCCATGGCAGCCGCACGGCATCTTCGCTCGATCGAACCGCGGGCCTGAGCAGCGTGCAGCATGGTGCCGGGTTTTCGGTTATTCGGTTATT
>DAORVK010000063.1:0-16865 GCA_035433705.1 Steroidobacteraceae bacterium
GGAAATGCCCCGGCACGTAGATGGTGTTGTGGATGATCATGTTGAGCTGCTCGGTACCCATCATCACGCCGGAGATACCCCCGAGGAAACCGAAGCCGATGATCGAGATGAATACGCCCGAGAACGTGGGGTTGCCCCACGGCGCTCGCCGGAGCCACTCATACAGCCCGCGTGTGTAGCCTTTCTGGCGCTGCGCCACTTCCATGGCGCCGGGCACGGTGAGTCCGTGGATCATCGAGGCCAGCACCGCGAAGTACATGAAGTAGCTGGTGTTGACGACCTTCCAGTTGGTGGACAGCCCCGGGTCCGCCAGCAGGTGGTGCGCGCTCGCGAGCTGCAGGAAGAGGATGTAGAGCAGGAACGCGCCGCGGCTGACCCGCTCGGACATCGGCTTGGCGCCGAACACCACCGCCGCCACCAGGTACCAGACGGAGACGTGCGCCGCCACGTTGATCTGCTGCGACGAGTGGCCGAACGCCCACCAGATCATGCGGTAGATCAGTGGATCGACCTTGTCGATCACGCCGAGCGACAGCAGCCAGGTCGGAATCAGGATGATGGCGCCCGAGGCGATCGTGAACACCGCAATGATGGCGGCCGTGATCGCGCCGAATGTGACCAGCGGCACCGATCCCTCGTACGTCTTGTCGCGTTTGGCGACGACGAGCGTGCCGAAGAACACGAAACAGCCGATCAGCGCGCCGACCGCAAACAGGATCAGGCCGAGATAGAACGACTGCTCGGCCATCATCGGCACATAGGAGGTCATCATCACGCTGGAGCCGCCCTTGTAGACGGCGTAGTTGTTGACCACGGCGCCGATCAGCATCAGCGCAAACGCGAGCCACGCGATCCTCGGCGTGGCGATCCGGCAGCGCAGCAGCGTCGAGGCGCAGAAATACAGCACGGCGATTTCGAAGAAGATGATCCAGAAGATCAGCATGTCGATGCCGTGCGCGGTGAGCACCTGGTAGAAGGTGTCCGCCTGCAGCCAGTGCACGGCCGGCCAGCGCGTGAGCGCGACGCCGAGCGCCAGCACCCCGCCGATCAGCAGGAACACCACCGCGGCGACCGCGTTGGCAGTGATGAGCTTTTCAGCATTCGCCTCGAACTGCAGGCCAGATCGGGGGCATGTACGGTAAGTGGTTGCGATTGCCATCGTCACGATCTCCGTCACTTCACGTAGAGGCGCCCGACCATCGTGTGATGGCCGATACCGCAGAATTCATTGCAGACGATCGAGTAGGTCCCGCTCTGGTTCGGTGTCACCGTCACCACGTGCTCGTAGCCGGGCACGACCTGGATGTTGATGTTCACCGGCTGCAGCGAAAACCCGTGGTTGTAGTCGAGCGAGGACAGATGCAGGCGATAGGTCTTGCCCTTTTCCAGCTCGAGGATCGGCCAGAAACTCCACAGGCGCGAGATGATGTAGGCATCGCCGCCATCGGGGGGCGCCACGATCGGCTGCCCGCTCACCTCGTCGGTCCGCACCGTGTACTGGGCCGCCCACGCCTCCGCCTTGGCCATGTAGGCTTCCGGGGTCGTGGTGTAGGTCTCGGTAGAGAGGTTCTGGCGCCCGTAGATGTGCCAGAACACCATCATGAAGAACAGGATCATGCACCAGACGAAGGCAATGACGATCCAGGTGCCTTCAACACGATCCAGCGGGTGCTTCCACCACAGTCGTTCGGCCGGCGGCAGTATTGCGCTCATGGGATATCCCCGGTTTTAGCCAGATCAGTTCGCGGCAGGAACCGTGAGGATGTCGATGACACCCCACAAGGTGTAAACCACCATCGGTATCAGCACGCCCAGGAAAAGCAGCAGGAAGGGGTTGTCCAGCAGACGCTGGATCAGCGGAACCTTGTCGTTTTCGTCATGCCCGTCGCTCATGAAGCCCCCCGTCGCTTGTTCCCGTACACGTCAGCAGGATACCGCGGCGCGGCATCTATGCAATTGTTGTCATCAATGCCCCCTGCCTGTCCTTGATCTGGATCAAAGGGCCGCGTCCGTGCAGGGGTGAACTATATAGTGCGCGTGCCGGAAGGACCATGGACATCGTCTCGCAACTGCCACACGTCAACGCCGCCCTGAATGCCACCGCCAGCGTGCTGCTGGTGATCGGCCGCGTGCAGATTGCCCGGCGGCGCATCGCCGCGCACCGCGCCGCGATGCTCGCGGCGCTCGGTGTATCGCTGCTTTTCCTGATCAGCTACATCGCGTACCACTTGTCGGCGCCGATCTTCCAGTTCCGCGGTCAGGGACTGATCCGGCCGGTCTACTACGCACTCCTCGTCAGCCACGTCCTGATGGCCGCATTGGCGATACCCCTGGTGCTCGTCACCGCTTGGCGCGGCCTGCATCGCGATGACATCCGCCACCGTCGCTGGGCGCGCTGGGCGTGGCCCGTGTGGATGTACGAATCGGCGACCGGGGTCGTCGTCTATCTGATGCTCTACCAGATCTATCTCTGACCGCAGGCTCAGTGGAAATTCCGGGTGTGCGTCCGCAGCGCACCGATCCACGCGCTGCGGTCGATCAGCCGGTGCGCCACCACGTGCAACACCTCGCCGTGTCGCTGCAATTTGCCGTGCACTTCGAGCAGGCGCGATTCGACCAGCGGTCGATGCTGGGCGTCCCCCACCCGCTTCCACACGACGAGATTCGCGTGGCCGGTTTCATCCTCGATCGTGACGAAGGTGACGCCGCTCGCCGTACCCGGTCGCTGGCGCGCGAGGACCAGGCCGGCCACGCGCACGGCGCAACCATCCGCGAGCTGCGGCAACTCGCACAGCGGCAGGAGCCCCGCGCGTGCGAGGCGGGCACGCAGCAGCGCGAGCGGGTGTCGGCGCAGCGTGAGGCCGGTCGTGCGGTAGTCCGCCACGATGTCCTGCCCTTCGGTGGGCGCGGCGAGAAGAGGAATACCTTCGCCGACCCCGGCTCGCGGCGCCGTCGGCAGCGGCGCCTCGCTGCCCGCCACTTCCCAGAACGCGACATGGCGATGTCCGGCGAGCCCCGCGAGCGCATCGGCTGCCGCCAGCGCTTCGAGGTCGCGGCGATCGAGCGCCGCGCGCTCGGCAAGGTCCTGCACATCGATGAACGGCCGCTGCATCCGCGCTGCAACGAGACGCCACGCCGGCGCCTCGCCGAGCCCTGAGACCCTGCACAGGCCGAGGCGCAGCGCGCGACCCTCCTCGAGCGTGCACTCCCAGTCGCTGTCGAGCGCCGTGGCCGGCCGCACCTCGACGCCGTGCTCGCGCGCGTCGCGCACGAGTTGCGCGGGCGCGTAGAAGCCCATCGGCTGGCTGTTGAGCAGCGCACAGGTGAAGGCGGCCGGCTCGTGGTGCTTGAGCCAGGCCGAGACATAGACGAGCAGCGCAAAGCTCGCGGCATGCGATTCCGGGAAGCCGTACTCGCCGAATCCCTTGATCTGCTCGAAGATCTGCTCGGCGAACTCCCGGCTGTAGCCGTGCGCGAGCAGGCCGTCGATCAGCTTGTCGTGAAAGTGCCCGAGCCCGCCGTGGCGCTTCCACGCCGCCATCGAGCGTCGCAGCTGGTCCGCCTCCCCCGGCGTGAACCCTGCCGCCTTGATCGCAAGCTGCATGACCTGTTCCTGAAAGAGCGGCACGCCGAGCGTGCGCTCGAGCACCTCTTTCGCTTCAGGCCCGGGGTAGACGACAGGCTCGCTGCCTTCGCGGCGGCGCAGGTAAGGGTGCACCATGCCGCCCTGGATCGGACCGGGTCGCACGATCGCAACCTGGATCACTAGATCGTAGTAGTTGCGGGGCCTCAAGCGCGGCAGCATCGACATCTGTGCGCGCGACTCGATCTGGAACACCCCGATCGTGTCGGCACGGCAGATCATGTCGTAGACCGCCAGGTCGTCCTGCGGCACATCGGCGAGCCCGAAGGGCTGCCCGCGCAGCGCCGCGACGGTTGCGAGCGCGCGCCGTATCGCCGCGAGCATGCCGAGGCCCAGCACGTCGACCTTGAGGAGATGCAGCGCGTCGAGGTCGTCCTTGTCCCACTCGATCACGGTGCGATCCGCCATCGCCGCGTTCTCGATCGGCACGAGTTCCTCGAGCGGCCCCTCAGAGATCACGAAGCCGCCCACATGCTGCGAAAGGTGGCGCGGAAAGCCGCGCAGCTCCTGCGCAAGCTCCGCAAGCCCCGACGCTGCATCCCACGGCTGCGCGCCCGCAACCATCTCTCCGATGGTCGCGGGGTCGAGTCCCAGCGCCTTGCCGAGATCGCGCAGCGCGCTGCGCCGGTGATAGGTGATGACGGTTGCCGTGAGCGCGGTGCGCTCCCGACCGTACTTGCGGTAGAGGTACTGGATCACTTCCTCGCGCCGCTCGTGCTCGAAATCGATGTCGATATCGGGGGGCTCCTTGCGCTCGCGCGAGATGAAGCGCTCCATCAGCATCTGCATGTGCTGCGGATCGACCTCGGTGACGCCGAGTGCGTAGCACACTGCGGAATTGGCCGCCGAGCCGCGGCCCTGGCACAGGATCTGCTCGCCGCGCGCGAACCGCACGATATCGTGCACGGTGAGGAAGTACGGTTCGTAGCGCAGTTCGGCGATCAGCGCGAGCTCGTGCTCGAGGAGCGCGCGCACCTTTGCCGGCACCCCCAGTGGCCAGCGATCGCGCGCCCCCGTCTCGACGAGCTCGCGCAGATGCGAAGTCGCTGTTGCGCCGACCGGCACGACTTCGCGTGGATACTCGTAGCGCAGTTCTTCGAGCGAGAAGCGGCAGCGCGCGGCGATCTCGATGCTCGCGGCAAGGAGCGACGCGGGATAGATCTTCACGAGCCGCCCGCGCTCACGCAGATACCGCTCGCCGTTGCGATGAAGCGCATGCCCCGCTTCGGCGACCGGCACGCCGAGCCGGATCGCGGTCAGCGCATCCTGCAGGCGGCGGCGCGCGCGCACGTGCATGTGGACGTCGCCGCTCGCGACGAGCGGCAGCCCCGCGCGCTCGCCCAGGCGTGTGAGGGTGGCGAGTCGCGCCGCATCGTCACCTTCGCGCAGCAGCTCCACCGCGAGCCATGCCTCCCCCGCGAACCGCTCGCGGATCCTCCCCGCCATCGATACGAGGTGCGTCTCGTCGGTGAGGCTCACCGGCGGCAGCCACAGTACGAAGCAATGCTCGAGCGTTGCCTCGACGTCATCGAAACCGAGATCGTAACTACCCTTCTTCGCCGCGCGCCGCCCGCGCGTGATGAGGCGGCAGAGGCTGCCGTAGCCACGCCGGTCGGTCGCGAGCGCGACCATTGCGAGGCCGCAGCGCAGTTGGAACTCGGCGCCGACAATCAGCGGCAGCCCGCACGCCTTCGCCGCAAGATGCGCACGCACGACACCCGCCACGGAGCATTCGTCCGTGATCGCGAGCGCGCGGTAGCCGAGCGCGCACGCGCGCTCGACCAGCTCCTGTGGATGCGAGGCGCCGCGCAGGAAGGTGAAGTTCGTGAGGCAGTGCAGTTCAGCGTACTGCGTCATGTCGCTTCGTGCGCGGATCAGAGGCTGCGGCCGTCGACCTGCCTCACCTTCAGCGTCGCGAGGTCGAGTGCCGGGAGGCAACGCACGTTGAGCGCCACCGTATGCCCGCGCTTCGGGTCCGTGGCTTCGCCGAACGGCGCGCAGCCGCAGACTTCGCAGAAGCGGTGCTTGATCGCGTGCTTGTTGAACGTGTACGTGGAGAGGTTCGCCTCCGGGGTCGTGAGGCGCAGCTTCTCCCGTGGCATGAAATGCAGCAGGTAGCCTTTGCGCGCGCAGTGGCTGCAATTGCACTCCATGACGGTTTCGATTTCGGTATCGGCCTCGAAGGCGATCCGGCCGCAGTGACAACTACCCTGATGGATCATCGGGAATCTCCTTTCATCCAAACACTCCGTGCAAAAACCATTCGTGCGGCGGGCGGCGCTGGCGATAGACCCAGAGCTGCACGGCGGCGCGGCTGCGCATGACGTAGTAGTCACGCTCGATGTCGCGGCCATCCCACCAGCCGGTCTCGATGCGTTCGGGGCCCGCAAGTTTCTCGAGCGGCCCTTCGTATTGCGGCCAGGCGCCAGGCGCCGGCAGCAGAAGCGGCGTCGAGAGGAGCCAGAGTGGGCGACGGGCGGCAGCGGCGGCGGCTTCGCCGCTGCTGCGCGACGGGCTACGGGCGACGGGCAACGGACGACGTGCTACGGACGACGGGCCGCGCAGCGCGGCGACCCGCTGCCATGCCTTTTCCGGCCGATGCTCCGGCACGAGGGAGAGGCCGTAGACGCTCTCCTCGCCGAGACGCGCGCGCAGCTGCTCGATCAGCGCCGGCGCCTCATTCGCGACACTGCCGCCATGCTCGCCCGGCTGCCATAGCGCCGCGCTTGCGGATTGCCGCGACACGAGCCGGCTCGACACGAGTTCGCAGGTCGTGACGGGTGCCGCGAGCACGGTTGTCGCAAGATGCTCACCAAGCAGATACCCGATCGCGGCTGCGGCGAACGCCGGCTGCGCGAAGCGCAGGCGGCAGCGTGTAGCAGCGCCTTCCCGGTGATGCAGGCGACATTCGAGTGCCGTGATGCCGCCTTGGCGGCCACGCAGGAAAATTTCGAGTTCCGCGAGCATCGGCGCGAGAAACGCGCTGATCGCCTGCTGGCTCGTGAGTTCGTACGACGGATCGCGGCGCGCGCGATACCGCTCGCGCCGCGACACGTTGCGCCGCGGCTCGGCCCTGGCGCCAATGAGCCGGTCGAGCGCTGCCAGCGTCTCCGGCCCGAAACGGCGCGCGAGGCCTGCACGCGGCAGGCGCAAGGCCTGTCCGATTTCAGTTACACCTGTTTTCGCGAGTCGCTCGATCACTTCCTCTGGCAGCCGCAGCACGGCAAGCGGCAGCGGCGCAAGGGCGCCGACGAGCTCTGCACGGTGCATCACCCTGAAGTCCGCGCTGCCGCGACGACGCGGCGCACGCGCACCGGCAAGCGCGGCGAGCGGCGTGGGCGCCAGCGCGAGCCGCACAGGTACGCCCACGCGGTGGCCCGCAGTACGCAGCTTTTCACACACGGCTTCGACTCCGCCGAACAGCGCGAGACTACCGCGCACTTCGAGCAGCACGCCGTCGGGTGGCTCGAGGCTCACGCGCGGCGTGATCTTGCCCGCCGCGGCAGCGAGACGCTCAAGCAGTGGTTCAGGCGCGGGCGCGGGAAGATGGGCGGCGAGCCAGAGTTCGCCTGCGGCGACCGCAGTGCGCGACGGGCGCCGAGCAGCGACGGGCTGCGAGCCAGGGACGGGCAGCGGGCCACGGGCAGCGGGCAACGAGCCGGAGGCGTCAGCTGGCGCATTCTGGCCCGTCGCGCATAGCTCGTCGCCCGTCGCCCGCGGCCGCAGCCCCGCGCGCTCAGCCACCGCCGATCTCCACCCTGATCCGCTCGCGGCTACCGCCGCGGCTCTTGATCAAGGCCACTTCCACGCCCTCGCCCTGTGGCACGATCGAAAGTCGCAGCTCGGCGGGCGACGCCTCGCACGCCGCAGCGAGGCCGCGAAAGACGAAGCCCAGCGTGCGGCCGCGCTCGGTCGCAAGCTGCAGACGGCGGAGATTGCGCGGCCGTGCTTCCTGCACCCACGCGAGCGCTGCTTCGCACGCGCCCGAACCGAGCGCCTGCTCCATGGCCCAGAGTGGCACGCGCGTGCGCACGATCAACTGCCGATCGAGCGCGATACCGTGCGCCGCGAGCGCGGGCGCGTAGGGTTCGAACGGCGGCGCGATCCACGCGACCCAGCGCGCGGGCGTGAGCCCGGTAAGCCGCGCGAGAGCAGGAACAAGAAGGTGCAGCTCGCCGACGCCGGGCTGCGGAGTCAGGATCTCAACGAGGCCCGCGCGCGGCCAGCCCCCGCCCGGCAGGCCGGCGTCGAGCATCGGGTAGCCCGTGGACCAGGTGGGCACCCGCGCAGCGCTGCGCCCGCGCCAGAGCGCGGGATGCTCGAGGAGCCGAGCCAGCCGGGGATTGACGGACATCGAGGAAGCGGCAGCGCGAGAAGCGCATCAGCGGACTTTGGCGAGCGAGAAGTGCGGGTTCTCGATGACGCCGAAACTGTTGCCAAACGGATCGGCCACGGTGGCGACCTTGATGCCCTCGCCCACCTCCTGCACCGGCTCGCGCACAGTGGCGCCCAGCGACTCGAGGCGACGCAGCTCCGCCGCTGCATCGGGCACGCCCCAGTACGCGACTGAACCGCCCTCGCCCGGCTTCGCGTCGGGGATGAGGCCCAGCTCGAAGCCGCCAACTTCATAGCCGACATAGAACGGCTGATCGAAATATGGTTCGCGCTCGAGTACGCGCGAATACCAGGCCTTCGCCGCCGCGAGATCGGGGGTGTGATAGACGACGGTGCGCAGACCGAGAATGCTCACGAGACCCTCCCCCGGCGCACGACGCCGACGACAATGCCCTCGATGATCATGTGTTCCTGTTTCAGGTCGACGCGGATCGGCTCGAAGTCGGCGTTCTCCGGCAGGAGCCACGCGATCGAGCCTTCCTGCCGGTAGCGCTTGACGGTGACTTCGTTCTCGAGCCGCGCAACGACGATCTGGCGGTTGCGCACTTCGGGCGTGCGGTGCACGGCGACGAGGTCACCGTCGAGGATACCCGCATCCTTCATGCTCATGCCGACGACCTTCAGCAGGTAGTGCGGCTTCGGCTGGAAGAGATCGGGGTCGATCTGGTAGCGCGCCTCGATGTTTTCCTCGGCGAGGATCGGGCGGCCCGCCGCGACCCGGCCGATGAGCGGCAGGCCGAGCTGTTCGCGCATGGTGTCTTTCAGCTGGATGCCGCGCGACGTGCCGGGGATCAGCGCGATCACCCCTTTGCGGGCGAGCGCACGCAGGTGCTCTTCCGCGGCGTTGGCCGAACGGAAGCCGAGCTCGGCCGCGATCTCGGCGCGGGTGGGCGGCATGCCGGTTTCAGCCATGGTGCGCTGGATGAGACGGAGGATCTCGGTCTGACGGGATGTGAGGTCTGACATGGGTTTCTGCCTGGCTGCTCAGGAAAACTGTATGTCTGTACAGCCTGTGATTCTATACAGAAACCGGCGTCGTGCAAGCAGAAAATAAACGGGCCGCAATGGAGCACAGCGGCCCGCGCAACCCTGTGGAAATAGCCCGTGATGGATGGCAGATAGCCCTCGGCAATCGCTCACTGCACGTTGTTCGCCTCCGTTGTCGGCGAATTCCGACAGCTCCGTAGGATCGAAATTCTTGCAATCCGCGGCTGGATTTGTTGCAGTTGCGCACCGTGGCCGCCGACATAATGCAATGTGCTAACGTTCGGCCGGCACCGGTTTCAGTATCCACATGAAGGGGATTTCTATGAAGAGCGCGATCGTTAAAGTTGCGGCGGCAGCCGCTGTTGTCATGCTTGTCGGCTGCACGGACCTCAAACCGCTGCAGGCGCAGGTTGATGACCTGAAGGCGCAGGTCGGCCGGCTCTCGTCGGACGTCGCGGGTGCCAAGAGCTCGGCGGACGCGGCCTCTTCGGCTGCCCAGTCGGCCTCCTCGACGGCGAGCGGCGCGCAGAGCACCGCGAACCAGGCGCTTGCTGCTGCGCAGGCCAGCCAGTCGTGCTGTGACGCGACCAACGAGAAGATCGACCGCATGTTCAAGCGTTCGATCTCGAAGTAAGCATTTACTTCGCTCGACCCCGAAAACGCCGCGCCCTGCGCGGCGTTTTCTTTTGGCCCGTTGCCCGCCGTCCTCCGCGCGATATGCTCGAAGCATGCACCTCGTCCCGATTCTCGCGGTCCTTGCTACTCTCGCCATCGCGACGGCAGCGACGGCGCAAGAACTGCCGCCGATGCCACCGATCGAGCCTTCCGCGCGCATCCTCATCGTCTCGCCGCACCCCGATGACGAGTCACTTTGCTGCGGCGGGCTCATCGTCGAAGCGCGACGCGCCGGAGCGCAGGTTGCCATCGTCTGGGTGACGAGTGGCGGCGGCTTCAGGCTCGATGCGATGGTCGTGCAGAGAAAGGCACGCCCGAAGTACGCCGACATGCGCGCGCTCGCGAGACGCCGCATTGACGAAGCGCAGAATGCCGCGCAGGTGCTCGGTGTCGAGCCGGACGGCCTCTACTTCCTCGGCTACCCGGACCGCGGTGTACTCGCGCTGCTGCTCGATCATTACGAGTCGCCCTATCGGTCGAAATACACGGGTGCCGACGCCGTGCCCTGGGAACAGGCGCTCAGTCCTGGATCGCCGTACGATGGCGCAAGCCTCGAGCGCGACTTTGCGCAAGTCGTCGAGCGCGTGCGCCCGACGCTCGTGCTCGCGCCGAGCCCGTACGATGCGCACCCGGATCATCGCGCGAGCGGCATCCTCGCGATGCGCATTTTGGGCGCGCGCGGCGAAATCGACCGCGTGAATTACTGGATCGTGCACGGCGGGCGGGCGTGGCCGAAGCCGCGCGGTCTGTACCCGGCGCGGCCGCAAACGCCGCCCCCGCGCGGCCGGTCCCTCCCCTGGATGCAGTACGCGCTCGACAGCGAGGCCCGCGAGGCCAAGCGCATCGCGCTGCGCATGCATGAAACCCAGATCAAGGTCATGGGCCGCAAGATGATGAGCTATGTGCGCTCGACAGAGCTCTACTCGCCACTGCCGGTGGCCGCAGGCGACAAGCGCTGCATCGAAGCGCTGCCGTGCCCGGCCGGGATGCTGCCCGAGGACGAGGCCGCGCTGTGATGCCCCGCAATGGGGACATCGACGCCGAAGCCGACGGCTGCCGGACTGCCCGAGAGCTTCTCGAAGAGACGGCTGGTACGTGGCTGCAGTGCCGATCTGCGGGGTGCTTGGTCGCTTTCAGCGAGGTAGCTGGCGTTGGAATCTTGTCTTGGCGTCGGTGGTCCTTGCCGTGCTTGCAGGTGTTTCCGTCCATATCCGCTGCCACGCCGCGAACTCCGACGGTCGAAGGCGATAGCGCGCGAAATTCCCTTCGTGCAGTCCAAGCAGTTCGTCCTCGACCATCTCTCTGAACTGCTCCCGCTCCGATTGCCCGACATTGCTGTTTGCCCATGCGGCGACATGGGTAACCGCGGATTTGCGATTCAGTTTCGCGCGGACGACTTCGCTGACGGCTTCGCGCAGTGCCGCGCGATGCTTCAGTCGGAACGGGTCCGGCTCGCCGAGCGATTGCTGGACGGCTGCATAGCGAGCGCTGGAGCGCTCGTAGGCCCAGATGAAGACGTCCTTGAGCAGATCGATCCTTTTGAGTTCATAGACCCCCAGCATGGCTTCGGTGTACGTCGTACGCGGCACGTCGATGAACGACAACGGGCACAGATTTCCTTTGATGAGCGGCATGTTTGCGGCGAGGCGCGAGACCCGCTTGTTCACGTCATCGAAGGGCTGCAGGTAGGGCAGTTGCACCATTACGAACAAAGCCTGTTCGAACGGATCGGTGATGACATCCGCGGTGGCCAGAATCTGGTTGAAGCATTCGTCGATGAGCTGTGGCACTTCAAGTGGATGAAACGCAGAGCGTTCGATGGCCACGGCGATGTGACGCAGGCGCCCTGGCGCCGTTGGATCGGCGAGCAGGTTGTTCGCGAGCATCGCGTGCAGGTTGAGGAGGGTGTGGCGATTGAAGCCGATGTCCTCGACGGAGCCGACCAGAAACTCGATCGCGTCCTTGTGGTTGAGGAGCATCTGCGCGTCGAGGCGCGCCTTGCCTTCGGCCTCTTCGCCGAAATCGATCAGCCGTTTCGTATCGAGCAGCGAATAGGTGTTGCCCTCAAGGCGGCTTGAGTTCCACGACAGATCAATGAGCAAGCGATTGAGCATGTGCCTGGCATAAGTGCCGGCCGGCTGTTGCCCGGTCACTGGCTTGCCGACTTCGTGCAGATGATCGCGCTCCCGCGGCGAGAGATATGAACTTGCGTTGGGGCGATACGACTCGAGGAATGCACGGTCATGCCCAACCGGCTTGCGCGCCCCGACCGGTCGGCGAACATAGGCTTGGATATCGGTGGCAGGTTGCGAGAGCGGAATGATCGCCTCGGGCTCAGGGCTCGCCGGTGCGATCGGCCTCGCGATTGGCGCGTAGTACTTCGCCCAGCGTCCGGTCCCTTCCTTGACGAGGCGCCCATGGTTGACAAGGTGCTTGAGTCGGTATTGAAGCGTGCGCTGGGGCGTGGGGGTCGTCAGTGCGCCGGCGATCTGTTGGGCGGTCATGCCTTCCGTCCGACCGCGCGCCGCACCCTCGATCGCTGCCAGGTCTTTTTCCGGGATCAGCCTTGCCATAGGGATCTTTGTTGCGCGTAAGACATATGCGCAATTAAACAGCTTCTATGCGCAATATAGTAGCCCTATGCGCAACTATTTGGCGTGTGGGCGATGACTGCGCCTCAGGCCGCAGCGCACGCCGCAATCGTCGGCGTGATGCGTTGAAATACACGTCGCTCCGGATCAATAGCGCAGTAGCGCCGAACCCCAGGTGAAGCCGCCGCCGAACGCTTCGAGCAGCAGCATCTCGCCCCGTTTGATGCGGCCACTGCGAACGCCTTCATCGAGCGCAAGCGGCACCGAGGCGGCCGACGTATTGCCGTGCCTGTCGACGGTGACGATCACGCGCTCCATCGGCATGTCGAGCTTGCGCGCGGTCGCCTGGATGATGCGGATGTTGGCCTGGTGCGGCACGAGCCAGTCGATCGCCGACTTGTCGAGAGCATTTGCGGCGAGCGTCTCATCGACAATGCGGCCGAGAGTGTTGACCGCGACCTTGAAAGTCTCGTTGCCCGCCATCTTGATATGCATCGGCGGATCACCCGGACGGCCGATGCCCCGCGACACACCCGCCGGACAATAGAGCAGGTCCTTGTAGGCGCTGTCGGCGTGCAGATGCGTCGAGATGATGCCGGTTCCGCTGTCGGGCTTGAGCACGACGGCGCCCGCACCGTCGCCGAAAAGTATCGCGGTGCCGCGATCGGTCCAGTCACAGATACGGGACAAGGTCTCGGCGCCGATCACGAGCGCGCATTTCGCATCGCCCAGACGCATGAACTTGTCGGCGACCGACAGTGCATAGATGAAACTGCTGCACGCCGCCTCGATGCCCATGGCGGGACAGCCGCGCAGCCCGAGCCGGTCCTGCAGCAACACGCCGCAGTTGGGAAACACCATGTCTGGCGTCGTCGTGCCGAATGCGATCAGGTCGATCTCGGCAGGGTCGATGCCGGCAGCCTCGATCGCGCGGCGCGCGGCGTGTTCGGCGAGGTCCACCGTCGTTTCGCCATCGGCCGCGATATGGCGTTCAATGATGCCGGTGCGCTCACGGATCCACTCATCGGTGGTGTCCATGGTTTTCGCCAGATCGAAGTTCGTGACAACTTTTTCGGGCAGGTAGCTACCCGTGCCGGCAATTCGCGAGTACATCAGGACCCCTGTTGTGCGCTGTTCGACCCGAGCGCCCTCTCGACGCAGCCGGGTATGTCATGGATCGCCGCGGTGCGTGCCAGCGCGATCGCGCGCCCGAAAGCGGTGCGGTCCGCGCGCCCATGGCTTTTTACCACGACTCCCCGCAGACCGACCATGCACGCCCCGTTGTACTGGCGTGGATCGAGTGTCGCCCCGACCCGCTTGAGGACCGGCCGGGCGAACAGTGCCGCCACGCGGCTCGCCGTCGAGCGCATGAACTCGGTGCGCATCCTGCCGGTGATCAGCCGCGCCAGGCCCTCCATCGACTTGAGCGCGACATTGCCAGTGAATCCGTCGGTGACAACGACGTCGACCTTGCCGGAGAAGATGTCGTCGCCTTCGATGAAGCCGAGATAGTGCACACCACAGCCTGCGATGAGCACGTTCGCCGCCTGCACGGTTTCGTGGCCCTTGATGTCCTCCGAGCCCACGTTGAGGAGTCCGACGCGCGGCTGGGCGACGCCGAATACGTCGCGCGCGACGATCGAGCCCATCAGCGCGAACTGTCGCAACTGCTCCGCGGACGCAGTGATGTTCGCCCCGAGATCGAGCATGTACGCGAAACCATGGGCCGCGGGCAGCGCCGACATGATCGGCGCGCGCTCCACTCCAGAGACGGTCTTGAGCACGAAATGGGCGATCGCGGTGAGCGCCCCCGTGTTGCCCGCGCTGACACAGCCGGCTGCCGAACCCGCCTTGACCCGATCGACCGCGATGCGCATCGACGAAGCCTTGCGATGGCGGATCGCCGCGCGCGGCAGCTCGTCCATCGGCACGACATCACTTGCCGGCACGATGCTGATGCGAGCGCGCAGCGCCGCACTCGCCGTGGCAAGGAGCGGCTCGATCGTCTCGGGAGCGCCAACCAGTTCGAGGTGCAGGTCCGGCGCCTGCTCGAGCGCAAGCAGTGCACCCGGCACACATTCGGGTGCGCCAAGGTCGCCGCTCATGGCGTCAATCGCGAGCGTCGGCACGCGATGCCAGCCGGTCCGGGTGTTTCGAGCGGGGCGCCTCGGGAGTGGCGCCGTCGCTCACTCTTCGCCTTCGCTCTCGGCGGGTTTCTCGATCACGCGCTTGCCGCGGTAGAAACCGTCCGGCGTGATGCGATGACGCAGGTGCGTCTCGCCTGACTGCGGATCGATGGACAGCGCCGGCTTCGCCAGCTTGTCATGCACACGGCGCATGCCGCGCGTCGACGGCGTTCTGCGGCTCTTCTGGACAGGCATTTCCTCTACTCCTCTCGGGTCACGGGCCGCGCTTCAGCAGCGCCGCGAGTCCCGCAAACGGTTTCTGCGTCTCTTCGTCCGGCTCGTCTTCGAGCTGCACCCCGCAGGCTTCGCCGTCCGCGTGCAACGCGACGACCGGCAGGCCGAGCAGCAGCTCTTCCTCGACGAGATCACCGACCGAGATCCGCCCACCCGGGGCGATCACGGTCTCCAATTCCGGCGCCACGCCATCCGCAGTCGCGGCGTCGCTCACGATCACGACACGCGCCTGGCTCGCGACCCGCCATGCCATCGGCTGCAGGCAGCGTTGACAAGTCAGCGGCACGCTCGCCTCGACCGCGAGCTCCACGACCGCGAGCGCCCGCTCGCGCATGAAGGACGCTTTGCCCTGCGCCACTGCCTCGCCATGCGCCAGCTGCGGCGCAAGTCGCGGCAGCTCGCGCAGCGGAATCGAAAAAACGATGTCCGTGCGACGATCCGCCAATTGCTCGGCGTCGAGGGGGCGTGACCAGCCGTCCGGCATGGGGCGCGTATAATAGGTACCGGCACCCGCCGAGTCAAAAAAAACCTCCCCTAAGTCGTTGTTTCACCGGCCGCTAATACTGGCTTCGACCTCCCCCTACCGGCGCGCGCTGCTCGCCCGTCTCGGCCTGCCGTTCCTGATCGAGTCCCCGCAAGTTGACGAAGCCGCGGCACGTGGCGAGTCACCCGCGGACCGCGCCGCACGCCTTGCCGCCGCGAAGGCACGAGCGATCGCGCAACGACATCCAGACGCGCTCGTCATCGGCTCGGACCAGGTTGCAGCCCTCGGTGATTCGGTCCTCGACAAACCCGGCAATGCGGATCGCTGCCGGGCACAGCTCGCGGCCCTCGCTGGGCAAACGGCGAACTTTTACACGGCCTGCGCGCTGGTCGGGCTCGACGCCGGCATCGAGCACTTGCACACGGATGTCACGCGCGTCATCGCGCGCGCACTCACGCCAGATGAAATCAGCCGCTACGTCGAGCGCGAGCAGCCTTTTGATTGTGCGGGTGGCTTCAAAGTGGAAGCACTCGGCATCAGTCTCTTCGAACGCGTCGAATCGCAGGACCCGACCGCGCTTGTCGGCCTGCCGCTCATCTGGCTGGCGAGCGCCCTCCGCGGCGCGGGGCTCGCGGTCCCCTGACGCCACGCGTGCGTGGCGCTGACGCGAGGGCGTCGATTACCGCCGCGAGATCAGGCGGCAGCGGCGCACTGAGACTCACCGTGCCGCCGCGCGGCCATTCGAAGCTCACGCTCGAGGCATGCAGAAACATGCGCGAGAGGCCGAATTTCCCGAGCGCTGCGTTCGCTTCTGCGTCGCCGTACTTTGCGTCGCCGGCGACCGGATGGCCCGCATACGCCGCATGCACGCGAATCTGGTGCGTGCGCCCTGTCTTGATCGACACTTCGAGGAGCGACGCGCGGTTGCCGAAGAACTGAACCGGGCGAAAGTCGCTTATGGCGCTCTTGCCCGAGGAGTGCGCTTGCACGGTCCGCTCGCCGCCCACGCGCAGATCGGTGCGCAGGGGCATGTCGATGCGCTTTTTGCCGAGATCCCACTTGCCGACGACGAGGGCGAGGTAGCGCTTGTCGAACGCGTGCTCGCGCAGCAGCGCATGCAGCGTCCGCAGCGCCGCAGCCTTGCGCGTAACAAGGAGGCAGCCGCTCGTGTCGCGATCGAGCCGGTGCACGAGTTCGAGGTCGTCCTCAGGATACGCGGCGCGCAGCGCCTCGATCACGCCGAACGACACGCCGCTGCCGCCGTGCACGGCGAGTCCCGCTGGCTTGTTGACCGCGAGCAGGACCTCGTCGCGATGCAGGATGCACGAGCGGATCTGTTCCACGAGCCGGACCGGTACGCGTTTCGACGGAGGCGGAGCATCGGCGGCCGGCGGCGGCTCGCTCCTGACGGGCGGCACCCGCACGATGTCGCCCGCCTGCAACCGCAACGACCCCTGCGCCCGCTTGGCGTTGACCCGCACTTCACCCTTGCGGATAAGGCGAAATACGTGACTCCATGGAACCTCCGGCAGCGCCTTCGCAAGGTATTTGTCGAGGCGCAGCCCCGCCTCCTCATCGGACACTTCAGCCTGCCGGACCTTGCTGCGTTCAATCATGGCGTAAGATATTGTTTTTCAATAGATCATTTGATACTGTACAAAAGTACGCGG
>DAORVK010000064.1:0-16593 GCA_035433705.1 Steroidobacteraceae bacterium
CGCGCCGCGCCCGCGGCCAAATCGTCCGCCCCGCTCCGGCGCGGCGGCAAGCAGTGCGCGGCACTCCTCGAGCGTGAGTGTTTTCGGATCGCGATCCTTCGGGATCTTCGCGTTCTTCTTCTTGTCGGTGATGTACGGGCCGTAGCGGCCGTTCAACACCTGGATCTCATCGACACCGAAATCCTGGATCAAGCGGTTCGCGTCCGCGAGCTTCTTCGCCGCGATCACCTCGAGGGCGCGCTCGAGCGTGATCTTGTACGGGTCGTCGTCCTTGAGCGACGCGTACTTCGCGCCGTACTTCACGTAGGGACCGAAGCGGCCGATGTTCGCCTGCACCGGCTCGCCCTCCGCAGTCTCGCCGAGGTTGCGCGGCAGCTTGAAGAGCTCCATCGCCTCCCCGAAGCTGATCTTGTCCATTTTCTGGCCGGGCCGCAGGCCCGCAAAGCGCGGCTTGTCCTCGTCGTCCCGGGTGCCGATCTGCACGAAGGGTCCGAAGCGACCCATGCGCACGCTGACCGGCTTGCCGGTCGCGGGGTCCTTGCCGAGTTCGCGCGCCTGCGCGGCTTCATCGCGCGATACGTGCTTCTCCGTGTGCTCGACGAGGTCGATGAAAGGCTTCCAGAACTTCTTCAGTGGCTCGGTCCAGTCCTCCTCGCCGCGCGACACGGCGTCGAGCTCGTCCTCCATCGCCGCCGTGAAGCCGTACTCGACGTAGCGGTGGAAGTGCTTCGAGAGGAAGCCGTTGACGATCTTGCCGATGTCGGTCGGGATGAAGCGTCGGCTGTCCATGTCGACGTATTCGCGGTCCTTGAGCGTCGAGATGATCGACGCATAGGTCGACGGCCGGCCGATGCCGTGCTCTTCGAGCGCCTTGACGAGCGAGGCTTCCGAATAACGCGGCGGTGGTTCGGTGAAGTGCTGCGCAGGGTGCACGCCGACCAGCGTGACGGTGTCGCCCTCTGTCATCGGGGGCAGCACATGGTCGGAATCGTCATCGACGGCGTCGTCGAGGCCTTCCTGGTAAACGGCGATGTAACCCGGTTTCACCAGGGTCGAGCCATTGGCACGCAGTACGTGCGGACCCGCGTTCATGTCGACCGCGACGGTGTCGTACAGCGCGGGCGCCATCTGGCAGGCGACCGCGCGCTTCCAGATGAGTGAATAGAGCTTCCACTGGTCGGGCTCGATGCGCCCCTCGATCAGTTGCGGGGTGATTGCGGCCGACGTGGGCCGCACCGATTCGTGCGCTTCCTGCGCATTGCGTGATTTGACCTTGTAGACGCGCACCTCGTCGGCGACTGCTTCCTTGCCGTAGAGCTGCGTGGCGACGTTCCTGATCTCGGCGACGGCTTCGGCGGCGAGCGAGACCGAATCGGTACGCATGTAGGTGATGAGGCCGACGCTGCCCTCGCCGTAATCGACGCCTTCATAGAGCTGCTGCGCGAGGCGCATCGTGCGCTGCGCGGAGAAACCGAGTTTGCGCGCCGCTTCCTGCTGCAACGTCGAGGTCGTGAAGGGCGGCGCCGGGTTGCGGCGACGCTGCTTCCTGTCGATGCGCGCGACGGTCAGGCGCCCGTGCGCTTGCCCGGGCTTGCCGCTGCCCGCGGCCTCTTTCAGTGCATTCTCCACCGCATGCGCGGCGTCCGCGTTCGTGAAGCTGAACTGCTCGACCTTGCGGCCGGCATATTCGACGAGCTTCAGGGGAAAATGCTGGCGCGAGTGCTCGCCTTCGGCATCGATGGTCCAGTATTCCTGCGCAATGAAGCGCTGGATCTCCTCTTCGCGCTCGCAGATCATGCGCAGCGCCGGGCTTTGCACGCGCCCGGCGGAGAGGCCGCGCCGCACTTTCTTCCAGAGCAGCGGCGAGAGGTTGAAGCCGACGAGATAGTCGAGCGCGCGCCGCGCCTGCTGCGCGTTCACGAGGTCCATGGACAGCGGCCGCGGCTCCCCGATCGCCTGGCGGATCGCGTTCTTCGTCACTTCATAGAAGGCGACGCGATGCACGGCCTTGCCATCGAGCGCGCCGCGATCGTTCAGGAGCTCCCGCAGGTGCCAGGAGATCGCCTCGCCCTCGCGGTCGGGGTCGGTGGCGAGATACAGCGCGTCGGCCTTCCTGAGCGCGCGCGCGATCGCATCGACGTGCTTCTCGTTCTTCTCGAGCACACGATACTGCATCGCGAACTTCCTGTCGGGATCGACCGCGCCTTCCTTCGGCACGAGATCGCGCACATGCCCGTACGAGGCGAGCACCTCGAAGTCCTTGCCGAGGTACTTCTTGATGGTCCGCGCTTTCGCGGGCGATTCGACGATGACGAGATTCAATGCGGTGCAGAGCCGTCGCTGTCAAACACGAGATCCTCCATGCGCGCGTACGCTTCGCCTTGCCCCGGCTGGCTCGACAGCACCATCAGCACGACCCACTTCAACTGGTCGATCGAGAGTTCCTCGGCGTCGAGCGCGAGCAGCCGGTCGATCACGATCTCGCGCTGCACGGGCGAGAGGATGCCGGTGCGCTCGAGCGTGAGCAGGAAGCCGCGCGACTCGGTCGACATGCGCGTGAGTTCGCCCTCGGCGTAGACGCGGATGGCGCGCGGGCCCGCTGCGAAATCGGGCCGGTGGCGCTCGCCCGCGAGGTCGGCGAGCCAGTCGAGCGCGCGCTCGACGTTCGGCGCGGAAAAGCCCGCGCGCTCGAGATCGTGCGCCAGAGTCTCACGCTCGGGCACTTCGGGTGTGTCTTCGAGCATGTAGTGATCGAAGACGTAAATGAGGATGTCGAGAACGCTGCCAGTGATCATCGCTTCTTCTGGATACGGCCGTAGCGGCCGCCCGGGTAAGGGGCAATATGTCCCTCGAGTTCGAGTATGAGGAGCATTGACGCCACCGAATCGGCCGGCAACCCGGTCCGCTCGACGATCGCATCGACGCCCGTGGGGTCAAAGCCGAGCGCATCTAACAGGATTTCGTATTCCTTGTCCAACCGTGGGGCGGCCTCCCCGGGCCGTTCATCGGGCGTAAGCGATTGTCTAGTAAAGGGTATTTTGAGCTCTTCCAGGATATCGGCCGCGCTTTCCACGAGCTTGGCGCCGGTCCTGATGAGCTGGTGGCAGCCGCGGGAGAGCGGGTTGTGGATCGACCCGGGGATGGCGAACACCTCGCGACCCTGCTCGCCGGCGTGCCTTGCGGTGCTGAGCGACCCGCTGCGGCTAGCGGCCTCTACGACGAGCACCCCGAGGGCGAGGCCGCTGATGACGCGGTTGCGCTGCGGGAAATGCGCCGGCAGCGGGGGCGCACGCGGCGGAAACTCGGAAACGAGTGTGCCCGTGGTGGCGATCTCGTCGGCAAGCGCGGCGTGTTCGCGCGGATATACGGTGTCGAGGCCCGTGCCACACACGGCGATGGTGCGCCCGCCCGCCTTGAGCGCACCGCGATGTGCCGCGCCGTCGATGCCGAGCGCGAGGCCGCTCGTGATCGTGAGACCGCCGGCCGCAAGGTAACGGGCGAACTCGTGCGCGTCGGAGCGCCCGCCAGCGGTCGGATTGCGGCTGCCGACGATCGCGAGCTGCGCCGAGGCGAGCAGCCCCGCATCGCCGCGCACCCAGAGGAAGGCCGGCGCGTGCTGCGTCTCGCGCAGCAGCGGCGGGTACTCCGGATCGAGGCAGGCGATCAGCTGCGCGCCGGACGATTCGAGCCATTCGCGGTCGCGATCGATCCCGGCACGATCGGGCGCCGCCGCCCACGCCACCGCGGGGTCCTGCCATCCGCAGTTGCGCAGGCGCGCTTCGGGCAGGCGCAGGATGCGGTCGGGATCGCCCGCAACCGCCAGCGCCGCGGCGAGCCGCTCGGCCGTGAGGCCGGGGCAGCGCGCGAGCGCGAGGGCACTGGCATCGGCAAGCATGACCGGAGAATACTGCGGGTCGCGGCTCCCTGCGCCGCGCGTTTCGGGGCGAAGCATGGCGAATTACACATGAAGCTGCACACTTACTGGCGCAGCAGCGCCGCCTACCGCGCGCGCATCGCACTCAACCTCAAGCGGATTGCTTACGAGCAGGCGCCGCATCATCTTGTGCGTGGGGAGCAGCGCAGCGCGACTTATCTTGCGGTGAATCCGCAGGGGCTGGTGCCGGCCCTCGAAACGGCAGGCGAGGTGCTCGGGCAGTCGCTCGCGATCATCGAGTACCTCGACGAGACGCATCCCGAGCCGCCCCTGCTGCCGCGCACGCCGCTGGCGCGTGCGCAGGTACGTGCGCTGGCGCTCGCCATTGCCTGCGACATTCATCCGCTCGGCAACCGGCGCGTCCTCGTCTACCTGCGCGAAACGCTCGCGCAATCCGAGGCGGCCGTGAACGCATGGACGCGGCACTGGATCGAAACGGGCTTCGCGGCGCTCGAGGCGGCGGTGCGCCGTCATACGAAGGACGGGCGGCACTGCTACGGGGCGGGGGTGACCCTCGCCGACGTGTGCCTCGTGCCGCAGATGTACAACGCGCGGCGCTTCGAATGCGATCTGACAGGGATGCCGACGCTCGTCGCGATCGACGCGGCGCTCAGGGAAAGACCGGAGTTCGCTGCGGCGGCGCCGGAGCTGCAGCCCGACGCCACCGCGTGAGAAGAGGCGGGTGACGACTTACGGCGTGCGCACCGTGTCGGCAACGCGGATCGCGTGCGAGGCACCGACCACGATTGCGAAACTCATGCGCTCGTAACTCTTGAAGACGAGCGCCGTGCCGGCTCGCTCGTCGGGCAGCTTCACCTTCGAATCGAACGTGCTGCCGCCCTTGAAGAAGCTGCTGCCCCGGGTGCTGCCCTTGTCGCGCACGGTGAGCCCCGCCTGGTCGATCGCGAGGATGTGGCCGGGCGCGAGGCCATGACGCGTGCCGCGGTTGACCGCGATGATCTGGTAGGTGCCGATCAGCGTCGTGTCATCCACGACCGAGATGATCGAGCCGTTGATCGGGGCTGCCGGCACCCGCACCTCGAAGCTCGCCGGCGCATCGGCGTCATTCGCGATGAGCACGTCGCCTTCGAGGGTTTCGCGTGTCGTGTCCGTGAGCCTCGCGGTGAGCGGCTCGCCGGGGCGCGAGACGCGCGCGGTGGCCGCGTAGACGCCTTCATAGCCGAGCACGTCGCCGCTGTCCGGATCGCGCAGCTTCTGGCCCACGTGCACGACGGCGAAGCGCGCGTCGATCGGCGCGTCGAGGTTGCGGACATAGATGTCCTCACCGGTCGCGCCGATCATGTGCTCATCGCGAAAGGCGAGCACGTGCGGCGCCTTGTCGAGCTGCTCCTTCGACAGCAGCGAGGGGCGCGACAGGAACCCTGCTATCGCCGCGTACGGGATGGTTTCGATGGGGCCCTCGGTGGGCGTGCTGCGCAGGCGTGGATTCAGGCGCGCAGCGCCGCCCTGCTCGAGAATCACGCGGGGCGAGCCGTCGGCGCCGTAGGCGAGGGCGAGCACATCGCCGGGATAGATGAGGTGCGGGTTCTCCACCTGCGGATTCACGTACCAGATCTCGGGCCACAGCCACGGGTCGCGCAGGAACAGGTTCGAGATGTCCCACAGCGTGTCGCCGCGCTTCACCGTGTAGCGGCTCGGGGCGTCGGGGCGCACGGCGTCCGCTGTGACCGCGGGCGCCGGAGCGGGCGCGGCCTCGTCCGTGACGGTAGCGGCCTCGGTGGCGGTGAGGTCGTCGGTCGGCGGGGCCTCGCCGGCCTCTGCCACGTACTCCTGTTGCGGCGCGGCGGCCCGGGTCGCCTTTTCGGGCGAGGCGCAGGCGGCGATGAACGCCACACAGGCGATGAGAGCCACGCGCGACCAGGCTGCCGCGGGGCTAACTGACTGATTCGAAAACATCCCTCACTCCTCTATACCGGGTGGGGCAAGCGACCCCGCTGTTATAATCGCCCATGGAACCGGTGCACACGGTCCGATGTCAACTTTGTGCGCTGGTTCAAATAAATGCGAGCCCGCTGAATACATTAGCAGCATTGTCGAAGGTTTCCATGTCCCTCCTCACGATCCTCGAGTACCCCGATCCGCGACTGCGAACCCGCGCAGAGCCGGTGACGGTCTTCGACGACGCCCTCGGCCGCCAGATCGACGACATGTTCGCAACCATGTACGCGGCGCCGGGGATCGGGCTCGCGGCGACACAGGTCGATTACCACAAGCGGCTGATCGTAATCGATGTTTCGGAGGCGAAGGATGAACGCCACGTATTCGTGAATCCGCTGCTGCTCGGCACGAGCGGTACGGCCGTCACCGAGGAAGGCTGCCTCTCCGTGCCCGGCGTCTTCGACGAGGTGCAGCGCGCCTCGAACGTGCGGGTGCGCGCGCGCGATCGTCATGGCATCGAGTTCGAGCAGGATCTCGAGGGGCTGCTTGCCGTCTGCCTGCAGCACGAGATGGATCATCTCGAGGGCAAGCTCTTCGTCGATTACCTGTCTGACCTGAAGCGCGAGCGGATCAGGAAGAAGCTCGACAAGGACCGCAAGGCCCGCGCGACCTCAAATCCCCTGCCGGCGCCGCCCGTTCGCGTGCCGGCGCTCTGATCACGGGGCCCTGACCGTGCGCATCGCGTTCGCCGGAACGCCCGGGTTCGCGCTGCCGCCGCTGCGCGCACTCGCCGCGCGCCATGCCATGGTCGGCGTGCTGACGCAGCCCGATCGGCCCGCCGGGCGCGGTCGATCGCTTGCCGCGAGCCCCGTGAAGCTCGAGGCGCTGTCGCGGGGCTGGCCCGTCGCCCAGCCGGCATCCCTGAAGAGCGCCGCCGATCGCGCCCCGCTTGCGGCCTGGCAGCCTGATCTCCTGGTCGTCGTGGCCTACGGGCTCATCCTGCCGCAAGCCGTGCTCGACCTGCCGCGCCTCGGCTGCATCAACGTGCACGCCTCGCTCCTGCCGCGCTGGCGCGGCGCAGCGCCCATCCAGCGCGCGATCCTCGCGGGCGATGCGGAGAGCGGGGTCGCCATCATGCGCATGGAGGCGGGACTCGACACGGGGCCGGTGTATGCGATGCGCAAAGTCGCGATCGGACCTCGCATGACGGCAGGTGAGCTGCACGACCGGCTTGCCGATGAGGGCGCAGCAACGCTTCTCGACGTGCTTGCGGGCCTCGAGGCGGGCACAGCGCGCGCGACGCCGCAACCCGCCACCGGCGTTACCCGCGCGGCGAAGATCGACAAGTCCGAGGCGCGCATCGATTGGAGGAAGAGCGCTGCCGAAATCGACCGGCAGGTACGCGCGTTCAATCCGTGGCCGATCGCAGAGACGCGCTTCAAGGGCGAGCAGCTGCGCGTGCTGCGGGCGCATCCGGCAGAGGCCGCGAGCGCTGCGAGCGGCGCGCCAGGCAGCGTGCTCGGTGTTGACGCCGGCGGCGTCGCGGTCGCGTGCGGGGAGGGCGTGCTCACTCTCGAGACCGTGCAGCGACCGGGCCGGCGGCCGGTATCGGCGTTCGACTTCGCGCTCGCCGCGTCGCTCGAGGGTGTGGTGTTCGGATGAAGGAGGGCACGGCCGTGCTGGCCGCCGCGGCGCGTGCCGTGATGCGGGTCGCCCATGAACACCGCTCGGCCGATGACGTGCTCGACGCGGGCGGGGCAGGCGGGATCGAGGGGAGCGCTGCCGTGCGCGCGATTGCGCTCGGCACGCTGCGCTGGTATCTGCGCCTCACGCCGGCGATTGCGCGCCTGTTCGCGCGGCCCGCCGCGAGCATGGCGCCCGCCGTGCATGCGCTGCTCGTCACCGCCGCGCACCAGATCGTCTATTCGCGCAACGCTCCGCAGGGCGTCGTCGACGCCGCTGTCGATGCGACGCGCGCCCTCGGCGCCGCGCGCGCCAGCGGCTTCGTGAACGCCGTGCTGCGGCGCTTTGTGCGCGAGCACGAGCGGCTTTTCGCGACGCTCGACGCCGATCCGGCGGTCCGTCATGCGCATCCGCGCTGGCTCGTGGACGCGCTGATGAAGGAAGTGCCGGAGCGGCTCGAAGATGTTCTGGCAGGAGGCAACGTGCGCGCGCCGATGACGTTGCGCGTCGATCTTGCGCGCACCACCGTGGCGGTGGCGCAGGCGGCGTGCGCGGCGCACGGCATCGCGGCGCAGCCGCTCGAGGGCTACCACGCGGCACTCGTGCTCGACTCGCCAGTCCCGGTCGAGGCGCTGCCAGGTTTCGCCGAAGGGCAGCTTTCGGTGCAGGACGCCGGCGCGCAGCGCGCCGCGGCGCTGCTCGATCTGCGGCCGGGATTGCGGGTGCTCGATGCCTGTGCCGCACCGGGAGGCAAGACCGGACATCTGCTCGAGATCGCCGGCGGCGACATCGACCTGCTTGCAGTCGACAGCGATGCCGATCGTCTGGCGCAGGTCGCCGGGAATCTCGAGCGCCTTCGGCGGCAGGCTCGCCTCGCCCGCCTCGATCTGCGGGACGCCCGCTCGCTCGCAGGCGAGGGCCCCTTCGACCGCATCCTGATCGACGCGCCGTGTTCGGCAACCGGCGTGATCCGCCGCCATCCCGACATCAAGCTGCTGCGTCGCCCCAGCGATATTCCTGTCTTTGCCCGCGCCCAGCGGGCGATCCTCGACACCTGCTTTGCGCGTCTCCTGCCGGGCGGGCGCCTGGTTTACGCCACCTGCTCCGTTCTCGCCGCGGAAAACGGCGGAGTCGTCGAGCGCTTCGTCGCGGAGACACCCGCCGCGCGCCGCATCGACACGCCGGAGCAGCTGTGGCCGGGGGTCCGCGCGGCGACCGACGGCTTCTATTATGCTTCCCTGACCAAGGCGGCCCCGACATGAAGCGCGTATTTCCAGCCCTGACGGCATTGCTCGCGAGTTTCGTCGCGGGCACGGCAGCGCTGGCGAACGCGCTCGATGGTGTGCTCGAGGTCAGTTCGGCCTACGTCAACGTCGATCACGGCGTGTTCAAGCTGCACGCGCGCGTGCAGTACCCCGAGAACGAGGACATCCGCGTCGCGCTCAATGACGGCGTGACCCTGATGTTCGACGTCGAGGCCGTCATCGCTCGCGAGCGCCGCTACTGGTTCGATGCGGACGTGGTCTCAGTCACACTGCGGCGCGAATTGTCCTATCACGCGGTGAGTAACCGCTACGTCGTGCGCGACAGCCCGGACAGCGCCACGCAGGAAAGTTACGCGACGCTGCACGAAGCGCTCGAGGCGATCGGCGCGGTCGACGACTGGCCGGTGCTCGTCGAGCCGCAGCTTTCGCGCGATGCGCGTTACCGGGTGAGCGTGCGGGCGAGCGTGCGCCGCGGCCGGCTGCCGGACACGCTGCGTGTGCTGATGTTCTGGACCGACAGCTGGCATCGCACGAGCGAGTGGTACTCGTGGTCGCTGCCCGTCTGAAGCGCTTCGGTTCGGCCGCACTCCTCGCGCTGTGGGTGGCGATCGGCGGGGCGGCGCTCATCCTCCTCGCCAAGACCGCACAGAACTCGGCGCAGTTCGGTCGCCTGCAACCGTGGATCCTGCTGCTGAACATCGCGGGCGTGCTTGCGCTCGTGGTGCTGCTCGTGCGGCGCCTCACGCACCTTGCCCGTGATTACCGCGACCACGTGCCGGGCTCGCGCCTCACGGTGCGCAGCGTCGCGACCTTCGGCGCGCTCGTGATCGCGCCGCTCGTCGTTGTCTACCTCTTCTCGCTCGATTTCCTGAACCGCGGCATCGACAGCTGGTTCAAGGTCGAGATCAAGCAGGGCTTGTCCGACGCGCTCAGCCTGTCGCGCGCCGCCGTCGATCTCAGGCTGCGCGAACACGCCGGGCGCACGGAATCCTTCGCGCAGCGCCTCGCGGACTTGCCGGACGTCGATCTCGTTGCCGCGATCGACGGTGAGCGACGCGCGAGCGGTGCGCTCGAAGTCGTGCTCTTCGGCGCGAATTCGCGTCTCATCGCTGCGAGCAGCGCGGCGCTGCTGTCGGGCGCACCGGCGCGGCCGACCGAAGAGATCCTGCGCCAGGTCGGCGAGGGCCGGCCGTACGTTGCGCTCGAGCCCCGCGCGGATGGCGAGTACTACATCCGGATCGCCGCGCCTTTGGGCAATGCCCGCGTGCGGCGTGATGCACGCTTTGTGATGGCGGTGTACGAGGTGCCCCCGCAGCTCGCGGCCCTGTCGGAAGCGGTGCAGCGCTCCTACTCGCAGTACGGTGAGCTCGCCGCGATGCGCGACCCGCTGAAGTACAGCTTCCGCCTGACGCTGACCCTCGTGCTGCTCATCGCGATGCTCGCGGCGATCAACGGCGCCATCGTATCGGCACGGCGATTCGCGCGACCGGTGCAGGACCTGATCGCCGGCACGCGCGCGGTCGGCAAGGGCGACTTCGGTGCGCGCCTGCCCCTGCCGTCGCGCGACGAGCTCGGCTATCTCGTCCAGTCGTTCAACGACATGACGCGCCGACTGCGCCGCGCCCGCGAGGAGGCGAATCGCAGCCAGGCCGAAGTCGAGCACGAGCGCGAGCGTCTCGCGGTGATCCTCGCCCGCCTGTCGACCGGCGTGCTCACGGTCGATCGCGCGTTCACGGTGCGCCTCGCCAACGAATCCGCGAGCGCGATCCTCGGCGCCGACCTCGCGGCTGAGGTCGGCCACGACCTCGGCAGTGTCGCGGATCGTAACCCGCGCGTTGCGCAGTTCGTGCGCGAGCTGCGCGCCCGCACCGAGGCGGGGCGCGAGGAATGGCGCGAGCAGATCGAGCTGCCGGGCGACGCGGGGCGTCGCGTGCTGATGTGCGCCTGCACGCCGCTGCCGGGCAGCGGGGACGAGGCGGGCTATGTGCTCGTCTTCGACGACATCACGACCCTCCTCGCCGCCCAGCGGGAGGCGGCCTGGGGCGAAGTCGCACGCCGTCTGGCCCACGAGATCAAAAATCCCCTCACGCCGATCCAGCTGTCCGCCGAGCGCATGCGGCGCCGTTTCCTCGCGCAGATGAACGCCGCGGACGCTGCCGTGCTCGAGCGCGCGACACACACGATCGTGCAGCAGGTCGAGGCGATGAAGCAGATGGTGAACGCGTTCAGCGAGTACGCGCGCACCCCGGACATGACGATCACCCGGTTCGGGCTGAATCAACTCGTCACGGAAGTGGCGGACCTGTATCGTGCGCAGAATGCCAGCGCGACGCTGCGCCTCGACCTCGCCGGCGAGATCGCCTCGGTCGAGGCGGACCGCGGCCGGGTACGGCAGATTCTCAACAACCTGCTGGCGAACGCCTTCGAGGCAGTTGAGGGGCGGACTGGTGCGCGCATCGAAGTGATGACGCGCCTTGAGACGGAGGGGGCCGAGCCGGTGGCGACGATCACGGTCAGTGACAACGGCCCCGGATTCAGGTCCGATATCATCGAACGGGCGTTCGACCCCTATGTGACCAGCAAGACCAAGGGGACGGGGCTCGGGCTTGCGATCGTGCGCCGTATCGCCGATGAGCATGGCGGGCACGTCGAGGTCGAGAATGTGGTGGAGGGCGGGGCGCGCGTACGGGTGACGCTGCCGCTGACCGACGCCGCGCGGACCCACACGGGCCGCGAACGCCGGAACGAATTGCGAAGGGAGCGGGCATGAGCGCAGCGCACATTCTGGTGGTGGACGACGAGAGCGACATTCGCAGTCTCCTTACGGAGATCCTCTCTGAAGAGGGATACGAGGTTGACGCCGCGGCCAACGCGAGTGAGGCACGCGCCTCGCGCGCCAACCGTTTGCCGGACCTCGTCTTGCTCGATATCTGGATGCCGGACGTCGACGGCATCACGCTGCTGCGCGAGTGGTCGAGCCAGGGCGGCGAGAGCTGCCCGGTCGTGATGATGTCGGGGCACGGCACCGTCGAGACCGCGGTCGAGGCGACGCGCCTCGGCGCCTTCGATTTCGTCGAAAAGCCGCTGTCGCTCGCGAAGCTGCTGCGAACCGTCGAGCGCGCACTCGACGCGGGCCGCCGCCGGCGCGGCGGCGGGCGCCTCACGGTGCCGCCGTTGATGGTGCCGGTGGGCAAAAGCCCCGTGATGCGCCAGCTGCGCACGGATCTCGCGCAGCTCGCCCACAGTACGCGCGTGCTGTTCACCGGTGAATCCGGCAGCGGGCGCGAAGCGTTCGCGCGCTATCTTCGCGAGGCGGGTGATCGCGCGTCACGGCCGCTGGTGATCCTCGTCGCGAGTACCGTGCGCGAATCGGATGCGGAGCCGCTGCTGCTCGGCAACCAGTCTGGCAATGATGCAGGGTCGGGTCCGAGGAAGGGCATTCTCGAACAGGCGGCGGGGGGCACCCTCTTCATCAGCGATATCGACGACCTGCTGCCTGCTGCGCAACGCATCCTGCTCGGGGTGCTCGAAACCGGCAGTTTCACGCGGGTGGGCGGCACCGAGCCGGTGCCGTTCGATGCGCGTGTGATCGCATCCGCCAGGCCGGGCATCGAGCAGCGCGCGGGTCTCGGCGAATTCCGCAGCGACCTGCTCGCGCAGCTGAACACCCTCGTCTTTCGCGTGCCGCCGCTGCGCGATTACGCCGAGGACGTGCCGGAGCTGCTGCGCTACTACGTCGACCGGCTGGTCGACGCGGAGAGCCTGCCGTTTCGCAAGTTCAGCGTGGCCGCGCAGAACCGCCTGCGCAACTATCCCTGGCCGGGCAATATCCGCGAATTGAAGAACCTCGTGCATCGCCTGCTGCTGAAAAGTGGCGCAGAGGAGATCGGCCTCGAGGAAGTGGAGCGCGAGCTCGCCGTGCAAGCCCCGGCCGAGGAGCCGCTCGTCAAGCAGGACCTCCTCGCGCTGCCGCTGCGCGAGGCGCGCGAGCAGTTCGAGCGCACCTATCTGCAGCAGCAGCTGCTCCTCTGCAACGGCAAGGTCGGGCTCCTTGCCAAGCGCGTCGGCATGGAACGCACGCACCTTTACCGCAAGCTGCGTTCGCTCGGCGTCGAGTTTCGCGGCATCGGCGACGAATAGGGCGTGACCGGGCCCCGGGTCGCGACCGCGCCCTGATGGACGAGCCTGGCGCCGGCACACCGCCAGCGGAAGCGCCGGTCGCCGTATTCGTGGCGGACGATCCGCGCGCCTGCGAGGAGCGCGCGTTCGTGCTGACGGCCGTCGGCATCCCGCATCTCGTCGCACTCGCACCCGCCGGCCATGTGCTGCTCGTTGATCCAGCGCACGCCGCGGAGGCGCGTGAACACCTCGCACGCTATGCCGCGGAACGGCGCGCGCCGCCGCCGCCTTCGCCTGTGCCCCGCCCCGGCCACCCACTCGCGTGGCTCGGCAGCCTCGCCTATGCGCTCGTGCTGTTCGCCATCGGCCTCGCAATCGGTGCCGGCATCGGTCCGCTCGACGCCTACCCGCGCGGTGTCGCTGACGCGCAGCTGATCCGGCAGGGCGAGTGGTGGCGCGCGATCACCGCGCTCACGCTGCACGTCGATGCGCCACACCTTGTCGCAAACCTCGCGGCGGGGGCGTGGTTCGGCTATCTGGCGGGCCGCCGGATCGGACCCGGTTGGGCATGGCTCCTGACCCTGCTTGCGGCCGCAGCGGCGAATGGCATCGAGGCGCTGTTCGGACCCGTACCACACCGCTCGGTCGGGGCATCGACCGCGGTATTCGCGGCGCTGGGTCTCCTCGCGGCGCACGCGTGGCGCGAACGGTACCCGCTGCGCGCGCGCTGGGTCGTGCGCTGGGCGCCGCTCGTCGGTGGAGTGCTGCTGCTCGGCTGGCTCGGCACGGAGGGCGAGCACACCGATGTCATGGCGCACGTGCTCGGTTTCGGCTGTGGCACCCTGGCCGGGCTCGTGGTGGCGCGGGCGGCCGTGGCGCGCGCACTCGCGCGCGTGCCACAGCGGCTCGCCGGTGCGGCCGCGCTGGCGTTGCTCGGGCTCGCGTGGCTACGCGCCATGGGCTGAGCGGCTGCGTCGTCAGCCCTTCATCTCCCGGACCATCGCCTGCAACTGCTCGCCCGGCACCGGCAGGTGGTGCGGCAGGCCAATCGTCGTGCACACCCCGTCCCAACGCGCCTTGAGCTTCGCTACCAGCTCCCCGTGGGTGGCGACGACGGCGAACTCCTCGAGCATCCCGTCGGTCACGAGCTCGCCCATCTTCTCCCAGCTCCTGCCTTCAAGGGACATCCGGTGCAGCTGCAAGCCGATGTCTTCCCAACCGTGAGCTGCGAACACGCCGTGATAGCTGCGGGTTGATCCGAAGAACGCGATGAATTCCTTCATGGCCTTCTTTTTCGAATCGATCTCCGCGTCATCCTTGCCCGTGAGGATGACGCCGCCCCCCACAAGGTCGATATCGGCAAGTTTGCGTCCCGCGCTGTGGCATCCCTCCTCGATGGCGGGCAGCAGCACTTTCCTGAAGTACTTCGATGTGATCCAGCCGGGCGGGCGAATGCCGTCAGCGATCTCGCCCGCGAGGCGGGCCATGAAAGGATTGACGGCGGCGAGGTAGACCGGAATGTGCGGATGGCCGGAAGGCCCGTGGTGAGAAAAGGGATTGAACGTCGGCTGGAGCGTCGTGAACTGGTAGTGCTCGCCTTCGAAGAAGGTCGGCTTGTCCGAATTGAAGCTCCGGAAGATCGCCCGCAGGCACAGGATGTATTCGCGCATGCGCGGCCCGGGCGGCCCCGACCACGCGGTCGAATAGCGGCGCACGATATTGCCCTTGACCTGGCTGCCGAGGCCCAATTGAAACCGCCCGCCCGAGAATTGCTGCAAATCCCACGCGAGCTGGGCCGTCACGAACGGACTGCGCGGAAAGGCGACCGCCACGTTGGTGCAGAAGGTCAGGTGCTGCGTGTGTTCGCTCGCGATCATGAACGGCAGGAAGGGATCGTGGCCGACCTCGGCCGTCGTGCAACCGTGAAATCCCATGCGCTCGATGAAGCGGGCGGTCTCCGCGATGTCGCCCAGCCGCGTGTGAATCGGGCCACCCGTGTCAAAGGCACCTTGCAGCATGGTCTCGACCCGCATTCGATCCTTCCTTTGCGTAGCAGTGCTACGACGGCTCTGTCTCGCGCAGATTCTCGCTGAGATAGTCCGCGAAGGTGCGGATTGCGGCGCGCCGGAGCGTCTCGGGCAGGGCGTAGAGGCAGATTTCCACATCGCGGCTGAATTCCGGCAGGTCGAGCGGAATCATCCCGGGGTCGTCAGCCAGGAGAAAATCCCAGGCCAGCACGGCACCCAGTCCGGCGCGGGCCAGTTGCAGGGTCGCAGTGCCGGAAGACGCCATGGCTACGATCCTGGTGTCGGGCCCGAGCGCCGAAGGGGCGCGTCGGGACAGCTCATCGGTGATCTGCGACGTATCCCAGGCGATCCAGTCGACGTCCTGTGCACGTTGTGCGCGCGAGCGGCCACGCTGGTACGAGCGATGCACATAGGCACGGACCCGGCGATGACCGAGCGAGATGCGTTCGTATCGATCGGAGATGTACGGCGGCGCCAGGCGCGGGAAGATGTGGATGTCGGCGAGACCTCTGCTGACGTCCACGAACTCATTCGTCATGTCCAGCTTCCAGACAATGCCCGGGTGCTGCTGCCGAAAGCTTGCGAGAAACGGCGCCACGAGTCGCACCATGGATTCCGACAGCGAGATTCGCACGACGCCTTGAAGCGCGGTGCCAGAGTGGGTCGCCTGCTGCTCGAAGTGCGCGAACGAGGCCTCGATGGCCGCGAATGTCGCCAGCAGGTCCTGGCCCATGCCAGTCAGTGAATAGTGTGAGGCCTGCTTCCTGAAGAGACGCGCGCCCACGAATGCTTCCAGGACGCGGATCCGTCGGGTGATCGTGGTGTAGTTGACCGACAGCCGTCTGGAAGCCCCGGAAATGGTTCCGGCGCGATAGAGCGCGAGAAAGTAGCGGACGTCATCCCAGTGAAAGTTCACGAGGGGTACAAATAGGGAATCGGGCGCGACTTGTCCAGTCGCGTCGTGCGGAGCGCTGCCGGGCGCCCCGCTGCGCTCACTGCGCCGTCCACCCCCCGTCGATCGCGATCGCCTGCGCGGTCACATTGCGCGCGGCGTCGGAGATCAGATACTCGGTGAGCGCGGCGATCTCGGCGACGGTGACGAAGGCCTTCTTCGGCATCGGCTTCAGCATGATGTCGCTGACGACGCGTTCGGGCGTGATGCCGTGCTCGCGCGCCTGCGCCTCGATCTGCTTCTCGACGAGCGGCGTGCGCACGTACACCGGGCAGATGGTGTTCACGGTGATGTCGACGTCGCCGTTCTCGAGCGCGAGCGTCTTCGAGAGCCCGATGAGGCCGTGCTTCGCCGCGATATACGCGCTCTTGAACGGCGAGGCGACGAGCGAGTGGATCGAGCCGATGTTGACGATGCGCCCGAAGTTGCCCGCGCGCATGCCGGGCAGCACGGCGCGCGTCATGTTGGCGGCGCCCGTGAGCATCACCGCGACGAGCAATGCCCAGCGGTCGGCAGGGAATTCCTCGAGGCGCGCCACATGCTGCAGCCCGGCGTTGTTGACCAGCACATCGACGCGGCCGGCCGCGCGCATGGCGGTCTCCACCGCGGAGGGCTGCGTGACGTCGAGGCCGTAAGCGACGGCCGCTCCGCCGCGTTCCACGATTGCATCGGCGACACTCAAGGCGGCTGCGCGATCGATGTCGGTGGCAATGA
>DAORVK010000065.1:0-16213 GCA_035433705.1 Steroidobacteraceae bacterium
TCGCCGGGGTGGGCAAAGCGACGATCTACCGGCGCTGGCCTTCGAAGGCGCCGCTGGTGATCGAGGCTTTTTCGCAGTTTCCGGAGCTTGCGACCCCCGACACGGGCGACGTGCTCGGGGACCTGACGACACTACTGCGCAGCTTTGCGCGCATCCTGGAAACCACGCCACTGTCGAGAGTACTGCCGATCCTGGCGGCTGAGTGCATGCATGATCCCGAGCTCTCAAGGCTCTTCACGCCCATGCGCGACGCGCGGCGCCAGCCGCTGATCGACATCCTGAGCCGCTCGGTCGCTCGGCACGAATTGCCCAGGGACCTCGATCTCGAGACTGCGGCCGACCTGATCGTGGGTCCGATCATGACGCGAGTGTGCTTCACCGGCAGGCCCGTGCACGCGCGCGACATCCGTCCGCTCGTCGAAGCCGCACTCTACGGAGTACACCGCCTGCGCAGGCGGTAGGCTGCTGCCCGGGCCATGCATGGCGATATCCCACCACCGTCCGATCGGGCCCGAGCCCGGGACGCAGAGCTTGCAGCTACGCGTGCGGTGCTGGCCAGGCTCCATGGTGTCGCAGAGTTGCGCGATCTGGCGCTGGCGGTGCAACAAGCGCTCGGGTTCATCCCGCCGCCGGCGGTGCCGCTGCTGGCCGAAATGGCCGGTGTGGAGCGCGCGAGCGTCGTGGATCTCATCGAGTCCGATGCACAACTGTCCTTCACTCCGCCGGGGCGCCACCACGTTGCAATATGCCTGGGCAAGAATTGCAGTCATCGCGGCGCGGCCATGCTGGCCGAGGAAGCGAAGCGCACGCTTGGAATCGACTTCTTCCGCGTCACGCCGGATTTCGCCGTGCGTCTCGAACCCTTTTACTGCTTCGGCCGGTGCCAGCACGGCCCCAACGTCCGGATCGACGCGGAGATTCACGGTGCCATGACTCCACCGCGCCTGACCGAATTGCTCCGCGGCGTACTGGGGGTCGGCTGAACCATGGCGAGTGAAGGCCCTGCAACCGAGGCCTTCGAGGTCTGCTTTCTGCCTTCGGGATTGCGGGGCACCGTGGCACGTGGCACGCCCCTGCGCGATGCCGCCCGCAGCCTCGGCCTCGAGATTGAATCCCTGTGCGGCGGTCGCGCAGCTTGCGGCAAGTGCCAGGTGCGAATCCTGGAGGGTGAATCCGCCGGACACGTCTCCGCGATCAGCGACGCGGAAGCACGCGCGCGCGCCGCCGGACGGCTCGGCGGTCAGGAGCGGTTTTCCTGTCAGGCTCGCGTCGAAGGCGATCTCGAAATCTACGTGCCCGAAGCGAGCCGTGTAGGGCGTCCCATCGTGCGCAAGAGTGCCAGCGAACGCGAGTGCGTGCTGGCGCCCGCGATTCACAAGTACTTTATCGAGCTCGAGCCCGCCAGGGTCGGCGAGCCGCGCGGCGACTGGGATCGGTTGCACGAGGAGCTGTGCAGCCGTTTCGGCCTCGGTGTCGCACTGTCGGCGGACCCGGTCGCGCTGCGCAGTTTGCCGGAAGCACTGCGTGCCGGGCGCGGCCAGCTCACGGTCACGGTGTGGCGGGGTCGTGAGGCAATCCGCTTCGAGCCTGGCTTCAGCGAACGCGCCCTCGGGCTCGCTGTCGATCTCGGTACAACCACCCTCGGCGCGCTGCTTTGCGATCTAGACACCGGTAATGTCCTCGCCCAGGCCTCGACCCACAACCCGCAGATCCGCTGGGGCGAGGACATCATGAACCGCGTCGCGAGCGCGAATCGTGACGGGCAACTGGCGCTCATGCAGCGTGCAGTGGCCGAGGCCATCGGTGAACTCGCGCGCGACGCGACACTTGCAGTCGGCGCCACACCGCAAGACGTGGTCGAACTGGTGGTGGTCGCCAACACCGTCATGCATCACATCTTCCTCGGCCTCGACGTCCACTCCCTCGGGGTCGTGCCCTTCTCGCCGACGGTAAGCCGATCTCTCGATATCAAGGCGCGCGAACTCGGCATTCCGGTGCTGCCTTCCGCCAACGTGCACTTGCTGCCGATCGAGGCGGGCTTCGTCGGCGCCGACAACGTGGCCGCGGTGCTCGCGGAGGCGCCGCACGAGGCCGATGCACTCACGCTGCTCATCGACATCGGCACCAACGGGGAACTGGTGCTCGGCAACCGTCAACGGCTGCTCTCGGCCTCCTGCCCTACGGGACCGGCGCTCGAGGGCGCCAACATCCGCTTCGGCATGCGCGCCGCGCGCGGTGCGATCGAGAAGGTGCGTGTCGATCCGGCAACGCACGAAGTGCGCTTCCGCGTCATCGGTCAGCCACGCTGGAGCGATCGCGTCCCGCCAGACGAAATCGGCGCGCTCGGCCTGTGCGGCTCGGCGGTGCTGGAAGCCGTTGCAGAACTCTTTCGCGCCGGTGTCATCGACCGGACCGGCCGGCTGTACTCAAACCGGCCCTGCCGACGGCTGCGCCAGGGAACGGATGGCATGTGGGAGTTCGTGCTCGCATGGGCGGAGCAGACGGCGATCGGCAAGGACATCGCGCTCACGCAGGCCGACGTGCGCGCGATCCAGCTTGCCAAGGCAGCGCTCTACGCCGGAAGCCGGTTGCTGCTCGAGCGCTTTGGCGCCGGGCGCCCCGATCGCGTGGTGCTCGCGGGAGCTTTCGGCAGTGTGATCGACCTCGAGCGGGCGCTTGCGATCGGCCTCTTTCCCGACTGCGGGCTCGAAAACACGACCGCTGTCGGCAATGCGGCCGGTGATGGAGCGCGCATGGCGCTCCTGAACGTGGCGGCACGCGAGGAAGCAGAACGCCTCGCACGGCGGATCGAGTACGTTGAGCTCTCCACGACGCCCGGGTTCAACGACCACTTCGTCGCTGCCACGCAGCTCCCACATGCCGAGGATCGTTTTCCCTCGACCGAATTGCATTGGTCGCCGCGGGCAACACCCGACTGAGCGCGCGACGGAACGCCCCATGGACAATCTGCTGCAAGGCGCACGGGTCTCGGCCGGGCTCGACGAAGTGAGCCGGCTGATCGGCTATCCCTCGCCCGGGAAGATGAGCCCGGCCGTGCGCGAAGTCTGCCTGCAGGAGCTCACCCGCCTGCCTGCCCTGTGCACGCCCTGGGGAACGTGGCGCGATTTCGAGCTACGCGCGGCCCGCGGTACTGGCATCGAACTCGCCGGAGGGCTCGCACTCACCAGCCGGCGACTCGCGAAGCTGATGCGCCACGCCCACTCGATGCGGCTGTTCATGGCGACCCTCGGCGAAGACGTGACGCGCGAAGTGCAGCGCCTCGTGCATGCAGGTTTCATGCTGGAGGCCCTGGCGCTCGATGCGGCTGCCACGACGGCCGTGCATGCGCTCACGGAAGGACTCATCCGGCGCACCTGCGATGAAGCACGCCGCCGCGGGTACGGCACGACGATCCGCTATGCCCCCGGCTACACGGGCTGGAGTATCAGCGATATCGCCGCACTGTTCGCGACCCTGGAACGCGAGCACATCCCGGTGCAGTTGAATCCCCAACTCATGATGAGGCCGGAAAAGTCCCTGCTATCGATCGTCGGGCTCACGAACGACGGCCGCATCGCCGCACCCCTCGAGCAGTGCCTCGGCTGCGATCTGATCCACTGCACTGCACGCAAAGCCGCCTACCGCCCGCCGCTCTGAGAGCGGCGGCAGGTTGCGTGCCGCGCGATTACCCGCCGCTTTCCAGATCGCTCTGCTCGCGCCCGCGCGCCAGGACGCCCTCGCGCCGTGCAGCGAGGGTGGCCGCGCTGATCGCCTTCGCCGACTCGGTGCCCGCAGCCCGCTCGTAGCGCAACGCATCCGGCAAGTGCATGCCGCAGCCCGTATCAATCAGTTTCTTGTAACCCTTCAGCACCTGCGGCACGCAAGTCGCCATCTGCGCGGCGAGCGCCTGACAGGTCGGCAGCAACGCCTCGGGCTCGACCACCCGATTCACGAGGCCCCACTCGCAGGCCTGTGCGGCGAGCACGGTGTTGCCGGTGAAACTGATTTCCTTGGCGCGTGCGATGCCGATCAGGCGCGGCAGGCGCTGGCTCAATCCCCAGCCGGGCAGGATGCCAACGCGCGCATGGGTATCAGCGAACCTGGCCTGCGTCGAGGCGATGATGAAATCGCAGGCGAGCGCCAGTTCGAATCCGGCGGTCACGGCATGCCCGTTGACCGCGGCGATGATCGGGCCCTCGAAGGCTGCGATCGCTTCGCTCATGTCCTGACCGACGGCGCTCGTGTCGAAGCCCGTGGTTCCCTCCTCCCCACTACCGAGTTCCTTCAGATCCATACCGGCACAGAATGCGCGTCCTGCTCCCGTGACGATGGCGACTCGAACATCCGGATCAGCCTGCAGATCACGGAACGCCTGCCCGAGCGCAAGGCGCAGTTGCGCCGAGAGCGCATTCATCGCCTCGGGTCGATTGAGCGTGACGGTGGCGATCGCGTCACGCTTCTCCACCCGCAGTACTGGTTCAGTCATGCCGGTCTCCTGCGCTTACGGGAAGCGGATGCCTCTCGACTGGAAAAAACCCGGCGAGCTGATCAGTGTACCGGCAAGCGCCTTCGCCTCGGGTCGCGTGACGAGCCAGGCCACCACGTCGCCGGTGGTCTCGGGTCGGCTTGCATCGCGGCTGAAATCCGCCGCAGCATTCGCGCCGAACATGGCCACGGTCGCCTCGGTGACGGTAAAGCCCGGCTCAACGTTGAAGGCGACGATGCCATCCTTCGCGTGCTCGACGTGAATGAATTCGGCGATGCGGTGAAAACCCGCCTTCGGCGCCCCGTAGACGAAACCCCAGCCGCCTTTGTCGGGCGGTGCCGGCGGCGGGCTGACTGCGGCATTGGAGCTCAGGCTCACGATGCAGCCACCACCCTGGCGGATCATCACCGGCAGGACCTGTCTCGCCATGTAAACCTGGTTGACGAGATTGCCGAGCACGCTCATTTCGAACTGCTCGAAGCTGAAATCCGCAAACGCATGCATCAGGCCAGGGCCCTGATAGAGCGCATTGTTCACCAGCACGTCGATGCGGTCCCAGTGCTCGAGTGTCTGCGCGATCACGGTATCCATGGAGCTGCGGTCCAGCACGTCCATGCGCACAGGCAGTGCCTCGCGCCCGAGCGCCTGCACGGCCTGGACGGTAGTCTCGAGACTGCCCGGGACGGCGACTTGCCGCCCTTCGCGAGAAAACGGCAGGGTTGCTGTACCCTCACCTTCCTTCTGTGTCCGCCCCGTCACGACAACATCGAATCCCTGCTGTGCGAGACTGAGCGCGCACGCCTTGCCAATGCCGCGGGTGGCGCCGGTGACGATTGCAACCTTCCTCATGATTTGAGTCCTCGCGCCTTGATGGCGGCTATCGCCCTGGCACACGCCGTATCGTCCTTCGGTTCGGCCGGCACAGTGAGCGTGACCCGGTCCACCAGCCCGCCGAAACGACTGGAGAGGGCTTCGGGAAGCTCCTCGTACCGGCCGCTCACCAGGAATTCATCGAGCACGTGATCGGGGAGCGCCGCGGCCATTTCCTTCCAGCGCCCTTCGCGTGTGAGGGAGAGCAGTCGCTCGCCAACCTCTTGCCAGCCGAAGAGCTCGAGACTCGGCCAATAGGCGGGAGTGGAAAACACGAAGGCGAGCGTGCCGCGGAAGCGCTCGCGCTCGGCAGCCACGGCCGCCGCATCAAGGCCCGTGGCCACGAGCTCATTGGCGCAGATCAGGGGCTTGGCGAGCGCCGGGGCACGCTTCGCAACGCCAACAGCGACGTTTGGCAGGATCGCCTCGCGCAGATAGCGCGTCGAGGTGTTGGTCGGATGCGTATGCAGGCCGTCGGCTACCTCGCCCACGAGCGCGAGCATCTTCGGTCCTACTGCCCCCAGCATGATCGGCACATCGGGCGCTTCGATCGGGCCTGGATTGAAAAACGGCTGCAGGCGTGTGAAGCGGTAGTGCTCACCGACGAAGTTCAGCGGCTCGCGCGGGTTACGGAAGCTGCGGAAGATCGCCCGCAGCGCACCCACATACTCTTTCATGCCCGCGGCCGGCGGCAGCCAGCGCGCGGAGTAGCGGTCCTCGATGTTCTGCTTCACCTGGGTGCCGAGGCCCAGCTCGAAGCGCCCCCGTGACAGCTTCTGCAAGTCCCACGCCGCGAGGGCCACGTTCATGGGGCTGCGCGGGAAGGCAACCAGCACCGAGATGCCGACGCGGATGCGTGAGGTTGATGCAAGCGCCTGACCGGCCAAAAGCAGTCCGTCGTGCACGGCATCGGACACGAAGAGCCCGTCGTAGCCCATTGCCTCGACGCGCTGCGCGAAGCCGCCGATCGCTTCGAGGCCGAGAGTCTCCGGGGTGGCGGCGAAGATCTCGAACACGGGTCCTGCGTCACTCCGGAGTGAACGCAAATCAACCCGGCTCGTCACCGACCATCGGCGGCACCCGCGGCGCGGCGCGCACGTAGCGCAATAGATAGGTGCTCTTGCTCATGGCTTCGGCAACTCCTTCAGCAACTGCGCCGGCGTCAGGGTCCGTATCCCGAACTTCGGTGATTCCGGCGCGAAATCCGCCACGTTGTGCGTCACGATCGCCTCCGCGCGTCCGTTCACCGCCGCCTCGAGCATCATTTCGTCGGCCGGGTCACGCAATTGCGGCCGCCATCGAAAACTGGTCTCCACCGGCTCTGACGCAGCGGCTTGATCACACTGACCACAACCAGACTGCCACACAAAGCGGCGGTGAGAAAGGGCAAGAATCGGTTTCGCGCGTCGCCCGTCAGCTGATGATCTCGCCGCTGTGAAGCCGGCGCAGGAAATGCTCCAGCGGCAGCACGCGAGTGCCGTCGACTTCGAGTTCGGCATCGCCGCGATACACGATATAACTTCGCAGGCCCCGTGCGCTTCCCGACTCCAGTGCCGCGATGCCGGACCGGAACTCGCGGCGGTAGCGACGACTTGCCTTGACCTCGATCGCGACCATGTCCCGCCCGTACCACCAGACGAAATCCACTTCGCCCCCGCTCGGCGTCGCCCAGTAGCCAAGGGATCCCTTTACGCCTGTGTAATGCATGTAGGCCCGCATCTCGTGGAGCACGAGGTGCTCGAGCAGCACGCCGTCCCAATCAGCGGGGGGCGGCTGCTCGAATCCGCCGATGGCGGCGTGCAACACGCCAGCGTCGAACCAGTAGAACCGGGGCTGCGCCACTTCCTTTACCTTGGCGCGTGGACGGTACGCCGGCAGCCACTCACCGAGCAGCGTATCCACGAGAATCTCGAAGTATCCACGCGCGGTCTCGCGGGAAACCTGTGCGTCTCGGGCAATCGCCGAGACATTCACAGTTCTCGATGCCGATAGCGCGGCCACTTCGAGAAACCGGCTGAAGGCACCCAGGTCGCGCGCGAGCCCCTCCGCCCGGATTTCCTCGGCGAGATACGTGGTCACGTAGGCTCGCAGATAATCCTCCCGCGCCGTGTCGTCCGCGGCGACGACGCTCAGGGGCATCGAGCCGTAGCGCAATAACTGATCGCCCGACACCGAAAAATCCATCTCGGCTGATGACAGCGGGAAGAGCTTGCGGAGAACGGCACGCCCGGCGAGCAGGTTTGCGCTCCCCCGCTTGAGCTTGCGGGCAGACGAGCCGGTCAGCACGAAGCGCTTGTAGCCCTTCTCTTCCATGAGGAAGTGGACCTCGTCCAGGAGCTTCGGCACGCGCTGCACTTCGTCGACCACGATCCACTCGCTCTTCGCACGAGCCAGAACCTCGGCGCGAAACAGCATGGGATCACGCTCATATCGAAGGGCATTCTGGGGCGCGAGCAAATTGAAGACGTGCGCGCCCTCCAGTCGGGACCGGACCCAGGTGCTCTTCCCGGTGCCACGCGGCCCGAACAGGAAAAAGGCAGTACGAGGGGGGTCGAGCGAGCGTGGAAACATCGACGCCGAATTTACCGTAAAAATGGCGACGATGCCAGCAGGGCGCCGCGAAGCGTGGCTACTTGTCGCCGGTCAACCTCGACATGAGTCAGGCGAGATCGAACAGCGCCGCAGCCCCCATGCCGCCACCGATGCACATGCTGACCACCACATGGCGCACACCGCGCCGACGGCCCTCGATGAGTGCGTGGCCCACAAGCCGCGAGCCCGACATGCCGAACGGATGGCCGATCGCGATCGCGCCGCCATTGACGTTGAGGCGATCGTTCGGAATACCGAGCTGGTCCCGGCAGTACAGCACCTGACAGGCAAAGGCTTCGTTGATTTCCCACAGGCCGACATCGGCCACGGAAAGGCCCGTCAGCTTGAGCAGTTTCGGGATGGCGAACACCGGGCCGATGCCCATTTCGTCCGCGCGACAACCCGCGACCGCCATCGCGCGATACGCGCCCAGCGGGCGCAGATTGCGGCGCTTTGCCTCGTCGCGGCTCATGACGACGCAGGCGCTGGCGCCGTCCGAGAGCTGCGAGGCATTGCCTGCCGTAATGAAGCGACCTTCGCGCACCCACTGACCGTTCTTCCAGACCGGCCTGAGCGCCGTGAGGCTCTCGAGCGTGGTATCCGGCCGGTTGCCTTCGTCCCGCTCGAGTGTCACGGCCTCCGTGCCGGTCGGGTTGCCCTCCTTGTCGAAAAGCTGCTTGACGCTCGCGAGCGGCACGATCTCCTCATCGAAGAGCCCCTCGCGCTGGGCCTTTGCGGTGCGCTGCTGGCTCTGCAGCGAGTATTCATCCTGTGCGGCGCGCGCGACGGCGTAGCGCTCGGCCACGAGCTCGGCCGTCTCGATCATCTGGATGTACGCCGTGGGCATCGCCTCGAGCACCGCCTTCGATTGCGCGCGGTAGGCGTTCTTGTGCTTGTTCTGGGTAAGCGAAATCGACTCGAGTCCGCCGGCCACCGCGATCTTGTGTTCGCCGACCATGATGCTCTTCGCGGCACTCGCGATCGCCACGAGGCCCGAGGCGCACATCCGGTCGATCGCCATGCCGCCCACGCTGTCCGGAAGACCTGCCGTATAGGCGCACAGCCGGCCGAGGTTGTACCCCTGCGTGCCCTGCTGTGCGGCGATGCCGAGAATCACGTCATCGACATCGCCGCCCTCGACACCGGCCTTGGCGAGTGCGGCGCGGATCACGTGGCCACCGAGCACCGGCGCCTCGGTATCATTGAACGCACCGCGGTAGGCGCGACCAATCGGCGTGCGCGCGGTGGAGACGATCACAGCTTCGGCAAGGCTCATCGGCAGTTCCTCACTTGAAATAGAGTCGGCTGATCGTGTCGACGACGCAGCCGGGCTTGGCACCGCCCTCGATTTCGACGGTGATGCGGATCGTGACCTGCACGCCGCCCTTCACTTCTTCGGCCGCGACCACCTCGCCGCGGCCGCGGATGCGCGACCCGACTCTTACCGGCGCCGGGAAGCGCACGCGCTCGCAGCCGTAGTTCACGCCCATCGTGAGGCCGTCATACGCCACGAGCTCCGGCAGGAACTTGCTCGCGAGGCTCAGCGTCAGGTAGCCGTGCGCGATGCAGCCACCGAACGGGCCTGCGGCCGCACGCGCTGCATCCACGTGAATCCACTGGTGGTCGTCCGTGGCGTCAGCAAAGAGATTGATGCGCTCCTGCGAGAGCGTCATCCATTCGGTGACGCCGAGATCGCGACCGACAGCCCCCAGCACACCCGCCACGGAATCGAATTTCTGTGTCATCGCTTCACACTCCCTCAGGCATGCTGCGAGCTGACCGAGACCACTTCGCCGGTCATGTAGGACGAATAGTCGCTCGCGAGGAAAACCATCACGTTCGCCACCTCCCACGGCTCGGCGCCCCGCCCGAAGGCTTCACGGGACTCGAGTTGGGCGAGCAATTCCTCGGACGCCGACTTGCGCAGGAACGCGTGGATCGCGATCGAGGGAGCCACGGCATTGACCCGCACCCCGAATTCGGCGGCCTCGATCGCCGCGCAGCGCGTGAGGGCCATCACGCCCGCCTTGGCCGCGGCGTAGTGCGCCTGCTCGACCTGGGCCCGCCAGCCGAGCACCGAGGCGTTGTTGACGATGACACCGCGGCCGCGCGGCTGCATGATCTTCAGCGCAGCGCGCGTCATGCGAAAAGTGCCGGTGAGCGTGATGTCCAGGACCTTCGCCCACTCCTCGTCCGCCATCTCGACGATGCGCTTGCTGGTGCCGAGACCCGCATTGTTCACCAGCACATCGATGTGGCCCATCTCCCGCTGCGCGAAAGCGAACAGCGCCTGGACGTTGTCTTCTTTCGAGACGTCACATAGCTGGCCGTGGACTGCCTCGAGCCCCGTGTCCCTGCGAATGGCGGCGACCGCCTCGGCCAGCCGGCGTTCGTGGATGTCGCTCACGACGAGGGCCCGGGCGCCCTCCTCGGCACAGCGCTTCGCGACCGCGAAGCCGATCCCGGCGCCGGCGGCAGCGGTCACGAGCACGGTCCTGTCGCGCAGCAGTCCGTGCGCGGGTACGTAATCCGGAGGTGGTCTCATGGGCTTCCTTCGCGATCGGGTGGCGCCTCAGCGCGGCATGCCGAGCGCGCGCTCGGCGATCAGGTTGAGCTGAATCTCGTTGGTACCGGCATAGATCGTGTCGGAGCGGCTGAAGAGCCAGACCTGCCGCAGCTTCTGCGCCATCGGGTCGTCGTCGGGGAGGCAGGCCGCGGCGCCGAGTACATCGGCGGCGAGGCGGCCAAAATCCCGCCGCCAGTTCGACCACACGTATTTGGCGATGTAAGCCTCGCGCGAGACGTGCACGCCGCCGCTCGCGGCCTCATCCTGCGCCAGCACGCGCAATGCGTTGCAACGCAGGGCATCGAGTGTCGCAGCTGCCTGCGCAATTCGCTGACGCAGCGCGGGATCGCGCGCCGCACCGTTGCGTCGCGCCACGTCGATGAGGCACTGCATTTCGCGCTCGAACCCGGCCTGCTGGCCGAGCGTGGACACACCGCGCTCGAAGCCGAGCAGCGCCATGGCCACCTTCCAGCCCTCGCCGGGAGCGCCGAGATGCAGGGCGCCCTCGGTGCGCGCGCCGTCGAAGAACACTTCGTTGAATTCCGACTCGCCGGTGATCTGCCGGATGGGCCGGATCGTGACACCTGCCTGCCGCAGCGGCACGAGCAACATCACGAGACCCTTGTGACGCTGCGACCCCGGCTCGCAACGCGCCACCACGAAAATCCAGTCGGACTCATGGGCCCACGAGGTCCAGGTCTTCTGTCCGTCGATCACCCAGCTGTCGCCCTCGAGCCGGGCGCGGGTCTGCACATTCGCGAGGTCGGAGCCCGCATTGGGTTCGGAATAGCCCTGCGCCCAGTATTCAGTGCCCGCGAGGATACCGGGCAGGAAGCGCTGTTGCTGCTCCCGCGTGCCGAAGGCCATCAGCGTGGGCGCGAGCAAGGTCTCGCCGATGTGCCCGAGACGCCCGGGCCCGCCGGCCCGCACATATTCCTCGTGGAACACGACCTGTTGTGAAAGCGGCAGCGCCCGCCCGCCGTGCTCTCCTGGCCAGCCGATGCCAACCCAGCCCCCGCGCGCCAGCTCCTGTTCCCAGCGCTTGGCGAGCTTCGGGTCGTAGCCGGTGTCCCCGAGGCCGCTGCAGTTGCGTATCGGCTCGAACTCACCACGCAGGTGCTGCTGCATCCATGTGGCGATCTCGGCACGGAAGGCTTCGTAGTCCGTGGTCATGCCGCAGCCCCATCCAGCAGCGTGGCGGCGAGGTGCTCGCGCCACTCGGAGGAGGTTCCGAGCCACGAGCGCGTAGCCTGCGCACGCTTGAAATAGAGGTGCGGGTCGAACTCCCACGTGAAGCCGACGCCACCGTGCAACTGGATCGCCTCCTGCGTGCAGTACTGGGCCGCATCATCCGCCAGACATCGCGCCATCGTGGCGAGCCGGAGCGCACGGCCCTCGTGCGGCCCGCCATCGAATTCACGGGCCGCGCCCAGCGCGGCCGAGCGCGCGAGCTCCACCGCGACCATCATCTGCGCGCAGCGATGCTTGAGCGCCTGGAATGTGGCGAGGGGCTTGCCGAACTGCACGCGTTGCGCCAGGTGGGCGACCGTGAGGTCGAGGCACTGCTGCGCCACGCCCACCAGCTCCGCGGCCAGCACGACTGCCGTCAGTCGTCGACTGCGCGCGAGCGCACGATCGACTGCCGCGCCGCGCCCAAGACAGTCGGCCGCCGGTATCTGTACGTTTTTCAAGCCCACTTCCGCCAGCGGGCGCGTGGCGTCGTGATTGGCTCTCGGGTGCCGGGTAACGCCCGGCGCATCCAGTGCCACGGCAAGGAGCAGGCGCCCGGCCTGGGCCTGCACGGGCAGCAGCAACCACTGCGCGGCCATCGCGGCCGGCACCGCGGGCAGCACCCCGTCGAGCCGCCAGCCCGCGCCCTCAGGCCGCGCCGCGAGCGGGGCGCCAGCCAACAGACCGATGTCCTGTGCCACGATCCGCTCACCGCTTGCGAGGGAGGGCAGCCAGCGCGCAGCGACAGCGGCGTCGTCCAGGGACTTGATCGTCGTGCCCGCCAGCACCGCGCTCTCGAGCCAGGGCACGCAGGCAAGGCGACGACCGAACTGCTCGGCAACCAGCACGAGTTCCGTGACACCGAGGCCGAGCCCGCCGTGCGCCTCGGGAATATGCAATCCACAGGCGCCCAGCTCGCCGATCTGTGCCCACAGCGCCGCGTCGAAGCCTTCGCCTTCGAACGCTGCACGCCGCATGCGCGTCGAGTCGCTCGCATCGGCGAGCAGTTGCTCGACCGAACTGGCGATCTGGCGCTGCTCTTCGGTGAGCTTGAGATCCATCGCTCCCCGCCTCAGCTGCCGTAGACCTTCTGCGCGGGCCGCCCCTCGGCGATCAGCTGGTCCACGACCTTGGTGAGTTCCTTCGGCTCCCAGCGCGCTCCCTTGTCGGTGATCTTGCCCGTTCGCCAGCCCTCGGCGACCGACAGCTCTCCGCCCTTGGCCTCGAAGCACTGCCCGGTCACATGGGCCGAAAGCGGGCTGCCGAGCCAGACGACGATGGAAGCGACATTCATCGGGTCCCAGACGTCGAAGCCCGACTCGGGCTTCTTCACCATATCGGGCATCGCGCTTTCAGTCATGGCCGTGCGTGCAGCCGGTGCGAGGCTGTTCACGGTGATGCCGTAGCGCTTCATCTCCACGGCCTGCACCAGCGTCAGTGCCGCAATGCCACCCTTGGCCGCCGAATAATTGCTCTGCGCAACGGAGCCCTGCAGCCCCGCGCCCGAACTCGTATTGATGATGCGCGCATCGACCGGCTTGCCGGCCTTGCTGGCATCGCGCCAGCGACGCCCGAGCACGCTCGCGAGGCAGAAGTGCCCCTTGAGATGCACCCGCATCACGGTGTCCCAGTCTTCCTCGCTGAGCGAGAGGAACATGCGATCGCGCAGCACGCCGGCATTGTTCACGAGCACGTGCACCTCGCCGAACGCGGCGAGCGCGGCATCGGCGATCCCCTTCGCTCCCTCGAGCGTCGTGATATCGCCACTGTTCGCGAGCGCCTGCCCGCCCTTTGCCTTGATCTCCGCCACCACGCCCTGCGCGGCTTCGCCGCGGATGTCGTTGACGACGACGTTGGCGCCCTCGGCCGCGAAGGAGAGCGCGTAGGCACGCCCCAGACCGCCGCCGGCGCCAGTGATGATTACGGTGCGTCCGTCACAGATTCCCATGGTACTTATCCCAGCCGTTCAATGATCGTCACGTTGGCCTGCCCGCCGCCTTCGCACATCGTCTGCAGTCCGTAGCGCTTGCCGGTGCGTTCGAGTTCGTGCAGCAGGGTCGTCATGAGCTTGGTGCCGCTCGCGCCGAGCGGGTGGCCGAGCGCGATCGCGCCGCCGTTCACGTTGATGCGCGCGTGGGGGTAGCCGGTTTCCTTGAGCCAGGCCATCACCACGGAAGCGAAGGCCTCGTTGATCTCGATGAGATCGATGTCCTCGAGCTTCATGCCGGCCTTTTCGAGGGCCCGCTTCGTGGCCGGGATGGGCGCGGTGAGATGCCAGATCGGGTCGTCGGCGAGCACCGACAGATGCACGATGCGCGCGCGTGGCGTGAGGCCATAGCGCTTGAGGGCCGCTTCCGAGACCACGAGCACGGCTGAAGACGCGTCGCAGACCGAACTGGAAACGGCCGCCGTGATCTTCGGATACGCGGGGTCGACCGGCTGCAGCGTCGCCATCTTCTCGAGCGTGCTGACGCGCGCGGTCTCGTCCATCCGGAACTCGCCGTAGGGCACCACTTCGCGGTCGAAGCGCCCTTCGGCCATTGCGCGCAGCGCACGGTCATGGCTCTCCTTGGCGTAGACCTCCATCTGCTCGCGGCTGATGTGCCAGTGATCGGCGATGCGCTGCGCAGCGTAAAACTGGTTCACCGGCGCATCCTTGAAGCGCGCCTGCCAGCCCTTGCTCTGTGCGAACGGGGTCGTGAACCCGAGCGGCTGCCCCGCCAGCATCGCCGAGGAGATCGGGATGCTCGACATCGTCTGCACGCCACCGGCCAGTACCACGTCCTGGGTACCGCTCATCACGGCCTGCGCCGCGAAATGCACCGCCTGCTGCGAACTGCCGCATTGCCGGTCGACCGTGGTGCCGGGCACGTTCATCGGCATCCCCGCCGCGAGCCACGCGGTGCGCGCGATGTCACCCGCAAGCGCGCCGATGGTGTCGACACAGCCGAAAATCACGTCGTCGTACTCGGCCGCCGGAACCCGGTTGCGCTCGACGATCGCCTTCACGACATGTGCGCCAAGGTCGGCGCCATGCACCTGGGCCAGTGAGCCGTTGCGCCGGCCCGTGGGCGAGCGCAGCGCGTCGACAATGTAAGCCTCAGGCATCGATGTACTCCTCCAGTCTCATTGCAGGGTGGCCGCCGGTCCGAGCGGCGCACCGTTGCCCATCAGCGCGTCACCCAGGCGTGCCTTGTGGAACCCTCGATCGCCCCAGGCCGCATCCAGCACCCAGGCACGTTTCATATACATCTGCAGGTCGACCTCCCACGTATAGCCGCACGCACCGTGGACCTGGATGCCCTTGCGCGCCGCGGTCCAGGCCGCGTCGGCCGCTGCGAGCTTTGCGTGCGAGATGAGTACGGCCCGGTGGCGATCCCCGCGTTGCAGCGCGAGCGCCGCCCGGTAGAGCACCGGCCGGGCAAATTCGATTTTCGTCACGACATCGGCAAGGTGATGTTTGACGGCCTGAAAAGACCCGATCGGCTTGCCGAACTGCTTGCGCTGCGCGACATAGTCGACGGAGACATCCAGCATGCGCTGCGCGAGGCCGACCAGCTGGCCGGCGACGGCGAGCGCGGCACGGTCCAGGGTTGCATCGGCGATGGCTTGCACGCCGGCGCCCGTCAGCAGCCGGGTCGAGGCCGCGAGCTTCTGCGGAAGAATGGCGAGGCGGCGCGAGGCGTCGATGCTCACCTGTGTCGAGCGTTGCAGCCCGGTGCCGGGCACCGCATGCAGTTCGAGGGCGTCGTCCTTGCCCGCGCGGAAGGCGAGGATCAGGTCGGCAAGATGCGCATCGGCCACGCACGGATTGGCGGGATGTTCCAGTGAAATGTGCGCCGTTCCATCGGCGACTCTGGGCAACCATTGCTCGCGCAGCGCCCCGGCCTCCTGCACGTTGCAGAGGAGTGCCGTCGCCACATACGACGATTCGACCAGTGAATCGGGAATGGCGTGATAGCCGAGCTCTTCCGTGACCAGAGTCCAGTCGATGTCGCCCAATCCGACGCCACCCTGGGCTTCCGGCACCGACAGTCCCGTGATGCCCTGCGCAGCGATTTTGGCGTGCAGCTCGCGCGAACGGCCGCCGCTCGTCTCCGAAATCTCGCGCAACAGCTCGGGAGCCGCCTCTTTCATCAGGAAGCGGTTGATCGAATCACGCAGTGCGACCTGCTCTTCAGTGAATGTGAAATCCACGATGCTCGCCCCCGCTCAGGACTTCGGCAGACCGAGCACGCGCTCGGCGATGATGTTGCGCTGGATCTCGTTGGTGCCTGCGTAGATCGGTCCGGCCTGCGCAAAAAGGAAGCCCTCGAGCCACTCGTGCACTTCCGGGTCGTCGATGAGCTCGGCGCGCGGCCCGAGAATCCGCATGGCGGTCTCGTGCATCTGCAGGTCGAGCTCGGACCAGAATATCTTGTTGGCACTTGCCTCGGCGCCGACCCGATGACCCTTCGCCACGCGACCCA
>DAORVK010000066.1:0-14732 GCA_035433705.1 Steroidobacteraceae bacterium
GCGCTGACGACCGCCGCAGGCGCCTTGTCCGGGCTGCCCGCGTCGAACGGCGGTTGCGGATCGTATTCGATGACGAGCTGCGCGGCCTGAGCGGCCACGATGCCGAACTCCTCGGCGACGAGCGTGAGCGCCATGTCGATCCCGGACGACACGCCCGCTGCGGTGATGACTTTGCCCTGGCGCACCACACGCGCCTTCACTGGCCTCGCGCCGTACTGCTGTAGTGCGTCGAGTGCGAGCCAGTGCGTGGTCGCATCGAGCCCGCGCAGCACGCCGGCCGCCGCGAGTCCGAGTGCGCCGGTACACACCGACGTCGTCCATTTCGTCGTCTGGTGCACGCGTGCGATCCAGTCGAGCACCTGCCCATCGCCGAGGAGCGCCTCAGGCCTCGGCGTGCCGGGCACGAGCAGGATGTCGGGTCGCGGTGTCTCCTCGAGCGTGTAGTCCGCCATCAGGCCGAGCCGGCCGAAGTCGGTCCGCTTCAGGCCCTTCTCGCGTGCGACGAATCGCACCTCAGTGCCAAGCGGCGGCGCCTGCAGAACTTCATACGGGCCGATGGCATCGAGGGCCGTGACGCCTTCGTACAGCAATATTGCCACTTGCATGGATGCAGTCTCTGCTCCGGTGTTCCGGATCGGCAGTAAACCACCAGATCTGCCTCGCGGACAGAAAATTCAATCCACCTGCTCTGTGCCCGCTTGTTCGTGGAACCGGCCTTACGGTGGGCCCGTACCCGCCGTCGGCTTGAAGCTGGGCACGCACCGGCCCACCTCGCCTTCATCCACTTGCGAAAAGAACCTACCTCTGCGGGCTTACGCGGCGACGCTCCCGCGCTGGACGATACGCTGGACTTTTCCACCACGGAACGCCCTCTTGGCCTGCCACATGTCGTAATTACCCTGCATCGCGTACCAGAGACCGGGCGTGGTGCCTAGCGCCTTGGATAGCCGCAGATCCATGTCCGGGCTAACGCCGGCGGCGCCGTTCAGTACACGAGCAAGCGTTACCCGGTTTACACCGAGTTTTCTGGCGGCATCCGTCACGCTGATGTCGCTTAACCACTCCCGCAGGACTTCGCCCGGGTGGGCAGGGTTGTGCATCTGGCTCATGTCCAAATCCTCTCAGTGGTAGTCCTCTGTCAGCCGCCATTTCTCGTCCACCCAGATCGACCAGCGGCTGGCTTGAAAGGTCGGAGGTGGCTCACGCAGCCGCGGACAAGAAGTTCAAGCCACCTGGGCCGCCCGGGGCTTGTCCGGCTTGACCCGCTGCGCGCACCGCATCGCTTTGGGCGGAACCGCCTGCCGTTAAGGGCCTGTGCGACAATCCACCCGAAGCCGCGGGCAGCGTCCACGCGAGCCGGAGCCGCCGCAACCCGATGGTTTTTCGACGTCGCCCCTTCCAGCCCGGGGTCTTCCTGGCCGCAGCCGGCATTGCGGCGCTGATCATGGTGACCATCGTCGCGGTACCCCAGTGGCTCGCGCAGCGCGCCCGGCTCGACGTGCTGCGACTGCACGTCGCCGAGGTCGCGCAGCTTGCGGCCAGCACCGTGGATGGCGACCTCCACCGCCAGTTGCTCGATCCGGCGAACTATTCGCCCGAACTCCATGACCGCGCGCTCGAACCGCTGGTGCGGTTCCACTCGGCCATCCCCGACGCGTTCTATGTCTACACGATGGTCGACCGCCAGGGCGAGACCTTCTTTGTGCTCGATACCAGCGCGTCGCCGGCACTGACCACCCATCACAAGCTGCGGGCATCCGCTTACATGGAGCGCTTCAGACTGCGCGCGGAGTACACCAGCGACTGGCTGCTGCAGCTCAGCTCCGGCCAGACGTGGGTGACGCCGACGTTCCAGCTCGACGACTATGGTTACTTCCTCACGGGACATGCACCGATCAGGGACGGCCAGGGGCGCTACAGCGGTTTCGTCGGCGTCGATTTCGACCTGGGGTACTACCTGGCCCAGGAAAAACGCTTCCGCAATATCGGCATCGGCAGCCTCGCCGCGGTTGCACTGGTGGCCCTGCTGATCGGCTTTCTGGTGGCGCGCTATCACTTCGACCTGCAACACCAGATGCGTCGTCACTACGATTCGTCGATCCGCGATGAGCTCACGGGCCTGCTGAACCGGCGGGGCGCGCTCGACGCCGTCTCAAGAATGCTGACCGATCCGCATTCCGCCCACGCCGCGCTCCTCGTGGATATCGATGGCCTCAAGAGCATCAACGACACGCGAGGCCACGCTGCCGGTGATGCGGCCATCACCCGCCTCGCCGCAACGATCCGCGCGACGGTGCGGGGTGACGACATCGCGGCACGCATCGGGGGCGACGAGTTCCTGATCGTCGCACCCCGTTGCAACGAACAAGCGGCCGCGAAGATCGCGGCGCAGGTCATCAATGACCTGACGATCCCGGCCGGGAACGAGCCTGCTTGCAGCGTCTCCGTGGGCATCAGCATCGAAACGGGCACGGCCGATTTCGACGGCATGTACCGGCGCGCGGACGAGGCGCTCTACCGCGCCAAGGCCGAGGGCAAGAACCGCAGCGTCGTCTACGGCAGGGACAATCGCGAGGCGTAGTCGCTGACGATCTCGAGATCACGGTCGCTGTAGTTCTTGACTGCCTTGACCATGTCCGGATTCGCATTGCGCCGGCCGCCGTCGCGGATCAGCAGCGCCTCGCGCCGCAGGTAGCGATAGTGCTGCCCGGAGAGACGCGGATAAAAATCTGCGGCGTCGCCCTCGCCCCGCATGCCGTGGCAGTCCGCGCAATCGCGCTCGTAGAGCTTCTCGGCGCGGTCGAGGTCCTTGCCCGGCCCCTGGCCGTTGTTCGACGTGACCGGCTGTGCCTGCAGGTAGGCCGCGATGTCGGCGATTTCCTGCGGACCAAGCACGTGCTCGCTCGAAAACGGCTCCATCTTGCGATTGTCGCGCCGCCCGGCGCGGATGTCCGTCATCTGCTTGATGAGCACGGAGGCGTGCTGGCCGGCGAGCCGCGGGTAGGAGCCGTCGACGCGCCCAGTACCGCCGTTGCGATGGCAACCCTGGCAGACCTCGAACGCGACGGCACCACGCGAGACGTCGCCTTTCGCCTGCAGCGCCAGCAGCTTTTCGCCTTCCATTTCGTTCCAGACGTACCCGGCGGACTCGATGCCCGCTGCGCGCGAGCTCGCCTCCGGCTCGGCACCGATCGCGAGTGCCGGCAGCACGAGCAGCGACAGCATCAGCAGGCACGTCTTCATGCATTCACTCCTTTGACCGTTCGAGGGGCCGTTACAGGCCAGCGAGATACTCGGCGACGGCATAGATCTCCGTCTCGGTCAGGCGGTCGGCGACCGCCCGCATGACCTTGCCCTTGTCGTTGGCACGCAGGCCGGTCTTGAAGTCCTGCATTTCCAGCGACGTGTAGGCCTGGTGCTGGCCGGCGAGGCGCGGGAAGCGCGGGTTGCCCTCGCCTGCCGGCTGGTGGCAGCCGACGCAGGCGGGCACGCCCGACTCCTCGTTGCCGTCTTCGTAGAGCTTGCGACCGGCCTCGGCGAGCGCGGCGTCATTCACGGTGCCCGGCGCGGGTTTCTGCCCGGCATAGAACGCTGCGATGCCCTTGATGTCGGCCGCCTTGATCTGCGGGATCACCGGCCCCATCGCGTCGTTGGCGCGCTTGCCGGCGACGTAGTCGGCGAGCTGCTTCTCGAGGTATTCCGCGTGCTGTCCCGCCAGTTTCGGGAACATGGGCACCACGCTGTTCCCGTCGGGCATGTGGCAGGCGTTGCACACAGTCGTGACCAGTGTCGTCACGTCTTCGGCCGGGGTCGGCGCCGCTGCCATCCAGGCAGCGGCAACAGCCAAGCACGCCAGTAACCTGCTGCCGGGGCGGACGCGACTGCCCCGGGCAGGCGAGACTGCCTCGCTCACAACTGCACCCGCACGAAGAGCCCGATCAGGCTCGCGTCATACGTGTAGTCGGGCCCGGCGTCGAGATAGGCGGCGTTGTTGGCCGGCACCGGATTCTGGGCCACGCCGTCGTAAAGCCAGTCGCGGATGCGGCCGAACTCGTAGCGCGCGAACAGTCGGGTCGACACCGTGTCGTTGAAGCGGTACTCGAGTCCGGCGTCGAGAGTGCTCACTTCCATCACCAGGTCGGGCATGCCCGAGCCGATCATCGCCACCTGCGCCGCCGTCAGGCCGAGCGCGCCCGGGTTGTAGCGATAGTCGGTTTCGGTGCGGCCGAGCACGTAGGTGTACGAGACATCCAGCGCGAGACGCTTGATGTCGTAGCGCAGGCCGACGTTCGCCATGTGGTAGTCGTCCTGCTGCTCGTTGTCCCAGGTGCGACTCATCGGGTAGAGCGGGCTCAACGGGCCGGTCATGCCGCAGGCGTCGTGGAAGTTCGTCACCGTGACGGGCGTCGAGCCGATCAGGGTCGTTCCGGCCGGGGGTACGCCCGTCGTGTTGATCGCGCCGTTGCTGAAGAAGTAGTACGTCGAACCGATGGCGCAGGCGTTCGCCTGCAGGCCACGCTGCGTCATGTCACCCGTCTGCCAAGTGTAGCCGCCCCAGACGCCAAACTTTGCCGACGGCTGGTAGTTCACCTCGAGGCTGACGCTCGTCTGGTCGGCGCTGCGCCGGCCGTAGTCGGAATCCGGATAGCTCACGTCGCGCAACTGGCCCGAGAGCGCGACGTCGAGGGTTTCCGTGACCAGGAAATTCACGCGGGCATTGAGGATGTTCTGCTTGCGGTCCGCCATATCGAGCTTGCGGAACGTGTCGATGTTGTGGAACCAGCTCGCGACGTTGCCGGTCGTCGGCCCCGGACCCATCGTCGCGCTCACGAACTCCTCGTGCGGCTCGACGACGTAACGGCTGCCGCCGCGATCGGTGTACTCGTACGACAGCAGCAGCGTGGCGCGCTCGAAACCGTGGTTCGTGTAGCCGAGCTTGATGCGGTTCTCCCCGGTGCTGGCGCGCTCGCGGTATGCGCGCTCGAACTCCTCACGCTCGAGCCGCAGGCTCAGGTTCGAGTTGCCGAAGCCGCGGTAGTCCGCGAGCAGCGAGTAGTTGGTCTGCTCGTACTCGTACGGCACCGCGCCGATCGGCACGTTGCCCGCGCTCGGCACGATGCCCAGCGCACGCACGGCTTCGAGGTCGCAGGCCGCGGCAAGGTAGGCTGGCGTGTTGACGAAGCTGCCGCCGCTGCCGTCATTGGTGAGCCGGCCCCACTGCCCTGTCAACGGATTGCAGGCGCGGTACTCGAGCGAGTTGTCGGTCTCGAAGTAGCGCGCGTCGGCCTTGAGCGTCAGCGAACGACCGGGATGCAGCGCCAGGCCGAGCGAGAACAGCGTCGTATCGATCCGCGTTTCCGGCGACGGGTCGCTGAGCGCGCCCGTCGTGTTCCAGACGTTGGCGGCGGGGATGCCGTTGATCATGCCTCCGGTCAGCGCCATCGTCGTCGGCGCGATCAACCCGTCGTCCTGCTCCGCGCGGGTCATCGCCGCCACGACCGTCAGGCGCCCGTTCCAGAGCTTCGGCAACTGGCGCGCGAATTCGGCCTTGGCCTTGAGGAAGTCGTTGTCCGGGTACTGGTCGAAACGCGCCGCCGTGAAAGTCGTGGCCGGTACGCCCGTGAGCGTGTTGACGGTGATCGTCAGCGGGTTTTCGATCGTCTGCGTATCGATGTTGTTGCGGAACATCGACGCCGAGAGCTGCAGATTGAGCGCGTTGAGCGGATCGACGTACTGGATGCCCGCGAGCACGTCCATCGTGTCGTAGTCGATCGACTCGGGAATTTCGATGTTGCCGCCGCCGCCGGCGCCGCCGAACACCATGGCGTACGGGCGCGAACCCTCGCGCTCCTCGTTGCTGTAGCTCGCGTAGGCTTTCCACTTGTTGCTCAACGTGAAGTCGAACCGCGCGCCGTACTTGGTGCGCGTCAGCGAGAGCGTCGAGTCGGCGGTTCCCGCGAGCTCTGTGCGCAGCGCCGCCTGCGTGGCCGCCGCCGTGGCAAGGCCGCCGGGCGTCATATTGAGCAGTGACAGATAGTCGGTGCCGGCCCCACTCCACAGCGAGCGGAAGTTGGACGTGAAGTACGCGGGCGTCTCGTTGAGGAACGCCGTTGCCTTCCAGACGTTGTGACGGCCACCGGAGACCTGCCAGTACTGGTCGTCATAGCCCGGACTGCCGCCGATCACCGAGAAGAAATCGCCGTCGTCCGCCTGGTCCGCCTCGAACTCGAGCCGGCGCAGGTAGAACCCGCTGTCGAGATCCTTGTAGCGCCGGAACAGGACGTGTTCGTCGTCGCCTGACGTGGAGAGTCCGCCCGCCTCGACATCGACCGTGTACTCCCAGCCACCCTCGAAGCTTCGCGCATCTTCGCCCGGACGGTAGGACCAGTCGTACAAGCGGCCGATGGGGCTGCGCTTCGGCAGGCTCGCCTCGGGATCGGCGTCCGGCGTGGCGCGTGCGACGCCCGTGTTGAGCGCATTGCCCGGCGGCAGCGTGTCGACGCCGACCGCCGAGTCTGCCAGGACCGGGAACGCTGCCGACTGCGCCAGTGCGGCACCAGCCAGGACGATGGAAATGATGAACCGCAGCCGGGTCGGGTTGTTCATGTCATCCCCTTGCATCGTACGCGCTAGCGCTGCAAGCGCGTTCCGGACGGATGGTTGCTGCCGTGAACTGCCGAGTGGCAGTTCACGCAGGAGCGACCGATGATGCGGGCACTCTGCGTGCCGCCCTGCATCGCGGCCGCGGCTGTCTGGTCGGCCCGGAAGAACTGGCCCGGGTGACCGACCGGCGGGCTGTGGCACTGCTGGCACAGGAACGGCCTCGCCGCCACCAGCAGCTTGTCGTGATTCGAGCCGTGCGGCACGTGACAGTTCGTGCAGTTCTCGCGCACCGGCGCGTGCTCCCAGAGGAACGGCCCGCGCTTTTCGGCGTGACAGGCCGTGCACAGCTCGTTGACGCTGTCGGCCTTGAGTAACGGGCGCGTCACGCTGCCGTGGGGGTTGTGGCAGTCCGCACAGCTCATCTTGCCTTCGGGTACCGGCATGTGCGAACGACGGCGGAATTCCGTGCGCTGCTGCGCGTGGCAGGTCTCGCAGGTTTCGCTGATCGAAACCTTGCGCAGCGACGAAGCGTCAGAGATCTTCGCCATCGGGTTGTGGCAGTCGGCGCATGCGACGCGGTTCATTTCGTGCGTCGAACCGCTCCAGAACAGCCGCTGGCCGCCCTTGTGGCATTCGAGGCACTGGCCGTTCTGCTTCTCGATTGGCGTGCCCCAGCTTCGCGTGAAGCCGATGATCAGCGACTTGTCTTCGGTGTCCTTGACGTGCCGCGAGCCCGGGCCGTGACAGGCTTCGCACACTTTGGCCTGCAGCTCGTTGGCAGGATTGGTGCGCATGGCTTTCGCATGCACCGTGTGCGAGAAGTTCGGCTTCTGCTCGACGTGGCACACCACGCACTTCGACTCGCCGATGTAGGTGGCATCCTGCGCCCGTGCGGGACTGCAGATCACTAAGGCGAGCATTGCCAATGCAGCCCATGCAAGTGCACTACGGATCGAGCGATGATCCCGGTTCATGTCTTGCGACTCCCCGATTTCCGCCTGGTGCGCGTGACGCCTGGTGCCACCTGTCGCGGCTGCCGACGCCCGTTGATTCAAAACGCTCCGAACCGATCCAAGTAAGTAGGGATTCCCATACGCGGCAGCATGAGTAGAAATGCGTAGCCGCGCCGAATTCGTTGCGATTGATCAAGCATTGAGCCTGGGACTCCCAGGCTCGCAGCAGGTTTTTCACCTTGACGGGCAGCGCGCTCACATCGAGCGCACCGCGGGTGCGGCCGGCTCATCAGGGAGTCATGCCAGCCCCGCACTCGACTCCGCGTAGAGATTCACCGCGAGCCACGCTCCTCGTCGAGCAATTGGGCGACACACGCGGCGCGGCGCGCACCTGGCACAACAGATCCGCCGGTTTGGCATCGTCCACTCACTGCAGCCGCCGCGGCACCGGGCCGCCCGCAAGCTGCAGCGCGCTCTCGTCCACGATGCGGCCGTCCTTGATCACGGCCGCGATCGCCTTCGCGTTCTCGACGTCCTGCGTCGGGTCCGCGGTCAGCAGTACCGCGTCCGCGAGCTTCCCGACCTCGATCGAGCCCAGGTCGCGTTCGCGCCCAAGGAACACCGCGCCGTTGAGCGTTGCCATCCGCACTATCGCAGCCGCGGGGATACCGGCGGCGGCGAGCAGCTCCATCTCGCGATGCGTGGCCGGCCCGAGCGTCTGGTCCGTGCCGAGCACGACGATCGCGCCTGCCTCGTGCAGCTTGCGCACGTTCTCCTGCGCGATCGGCGTCATCAGTTTCATCCACCAGGTCCAGCGACTGTCCTGCCACTCCTTGCGCTTCTGCTCCTGCAGCGAGCGGATCTCTGCCGCGGAGAGCGAAGCGCGGTACAGCGGCTGGTCCAGATAGTCGGGATGTTCCGCGAGCCGGCTGTAGTTCTCACCGATCGTGAGCGTGGAGACGAACGGGATGCGCTTCGCGCCCATGAGCTTCACGAACGAATCGCTGGCCGGGCCCTGGATCACCGGATGCGCGAGCGTGTCGACGCCCGCGAAGATCGCCTGGCGGGCGCGCCGCTCGCTGGACACATGCACGGTCGTGCGCACACCATGATCGTTCGCGTACTCGACGACCTTCTCGAGCAGGTCCGTCGGGAGAAGGGGGATGAGCGGGCGGGCGCCCCAGCCGCGCTCCTCCAGCGTGAGCTTCAGCACGTCCGGCCGGCGCGCGAAATGTGCATCGAGTGCAGCCATGGCCTCAGGCCAGCTACGCAGGTCCGTCGAGCCGGGGCCGCTGCCGTGACTGCCCGGATAGGTCGCGAGGCCGCCGGTTGCGAAGATACGCGGTGCGAGAAGCTTCCCGGATCGTTCCGCCTCACGCAGCTCGAAAATGTAGTCGGGGAAGTTGCCGGCGTCGTAGATGCTCGTGACGCCGCTGTAGAGATAGCTGTGCAGCGCCGCGATGCCTTCTTGCCGGTTCTGCGCGACCTTGCGAAGCCCGTCCTTCGTGATCTCGGTGCCACCGCGCAGGTGCACGTGCATGTCCATGAGCCCCGGCATCAGCCAGTGCCCTCGGCCGTCGATGCGGCGCCCGGCAGGCGGTTGCGCGAGCGCGCTCGGCGCGACCTGCGTGTAACGGTTGCCTTCGATCACGACGGTCATGTCCGGCTGTGGTGGACCGCCGCGGCCGTCGACGAGTGCGACGTGCTCGATCACGAGCGTATCCGCGGCCGCGACAACGATAGACGGCAGCGCAAGAGCGGCCACCGCGAGAAAGGCCGCGGCACGGCCCGCCACGCGAGCGTGCCGCCGGCGCGGGAAAATCCGGATCTCGTGGCTCATCGCGCTTCTCCCTTGAACACGATGCCGTCGCGCATCACGAAATGGACGCCGAGTACCGCGCGGATGTCGTTGAGCGGGTTCCCCGGCATCGCGACGAGGTCCGCGGCCTTGCCAGGTTCGAGGCTGCCGACCTGCTCGAGGCCGCCGGCGCGCGCGGCATCGACAGTACCGGCGATGAGCGCCTGCATCGGCGTCATCCCGATGTTCACGTATTCGACGAACTCGTTCGCGTTCTCGCCGTTCGGCGACACGCCGGAATCCGTGCCGAGCGCGATCTTCACGCCCATCTGGTGCGCGAGCCGCGTCATGTCCTTCGGCTGCCGGCCGAGCTCGAGCAGCTTGTCGAGCACCGCTGGAGGCGCGTTCCGGTACGGGCCCCGCAACAGCTTTTCGCGCGTATCGCCGACGTAGGTGATCGGATACACCGTCGGAATCAGCCACGCGCCGGTCTTCAGGAACAGGCGCATCGTGCCCTCGTCCGCCCACATCGAGTGCTCGATGGAGTCGAAACCCGCGCGCAGCGCGGCCTCGATGCCGACCTTCGCGTGCGCGTGCGCAGTGACCTTGCGGCCGAGCGCGTGCGCGGTGTCCGCGATCGCGCGCATCTCCTCGTCCGTGAACTGCTGGCCCGTGCCTGCATTCACGTTCGAAAGCACGCCGCCGGTAGCGGTTACCTTGATGACGTCCGCCCCGCGCTGCACCGCCTCGCGCACCGCACGGCGGCAGTCGTCCGGCCCGTTGCAGACACCGGGCGAAGGCAGCGCGCGCCGTACTTCCTCGCGATAGCCGTTGATGTCCGCGTGGCCGCCCGAGGGCGTGATCGCGGCTCCGGCCGCAACGATCTTCGGTCCGGGCAGGAGGCCGTCGCGGATCGCATCGCGCAGCGCGAACACCGAGTAGCCCCGCGAGCCGAGGTCGCGGACCGTCGTGAACCCGGCCTCAAGCGTCTTGCGCGCCGCGTCTGCGGCGACGAGCGCGAAGTACGCATCCGGCTTCGTGACGAACGCGATCTGCCGCTCGCCGGGCGACATCGTGAGGTGCACGTGCAGGTCGATGAAGCCTGGCATCACGAACGACGAGGACAGGTCGATCGTCTTCGTCCCCTCGGCGGGCAGCCCGAGCTCCGTCGCCGACGGGCGACCAGCGCGCACTTCCTTCACCTTGCCGTCTGCGAGCACCAGCGTGCCGGGCACGAGCGGTGGCCGCCCGGGTACCGCGAGCAACTGGCCCGCGTAAACGATCGTCGCGACAGCCGTTGCGGGCGCAGCAGGTGCCTCCTGCGCGAGTGCGGGCGGGGCGCCTCCGAGTGCGGCGGCGCAGCAGAAGACGGAGCGCGCCAAGGCCAGTGCGCGCGCCTGCGGGCCTTTCGGCATCTGGTACACGAGCCCTCCCCCGGGCAGGCCCGCGACCCCTCGGGCCCTGCCGCGTTGCGCCGCCGTTGACTCCGATCGTAGCACCGGAGTATATATGAAAACGCATATGTGTCCACGCGGGGATGACGGTGCGGGTCGGGGTCGCCGCGACCACCGCCGGCGACTGCAACACCACCTACGCCATCAGAAGGGGGAGCAGCGATGACACGGGCGAAGGGGAATGGGTCGATGGTGGCGGGCGCAGCGCGCTCGCTGATGGCGCTGGCGATGGGGCTGCCGCTGGGCGCGATCATCGCGCTCGCGCTACCGGGCCACGCGCGTGCGGCGGAGACGCCCGACGCGCATACGGCCGCTCTGGAGGAGATCGTCGTGACCGGGCGCAAGCGCGGCGAGGAAGTGCTGCAGGACGTGCCCGCGACGATCACGGCCTTCAGCGGTGACCAGCTCGAGGCGCTTGGCGCAACGAACTTCGACGAGTTCGCCTACCAGGTACCGGGCCTGACGTTCTCGGACGAAGGCGCCGGCCAGAAGCGTTACGTGATCCGCGGCGTGCGGTCGGCAGGCCAGGAACAGGTCTCCGTCTATTACGACGAAGTGCCGGTGCCGGGCGTGCAGAGTGCGAGCGGCGACAGCGGCTCGCAGACCACCGACCTGAAGCTCTACGACATGGACCGCGTCGAGGTGCTGAAGGGCCCGCAGGGCACGACCTTCGGCGCGAACTCGCAGGCCGGCACGGTGCGCTTCATCCTGAAGAAGCCCGTGATGAACGAGGTGCAGGGTTCCGTGAAGCTCGGCGCGCACCAGGTCGCGTACGGCGACGACGGCGCAAGCGCCTACGGCATGATCAACCTGCCGCTCGCGCAGGATACGCTCGCGCTACGCGCGGTCGCGTACTACGACAAGGAGGCGGGCTACGTCGACAATGTCCGCCTGAACATGGACGACATCAACTGGTTCAGGAGCGTCGGTGCGCGCGCGCTGCTGCGCTGGCAGCCGACCGAGAACCTGTCGTTCGACCTGCTCGCCTGGGCGGAGAACCGAGACAGCGGCGGTTCCTCGCGCTACAACCCGTACGACTCGTTCTCGAACGCTGCGAGCAACCCGGACTTCCGCGCGAACAATCTCTCGCCGCTCACGGAAATCCGTAGCATCGCGTACTTCGAGACCGGCGACCTGAAGGTCGGCGACTACACGCAGACCGGCATGCCGGACGACCAGCGCATCTACAGCCTGACGATGAACTGGGACGCGAGCTTCGCGACCCTCACCGCGACCGGCTCGCTGTATCAGCGCGACTTCGGCTTCAAGCGCGACTCGACGTGGGTGCTGCTTCGCCTCGGCGTGCGGCCGAACCCACCGCAGCCTGGCAGCTGGCTGCCATCCCGCCCGGACTTCTATCCTGCGCTTACGGATCAGACACAGGACATCGAGCAGAAGGCGTTCGAACTGCGGCTGAATTCGAAGGCGGGCTCGCCGGTGCAGTGGCTCACCGGCGTGTTCTGGCGCGAGCGCGAGTCGGGTTTTCGCAGCTACGTGCCAGCGGTCGACATCCGTACGGGCCTGCCGCTGCCGCCGACGCAGCCGCCCACCGGGTACGTCGGCCCGATCCCCGGCACCGGCATCCCGGACTGCAACCCGTGCGTGACCGCACGCGTGAACGACCGCAAGATCGAGGAACAGGCGGTGTTCGGCGAGCTCTCGTACGCGTTCCTCGAGAAGTTCGAGGTGATGGCCGGCGCACGCTGGTTCGAGGCGAAGCAGAGCGACCTCGGACTCACGATCTTCCCGTTCGCGCTGTTCACAACAGCGCCGCTGCCGCCGGCGGATCCGCGCAAGTTCAAGGAAAGCAAGGTCATCAAGAAGTTCCAGCTCTCGTATCGTCCGACGGACGGGCTCGTGTTCTACGGGCTCGCCTCGCAGGGCTTCCGCCTCGGCGGCACGAACCAGCAGGGCATCGTCGCGGTACCGCCGGGCTACGAATCTGACAGCATCTGGAACTACGAGCTCGGTGCGAAGACGACGTTCATGGGCGGCCGCCTGTACGTGAACGCGACCGCGTTCCTGATCGACTGGGAGGACATCCAGGTGTCCGGACGCGACCCGACCGGCGCGTTCGCGTTCCTCGGCAACGCGGGCGCGGCAGAGATCCAGGGCTTCGAGTTCGAGGTGCAGTCACGGCCGACGGACTCGTTCTCGTACTCGCTCGGCGCGAGCTGGCTGCCGAAGCGTGAGCTCACCGAGGACCAGATCACGGACCAGGTCGTCGCGCCGGGACGGGAGGGCGACAAGCTGCCGTTCATCCCGGGCTTCACCGCGAACGCGACCGCTCAGTACGACTGGACGCTGCCGGTCGCGGAGTGGGACGCGTTCGTGCGCGGCGAGTACGCCTACCGCGGTTCGTCGAACTCCGAGCTGTCGATCGCCTCACGCTTCAACCGCAAGCAGAGCGCGTATGACATCATCAACCTGCGCGCGGGCGTGTATCGTTCGGACACGGGCCTGAACCTCACGCTGTACGTCGAGAACGTGCTCGACGAACGCGGCGATCTCCGGGTCCGCGACGAGGATTCGCTGCTGACCTTCAAGTGGGCGAATCGGCCGCGCACGATCGGGCTGGAGCTCACCAGGCAGTTCTAGCGTGGCCTGCACTGTCAGGCGGAGATGCGGTGGCCTCTCGCGCAGAGGAGCTTGTCAGCGAAGCGGGAACGCAACGCGCGGGCGGTTTACGGATCCGGCGTTTTGGTCACCGTGAGTGAGTGGAATCAGCGATCGGTAAACTGCTTGTCGCGTTTGCCCTGATTCTTCCCGGACTCTGCACACTGCACCTGCCTGCGCGATGTCGGACAATGGCGCGTTGCACGCCCTACTCCCACTCAACAATCTACGAGCCCTGCAAGTTGCCGCCACGGCTGGAATTCCCGTGAGGGCGGCGTGTGATATTACCGTCAGGCTCACCGCCGAACTATTCCGCTTGACGGCGCGATGTGGCGATTGAGCACAAAAGACATCGACGCCGAACCGGGACCAGCCACTGTCGATGCTACCTGGTCTTTCGATCTAGCTTGTCGAGCAGCTGCAGGCCCACCGCGGGCTTGCCGCGAGCCTTGCGCAGCAGGAAGCGATTCTCGGCATCCGCCTGGGCAAGTGCGACCGTGGCCAGCTCCTCGACCAGCTTGTTGACGCTGACGCCACGCGTTCGGGCAAATGCCTTCAGCCGCTCGTGCTTCGCGTCGGGCAGTCGGATCGTGAGAGTGGACATGTCTTCTCGTTCAATTCTCTTTCAACCATTTGGCAGGCGACCGGATGGCAACATCCGGAAATCGCGATTCGCCGCGCGAGAAATCCCTCCGGTTGAACGTCAGACTCGTCCGGCAAGTTCGGCCTCCAGCGGTAGTAGACCTCCAAGGTATGACCTCTTCAAGTGTGACAGGCCCTTTGACCGGCTCGTAGCGGCGTCGCTGACAAGTCACTCAATGACAGGAGTGGACACTCGCAGTTCAACTATCCGACTCTCGCCGACGATGAAATAGTCTCGCGCCACGCGGCCCATGGATTCTTTGTCCATGTCTTGATCGAATTCTTGCAACGAAACTACCGGTGCGCAGTCGAGTAAAGCGCGGGGAACTCGCGGTCTCGCAGACGCCGCGCGCTGCTGAACACTCGCAAGCCTTGCTTCGTCACGCGCCAGCGCCGGGCGTGCGTCACTTTGGCGATCAGCCCGTACAGGTGCAGGCGACGCAGCAACCCGAAGACCTTGGCGGCGAATTGCCGGCGTCGTTGAAGCGACGCACATCGCTCCGCCCGATCGCCCGCATCATTTTCCGCATGCCATCGTCGGTCGCCGGCGTGGCGAGCAGCTGGAAGTGGTTGCCCATCGGTACGTACGCGTGCACCGCGACGGCGAACTTGCGGCTGTGTGCGCGCAGCCCGCCAAGGTCAGTCGAGGCAGGCGGGCCATGGAAC
>DAORVK010000066.1:14832-15973 GCA_035433705.1 Steroidobacteraceae bacterium
CATGGAACGCCGACCGATCGAGCGAATGCGACAGGCCGGTCGCGCAGGCTGCTGTTCTGCACTACGGGCACCAAGAGAGCCTGCGTTACTGGCACCATCGGCCGCAGGAGCCAGCGCCATGACCAAGACCGTGCTCATCGTCTATCACAGCCGGACCGGCGGCACGCGGCAGATGGCCACCGCCGCCGCCGACGCCGCGCGCGCCGAGCAGGGAGTTCAGGTGCGTTTGCTGCGCGCCGTCGATGCCGGCCCCGGCGACGTGCTGGCCGCCGACGGCTACCTGTTTGCCGCCCCCGAAAACCTGGCCGCACTGGCCGGTCTGATGAAAGACTTCTTCGACCGCTGCTACTACCCCGTGCTCGGCCAGGCCAACGGCCGCCCCTACGCTGCCATGATTTGTGCCGGCAGCGATGGCAGCAATGCGCTGCGCCAGCTCGCGCGCATCGCCACCGGCTGGCGCCTCAGGGAAATTGCGCCCGGCCTGATTGTCTGCACTCACGCGCAGACCCCCGAGCGCATCCTGGCGCCCAAGAACATCGAAGCCGACGATCTGGCCCGCTGCGCTGAACTGGGAAGCGGGCTCGCAGCCGGGCTGGCTGCCGGGGTGTTTTGACGCGCATCGCGCATGCCCGCAGCTGCTGCCCTCCGTGTGCCGCGGGCTTCTGGCGATCTCGCTGCCGCCGCCGGAGTTCCCGACCCCACTCTGCGAGCCATTCGACGAAATGAGGTGCTGGCAGTTCGGCACCTGATGTGTCCGCGACGTACTGTTCCACAGCCTCGCGGAGAAGATCCCACCAGGGACCTCGAGACCGTCCCACCGACCATCGGGCGAGCTTCGCCCCGTCCATGAGTTTCTGTTCAGGCTCGCGCACCCATACGACCAAGGCTTGAGTCTCTCGCAGCCACCAGAAATTCAGCGTGTCTTCGTCACCCTTTTTTGCGACGGCATGCCGAGATGCTCGCAGTACGCGCGGACTGGCTCGAGGTAGCTCCACTCCCTGGCAATAATCGCAACTTTTGACCAATTCCAATCCTTGCCGAGCGCTTCAAGACGACGGAGTTCGTCGATGGTCGTCACAACATTTCGCTCATGACGGTGTTTTTCAAATGGCCGCCATCACGCTTTCATTTAGCCGCCTCC
>DAORVK010000067.1:0-15577 GCA_035433705.1 Steroidobacteraceae bacterium
CGACCCATCCATCGTGAAGGTGGCTGCGGTCGGCCGCCCGATCGCATCGAAACTGCAGCTTTCCGCATATCCGTCGCCTCGATCGTCTGCAGCAGTTCGCCGAAGGGAAGGCAAGCCGCATTTCAGGGTGGCACGTTGCCTTCGGCCGTGCGTGCGGCGATCGGTGGCGCAAGCGCAAGCTGTCGCTCACGCCAGATGAGATAGAGACCGCTGCCGACGACGATCGCCCCGCCCGTGAGCACGCGCAGTGACGGCAGTGCGCTCCAGACGACCCAGTCGATGGTGATGCCCCAGAAGAGCGCGGTGTACTCGAACGGCGAGATCACCGATGCGGGCGCTGAGCGGAACGCCTCGATCAGCAGCATCTGCGCGATGGCGCCGGCAAGGCCGATGGCGGCGATAGTGGGAAAGTCGTCTGCGCGCACAGCCAGCCAGCCATCCGTGGTGAGCAGCGCGAGTGCGGCGCACGCGACGCTCATGATCGCGAGCGACCATAGCGCGACACTCGCGGTCGAGTCGGTACGAGTGAGCACGCGCAGCAGGATCGCGTTGCAGGCATAGGCGAACGCCGACACGAAGGCCCCGACGGCGCCCCAGGTGGCGAGGCTCGATCCCGACGGCTTCAGCATCGTCAGCGCTCCGACGAGCCCGACGCCGATCGCGATCCAGCGCCGCCAACCCACCTCTTCGCGCAGCAGGAGCGCCGCCAGGGCGGTCACCATCAGCGGCGCGGAGAGAAATATTGCGTAAGCGTCGGCGAGCGTCAGCGCACGCACCGCGTAGACGAAGCCGGCCATGATGACGACCATCATGAGGCCGCGCAGCAGGTGCATGCCAGGGCGTTGCGCCAGAAGCTGCGTGGCCCGGCCGGTCAGCAGGTAGGGCAGCGCGATGATGGGGAGCGAGGCGAAACCCCGCAGCGCGCTCACCTGCAGCGGCGGGTAGTGTGCGGACAGGATCTTGAGCAGCGCGTCCATGGACGCGAACACGGCCACCGCGCAGACCATGAGCGCGATGCCGCGGAGGTTGCGCGGGGGCATGGCGGCAAGAATACCGCAGGGCAGCGGGCAACGAGCGGTGGGCGACGGGCCAGAGCGCGCGGACGCGCACCTTCGCCGGCCGCGACGTCAACAAGCGGACAACCGGATACCCTTGTCCGCTTGTTGACGTCGCTCGCGCGGGACAAGGGACATGCAAGCGCCAAGCCCGCGCCCCTGGTCCGTTGCACGTCGCCCATTGCACGCCGCGCCGCCCGCTATAAGCTCTGCAACATGAGCACTGCCACCGTTGACCCCCGCCTCTCCGCCTCCCCGCTCGCGCTGGGTCATTTCGTCAATGGCGCAGGTATCGCGGGAGCGCCCGGCGGCCGCCACGGCACGGTGTACAACCCGGCCACGGGCACCGTGCGCGCGCAGGTTGCCTTTGCGAGTGCTGATGAAACGTCTGCCGCGATCGCGGCTGCGAAGGCGGCAGCGCCCGCGTGGGCTGCCACGCCGCCGCTCAAGCGCGCGCGCGTCCTGTTCCGCTTCAAGGAGCTGCTCGAAGCGCACCACGACGAGCTCGCGCGCCTGATCACGCTCGAGCACGGCAAGGTGCTCTCCGACGCGCACGGCGAAGTGACGCGCGGGCTCGAAGTCGTCGAGTTCGCCTGTGGCATCCCACAGCTGCTGAAGGGCGAGTTCAGCGAGAACGTGGGCGCCGGGATCGACAGCTGGTCGCTTCGCCAGCCGCTCGGCGTATGCGCGGGCATCACGCCCTTCAACTTTCCCGCGATGGTGCCGCTCTGGATGTTCCCGGTGGCGATATCCTGCGGCAATACCTTCGTGCTGAAGCCCTCGGAGAAGGATCCGTCCTGCCCGCTGCGCCTGGCGGAGCTCTTCGCCGAAGCGGGTTTGCCGGCGGGTGTGTTCAATGTGGTGAACGGCGATCGTGAAGCGGTCGACGCGCTGCTGACCCACCCGGATGTCGCCGCGGTCACCTTCGTCGGCTCAACACCGATCGCCGAGTACATCCATCGCACCGCCTCGCAGCATGGCAAGCGCGTGCAGGCTCTCGGCGGCGCGAAGAACCATATGGTCGTGATGCCCGACGCCGACGTCGAGCTCGCGGCGAACGCGCTGCTCGGTGCTGCCTACGGCTCGGCCGGCGAGCGCTGCATGGCGATTTCTGTCGCGGTCGCGGTCGGCGGCATTGCCGACCCGCTGATCGCATCGCTGCAGGGCAAGCTCGCGACACTGCGCGTCGGATCGGGACTCGAGCCTGGGGTCGAGATGGGTCCGCTCGTCACGCGCGAGCACCGCGACAAGGTGCGCGGCTACCTCGACGTGGGCGTTGCCGAGGGCGCAAAACTCGTCGTCGACGGGCGCAAGCACGCCGTGTCGGAGTCTGAGCGCGGTTTCTACCTCGGGCCCTCGCTGTTCGACGACGTCGGGCGCGGGATGCGAATCTACCGCGAGGAGATCTTCGGGCCGGTGCTCGGGGTCGTGCGGGCGGGCTCACTCGCCGAGGCACTCGAGCTCGTGAACGCCCACGAATTCGGCAACGGCACCTCGATCTTCACCAACGACGGCCGCGCGGCGCGCGAGTTCGCGCACGGCGTCGCGGCAGGCATGGTGGGCGTCAATGTTCCGATCCCGGTGCCGATGGCGTTTCACAGTTTCGGCGGCTGGAAGCGCTCACTCTTCGGCGACACGCACGTGCACGGCCCCGAAGGCGTGCGCTTCTACACGCGCCTCAAGACCGTGACGGCCCGCTGGCCGACGAGCGGCGCGGGCACGGCCGAGTTCGTCATGCCGACGATGAAATAGTCTCACGCCAGGCGCGGTCGCCGCCCATCAGGCGCGCAGGAAGCGCGAAGGCGCTCACGATCGAAGTGACGACTGCCGCTGCATAGGGCACCGACTGGATCATGAGCACGATGATCCAGGCGAGCCGGTCGGGGCTTGCCATCTGCGGTGTGTGCGCGACCCCGAAGGCGCACAACCACAGCGCCAGCATGATGAGCGCTTCCTCGCGTGCGGAGTTGAGCGCAGTGCGCACCCGATGTCTTGCCGCCTGCTTCGGTGTCCTGAAGAACGGCTCATTGCGGGTGAAGAGCCCCTTCACGACCGCGATGCCGATCGTGTGCGACAGCGCAAGCCCGGCGATCGCCGCGGCAAGTGTCTGGCGCCATCCGGCCCCCACCCGTGCCTGATACAGGTGCAAGAGCTTCGCGAGCTTGAAAGTGAAGAGCGAGAGCGGCAGTACCGCGAACATCGCAAGCGGCGGGTCGACCTGCCCCGGCGCGTACACCATCGCCACCGACCAGCCGATTGCCGCCAGATTGAACAGCACGTTGAAGCCATCCGCGACCCACGGGAGCCAGCCCGCGATGAAGTGATAGCGCTGACCCGTCGTCAGCGCGCCGCCGGAGAAGAGGAGCTGGGCGTGCTCCTTCAGGATCTGCATCGCCCCGTAGGCCCAGCGGAAGCGCTGCTTCCTGAAATCGCTGAAAGTGTCGGGGATGAGGCCGCGGCCGTAGGACCTCGGCGTATAGACGGCCTCGTAACCGGCTTCGAAGATGCGCAAGCCGAGCTCGGCGTCCTCGGTGATGCACCATTCGGCCCAGCCGCCCACTGCGCCGAGCAGCGAGCGGCGCACCATTGTCATGGTGCCGTGCTGGATGATCGCGTTCCTCTCGTTGCGCGTCACCATGCCGATCTGGAAGAAGCCGCGATACTCGGCGTAACACATCGCCTTGAACGCGTTCTCCGCCCCGTCACGGTAATCCTGTGGCGCCTGCACGATACCGACGTTGCGATTGACGAAGCTGGGCGCGAGATCGCGCAGCCAGGCCGGATCGACCACGTAGTCGCTGTCGATCACGGCGATCACTTCGGCGTCGGGCGCGGTGTGTGCGAGCGCGAAGTTGAGCGCGCCGGCCTTGAAGCCGGCGAGCGGCGCGACATGGAAAAAGCGGAAACGCGCGCCCAGCGCGGCGCAATGCGCCTCGACCGGCCGCCACACGGCTTCATCCTGCGTATTGTTGTCGATCACCAGTACTTCGAAATCAGGGTAGTCGAGCTGTGCGAGCGCGTTCAAAGTCTCGAACAGCATGTCGGGCGGCTCGTTATAGGCCGGCACGTGAATCGACACCTTCGGCTGCGCGGCACCGCCTTCGAGCAGCAGTTGCGCGGCGAGGCGTCGCCGGCCGACAACCCACTGCGCCTCGGCCCACTCGTGCGCTTCGGCGAGCAGCACCGCGATCACACCGATCATGCCGATACATAGCAGCACGCCGACGATCACGCTCGTCGCAGTGAAATACTGCTGCGTGAACTGGTAGAACACCCAGACCGCGATCGTCGTCGTCGGAAACACGATCACCGCGAGGAAGCTGCGGCCGCGCTTTCTCAGTGTGGCGCTGTTGAGATAGAGGAGCGCAAGGATGAAGAGCGCAACCAGTACCGACACGGTCGCAAGCACCTGCCACTGCGGCACACGCACGATCGGCGCGGTGAACTCGAACTTCGGCTGGCGATCGACATCGTAGACGCCCCAGTAAGCGCCGACCGCGCCTTCGAAGGTGGCTTTCCAGGGCTGATCGAAGGCTTCCATCAGATAATAGACATAGCCTTCCGCTTCCGCGTACTGCAGAAAACGGCGCAGGAAGAGCGCCTCGTTGGCCATCGAAGCGACGGCGCCTTCGCGCGTGCGGCCGTTGCTCGGCCACCCGACCTCACCAATGATGATCGGCTTGCCCGGAAACTTCGCCTGCACTTCCTTGTAGCGCTGCACCGAGTATTCGACCGCGCGCTCAACCGGGATGCCCTCCCAGTAGGGCAACAGGTGGATCGCGATGAAATCGACGTGGTCGGCAAGCTCCGGATGCGAGATCCACACATGCCAGGGCTCGGCGGTGCCGACCGGCTGGCGTATCGCCTCGCGCGCGCGGTCGAGCCAGGCATACATCTCCTCGAGCGGCACGTCGCCGCGCAGCACGGCCTCGTTGCCGATCAGCACCCGCACGACGTTGTGGTGCGTGCGCGCGAGCGAGATCGCGCCTTCGAGTTCGCGCTCGCTGGTCACGCGGTTCGCGTCGATCCACGCACCGAGCGCCACATTGATGTCGTGTTTGTCGGCGAGGCGCGGCACGGCGCCAAGCGAACCGAGCGTGCTGTAGGTACGCACGGCGTTCGTCTTGCCGGCAAGCAGCGCGAGGTCGCGGTCGATGCCTTGTTCGGCGGGCATGCGCTGCAAGCCAGGGTCTTCCCCTCGCGCGAAGGGCGAGAAGGCAAGGCCCTGGATCCGCGCGGGCCAGGGCGGCTCGGGTGTGGGGCGGTTCATCACCGCCCACAGAACGAAGGTGAGCGCGGCGAAACCCGCCGCGATCAGCAGGCCCGCGATGCGTGCGCGAGTGTGGGGCATACCGCGCGGGTCACTCCCTCAGAACAGCTGGGGAGGGTCCTGCGCGACCGCCACTGGCGCGGTCGCCACTGGCGCGACCTTTCGCGCCACGATGTAATCGCCGGTGATCATCTTGTCGTACGACTGGCCCGGACCCACCATCGGATAGACGCCCGCATCGGGGTCGATCACCACTTCGAGGAACGCGGGTCCGGGATACTCGAGAAATTCCCCGACGACGCGCTGCACATCGGCCTTCCTCTCCAGCCGGACTGCATAGCCGAACCCGTCCGCCTGCGCGGCCCTCACGAAATCCTTCTTGTGCAACGACTTGTCGCTCGCCGACAGCCGCCCCTTGAAAAAGAGCTTCTGCCACTGTTTGACCATGCCGTCACCGAAATTGTTCAGCACCACCACCTTGATCGGCAGATCGTAGGTGGTCGCAGTCTCGAGCTCGCCGACGTTCATGCGCATGCTGCCGTCGCCGTCGATGTCGATCACGAGCCGGCCGGGGTTCGCCACCTGTGCGCCGATCGCGGCCGGCAGACCAAACCCCATGGTGCCCATGCTGCCGGAGGTGAGCCACTGGCGCGGCTCACGGAACTCGCAGTACTGCGCTGCCCACATCTGATGCTGGCCAACCCCGGTCGAGACGATGGCCTCGCCTTTCGTGAGGCGCGCAATCTCCTCGATCACGTAGTACGGCTGGATCAGCGGGCTCTCGCGATCGTAGTTCATCGCATGCACGCGACGCAGTTCTGCCAGCTCTGCGAGCCAGCCGGCGCGGTCCACCTGCGCCCCCAGCTTGTGCCCCGCGGCAGTGAGCGCCACGAGCGCCTCGCGCAATGGACCGACGTGGCTCCACTGCACGCGCTTCACCTTGTTGATCTCGGCGCGATCGATGTCGAGCTGCACAATCGCCCGCGCGTTCGCCGCGAAGCGCTGCGGATCGCCGGCGACGCGATCGTCGAAGCGGGCACCTGCCGTGATGAGGAAATCGCAGTCCTCGACCGCATAGTTCGCGAAGGCCGCGCCATGCATGCCGAGCATGCGCAGGCAGCGCGGATCCGTGGTGTCCATCGCGCCGATGCCCATCAGCGTGGTGACCACCGGCAATTCGAAGGCAGCGGCGAACTCGCGCAGCGCCGCCGAGGCCTCTCCGTTGATGACGCCACCGCCTGCGTAGATCAGCGGCCGCTTCGACTCGGCCAGCAGTTCGAAGAAACGCGCAGCATCTTCGGCGGCGAGCGCGCTCACCGCGCAAGTGTCCATGCGCCGGCGATAGCCAGGGATTGCCAGCGTTCCGTGGCCGTGGAACTCGCCTTTCCAGTTCTGCACATCCTTCGGTATGTCGATCACGACAGGGCCGGGCCGTCCCGTGCGGGCGACCTCGAATGCCGTGCGCACGGTGGCCTCGAGCTTCACGGGGTCGGTCACGAGGAATACGTGTTTCGCGACCGCCCCCATGATCGAGGCGACCGGTGCCTCCTGGAATGCGTCTGAACCGATTGCCGCGGTGGGCACCTGGCCGCAGATCACGACGATCGGGACCGAATCGGCCATGCAATCGCGGATCGGCGTGACCGTGTTGGTGGCGCCTGGCCCGGAGGTGACGAGCGCGACGCCCACGCGGCCGCTCGAGCGCGCGTAGCCGGCGGCCATGAAGCCCGCGCCCTGTTCGTTCGCCGGCACGATCAGGGGGATCAGGGCATTCCCAGCAAGTTTCTGCGCCTCGTTGTAGAGGGACACGGCATCGTAGGTCGGGAGGATCGCGCCACCGCTGTAACCGAAGATGGCCGAGGTGCCCTCATCGGCCACGACCTGCACGATCATTTGCGCCCCGGACATCACCTGGCCGGCCAGCGGGTGGGCCTGCGGACGGGGCATTATGACCGTATCGCTCATCGGGGTTCGTATCACTCGGGGACGAGGAGGGAACCCTGAAGACTAACAGCTTGTCGGCGGCGCGCAAATCCGCCCCCGCGGGCCGGGGCCTACGGTGTATTCTTGCAGGCGCCCCCTTTGCGCCGGACACCCATGCGTCACATCATCGCGATCCTCCTGCAAAACGAGGCGGGCGCGCTCACGCGCGTCGCAGGCCTCTTTTCGACCCGCAACTACAACATCGAGTCGCTTTCGGTAGCCGCCACCGACGACCCGACCGTTTCGCGCATCACGCTTGTCACGCGCGGCTCGGACGCGGTCATGCAGCAGATCGCGAACCAGTTGCTGAAGCTGATCGATGTCGTCGCGGTGGAGGATCTCACCGACGGCGAGCACGTCGAACGCGAGCTCGCGCTCCTCAAGTTGCGCCTCGCGCCGCGCGACACCGACGCCGTGCGCGGCTTCGTCGTGCGCGCAGGGGGCCGGGTGCTCGACCCGGCGCCCGATTGCTTCGTCGTCGAACTGACCGCGAGCGAAGCGGAGATCAACGAGTTCATCGCCGACCTGGCGCAGCACAGCGAAGCGCTGGAAGTAGTGCGCAGCGGCGCGCTCGGTGTGAGCCGGACCGGCCGCAGCCTGCGGCTCGTGAGATGAGTCGATGACGGTTCCGTGGCGCGACGTCTTCCCCGCGATGACGACGCAATTCCGTCGCGACGAATCGCTCGATCTCGAGACAACCTGCCGCCATGTCGAGAGGATGATCGCGAGCGGCTGCTCGGGCCTCGTGATGCTCGGCTCGCTCGGGGAAAATGCTGCGCTCACGGCGCAGGAGAAGCGCCGTGTCGTCTCGGCCGCGATCGAGGCCGCAGCCGGGCGCGTCCCCGTGATCGCGACCGTGATCGAGACGAGCACTGCCGCGGCGAAGCAGTACGCGCGCGATATGGAGGGCCTCGGTGCCGACGGCCTGATGCTGCTGCCGGCGATGATCTACCGCGCCGACCCGCGCGAAACGCTGCTGCATTACCGCGACGTCGCGCGCGCCACGCAGTTGCCGATCATCTGCTACAACAATCCGCTCGCGTATCACGTCGACATTACGCCCACGATGTTCGCGGAGCTCGCCGGGCTGACAAACCTCGTCGCGATCAAGGAGTCCTCGGGCGACGTGCGTCGCATCACGGACCTGCGCAACACGGTCGGCGACCGCTACGTGCTGTTTGCGGGCGTGGACGATCTCGCGCTCGAGAGCGCAGTGCTCGGCGCCGACGGCTGGATTGCCGGCATCGGTCTCGCCTTTCCCGAGGAGAACCAGCGCCTGTGGGACCTCGCGATCGCGCGCGAGCTCGACGCGGCGCTGCCGCTCTACCGCTGGTTCACACCTCTCGCACACCTCGACACACACGTGAAGTTCGTGCAGTACATCAAGCTCGCGATCCAGGAGGCCGGGCTCGGCGCCGAATGGGTGCGCGCGCCACGCCGTGTGCTCGTCAAGGCAGAGCGCCGACGTGTTCTCGGGATCATTCACGCCGGGATTGCGAATCGCCCGAAGCTTCCGCCGGCGCGCGGCGCGGCACCTCTGCCGAAGTCGCGCGCCCGGCGCCCCCGGGCGCGCTGATCCGCGACCGATGGAGATTCATGTCGTCGATTCGCACACCGGCGGCGAGCCAACACGGGTTGTGATCGACGGCGGCCCGGTGCTTCGGGGCCCGCTTGCAGAGCGCGTGGCTGAGTTGCGCGGTCGGCACGACAGCTTCCGCTCGACCGTGGTCAACGAGCCGCGCGGCTCCGCTGTGCTGGTCGGCGCGTTGCTCACCCCGCCCGTCGATCCGGGATCTGTGGCGGGTGTCATTTTCTTCAACAATGTCGGCTATCTCGGCATGTGCGGCCACGGCACGATCGGCGTCGTCGTCACGCTCGCCTGGCTCGGGCGCCTCACGCCCGGCGAACACCGCATCGAGACGCCGGTCGGCATCGTGACGACGGCCCTGCACGATGCGAATACTGTGTCGGTTCGCAACGTGCCCGCCTACCGCCACGCGCGCGCAGTGCGCATCGAAGTCGAAGGCTGCGGATGGGTCAGCGGCGACGTCGCGTGGGGCGGCAACTGGTTCTTCCTCTGCGAGGACCACGGCCAGACGCTCGCACTGGCGCGGGCCGCTGCGCTGGGCGAGTTCTGCGAACGCATCCGGCACGCGCTCGCGCGTGCCGGCATCACCGGCGCCGACGGCGCGGAGATCGATCACATCGAACTGTCGGATGAGGCGCGCAACTTCGTGCTGTGCCCCGGCGGTGCCTGGGACCGATCCCCCTGCGGCACGGGCACGAGCGCGAAGCTTGCGTGCCTCGCGGCAGAGGGCCGCCTCGCGCCGGGCGAGGTGTGGCGCCAGCGAAGCATCACCGGCAGCGTGTTTGACGCGCGTTACGAGCGCGCGGGCGATCGCATCATTCCAACGATCACCGGCAGGGCCTGGGTGACCGCAGAATCCATGCTGGTCATCGACCCGAACGATCCGTACGCGCACGGCATCCGGACAGCACCGTGAGCGCACAGGTGTCGCAATGAGCGCCCGCCTGCCGCCGTCGCGACGCGTCGTCGTGATCGGCGGCGGCATCGCCGGGCTCGCAGCCGCGTGGTACGCGGTGCAGGACGGCCACGAGGTCGTACTGATCGACCGCGGCGGGCCCGACGGGGACCGCTGCTCCATCGGCAATGCGGGCATGATCGTGCCGAGCCACTTCGTGCCACTCGCTTCGCCGGGGTCCGTGAGACTCGGCCTTCTCTCGCTCGCGGATTCCCGCAGCCCGCTGCGCGTCGCGCCGCGTCTCGACCCCGATTACCTGCGCTGGTGCTGGCAGTTCCTGCGCGCCGCGCGGGCATCGCGCGTCGCGATAGCCGTGCCTGCGCTGCACGACCTCGCACTGCTGAGCCGCCGCGGCTACGAGGCATTCACGCTGCTCTGGCCGCAGGGCGTACCGCTCACGGAGCACGGCCTGCTGATTCTCTGCCGCAGTACGCACGCACTGCGCGAAGAGCACGACGACGCGAAAATGGCGCGGCGCCTCGGCATGCCGGTCGAGATCCTCGATCGCGACGCGGCAACGGCACTCGAACCCGACCTCGACATGGCGATCGCGGGTGCCGTGCGCTACCCGCTCGATGCGCACGTCATCCCGCAGCGCGTGGTCGCAACGCTGGTCGCGGGCCTTGCCGAAGCCGGCGTCGAACTGCGCTGGCACACTGAGGTCGTGGGCTTCAGGCGCGCGGAGTCACGTGTCGCGAAAGCGGTAACCACCACGGGCGAGATCGGGGGCGACGAGTTCGTCATCGCGGCTGGCATGTGGTCCGCCGCGCTGGCGCGTACCATCGACCTGCCATTGCCGCTGATGTCGGGCAAGGGCTACAGCTTCACACTCGCGAAGCCGCGCGTGCGGCCACACGCCTGCGCACTGCTCGCCGAAGCGCGCATCGCGGTGACACCCATGGGATCGTCGCTGCGCTTTGCGGGCACGATGGAACTCTGCGGCCTCGACCGGTCGATCGATCAGCGGCGCGTCGCTGCCATGATCGATGCGATCCCGCGCTACTACCCGCAGTTCGGTCCCGCCGATTTTGCGGGCATCACCCCCTGGACCGGCTTGCGGCCTTGCTCGCCGGACGGCCTGCCCTACATCGGCCGCACGCGGCGCGCCGACAACGTGCTCATTGCGACGGGGCACGCGATGATGGGAGTGAGTCTCGCGCCCGCAACGGGGCGGATCATCAGTGATCTCATTGCGGGCCGCGAGCCGCCGGTGCCGATCACGCTGTATTCGCCGGATCGGTATGGTTGAGGGCGGCGGGTGACGCGGCGTGCGCCCCGACTGCCCGGGGCCCGCTCATGACGCACTCCTCGCCCGATAGCGCCAGAAAAGCGCGGCAAAGGCCACCGCAAGCAGCGACAGTACGCCGAAGAATTCGATCATCGGCAGGTAGCCCGCGGGATTCGCAGCGCTCGCGCCGTTCGCGTCATTGAGCGCGCCTGCCGCGAAGTTGGCGCCTGCCATGCCGATGTTCTGCACCATTGTCATGAATCCATAGGCGGTGCCGAGCCGCTGCGGTGGCTCGAGCAGCGTGACCGCCGGCCACAGTACCGCCGGCACGAGCGAGAACGCGACGCCGATGAGCGCAGTGCTGACACCGGGGGAAAGATCCGTCGCGCCGAGTACGTAAAACGCGGCGGCGAGCAGCGCCGCGCCGAGCGTCAGCAGGAGGCCGTGGCGGCCGACGCGGTCGTTCATCCAGCCAAAGAGCGGCGTCGCAAATACGGCCGCAAGGAATACGTAGCTGTTGAGGACGCTCGCCGCCTCGAGCGAAAGAGCGCCCGTGTGCTGGAAATACTTGATCGAAAAAGTGCTCCTGAACGGGAAGATCACCGAATAGAAGAGCACGCACAGCGCGAGCACGTACCAGTAGCCGCGGCTGAACTGCGCGAGCTTCGACAGTTCGATCCGCTCGCGCGAAAGGCCAAGTACCTGCAGGCCACGCGCGGCCGAGCTGGCCTCCAGCCGCCAGTAGAGGAAGGCCGCGACGACGCCGGCGCACATGATGCCGGCGGCGAGCGAGAGCGGCGCCTGCCAGCCCGAGGCATAGGCGCCCGGTGCCCAGACCGGTGAAACATCGACCGCGTACGAGCCGATGCGAGCGAAGCTGATGGACAGCGCCATCGCGAATGCGAGCTGGCGGCCCGCGAACCAGATGCCGAGCGCGACGATCGTCGCGACGATCATGGTCTCGGCGCCAATGCCGAACATCAGTCGGCCGGCTGCCATCAGCGCAAACGGCGTGCCGATCGCGGTAAGGGCCGCGCCCGCAAGACAGATCACCGAAGTCCAGAACGTGACGGGGCCCGGACCGTAGCGGTCGACGAGAATGCCGCCGACGAACACCAGCACGATGTTCGGCACACTGTAGATTGCGTTCAGCGTGCCGATTTGCGTGTCGGAGTAGCCGAGCTCGCGCGACAGCTGCTCGGCCAGTGGGCCGATCGAGTCGTAGACGTAATAGTTGCCGAAGAGCGCGAGGCCGGTCAGCGCGAGCACTGCCCACGCCGCCGCGCCGCGCGTCACGGTACGAGCACCGTCGATCCCGTCGTGCGTCGTGCCTCGAGGTCGCGGTGGGCCTGCGCCGCCTCCGCGAGTGCATAGCGCTGGCCGATGCGCACCCGCACCTTCTTCTTCGTCACCATCGCGAAGAGTTCGCGGGCGGCGGCCGCGTAATCCGCGGGCGCGGAAACATGGACAAAGAGCGAAGGCCGCGTGAGAAAGAGTGAGCCACGTTTCGCGAGCTCGAGCGGCGAGATCGCAGGCGGCGGGCCCGACGCGTTGCCGTAGGTCACCATCATGCCGAGCGGCCGCAGGCTGTCGAGCGATTCGAAGAACGTGTCTTTGCCGACCGAGTCATACACGACGTGCACGCCCACGCCCTTCGTCAGCGCCTTGACGCCGGCGACGATGTCGTCGCGGCCGGAGAGCAGCGTGTGATGGCAACCGTGCTGCTTCGCGAGCGCTGCCTTCTCCGCGCTGCCGACGACGCCGATCACGCGCGCGCCGAGCGCGCGCGCCCATTGCGTGAGCAGCAGCCCGACGCCGCCCGCGGCGGCGTGCACCAGCACCCAGTCGCCCCGCTTCACCCGATACGTGCGCCGCAACAGATAGTGCGCCGTGAGACCCTTCAGCATGATCGCCGCAGCGGTCTCATCCTTGACGCCCTTCGGCAGTTTGACGACCCGCGCGGCGGACACATTGCGCTGCCCGGTGTAGGCCCCGGGGATCGGCAGCGCATAGGCGACACGCTCACCGACGCGGAAACCCTTCGTCTTACGACCGATCGCCATGACGACGCCCGCCGCCTCGCGCCCGGGCACGGCAGGCAGAGCCACCGGATACAATCCGGTACGATCGTAGACGTCGATGAAATTGAGGCCGATAGCCGTGTGCCGGACCTGCACTTCGCCTTCGGCCGGCGGCGGCACCTCGACCTCCTCGACGCGCAGCACTTCGGGGCCGCCCGTCTCGCGCATCACGATTGCTGTGGCCATTACGAAAGTCTACGCGGACTCGCCCGTCCGCGCGATGCGCAGCGCCTCGACGATACGCCCGCCGATCAGGTGTTCCTGGAGGATGCGCTCGAGGTTTTCGATCGTGCATTCCCGGTACCAGACGCCCTCCGGATACACGACGGCGATCGGCCCCGCCGTGCACACGCGCAGGCAATCGGCCTTCGTGCGCAGCACGCCCTGCGGATGGTCGGCGAGCCCCAGTTCCTTCAGGCGGCGCTTGAGAAACTTCCAGGCGGAGTGCTGCAGTTCCTGGTCTGCGCACTTGCCACCGACACACAGAAAAATATGCCGGCGGGCAGTGTCGATCTCGAGTGCGGCAACGGCGCGCGCAAGCGCCTCGGGGTCGGGCGCGCTCCCGGCCATCGTCAGAGTGCGGAGTCGTCGGTCTCGCCGGTACGGATGCGCACCACGCGATCGATGCCGGTGATGAAGATCTTGCCGTCGCCGACCTTGCCGGTTTTCGCGGCCTTCAACACCGCATCAACAACCTGATCAACGAGGTCGTCGCTGACGGCGACTTCGATGCGGGTCTTCGGCACGAAATCGACGACGTATTCGGCGCCGCGATACAGCTCGGTGTGGCCGCGCTGACGGCCGAAACCCTTCACTTCCGTGACCGTCATGCCCGACACGCCGATCTCCGAGAGAGCGGCGCGCACGTCGTCGAGCTTGAACGGTTTGATGATCGCGGTGACCAGTTTCATGTATTCCCTCCCGCCGATTTCTCCCGGCCGACATGACCAGCAGTTTTCGTGCCAGCGCCCCCGTGCCCGCAATCAGGCGTTTCCCGCCCTCAGGCGCGTCGCCGGACCGGTCTCGCGCACCATGGTGGCGCAGCCGATTCAGCCCGGTGCCCGCAATTGGTGCGCTTGGGTCGGCCAATGGCACACAGTATGCTTCATTTCGCATGCCAAAAAACATCGTGATCGTGGGTGGCGGACAAGCTGCTGCGCAGGCTGTCGAAACGCTGCGTCGCAAGGGATATGCAGGCGCCCTCACAATCATCGGCGAGGAGCCGGCGCTGCCTTATCAACGCCCGCCGCTCTCGAAGAAGTATCTCGCGGGCAGTTTCGGGCGCGACCGCCTGCCGTTTCGCCATCAATCGTTCTACGACGAGCATGCCATTCGCCTGCAACTCGGCCGGCGCGCCACGCGCATCGATCGCAGCGCGCGCGCGGTTGCCCTCGACGACGGCAGCACGCTCGCCTACGACGCGCTACTCCTCGCCACCGGCAGTCGCGCACGCAGGGTGGAGGTGCCCGGCGCGGACCTGCCCGGCATATTCACGCTGCGCACGGCCGCTGATGTCGATGCGATCCGCGCCGAAGCGCACCCGGGTCGGCGGGCCGTGATCATCGGTGGGGGCTACATAGGTCTCGAGGCCGCGGCGGTGCTGCGCGAACTGGGCCTCGAAGTCACCGTGCTCGAGCTGGCCGATCGCGTCATGAACCGTGTGGTTTGCGAGCCGGTCTCACGCTTCTTCGAGGCGGAGCACGCGCACCACGGCGTGCGCATCGCGCTGCGGGCGGGTCTGGCGGCATTCCTCGGCGATACGCGCGTGCGCGCCGTGCGCTGCAGCGATGGCAGCGAGCACCCCGCCGACCTCGTGATCGTCGGTGTCGGCGTTGCGCCAGTCGACGAGCTCGCGCGCGACGCCGGGCTCGCCTGCAGCAACGGCATCGTCGTCGACGAGTATTGCCGCACCTCCGACCCGCATATCTATGCGGCCGGCGATTGCACGAACCACCCCAGTGCACGCTACGGCAGGCGTCTGCGGCTCGAGTCCGTCGACAGCGCGTTCGAGCAGGCCACGAGCGCCGCGCTCAATCTCATCGGCACCGCAACCGTACACGACAAGACCCCCTGGTTCTGGTCCGATCAGTATGACGTGAAGCTGATCATCGTCGGACTCTCGCAGGGTCACGACCGGGTGGTACTGCGCGGCGACCCGGCGACACGCAGCTTTTCGGCCTGCTACTTGCGCGACGGCGAGTTGATCGCCGTCGATACCGTGAACAGCGCGAAGGACCAGATAGTCGCGCGCAAGCTCGTCGCGGCCCGTGTGCGTCCCGATCCGGTGCGCCTCGCTGACATAACGCTGTCGCTCAGGGATTGTGTCATCTGACTCCCACGCTGCGCCGCGGACAGGAGATAATGCGTGCGCATGAGAAGAAGGGGGAAGGCCACCGCCTGGGGATTGCTGGTCGCGC
>DAORVK010000068.1:0-15112 GCA_035433705.1 Steroidobacteraceae bacterium
TTCATCGCCGACATTGCACCGCGGTCGGTACAGTGCAGTCAAGGCCGGTGTTGGCCCCCGACACTCTACGGCAGCGCAAAGGCAACGATGGCGTCGCCGGACTCCGACCAGCCGTGGCCGCCGGCGGCAATCACCAGATACTGCTTGCCGTCCTTGCGTAGGCGGTACGTCATGGGCGTGGCATTCGCCGTGTAGGGAAGGCGGTGCTTCCAGATCTCCTCGCCCGTCGCCGCATCGAAGCCACGGAGGTATTTGTCCGTGGTCGCACCGATGAATACGACGCCGCCCGCCGTGACGATCGAGCCACCGACATTCGGCGTGCCCGTTTTGAACCAGAGCGGAAAGGGTGCCTGATCGCGTGTCGTGCCGAGCGTACTGCGCCAGCGCACCTTGCCGGTGACGAGATCGACTGCCGTGAGCGTACCCCACGGCGTCGGATTGCACGGTGAGCCCCACTTTGACAGCAGCGCTGCCCGTTTCACGCCGTACGGCGTGCCCTTCTGCGGATAGAATTCCAGCGGAAACTGCACGGACGGATCCGCCTCGGAGTTGTACCGCTCACGAGGCAGCAGCCAGACGATTTGCGCCAGGTGCATCTGGTTGACATAGAGCGTCCGGCTCACCGGATCGATCGAGACGCTGCCCCAGTTGGCGCCTCCCGCGCTGGATGGAAACTGGATCGATCCCCCGATCGAAGGTGGCGTGAAGATGCCGTCATAGCGATGGGCGCGGATCTGTTTCGCACAGTCGCTGCGATCGAAGGGCGTGAAGCCGAAGGCGTCGTTGGGCGACAGTGCCGTAGGGTGGAGCGAAGTAGGGTGGGTCGGGAAGGGCTGTGTGGGTGAGAGAGTCTCGCCAGGAACGGCGCCCTGCGGAACAGGCCGCTCTTCCACGGGATAGAGTGGCTCGCCGGTCTCGCGATTCAGCAGAAAGAGGTGGCCCATCTTCGTGGCCTGTGCAATGGCGGGTGCACCGCCGCCTACGCCGGGAAGCTGGAACAGCACCGGCTGCGACGCCACGTCGTAGTCCCAGACATCGTGGTGCACGGTCTGGAAGTGCCACGCGACCTTGCCGGTGGTGACATCGAGGGCAACGGTGGAACTGGCGTAGTAATCGAGCCCCTCCCGCAGACCCCCGAAGAGATCGGGCGCGGCGTTTCCCGTGGGGAGAAATACGAGACCACGCGCCTCGTCAGCCGAAAGAATGGACCAGACGTTGGGTGTCCCGGGTTGGTATGGACCGCTCGCGGATCTCGGGAAGCGTTCTTCCCACCCGGGCGGCACCGGATCCCAAGCCCAGCGCAACGCACCGGTACGCACATCGAAGCCGCGTACGACGCCGCTCGGCGCATCGATACGCAAGAGGTCCGAGACGAGTGCACCGACCACGACGACGTCGCGCACGACGATGGGCGGGGAGGTGGGGTACGTCTCCCAGGCGGGCGCCGGGCCGATTCCCTGACGCAGGTTGACACGTCCGTCGTGGCCGAAGTCCGTGCAGGGCTTGCCCGTCTTCGCGTCCAGCGCCACGAGTTCGGAATCGAGTGTCCCTGCAAAGATACGCGTCGCGCAGGCACCGCCTGCAGGTGCATCGCCTCCGTTCCAGTACGCGACGCCGCGACAGACGCGCGTATACGGACCCTCGAGCTTGCGGTTGCGGACCTTCGGATCGAACGCCCAACGCTCGACGCCGGACTCGGGATCGAGTGCGATCACGCGGTTGTAGCCTGTGCAGAAGACCAGCAAATCGTCCGCGATGATTGGCGTGGCACTCAGGCTGGTCTTGGATTCCTGCGCGCTGCCGCTGCTGACATCGCCACTGTGATACGTCCACGCGATGCGCAGGTGATCCACGTTGTCGCGTGTGATCTGCGTCAGTGCGCTGTAGCGAAGGCCGCCCTTGTCGCCACCGTATTCGGGCCAGCTTGCAGTGGGGCCAGAGGTGTCGACGATAGCGGGGCCGCGGCTGCAGCTCGTCGCCCCGATGAGCATGGCCACGGCCAGCAGGCATGTGAACGTCGGAGTACGCATGATGAACACTCCACGGTTCGGTTGGCAGCCGGTCATGTGCCGGCCCGGTCCGGCTGGAACCTTGCCCCCGGGGTGAGGAGCAGCACCAGGGCAATGCCGTTCAGCGCACTCATCAGGTAGAAGGCCAGGGTGTAGCTGCCGGTCGCGTCGAAAAGCATGCCGGCCACCGGTGCGGCCAGGAAGTTGAACGGCGTGACAATCAGCATCACCCGCCCCAGTGCGGTGCCGAAGTGCGCCTGGCCGTACACCTTGACGACCAGGGCGCAGAGCGCCGCCAGCACGCCACCGCTGCAGATCGCCATGATCGCCACGAGCGTGGCGAGTGCCACAAATCCGGTCAGATGCGCCTCGACGGCCCAGAGGACCGCCTGTGCCACCGCGAGCCCTCTCAATGCCTGTGCAGGTCCGAAACGATCCGCCACGCCACCCCAGAGCAGCGAGCCCGCCGATGCAGCAAAGCCCAGGACCGACATCAGCAGCGCCGCGTGGCCCGAGTCGATGCCCTGGCGCAACGCGTAATTCACGATGTGCGTGGATTGAGCCACACCGCCCGCGAACAGCAGTCCGCCGAGCACGCCGATCTGCCACACGCGTCCTGACGCGAAGCCGCCCGCACTCCGGTGTGTCGTCGCGCCGGTGTCACTTTGTACGCCGCTCGCCACGCTACCCGGCGGCTCCTTGACGAACCAGAGCAAGGGCAGCGTCAACAGAAACACTATGCCGAGCAGTGTGAAGAGCGAGCGCCAGCCGTGCGCATCGATCCAGTGGCTGTAGATCGGCGGCCCGATCGCCATCAGGAGTGCGATGCCAATGAAGCCGATGGCCTTGCCGGGGGCCTGTGGGAACCAGCCGCTTGCGAGTTTTGCGGAGGGCAATGGACCGATGAAGGTGATGCCGAGGCCGACGAGCAGGCCGAAGCAGAACAGGAACACCGCGATCGACTGTGCCTGTGCGGCGGTGATGAAGCCGAGCGCGGCCGTGAGTGCGCCCAGCAGCATGACTGATCGGACCGACCAGCGATCAAGCAGTGTACCGACCACAGGCGCTGCCAGGCCGACACACAGTGCGACCATACCCATGCCGAGCGCGACCAGCGAGTTACTGGTCTGGAACTCCTGCGTCAGCGTCGCGACGATCAATCCATAGGCGCCGAAGGTCGTACCCATGGCCAGATTCTGGGTGGTGAAGCCGGTGAGCAGCATGGCGATGGCCCGCCCGCGGTGATGGCTGTTCGTCGGTTGCAAAGCGGATCCTCAGCTGCGCGCGAGGTGGTTGATCGCGCGGAAGCCGAAAGTCATGGCCGGCCCGATGGTGCCGCCGGCGCCCGGATAAGCCCGCCCCAGTGCCGAGGCCGAGTTGTTGCCGATGCAATACAAGCCTGGAATCGGCTCACCGGAGGTGGCGATGACCTGCGCATCCTCGGTGATCGCGGGGCCGCCATGGGTACCGGTGTCGCCGGGCTCGGTGCGCACCGCGTAGTAGGGCGCGGTATCGATCGCGACCAGACAGGGATTGGGTTTTGCACTGCGCAGTGACCAGTAGCGCTCATGGGCGCTCCCGCCGCGGCCGAACTCCGGATCCACGCCGGTCTTCGCGTACTCGTTATTGCGACGCACGGTGTCGGCGAGTCCAGCCGGATCGACGCCGATCTGGCGCGCGAGGCCTTCGAGCGTCGTGTCCTTGAAAATGGTTTTCCCCCACCAGTCCTTCGGCACTTTCGCATCCGACATGGCCGAAGCAGGCAGGAAGGGCCCGAAAGGGCAGTTCTTGCGGTATTTCGTATCGAAGACCCACCAGGCCGGGATGGCGCCGCCGCTGCGGGCGTGCTCGGCGTACATGGCAAGCTGGAAGCGGTCGTAGGACAGCGCTTCGCTCGCGAAGCGGCGGCCCGCCCGGTTGACGCACACCGAGCCGCCGAAACCCCGCTCGCTGAACACCGGCTGCGATCCCTGGGGCACAGCAGGATTGCGCACCGTGGGCACTCCCCAGCTCATGTCCATGTGCTCGAGCTTCGCGCCGATCGCGGCCGCGGCGCGGATGGTGTCGCCGGTGTTGAGCCCCGCGGGTGTCGCGGCCCATTCCGCGCGCGTCGGCTGCGGCAGGTACTGCTCGCGCATGGCCTGGTTGCGCTCGAAGCCACCGGCGGCCAGGACGACGCCCCGGCGGGCCCGCAGCGTGACAGCCGCGCCCTTGCGGCGGGCCACGACGCCCTGCACCCGTCCCTGCTCGTATACCAGCGACTCCATCGGGCACTCGAGCCAAAGCGGGATGTTGCGCTTCAGCAGTGAGTGGCGCAGGCCCCCGATCAGCGCAGTGCCGAGGCAGAGGCGCCGGTCGCGCCGGGTCCTGAAGCGCCACGGAAAGTCGAACCAGTAACGGGCCATGATTTTCAACACGATCCCGATCCAGCCAGGCGTCTTCGTGGCCATGGCGTTGGATTCCGGGATGGTGATGGCGATGCCCATGAGGGTGGCGCCCGGGTGGCTCGGGCGCAGCCGCGCGAACTCCTCGCCGAGCAGCGCGCCATTGAACGGTACGGGTTCCATCGCTCGACCACTGTCGACGGCGCCCGGCAACTCGGCGTAGTAATCCGCGTAGCCCTCGCTCACCTTGTAGCGCAGCGAAGTTTTCTCGTTGACGTAGCGGACCATCGCGGTACCGCTTTCGAGGTAGGCACGCACCTTCACATCGGTGGTGGTGTCGCCCACGGCCGCCTTCAGATAGGTGTAGGCCGAGTCGAAATTGTCCGGCGCCTGGCCGTTCAACGGAATCCAGATCGCGCCTCCCGAGGTTGCGGTGGTGCCGCCATACTGATCGCTCTTCTCGATGACCAGCACCGAAAGGCCCAGATCATGGGCACGCACGGCGGCGAGCAGCGCTCCGCCTCCCGAGCCCACCACGATCACATCGTATTCTTTATCGTCTTTCACGATTGTCACCTTCGCCGGGAGTGGCCGGCGGTCATTGTACGGGCGGCAGCGAGGCCGGCCTGGCGGCCGAAGAAGGTTGAATCGGCGATCGACATGCCCGAGCTGTAGCCCTTTCCCCAGCGTGGCAGCCCGCAGGCCGTGCGGCCGGCGGCATAGAGTCCCGGGATCACTTCGCGCCCCTCGGTGAGCACTTCGCCGGTGGGCAGCGTATCGAGCCCGCCGAGCGTGAAGGCGGAGTACTGGGCGTGATCGACCCGGCAATCGAGCGCGACGAAGGGCGGCTTGTCGAGGGGTTTGAGCCACTTCTTCGCTTTGTGAAACAGTGGATCGTCACCCTGCGCAGCGTGGCGGTTGTAGACCTCGACGGTCGCGGTGAGCGTGCCCGCGGGCAGCTTCAGCTCCTGCTCGACTTCCTCCCAGGTGTCGCCCGCAGCGCCGATCTCGACGCGCGCCGCTTCGTGCAGCAGGCCCGGCGCATAGGTTTCGTGATCCTGGAGCAGCCAGACGCGATTGCCCGGCTGATCCAGGATGAACTGCGAGACACGCCCGTGATAGCAGTCCTCGTTGATGAAGCGCTGGCCGCGCTCGTTCACGAAGATGCCCTTCACGAGCGAGCCTGGCGGATACCAGGGGACGGTCACAAAACCCTCCGTCATGTTGATGGCCGCGCCCCCGACGCTCATGCCGAGGCGCACACCGGTGCCGTCGTCCACGGTGCCGATGGGGTGCTCCGCGCGCAGCAGCGTCGGCGCGTGGCGCCTGACCATCTCGCGATTCATGATGAAGCCACCGGTGCACAGCACCACGCCGTGGCGGGCGCGCACGAAGCGCGGCTCGTTGTCGATGCGCACCACGAGGCCGTGGACGTGCAGGTTCTCGTCCGCAATGAGCGCGAGCGCGCGCGCCTCGAAGCGCACGTCGATGGGGAGCGCCTTCACTCGCCCTGCGAGCGTGTCCATGAGGTACTTGCCCGCGCTCCAGCCTTCCTGCCGGACCGTGTGACCTCGCGGGGCGGGGCGCGCGCCCTGCGCGAACGGCCAGGCCTCTTCGCTTCCCGTCCACACCAGGCAGTCGTCGGTGAGCGGCTCCATGACGCGCTCGGCGACGTAGGAGTTCTTGAACTCGACACCCTGCGCGATCAGCCAGTCGAGGTGGGCGAGGGCGTGGTCGGCATAGAGGCGCACCTTCGCCTCGTCCGCATTCGGGCCGCCGGCCATCAGGAGATAGTTGTAGAAGTCCTCGGTACGGTCCTCGAAGCCCGCGGTGCGTTGCTGGAGCGTGCCGCCGTTACCGCCGATATACAGCTCGCCGCCCGAAAGCGCCGCCGCGCCGCCGCTGCCTGAGCTCACTTCGAAGAGCATGACCTTTGCGCCGGCGTTCACGGCCTCAATGGCCGCACAAGTGCCCGCGGTGCCGAAGCCGACGATGGCCACGTCGGTTTCGAAGTCGAAGCGTTCCACGCGCGCGAGTGGGCAAGGACGGGAGGGCGAGTACGCGGCGGATGTTGTCACGGTTGGCTCCAATCGTAGTCCGGCGGCGGGAACTCCTCGAACCGCGGCAGATCGTCCTTCGCATCCACCCATGCCGCGCGCGAGCCGTAGAAGACGTGGCACTGTGTGCGCGTGCCCGGATCGTCATCAAGGCAACCCGCAGAAACGAAGCTGCCTTTGGGAATCGTCGAAGGCGCCGGACTGCCGCACGACTTGCAGAAGCTCACCGAATAAAAGCGCGTGCCCGGCATGTGCCAGGACGTAATTTCGGTCGCGCCGTGCAGCAGTCGCAGAGTGCCGGACCGGGTCATCACACCGACGAATCCATTGCTTCCCGAGCGGCGCCGACAGCGCGAGCAGTGACAGACGCGCATGGCGAGAAGGGGCGGTTCCACTTCCCAGGCGACCGTGCCGCACAGGCAGCTGCCCCGCACAGGCGCCCCGGTTGCGCGCTCCGGCGACGCGGCGCGTGCAAGTGAGGCACGCTCCCTCGAAGTGCGGCCCTGCGAAGCCGGATCGCAAGACTTGTGCAGCACCGGAAGGGACTCATCGAACACAGGGAGCCACGGCAGCCGCTCGCTGGCGCAGGCATGCCCGCTGGGGCGTAGGCGACCGACATTCTCGAGCCCGCCGGCCGGTAGCAGGGCGCCGCCGTTACCTGCGTGCAGCGCCGGCAAAACGGTACCGCATTGCGAGCAGAAAGCACGCGTGAGGGTGGGCGATGTGGTCCGGCGCACCACGCGCTCGTCGCCCGAGAGCCAACGCACGCCAGGCGCTTCAATCCAGGTGCCGAACCCGACGCCACTTGCTTTGCCGCATTCGCGGCAGTGGCAGTACCACATGTCGCCGGCAGGCCCGCTAGCTTCGTAGTGGACATCTCCGCACAGGCAATGGCCGCGCGGGCGCTCGCCGCTACCGGATCCGGATTGCGCGAGGTTCGGCAAGCTTGCCGGTCAGCCGAGCGCGCCGGCTTCCCTGGCCGCCGCGCAGCGCGCGTCGTCGTAACCGAGCACGTCACGCAGCACCTGGGCGGTGTGCTGACCGGCGGTCGGCGCAATGGCCGGCGCGGGCAGGTTCTCGCCCACGAATTGCACGGGGAAGCCGAGCATGTCGGCGCCGTGCTTTTCATGCGGCAGGATCTTGAACCGCGCCTTGAACTGCGGGTCGTCGACGATGTTCTGCGGCGTATTGACCGGGGCGATCGGAGTGTTGGCTTCGACGCTGAACTTCAGCCACTGCTGGCTCGTCTTCGTCTTGAAGATGGTGCGCAACTCGGCCTGCAATTCGCGGTTGCCGCGCGCGTGATCGGCATATTTCGAGCCGGGCCATTTCTCGAAGAGATCCATGCGACCGACGCCTGCGCAGAAATTTTTCCAGAACGCCTGCTCGGACGCCATGAACAGCACATGGCCGTCCGAGGATTCATAGATCTGGTAGCGCACGCCTTCACGCATGCCGGCCGTGGCGACGGGACGTCGCTGGTAGCCGTCGGCCTTGTTGCCGGTCACCACGTCTTCGGGCCGCGCGTAGGCCATGTGGCTTTCGCTGCGGTACCAGTCGAAGGCTGCGGCCGCATCGCTCTGCGCGAGATCCATGAAGCAGCCCTGGCCGGTGGCGCGGGCGCGCAGCACGCCGGCGAGCACCGCGAGGCCGCCGTAGAGCGGAGCCGCGCTGATGCCGACGCCGATGTGCTCGGGGATATAGCAGAACCCTTCTTCGTCGTAGGCCGGCTTGCACGCGCCCGACCAGGTGTCGTACGCGATGCCGTGTGACGGCATGTCCCTGTACGGGCCCGTCATGCCATAGCCGGAAACCGTGCAGAACACGATCTTCGGATTGATCTTGCGCAGATCTTCATAGCCGAGGCCGTATTTCGCGAGTGCGCCGGGTTTGGAAGCCTCGATGACGACATCAGCCCCCTTGACCAGATCCCGATAGATCTCGCGCGCCGCCTCCACCTTGAGGTTGAGCGTGAGGCTCTTCTTGCCCCGGTTCAGGTGGTAGTGCATCAGCGAGACGCCCTGGATGATCGGCCAGGTCATCTCGCGGATGTAATCGCCCGCCGGCGTCTCGACCTTGATGACCTCGGCGCCGAGATCGGCGAAAGCCGTCGTGATCGCGGCCGGCCCGAGGATCGAGCTCTCGATGACGCGCAGGCCAGCGAGCGGCGCGGGTCCGGCCATGGGCGCCGTCACTTGGTCGGCTTGGCCGCGGTGAACTTGGCGCGCTTGGTCGGCTCGATGCCTGTGAGCTTCGCGAGGTTCAAGCCGAGGATCTTGGCCTTGTCCTCGTCGGTCACCTGCGCATAGCCCCACTTTTCCTGCAGCTCCTCGGGCATGCTGAGGTCCCGGATGTAATCGGTGACACGCGGCAGATCGTCGAAGGGCAGGTCGAAGCCGAGCACGATCTTGTCTGCCGGCACCCACTGCAGGGCCGTGCCGATCGCGTGGTAGCCGCGATAGGGCGAGCGCTGGTACCAGCCGAAGATGCCCGACAGGCTCATGTAGAGGTTCTTGTGCTTGCCGCAGAGGCCAATCAGCTCCTCGGTGTACGGCCAGCCGGCATGATAGGCGATCATCTTCAGGTCCGGGAAGGCGAGCGCCACGTCGTCGAGCTGCTGCGGGTGGCAGTGGCTGTTCGGCTGCGGACACACGTAGCTCACGCCGGTGTGCAGGGTGAGCGGAATGCCGAGCTCCTGGGCCTTTTCATAGAAGGGCCACAGGCGCCGGTCGTTGATCGGACCGTCGTCCTCGGGCTGATAGACCTTGCAGAGCTTCGCGCCCTTTTCCTTCACCAGGTACTCGAGTTCCCAGTTCGCATGCTTGATGCCACGCTTGATGACCGGGCCGACGTTCGCCTCGAGGTACATCCGGTTCGGGTACGGCTCGATCTGCTGCATCATGAAGCCGTTGGTCGAGAAGGACACGACGCCACCGGTGATGTCCATCATCGGTTCGCGCAGACAGAACGCGACGTCGACGTTGGCCTTGTCCATGTAAGGCGCGAGTTCGCTCGCAACCGGCGAAGGCCACGGGTCGTCCATGCTGCGCCCCGACCACGCGCGCAGCACGCCACTCACGCTCGAGTGGAAATGGTGCATGCCGGGGTAGTAACCGATTTCACTCATCGTCTGGAGGTTCATGAAATGAAACTCGGTCATCGCGACGAAGAAGTCTTTTTTGCTCATGAGTCGGATCCTGCGTTGGAGGGCTCAATCGGGACCGGGATGGGCCCGAGTATCGGCAACGGTGCCGTAGGCCACTACGTCCATTAAGACTATCAGGGCGTCGGGATACCTGTGATGCGGATGCCGGACGCGGGTACCTTGTAACGCTGGTTCAGCGTGATCAGGACCGAGGTGAGCGCCTCGGCCACGACCGAGTTCGCCAACACGCCTGCGTTCCAGGCGCGCAGCCCGATCTCCTTGGCCATGCCGACTACCAAATCGCCTGTCGCGCGGTCGTCGCTGCAGACCAGCACCTCGCACTCGATGACGTAGTCGAGGTCCTTGAGGTGGTGCGCCGAGATGTTCTGGAAGGCCGAGACCACCTTCACCTCCGGACCGAGCAGTTCCTGAATCGCCTCGACTGCCGAGCGGCCGCCCGGCAACTGCACGCGGCTGACCTTGGGCGGTACGAGGGGCACGGTGACGTCGATCAGGATCTTGCCGGTGAGGGCGGGGCGGACTTCTTCCACGGTCTTGCGCTGCGCAGCAAAAGGCACGGTCAACACGACGATGGTCGCTGCCGCGGCGGCAGCCGGGTTGTCGAGACCGCGAGCCGCTGGGCGCCCCAGCGCGTCGTTGATCTCCTTCGCGGCCTGTTCGGCCTTTTCGGCGGTGCGGCTGCCGATGATGACCGGGTAGCCGGCATGGGCCCAGCGGAACGCGAGCCCGCTCCCTTCCTTGCCGGAGCCACCGAGGACCGCTATGACCGGACGCGAATCAGACTGCATGCCATGTTCTCCTTGGGATTCTTTACCTATATAGCAAAATGGGACGGCGCCCGCTTCTCATCCGAGCGGACTAGGCCGCCGGCCGGCAGTCCTGTCAGACTCTGTGCCGTCTTGTCCGACCAGGATCAGGAGGGCCGACGAATGACGAGATTTGCGAACAAGGTGGCCGTAGTCACCGGGGCCGGGCAGGGCATGGGGCGAGCCATTGCGCAGCGTCTCATTCGCGAGGGTGCCCGGGTCGTCGCGGTGGATGTGCAGGAAGCCAGCGCGCGCGAAACGATCGAGCAGGCGGGCGGTGACGCGGCCGGCGTGGCGCAGGTCTGCAATATCGCCGACAGCGCAGCCGTGAAGCGCCTCTTTGCCGGGGTGGACGAGCGTTACGGTCGGCTCGACGTGCTGGTCAACAACGCCGGCATCGGCAGTGCCAAGGGCGATGGTTTCGCGAAGCTCCTCGCCCGCATGGGCGAGCGCGGCCAGCAGCTGGCGCGCGGCGAAACACCCACAGTATTTCCCGACATCACGATCGACATGGAAGACGAGGGCTGGCATGGCGTGCTCAACGTCAACCTGCACGGCACCTTCTATTGCACCCGGGAGGCGCTGCGCCTGATGGTGAAGCACAATATCAAGGGCGCGATCGTCAATCTGTCCAGCACTTCGGCGTTGTCGGGTGAGGGCGCGCCGCACTATGCCGCATCGAAAGCGGCGCTTGTCGGCATGGTGCGCAGCATGGCGCGCGAACTCGGGCCGCGCGGTATCCGCATCAACAATGTGATGCCCGGTGCGGTGGACACGCCGATCCTCAAGAACGTCTCGCAGGAATGGAAGAACCAGATGATTGCCGCGATACCGCTCGGGCGCATTGCCGAGCCGAATGACATCGCCTCGGTGGTTGCGTTCCTCGCCTCGGACGAGGCGGCCATGATCACCGGTGCCGATATCGTCGCCAACGGCGGCTCGTACTTCAAATAGGAGTCCCGACATGACAGGTCGTCTGGAAGGGAAAGTCGCTTTCATCTCGGGAGGTGGCTCGGGGATCGGGGAGGCGACGGCACATCGCTTCGCCGAGGAGAAAGCCACCGTGGTCATCTGCGGGCGACGCAAGGAACTGCTCGACGGCGTCGTGGCCGCCATCCGCGCCAAAGGCGGCAAGGCGGAAGGCGTGCAGGTGGATGTCAGCAACGAGGATCAGCTCGTCAACGCCATTAACGGCGTAGCGCAGCGCCATGGGGCTCTCAATATCCTCGTGAACAACGCGATGGCCTATTCCGTGGGGCAGATCGAGCGCACATCGACCGCCGAATGGCATGCGAATTTCGCGACGTCCGTCGACGGCACGTTCTGGGGCACGCGAACCGCGATGAAGCTCATGCACAAGCAGGGCAAGGGCGGCAGCATCGTGAATGTCTCGTCGATCTGCGGCCTGTTCGGCGCGGCGTACATGGCCGGCTACAGCGCGGCGAAGGCTGCCATCATCAATTTCTCGCGTGCGGTGGCGGCGGAGGGCGGTGCGCGCAACATCCGTTGCAACGTCGTGATTCCGGGTACGGTGGAGACCCCGCCGATGGTCGAGATGCTGAGCAGCGAGAAGGCCCGCCGCAACACCGAAAAGCTGATCGCGATGGGTCGCGTGGGACAGCCGGTGGAGCTCGCCAACGCCATCCTCTTCCTGGCCTCGGATGAGGCCTCGTACGTGAACGGCGCCACGCTGTCGGTGGACGGTGGCCAGGCCTCGACGCTGATCATGTCGAACGTGTTCGATTGACCACCATGGAAGACTCCCGGATTTCCGCGCGTCTCGATCGCCTCGAGTCCATCGAGGCGATCCGCCAACTCGCCGCGAAGTACTCCCTGTCTCTCGACATGCGCGATCTCGATGCGCACGTGAACCTGTTCGCCCCTGATATCCGCGTCAGCCGGGAAAAGGTCGGCCGCGCGCACCTGAAGGCCTGGCTCGACGACACGCTGCGCAACCAGTTCACCGGTACGTCGCATCACCTCGGCCAGCACATCATCGAATTTGCGGACCCGGACCATGCGATCGGCGTGGTGTACTCGAAGAACGAGCACGAGTGCGGGGGCGAGTGGGTCATCATGCAGATGATCTACTGGGACGATTACGAGCGCATCGAGGGACGCTGGTACTTCCGGCGCAGGCTACCGTGCTACTGGTATGCCACCGACCTCAACAAGCCCCCGGTCGGCGAGATGAAGATGCGTTGGCCGGGACAGCCGCCCTATGACGGCGCTTATCACGACCTCTTTCCCTCCTGGAAGGAATTCTGGGCGGCTCCTCCAGAGAAGGACAAGCTCCCGCAAGTTGCGCCTCCGGCGCCTCTCGAGCAATTCCTCGCGACCCTGCGACGCGGGGCGCCGATTCCGAAGATCAAGGTGCGCTGAAAATGACCGGGCTATTCGAGTCCCTGCAGCTCGGGGAGATTGCGCTCGCCAATCGTGTCGTCATGGCGCCGATGACGCGCTCGCGCGCTGACGCAGAGGCCGTGCCGACCCCGGTCATGATCGAGTACTACCGGCAGCGCGCGAGCGCCGGGCTCATCGTTTCCGAAGGCATCGGGCCTTCACGCCACGGCATCGGCTACTGTCGTACGCCCGGCATCTACACTGCCCGGCAGGTCGAGGTTTGGCGTCAGGTGACCGACGCAGTGCACGAGGCGGGCGGGCGCATCGTCGCCCAGCTCATGCACTGCGGTCGCGCGGCATCCCGCTTCAACAAGGCAGCCGATGCGGAGACCGTCGCGCCCTCCGCGGTGCAAGCGGCCGGCAGGATTTTCACCGATGCCGCCGGCATGCAGGATTTCGATTTCCCGCGGGCGCTTTCGCTCGGGGAGATTCCGGGCGTCATCGGGGAATATGCGACCGCCACCCGCAGTGCGCTCGAGGCGGGCTTCGATGGCGTCGAACTGCATTGCACGAGTGGTTACCTTCCGATGCAGTTCATGGCGACCAACAGCAATGTGCGCACGGACGCCTACGGAGGGCCGGTGCCGAACCGTGTGCGCTTCACCATCGAGGTCCTGGAAGCGATGACTGCCGAGGCCCGCGGCCGCGTCGGCATGCGCATCTGCCCGGGCAACCCGTTCAATGACGTGCTCGACCCGGACCCCGCAGCGACGTACGCAGCGCTGCTGTCGAGCATCGCCCACTTGCAGCTCGCCTTTCTGCACGTGATTCGCTCGCCAAGGCGGGACTTCGATGCCTTCGCCTTTGCGCGGGCGCACTTCGGGGGGCCGCTCATCCTCAATGACGGGTTCGATGGCGCTTCCGCTGCGCTGGCCTTGACCGAGGGTCGTGGCGCCGCGGTTTCCTTCGCGCGGCATTACATCGGCAACCCCGACCTCGTGCGTCGCTTGCGTGAGGGCCTGCCACTTGCCAGCCTCAACCCGAAGACGCTCTACACACCGGGGCCGGTCGGTTACACAGACTATCCCTGCGCCGGCTGATCGCAACTTGAACAATGAGGCCGTGTCGCAGGGGTACGCCCGCTACGTGCTGGTGCTGCTGACACTCGTCTACGTGGTGAGTTTCATCGACCGCCAGATCATGGCGATGCTGATGGAGCCCATCAAGCAGGAGTTCGGTGTTTCCGACACCGCGATGGGCCTGCTGACGGGCCTCGCGTTCGTTTTTTTCTACACGCTCGCAGGCATTCCCATCGCGCGCCTCGCCGATCGTGCCTCGCGCAAGCAGATCATCGTCGTTTCGCTCGCGGCGTGGAGTCTCATGACCGCGGCCGCCGGGCTGGTCCGCAGTTTCGCGCAACTCGCCGTGACCCGGGTGCTGGTCGGCATCGGCGAAGCGGGTTGCAATCCGTCGGCGCATTCGCTGCTGGCCGATTACTTTCCACCGAAGCGGCGTGCCACGGCGCTGTCCGTGTACGCATGCGGCGTCTTCGTCGGCTCGGCCATCGCTTTTCTCGCTGGCGGCTGGCTGCTGACCCGATACGACTGGCGCACCGCCTTCTATGTGGCCGGCCTGCCCGGTGTCGTGCTTGCCATCCTGGTGGCGCTCACCGTGCGAGAGCTGCCGCGTGGCCACGCCGAGGGGCGTAGCGAGCCCGTGGCGCAAGTGCCGCTGAAAGAGGTCGTGCGCTTTCTGCTCACGCGTCGTGCCTATGTGTTGATCGTTCTCGGCACCGCCGTGCAGTCGCTGTCCGGTTACGCGGTCATCACCTGGGGGCCGACCTTCCTGGCACGGGTGTACGGGATGCCCTGGAGCGAGATCGGGACCGGCCTCGGCTGGGTCATCGGGATCGGCGGGACAGTCGGTGCCATTGTCGGTGGCCGCCTCGCCGATCGCATGGGCAGAAGCGACGTGCGCTGGTACATGAGGCTGCCGGCGCTGCAGCTTCTGCTTGCGGTGCCTTTCGTCGTCGGCTTCACGTTGCTGCCGCTGCCCTGGCAGGCGCTGGCGTGCTTCGTCCCTTACTACACGCTGACCGCGATGTATGTCGGGCCGATGTTCGCATTGATACAGGGTCTCGTGGAGCTGCGCATGCGGGCCACAGCCGCGGCGATCCTGTTCTTCATATCGAACATGGTGGGGCTCGGCCTCGGGCCGCTGCTGGTCGGCATTCTCAACGACCATGTGTTCGGCGAGCAGTTCGGCACGACCGGCATCCGCTATTCCCTGCTGGCGGTGGGCGTGCTTGGAGGCTTCTCGTGCCTGCTGTTCTGGAGAGCGTCGCGCT
>DAORVK010000069.1:0-14312 GCA_035433705.1 Steroidobacteraceae bacterium
GCTCGTCACGGTGCCAGTGATCTCGCCGAGTGCGATTTGCGCGTGGCGCAGCTCTTCGGCGACGAGCTCGCCCGCGCGGCTCTCTCGCAGTTGCGCTTCCGCGGCGTCGACATGACGCCGCGCCCGCGTCAGCGCTTCGAGATGGCGCGCGCGTGCGGAGACGGTACCAGCATCTGCGACCTGGTAGCCCATGCTGTCGCGCAGGTGCGCGCGCAGCACATCGAGGCCGGCGCCGGTCCTCGCGGAAATCGCGACACGCGGCGGGCCGCTCACCGTGTCCGACAGCGGAATGCCCGTCGCGAGATCGATCTTGTTGAGCACGATGGTCACCGGCACTTCGGGCGGCAGGCGCGAACGCTCCTCGGTGAACGCGCGCGCATCCGGATCGTTCACCGTGTCGATGATGAACAGCACGCGGTCGGCGCGCGCCATCTCGACCGTCGCGCGGCGGATGCCCTCCGCTTCGACGACATCGGGCGCATCGCGCAGCCCCGCGGTGTCGAGCACGTGCAGTGGCATGCCGTCGATGTCGATGCGCTCGCGCACGATGTCGCGGGTGGTGCCGGGAATCGCGGTGACGATCGCGGCGTCGTAGCCGGCGAGCCGGTTCAGCAAGCTCGATTTGCCCGCGTTCGGCCGGCCGGCGATCACCACGGTCATACCCTCGCGCAGCAAGCGGCCCTGGCGCGCGCTGCGTTCCACCCCCGCGAAGTGTTCGCGCACGCCGCCGAGACGCGCCTCGAGTTCGCGGTCGGCGAGGAAGTCGATCTCCTCTTCGGGGAAATCGATCGCCGCCTCGACCCAGGCGCGCAGTTCGGTGACCGCGTCGACGAGGCCGAGCACCATCGCCGAGAACTCGCCTTGCAGCGAACGCATCGCGGCGCGCGCGGCTTCGCGCGAGCCGGCATCGATCAGGTCGGCGACCGCTTCGGCCTGCGCGAGATCGACCTTGTCGTTGAGAAAGGCGCGCTGCGTGAACTCACCGGGGCGCGCGCGCCGTGCGCCGAGCTCGATCGCCCGCTTGACGAGACTCTCGGTCACGATGGGACCACCGTGGCCGTGGAACTCGACGACATGCTCACCGGTATAGGAATGCGGCGCGGCGAAAAACAGCGCGAGCCCCACATCGATCGGATCGCCGGCCGCGTCGAGAAAGCGCGCCAGCGTGACCCGGCGCGCCGCGGGCAGATCGGCGCCGATCACGACTGCGGCGATCTCGGGCGCCTTCGGTCCCGACACCCGCACGATCGCCACTCCCCCGCGCCCCGGCGGGGTGGCTGCGGCGACGATCGTGTCGTGATGCGACCCGGTGCTCATGCCGCCCCCGCCTTCGCGCTGATACCTGTCGCGCGCGGGCGGTGAGGCCCGGCTCGACGCGCGCTCGGCGGTGAAGACTCGTTCCCGCGCACGGAGGCTCGACACCTGAGCCCGGCGGTGAGGATGTTGCGGGCCGCATTCACGTCCCGGTCGTGGACCGCACCGCAGTCCACGCATTCCCACCGCCTTACAACGAGCTGCCCTACTCCCTTGGGGCCCGAAAGGGCTCCGCAGTTTCCGCACGCTCGCGTGGTGTAGTTCTCGTTGACGACTTGGAACTGTCGGCCAGCGTGCTCGCTCTTGTATGCCAACTGGTTCTTGAGCGCCCCCCATCCGGCATCGAGCACGGACTTCGCCATCCGCGTCTTGGCTAGCTTGAGGCTGCTCACGTCGCCCACGACGATCTTCTGATACTGGTTCACCAGCATCCGCGAAAACTGGTGCTGCGCGTCTTGGCGCCGGTTCGCTGCCTTGCGGTGCAGACGCTTGGCCTGACGCTTGTGGCCACGGCGCTGCGCCTGTGCGATCTGCGGCTCAAGGCTGCGGTAGTGGCCGCTTGTCAGCCGGTCGCCGTCGCTCGTGACGGCCGCGTCCTTGCAGCCCAGATCGACTCCTACTGCGCGATCCGAGGCTGGCAGGAACTGCGCTGCATACGCGACCGGCAGGCACAGCCACCAATCCCCGCAAGCATCCTGCGCGAAGCAACCGTCGCACCACTTCGTGTCTGTCAGCCTGTCGGCATCGAACACGCGAAAGCTCTTGCCGCAGAAGCGCAGGCCAGAGCCCTTGCGCTTGATGCTCGCGGCCTTGAACGGCACCCAGCCGAGGGAGCGGCGGGCACCACGCGAGACGCGCCAGCGCAAGCGGCTGCGCTTGGCAGCGCGGCGCTTGATCGCGTACTCACAGTTGATCCGCTGGATCGTATCGGCCCCGATGCGCTCGAAATACTCCGTCGCACCCGCCGAGAGATTGCACAGATCGAAGCCGGAGAGAAACTTCGCGTGCGCGCGTTTGTTCCGATCCGCCGCATCCGCGCTGGTCGCGTTCGCCCAGTTCCAGACCTGATTGACTTCCATGGCCGCGGCATTCAGCCACGGATACGCCTCGCATTTCACTTTCAGACGAAGAGTGCGTGTGAACGAGACGGCATTCGGATCTCTCACTCGCCGTAGCTCCTCGGCTTCGCGGTCGGTTCGGTGGTGCGCGCTTAGCCTACGCCTGCGGGTTCGACCGGGCCAGCTACCGATTGCGGGTCGGAGAGCTCCCCCTCCCATTTCGCGACGACGCTCGATGCGATCGAGTTGCCGACGACATTGGTCGCGCTGCGGCCCATGTCGAGGAACTGATCCACCGCGAGCACGAGCAGCAGCCCCGCATCCGGAATGCCGAAGTGCGGCAGGGTCGCGGCGAGCACCACGAGCGACGCCCGCGGCACACCCGCGATGCCTTTGCTGGTCACGAGGAGCAGCAACAGGAGCGTGATCAGTTGTGTGCCGGAGAGGTCGATGCCGTAAGCCTGCGCGATGAAAAGCGTCGCGAAAGTGCAATACATCATCGAGCCGTCGAGATTGAACGAGTAGCCGAGCGGCAGCACGAAGCTCGCGATGCGCGGCGAGACGCCGAAGCGCTCGAGCTGCTCGAGCGTCTTCGGATAGGCGGCCTCCGAGCTCGCGGTCGAGAACGCAAGCAGTAGCGGCTCACGGATCATCGAGACGAGCGCGCGCACTCGCGGGCCGATCACCATCGCGCCAAGCCCGAGCAGCACGGCCCACAGCACGAGGAGCGCAACGTAGTAGCCGCCGATGAACTTGCCGTAAGTCCCGAGGATGCCGAGGCCTTCGGTCGTGATGGTCGCGGCCACCGCCGCGAGCACCGCGGCGGGCGCCGTCCACATCACATAGGCCGTGACCTTGAGCATTACATGTGCGACTTGGTCGATGACGCCGATCAGGCCGCGGCCGCGCTCGCCGAGCGCGGCGAGGCCAATGCCGAAGAACACCGAGAACACGACGATCTGCAGGATCGAATTGTTCGCCATCGCCTCGGCGATCGAGCGCGGCACGAGGCTATGGACGAACTCCTTGAGGCCAGGTTGCGCGAGCTGCGCCCCGCTCGCCGCGTCGGTCGCCGGAATCGTGAGCGCGAGCTCGCTGCCGGGTTTGAGCAAGGTCACCATCACAATGCCGATGGCGAGCGAGAGGACCGAGGCGAACAGAAACCAGCCGACCGTGCGCAGGCCCACCCGCCCGACCGCCGAGCCCGCACCCATGTTCGCGATGCCGACGACCAGCGTCGAGAACACGAGCGGGCCAATGATCATCTTGATGAGGCGCAGGAACGCGTCCGTGACGAGGCCGAAATAGCCGGCGAGTCGCGCGAGCGTCGCGGGGTCGGTGACACCCTCGTGACACCAGTAACCGACGATGACGCCAAGCACGAGCGCCAGAACGAGCGATAGTGTGAATCCCCGGGACACGCGCACCCCCCTTTTTCCGGCACTGTGGCGGCAATCCGCGCCACCTGCAAGGGCTCTCCGGTATGCTTCGGCCGCTGTGCTGACCGTCCACGGACTCCACAAGAAGTTCGGTGCGCTCGAGGTCGTGCGCGGCGTCAGCTTCGAAGTCAGCGCGGGCGAATGCTACGGTCTCCTTGGCCCGAACGGCGCCGGCAAGACGACGACGCTGCGCTGCTGCCTCGGCCTCACCGCGCCCGATGCCGGCGAGATCACGCTCGACTCGCTGCCGGTGCCGGCGCGCGCGCGCGAGGCGCGCGCCCGGGTCGGTGTGGTGCCGCAGTTCGACAATCTCGACCCCGACTTCACGGTGCGCGAAAACCTCGCCATCTTCGGTCGCTACTTCGGCCTGTCCCGGAGCGAGGTGGCGGCGCGCGTGCCGTATCTCCTCGATTACGCCGGCCTCACTGACAAGGCCGATGCACCGATCGACGCGCTCTCGGGCGGCATGAAGCGTCGGCTCACGATCGCGCGCGCGCTCGTCAACGATCCGCGCGTGCTCTTTCTCGACGAGCCGACGACCGGTCTCGATCCGCAGGCTCGGCACGTCGTCTGGGAACGACTGAAGCGGCTGCTCGGGCAGGGGCGCACCATCATCCTCACCACGCACTTCATGGACGAAGCGCAGCGGCTCTGCGACCGCGTCGCGATCATGGATCACGGGGCGTTCATCGCCGAGGCGCCGCCGCACGCGCTGATCGAACGGGAGATCGAGCCTATCGTGATCGAGGCGTACGGTGACGGCATCCACGCGTGGTTCGATACGCACGCGCGACGGCTTGCAGCGCGCGCCGAGTTTTCGGGCGACACGGCATTCTGCTATTGCCGCGATCCCGAGCCGCTGCTCGCAACCCTCACCGATCACCCGGAACTGCGGGTGCTGCGCCGGGCCGCGAATCTCGAGGACGTGTTCCTGAAGCTCACGGGGCGTGATCTGCGTGACTGATTCGCTGCGTTTCCGGCACGTCGTCTATCGCAACTATCGCGTCTGGCGAAAGCTGTTGCTTGCCTCGATCGTCGGAAACCTCGTCGACCCGCTCTTCTGGCTCGTGGGGCTCGGCTTCGGCCTCGGGAGCCTGCTGCCAACGGTCGGCGGCATGCCCTACCTCGAGTTCCTCGGCTCCGGCATGATCTGCTACGGCGTGATGTACTCGGCGAGCTTCGAGGCATTGTGGTCGGCGTTCGCGCGATTGAAGCAGCAACGCACCTGGGAAGGGATTCTCCATGCGCCGATGACGATCACCGACATCGTGGTCGGCGAATGGGTCTGGGCGGCGCTCAAGGGCATGCTGTCGGGGATCGCGATCCTCGCCGTGATGACGGCGCTCGGACTCGTGCACGGCTTCATGGCATTGTGGGCGCTGCCGGTGATGCTGCTCACGGGCCTCGCATTCTCCGGCATCGCGCTGGTGATCACGGCGCTCGCGAAATCCTACGACCACTTCGTCTACTACTTCACGCTCTTCATCACGCCGATGATGCTGGTGTCGGGCGTGTTCTTTCCGACGGCGCAGTTGCCGCGCGCTGTGCAGCTCGTCGCGCAGGTGCTGCCGCTCTCGCACGCGACCCGGCTGGCGCGCGGGCTCGTCCTCGGGCGACCGGTGGAGAACGCGGCGCTGCACGTCGCGGCGCTGGCGCTCGTTGCCCTGCTCGGTGTGATCCTCGCGCGGAAGCTCGTCGCGAGGCGCTTGCGCTGAGCGCCGGACGTGGTGCCGGGTTTTCGGTTATTCGGTTATTGCGCGCCAACGGCGCAATAACCGAATAACCGAAAACCCGGCACCAACTCTTACCGCTTGGCTGCCTGCGCCTCGATGCGGCGGTTGATGTTCCACTGCTGGGCAATCGAGAGCAGCGTGTTCGTCACCCAGTAGAGCACGAGGCCCGCAGGGAAGAAGGCGAACATCACCGACATCGCGAACGGCATGATCATGAACACCTTCGCCTGCACCGGATCGGGCGGCGCGGGATTCAGTTTGTACTGCGCGAACATCGCCGCGGCCATGATCGCCGGCAGCACGAAGAACGGATCGCGTGACGAGAGGTCGTTGATCCAGAGCATGAACGGCGCCTGGCGCATCTCGACGCTTTCGAGCAGCACCCAGTAAAACGCGAGGAACACCGGCATCTGGATGAGGATCGGCAGGCAGCCCGCGACCGGATTGATCTTCTCGCGCTGGTAGAGCTCCATCATGGCGCGACCAAGTTTCTCGCGATCGTCCTTGTACATTTCCTGCACATTCTTGATGCGCGGCGCCAGGGTCTTCATTTTCGCCATCGACTTGCCGGCCTTTTCCGACAGCGGATAGAAGAGCCCCTTCAGGATGCAGGTGGCGAGCACGATCGCCCAGCCCCAGTTGCCGACGAGCTTGTGCAACCACTTGAGCAGAATGAAGAGTGGCTTCGCGAGTGGCGTGAGGAGGCCGTAGTCCGCGACGCGCGCGAGTTCGGGGCCCGTTTCTTCGAGTTGCGCCTGCAGCTTCGGCCCGACGTAGAGCGTTTCCCTGAACACCCCCGTGGCACCCGGCGCCACCGTGTGCACCGGCCCGACATCCGAGAGCAGGTACTTGCGTCCGTCGGTCTGCAGCGCAATGTGCGTCGTCTCCCCGACGGGTGGCACCACCGCCGAGACGAAGTGGTGCTGCATGCCCGCGATCCAGCCGCCCGTCACGTCGATCGAGAGCTTCTGGTCCTCTTCCTTGTCGAGCTTCAACTTCCGGTATTTCGTCCCGTCATAGAACGCGGGGCCCTTGAAGGCGTAGCTGTCGGGCGAGAACATCGAACGCTCGACCGGGATATTGTCACGCAGGATCTGCGCATAGGACGCCGCCGGCCACGGCGCTGCGCTCGCGTTCTGCACGCTGTACTCGAGCCCGATGTCGTAGCGCCCGCGCTGGAACAGGAAGGTCTTGGTCACGGTCACGCCGTTGCCGTCGGTCCAGGTGAGCGGGACGTGCAGCTCGCTGGCGCCACCCTCGAGCCGGTACTGCGTCACCGCCGCGGTGAACGTCGCGAGGTGCGTCGGTCGCAATGCGCCGTTCGTGCCGCCGGTGAGGCCGCTCTGCAGCACATAGAACCCCTCCGGTCCGTCGCGATTGAAGAGCCGCACGCGCTGCGCGCGCCCCTTCACGAGCGGATAGGCAAGCAGGTCGGCACGCCGCAGCTCGCCGCCATTGAGGCCGATTTCGAGATCGAGCACGTCGGTCACGACATGCACGAAGGGCGCCGCCGTCGGTGCCGGCTCGACCGCCGCCGCGGCTCCCGTCGTTGCAACGGGCGCGGCCGCCACGGTGCTCGCAGCCGCTCCAGCCGCCGGCGCTGCAGCTCGCGCGGCCGCCTGGGGCACGTTCTCCTCGAGCTGCGCTTTGCGCTTCGCGACCGTCTGCGCTTCCTGCGCAATCTGGGCGGGCGACTTCGGCTGCGGCGCGTAGTCGCGCACCCAGGTCTCGTAGTTGATCCAGCCGAGCAGCAGCAGGCCGAGCCAGAGGAAAACGCGCGGATTAGTGGTCATGGTGAAGATGCGGTACCGGGTCGATCCCGCCCGGATGCCAGGGGTGGCAACGGCCGATGCGCTTCAGGGCAAGCCAGCCGCCGCGCAGTACGCCGTAGCGCCCCACGGCTTCGAACGCGTAGCGGGAGCAGGAGGGGTAGAAACGACACCTCGGCCCGAGCAACGGGCTGAGTGTCCACTGGTAGAGCCGGATCAGCCCCTGGACGGCAAAGCGCATCGCGTCGCGACCTGCTTCCAGAGTAAACCGAGGCTCAGATGCAATTCGCGCGCCGGCGCATCCTTGACACGCGTGCGGGCCGCGACGACGAAGTCGACCGCGGGCAACTCGTGCTGCGCGAGACGGAAGGAGTCCTTGACGATGCGTCGCACGCGGTTGCGGGCGACGGCGCCGCCGGCGGTGCGGACCGCCACAGCGAGCCCGAGACGCGGACTGCCGAGGTCGTTCGGCCTGAAAGTCATGCTGAAAAAGCTGTCCGCAATGCGCTTTCCTTCGCCCCGGACCTTTTCGAAGTCCGTCTTCAGGCGCAATCGCCGTTGCGCGGGGAAGGTGTACCGGATCAGGGAATGAGCTTCTTGCGGCCCTTCGCACGACGTCGGGCGAGGACCTTCTGGCCGTTCTTGGTCGCCATACGCGCGCGGAACCCGTGCGTGCGCTTGCGCCGGACTTTGCTCGGCTGATAGGTGCGTTTGCTCATGACACTGAACCGGAAAAAAGGCCCGGAAGGTTAAGCAGGCTGGCAGGGAGTGTCAATACGCCTTGCCCTGTTAAACTGCGCGGCCCTGCCCCGTCCGGCGGCGGGTCTTACCGGTATTGGGGTCGCGATTGGAATCTGGGCTCTGGGCACGTTGCATGCGCGCTCTCGAGGATGAGCTGCCTGAACAGCAGTTCAACACCTGGGTCCGGCCGCTGCAGGCCGTCCAGGGCGACGGTGCGCTGAAGCTTCTCGCGCCAAACCGCTTCGTGGTCGATTGGGTCAATGCGCACCTTCTCGGCCGCATCGGCGATCTGATCCGCGACCAGTCGACGGGCGACGCCCCGATCGTGACCGTGGAGGTCGGCAGCCGCAGCAGCACTGCATCGGCAGGCACAGTGCAGACGCCGAACGTCGCCACGTTGCCGAAGGGGCGCCGCTCCGAGGGCCTCGTCATCGGCGCCCGCCTCAACCCCGAGTTCACTTTCGCGGCTTTCGTCGAGGGCAAGAGCAACCAGCTTGCGCGCGCCGCCGCACTGCAGGTCGGGGAAAACCCCGGCAAGGCGTACAACCCGCTGCTCGTGTATGGCGGCGTGGGTCTCGGCAAGACCCACCTGATGCATGCCGCAGGGCACCTCATACGCGAGCGCGACCCGCAGGCACGCGTCGCGTACGTGCATTCGGAACGCTTTGTCAGTGACATGGTGAAAGCGCTGCAGCACAACACCATGAACGAGTTCAAGACCGCGTACCGCTCGCTCGATGCGCTGCTCATCGACGATATCCAGTTCTTTGCCGGCAAGGATCGCTCGCAGGAGGAGTTCTTCCACACCTTCAATGCCCTGCTCGAAGGCCAGCAGCAGGTGATCGTGACCTGCGACCGCTATCCAAAAGAGGTCAATGGGCTCGAAGAACGCCTGAAATCACGCTTCGGGTGGGGGCTCACCGTGGCAATCGAGCCGCCTGAGCTCGAAACCTGCGTGGCCATCCTGATGGCCAAGGGGCAGGCTTCCGGGGTGACGTTGCCCGAGGAAGTAGCGTTCTTCATAGCCAAACGCATTCGTTCGAACGTGCGCGAACTCGAGGGTGCGCTGCGCCGCGTCGTCGCAAATTCACGCTTCACGGGGCGACCCATCACGCTGGAATTCGCGAAGGAAGCGCTCAAGGACCTGCTGTCGCTGCAAGCGAAGCTCGTGACCGTCGAAAACATCCAGAAAACAGTGGCCGACTACTACAAAGTCCGCGTCGCGGACCTGCTCTCCAAGCGCCGCAGTCGCTCGATCGCGCGCCCGCGCCAGGTCGCCATGGCTCTCGCGAAAGAACTGACGAGCCACAGCCTCCCGGAAATCGGTGACGCCTTTGGCGGTCGTGATCACACCACCGTGCTGCACGCCTGCAAGCGCATCCGGGAGTTTCGCGACACCGACCAGAAGATCGGCGAGGACTATCTGAACCTGTTGAGAACCCTGACGGGATAGCTGTGCAAGAGCTGTGGATGAAAGTGGGGATAATTTTGCGCACAATTCATGCACAGGGTGGCAGGCGGGTATCCACAAGCTTTGACGGTGGCCAGCCAGCAGCTAACCGCAGAGGGCCGAAGGGGTTTTTCAGTCTGTTCACTTGTGCACAGCCCCAACAGCTACTACTACTGACTTTCATACAAGACTCCAGAATCAGGAAGGCCCGTTCATGAAGCTTTCGGCGACACGCGCACAGATTTTGAATCCGCTCCAGAGCGTCATCGGAGTCGTCGAGCGGCGGCAAACCATGCCCATCCTCGCGAATGTGCTGCTCTCGGCGCGCAATAACCGCCTGTCGATCACGGGGACCGATCTCGAGGTCGAGCTGGTGGCCTCGAGCGAAGCGAGCGTGCAGCAGGCAGGTGAGCTCACCGTGCCAGGCCGCAAGCTGCTCGACATATTTCGCGCGTTGCCTGAAGGGGTGAATGTGACCCTGGCGACCGAGGGCGAGCGGGTGATCGTGCGCGCGGGTCGCAGCCGGTTCACGCTCTCGAGTCTGCCGGCGGCGGAATACCCGGTGGTCGAGGAGATCCATGCGCAGCAGACGCTCACGTTGCCGCAGCCGGAGTTTCGGCGCCTGATCGAAAAGACGCACTTTTCGATGGCCCAGCAGGATGTGCGCTATTACCTGAACGGCCTCCTCGTCGAAGCCGACGGCAAGGTCCTGCGCGCCGTAGCGACCGACGGTCACCGGCTCGCGATCTGTGAATGCAACCTGGAGAGCCAGGCGAACAGTCCTCAGCAGGTCATCGTGCCGCGCAAGGGTGTGCTTGAGCTGCAGCGACTCCTGGGTTCCGAGGGCCTGATCGAACTGGCGATCGGTACAAATCACATTCGCGCGCAAGTCGGCGACGTTCGCTTCACATCGAAGCTCATTGACGGCAGATTCCCCGAATATGGGCGTGTAATCCCCGCGTCGCCAACGCGCATCGTGGAGGGCGACCGTGAATTGCTCCGACAGGCGTTGCAACGCACAGCGATCCTGTCGAACGAAAAGTATCGGGGCGTGCGGCTCACCCTGAAACCCGATCTGCTTACGGTGCAGGCGCATAACCCGGAACAGGAAGAGGCTGAGGACCAAGTCGAAGTGTCCTACCAGGGCGACGAGGTGGAGATCGGTTTCAACGTGACCTATTTGCTCGACGCGCTGGCGGCGATCGATGGTGAGAAAGTCCAACTCGGGCTCGGGGACTCCAACAGCAGCTGCCTCATCCGCGCCGACAGTACCGCTACGGCACGGTATGTCGTGATGCCGATGCGACTCTGACGGGCCGACAGATGCCCCTCGCCGAACTGGTCGTCGAGGATTTGCGTTGTATCGAGCGGCTGGAGACAGCCCTTCATCCGGGGCTCAACCTGGTCTCAGGACCCAATGGGGCCGGGAAGACTTCGATTCTCGAAGCGCTTTTTCTGCTGGGACGAGGTCGCTCCTTCCGGACCCGAAGTTCGGAGCGCCTGATCCGGCACGATCAGGATCGCCTGATTTCCTTCGGGCGAACGGCCTCCCACGCGATAGGTGTCGAGGTCCGCCGCGACCCCGGGCGCAGCGGAGCGACGACAAGAGCGAAGGTAAACGGCGAATTCGTGGGTAGCCTGGCCGAGCTCACCACCATTTTTCCCGTGCAAGTAATTGACCCTGAAATCCAGCAGCTTGTCGATGGCGGCGCGACCGGCCGGAGACGCTGGCTCGACTGGAGTGTGTTCCACGTGGAACCAGGATTCGGGGATTGCTGGGCGCGGTATGCCCGCGCACTCAAACAACGCAATGCGGCGCTGCGCGGCGGCGCAAGTCCGGGGGCCCTGGTGGCCTGGGATCGGGAGCTTGTCGCCGCGGGTGTGCCCATGGCGGAGGCGAGGGCGAGGCATTTCGATGATCTGGAGGCCAAGTGGCGGGAAGCCCAGCAGGCGTTGCTCGGGACGGAGGTCAGCGCCACGTGGACTTGGGGCTGGGACCGGGAAAGGACGCTAGAGGAGGCGCTGCAAGGCGCCCGCGATCATGATGTTTCACGTGGAACAACGAGTGTCGGGCCCCATCGAGCCGACTTGCGCCTTCGTGTTGGTCACCGCGCCGCCCGCGAAGTCTTGTCCCGGGGTCAACAAAAACTGCTGGCGCTTTCGATGGTCTTCGCCCAGCTCGAGCTGCTGCAGTCGACCCTGCAGATTCGTCCGACTCTCCTGATCGACGACCCGGCCGCAGAACTGGATAACTTTCGGCTGAGCGTCGTGGTGGAGCGTGTCCGGGCGCTTGAGACACAGCTCGTCGTGACCACGCTCGCGCCCGAGACCAGCTTGTTCGGACGGCCGGATCGCGTGCTTCAGATAGGACAGGGCAGGGTGCAATCGCTATAATGCTGCATCCCGAAAACCGAGTGCTGCATGGCCGATAACGACGTCTACGACTCCAGCAAAATCAAAGTCTTGAAGGGTCTTGACGCGGTGCGTAAGCGACCGGGCATGTACATCGGGGACACCGATGACGGCACGGGCCTTCATCACATGGTTTTCGAGGCCGTCGACAACTCGGTCGACGAGGCGCTGGCGGGTCATTGCAACCGCGTCGTCGTCACGATTCACGCCGACGAGTCGATTACGGTCTACGACAACGGCCGTGGAATTCCTGTGGATATCCATCCGGAGGAAGGGCGCTCGGCGGCTGAAGTCATCATGACTGTGCTGCACTCGGGCGGTAAGTTCGACGACACCTCCTACAAAGTTTCCGGCGGCCTCCACGGGGTCGGCGTCTCGGTAGTGAACGCCCTGTCCGACTACCTGCAGCTCACGATCTCGCGCGAGGGCAAAGTGCACCGCCAGGAGTACCGGCTCGGGGAGCCGGTAGCGCCGCTCGCCGTGATCGGCGAAACAAACGAACGCGGTACGACCATCCGCTTCAAGCCGAGCTCGCAGATCTTCACCAACATCGCCTTCAACTACGAAATTCTGGCGAAGCGGCTTCGCGAGCTGTCGTTCCTGAATTCCGGGGTGCGAATCGAGCTGGTGGACGAGCGCGACGACAAGGCGGACGTCTTCCAGCACGAGGGCGGATTGCAGGCCTTCGTCAAGCACCTGAACCGTACCCGCACCCCGATTCACAGCTCAGTGTTCTGGTTTCGAACACAAGAAGGACCTGTTCAGGTCGAAGTGGCTCTCCAGTGGAACGATGCCTATCAAGAGTCGATGTTCTGCTACACGAACAATATCCCGCAGAAGGACGGGGGCACGCACCTCTCCGGCTTTCGCGCAGCGCTCACCCGCACGCTGAATGACTACATCGAGAAGGAAGGGGTCGCGAAGCGTGAGAAGGTGCCGACCACCGGCGACGACGCACGCGAGGGCCTCACCGCGATCCTGTCGGTGAAACTGCCCGACCCGAAGTTCTCCTCGCAGACCAAGGACAAGCTGGTCTCGTCGGAGGTGAAGGGTATCGTCGAGACGGCGGTGAGCCAGAAGCTCTCCGAGTTCCTGCTCGAGCATCCGACCGAGGCCAAGGCGATCGTCGGCAAGATCATCGATGCCGCGCGCGCGCGCGAGGCTGCCCGCAAGGCGCGGGAGATGACCCGCCGCAAGGGCGCGCTCGACATCGCGGGCCTGCCCGGCAAGCTCGCGGACTGTCAGGAGAAGGATCCGGCGCTCTCGGAGATATTCATCGTCGAGGGCGACTCGGCCGGCGGCTCCGCCAAGCAGGGTCGCGACCGGCGCACGCAGGCGATCCTGCCGCTCAAGGGCAAGATCCTGAACGTCGAGAAGGCGCGCTTCGACAAGATGATCTCGTCGGCCGAAGTCGGCACGCTGATCACCGCGCTCGGCTGCGGCATCGGCAAGGACGAGTTCGACATCGCGAAGCTGCGCTATCACCGCGTGATCATCATGGTCGACGCTGATGTCGACGGCAGTCACATACGCACACTGTTACTGACGTTTTTCTATCGCCAGCTCCCGCAGGTCATCGAGCGCGGCCATGTCTACATCGCGCAGCCGCCGCTCTACAAGGTGAAGCGCGGCAAGCAGGAGGTCTACGTCAAGGACGACACCGAGCTGAACGCGATGCTGCTGAACTCGGCGCTCGACGATTCGGCATTGCACGTCAACCCGCAGGCACCGCCGCTGCGCGGTTCGGGACTCGAGATGCTCGCGCGCAAGTACATGGAAGTGCAGGCGATCATCCAGCGCTGGTCGAAGCGCTACGATGAGCGACTCCTGGAGCAACTGGTCTATATGCCGGAAGTGACCTCGGAAGCTTTCGATCGCCTCGACTGGCTGCGTGGCTGGGCGCACGATCTTGGCGAGCGGCTGAACGCGCTGCACGACGGCACGCGCAGCTTCGCGGTGAGCGTGCGCGAACCCGTCGACGGCCACGGTGCGCGCCTGCACATCCACAAGGTCGAACACGGCACGGCCTCCGACAAGCTCCTGCCGCGGGAGTTCTTCGAGTCGGCCGAGTATCAGCGCATTGCGGACCTCGGCCGCACCCTCGGGGGGCTCGTCAGTGAGGGGGCCTTCGTCACGCGCGGCAACGATCGCCATGAAGTCGGCTCCTTCAAGGAAGCGATCCGCTGGCTCTTCGCGGAAGCGCGCAAAGGCCAGTCGATCCAGCGCTACAAAGGTCTCGGCGAAATGAACCCCGAGCAGCTCTGGGAGACCACCATCAACCCCGAATCACGCAGGCTGCTGCAGGTGCGGATCGAGGATGCGGTCGCCGCCGACGATATCTTCACGACACTGATGGGCGACCAGGTCGAGCCGCGACGCGAGTTCATCGAGAAGAA
>DAORVK010000070.1:0-2539 GCA_035433705.1 Steroidobacteraceae bacterium
AAAATCGTCATACAAGGCCGCTGCGGTCAATACTTAGGCTTCAGATGGCGGTGGCTGAGACCGCCGTGCGCGTGGTGGTCGACGTGCTCGACGGCTACGAGGTTGAGATTCCCGTGCCGAACGCCCGGCTCCGCCGTAAGGCCCGCGGCGAGCGCGCGTACGGCCGCGATCGGGCCCTGCAGGACGGCGCTCTCGAGACAGTTCTCATGATCGAGGTGCACGTGCAGGGTTGCGACCACGAGATCGTGGTGGGCGTGCTGGCGCTCGGCCAGCCGCTCGGCGAGGTCGCGCGCGTGGTGGTTGTAGACATAGGAGAGGCTTGCCACGCAGTGGCCACGCGGAGCGCGATCCTGCGCCTCGCGATCGAGACGCTGGCGTATGAGATCGCGCACGGCCTCACTGCGGTTCCCATAGCCACGCCGCGCGATCAGCTTGTCGAAAGCCACAGCGAGATCATCGTCGAGGGAAATGGTGACGCGTTGCATGGGCCGAGTTTATTGCATACTGGGCGACCCATGCGCGTCGCCGCCCTCTGCGCCATCGCCCTGCTGCTCGCCTTCGTGGTGGCGCCGCCGGTACTCGAGGCGACGGTGCTGCTCGCCGCGCTCCACGATGCCGCACACGTACTCACATTCGCGCTGATCGCGGCGCTCCTTTGCGTCCTCATGGAACCGCAGCGTGCAGGGCTTGTGGCGCTCCTCGTCGTAGTCGCGCTCCTCGTCGTGGTTGCGGTCCTCGCCGTCGGCACGGAGCTCGCGCAGCCTTATTTCGCGGGCGCGACGTCCATCGAAGTCGCCTCGATGGGCGATGTCGGCCGGGACCTGCTCGGGGGGGTGATCGGCGTACTCACCTGGTTCGCTTTCCACCGCCGGCGGCACGGATTGTGGATTCCCGCAGCGCTGCTGCTCGCGGCAGGGTTGGCGCCGCTCGCCTTCACCGGCTGGGCCTACGCGCAGCGCGCGCTCCATCCGGAGATAATCTGGGAGGCCCGGCGTGCGACCTGGCAGGTGTTCCTCGAGCCAGGGGCCGATGGAACGTATTCGCGTATGCAGAGCGTGCCGCGCCTTCGCTTCACCGCCACCGGCGATTCCTACGCAGGCCTCTCGATCCGCGAGCCGCCGCCCGACTGGCGTGGGTACGAGGCATTGCAAGTCGCGCTCGCCAACCCCGGTGCGGCGCCGATCCGCATCAACGTGCGCATCGACGATCAGCCGCGCAATACGGAGTACGAGGATCGCTTCAACCGCGAGCGCACACTGCCCGCCGGTGCGTCGGTCGTCTGGCGGATTCCAATGGACGAAATCGGGCAGGGACCGAAAGGGCGCAGGCTTGATCTGTCGAACATCAGGCGGGTCGTGATCTTTCTTTCACCGGGCTCGCGCGGCGCCTCATTCGATCTCGGGAGCGTGCGTCTCGAGCGCGCGCCCTGATACCCTGTGCGCCCATGGATCAGCTCCTTGCACTCCTGTCCCAGCCCGCCGCCTGGGCGGCGCTCGCCACCCTTGTCGCGATGGAGGTGGTGCTGGGCATTGACAACCTCATCTTCATCTCGATCCTCACGAACAAGCTGCCAGAGCAGCATCGCAGCCGCGCGCGGCGCATCGGCATCGCCCTTGCACTGATCCTGCGGCTCGCGCTCCTCGGCACGATCGCGATCATCGTGCGCCTCACGACGCCGCTGTTCGAAGCCTTCGGACACGGCTTCTCGTGGCGCGATCTCATCCTGATCGCGGGCGGTCTGTTTCTCGTCTGGAAGGCGACCACCGAGATCCACCAGAGCGTCGATCCGGACGCGGCATCTCACGTGCTGGTGGGTTCAGAGGCCACGATCGGCTTTTCGTCGGCAATCATGCAGATCCTGTTGCTCGATCTCGTGTTCTCGCTCGACAGCATCATCACCGCTGTCGGCATGACCGAGCATATTCCGATCATGGTGATCGCGGTGATCGTCGCGGTATTGGCGATGCTGCTCGCGGCCGATCCGCTCGCGAAGTTCATCCACGACAACCCCACTATCGTGATGCTTGCGCTTGGCTTTCTCCTGATGATCGGCATGACCCTGATCGCCGACGGCTTCGGCGCACACGTGCCGCGCGGCTATGTGTACGCGGCGATGGCGTTCTCGGCCTTCATCGAGGGGCTCAACATGTTCGCGCGGCGCGCCAAGCGGCGACGGCGGCAACGGCGATTGGCCGGTCAGGCGGGGACCCAGACGAGCAGCTGATTGTTCGCCGGCATCGCGTGATCAGCGGCGAGCACAAGGCCCTGCGCGCACGCGAGCGCATCGGCCGCTTCGAAGTCGCGGATGCCGCTTGCAGGATCACGCGCTTTCAGTGATTCGTCGAAGGCTGCATTGCTGTCAGTCGTGAAAGCACCCCGGTATTTGAAGGGCCCGTAGACGGCGAGCATACGGCGAGCGCAAGCATCGGCTGGCTCTCCCGCCGCTGCTTCCATCGGGGATGACGCAAGCAGGCGGCCGACCCCGGCGAAGAACGCCTCGACTTCGCGCCACGCCATGATGTGCAGCGTGTTGGCGGAA
>DAORVK010000070.1:2639-4695 GCA_035433705.1 Steroidobacteraceae bacterium
CCGATCACCTCGAGGATCGGCCGCTTGTTGCGCTCGCTTGCGGGTGAATCCGGGGTAGGATGCGCAAGGGCTGGAACAGGGGGATATTTCGATGACATGGCTCGTGTTCGGTTTGATCTTGTTCCTGGGCGTGCACTCGGTTTCCATTATCGCGCCGGCCGGGCGCGATCGCATGGCGGCAGCGCTCGGCAACGGCTGGCGGGCCCTCTATTCGATCGCCTCGATCGTGGGCTTCGGCTTGCTGATCTGGGGTTACGGGGTCGCGCGCCAGGAACCTGTCCTTCTGTACCAGCCCGCGCCGTGGATGCGCCACCTCACGTCACTGCTGATGCTGCCGGTGCTTCCGCTGCTGTTTGCGGCCTACCTGCCGGGCCGCATCAAGGCGAAGTTGCAGCACCCCTTGCTTGTCGCGGTGAAGCTGTGGGCCGTTGCGCACCTGCTCGCGAACGGTACCCTCGCCGATGTCGTGCTGTTCGGCAGCTTGCTCGCCTGGGCCGTGCTCGACCGCATCTCGTTCAAGAGCCGTGTGCAACGCCCGATTCCATCAGCGCCGGCAAGCCGCTGGAATGACCTGATCGCGATCGTCCTCGGCCTTGCGGCGTACGTCGTCTTCGCCATGGTCCTGCACGTGCGCTGGATCGGCGTGCCAGTCGTGCCTTGACCGGGAGTGCGTTGAACACCTTTCGCGCGCTTGGCTTGCCCGAGCCTCTGCTCGCCGCGCTCGCGGATGTCGGCTACGAATCGCCGTCGCCGATCCAGGCCGCGACCATTCCGGTGCTGCTTGCGGGCAGCGACCTCGTTGGACAGGCGCAGACAGGCACAGGCAAGACCGCGGCCTTTGCGCTGCCGCTGCTCGCGCGCCTCGACCTCGCACAGCGCGCTCCGCAGGTGCTCGTGCTCACCCCGACGCGGGAGCTCGCGATCCAGGTCGCCGAGGCGTTCCAGCGCTATGCCGCGCACCTGCCAGGGTTTCACGTGCTGCCGGTCTACGGCGGCCAGGGCTATGGCCCGCAACTGCACGCGTTGAAGCGCGGCACCCAGGTGATCGTCGGCACCCCGGGGCGCGTGATGGATCACATGAAGCGCGGCACGCTCGTGCTGGGCGAACTGCGTGCGCTCGTGCTGGACGAAGCGGACGAGATGCTGCGCATGGGTTTCATCGAGGATGTCGAGTGGATCCTCGGCGAGACACCCGAGGCACGCCAGGTGGCGCTTTTTTCGGCGACGATGCCGGCGCCGATACGGCGCATCGCGCAGAAGTACCTGCGTTCGCCGGCCGAGGTGACGATCGGGGCGAAGACGACGACCGCGGCGAACATTCGGCAGCGCTACTGGATGGTGAGCGGGCTGCACAAGCTCGACGCGCTGACCCGTATTCTCGAAGTCGAGCCCTTCGAAGGCATGCTGGTCTTCGCGCGGACGAAGCAGGCGACCGTCGAGCTGGCCGAGCGCCTCGAGGCACGCGGCTTTGCGGCGGCAGCGCTGAACGGTGATGTGCCGCAGATGCAGCGCGAGCGCATCGTCGCGCAGCTGAAATCGGGCGAGATCGACATCGTGGTCGCCACCGACGTCGCCGCGCGCGGACTCGATGTCGAGCGCATCGGTCACGTCGTGAACTTCGACGTGCCGACCGATCCGGAATCCTACGTGCATCGCATCGGGCGCACGGGAAGGGCGGGGCGCAGCGGCGAGGCGATCCTGTTCATTGCGCCGCGCGAGCGCAATCTGCTGCGCGCGATCGAGCGCGCAACGCGACAGACGATCGAGCCGATGTCGCTGCCGACCGTGGAGGATGTGAACGTGAAGCGGGTCGCGCGCTTCAGGGAACGCATCGGCGCGGCGCTCGAGGCGGGCGCCGGGGCGCCTTATCGGGCGCTGATCGAGATGTTCGCGCGCGAGCTGGAGGTTCCGGAGGTGGAGATCGCCGCGGCGCTTGCGGCGATGATGCAGGGGAAGACACCGCTCCTGCTGCAGCCCGAAGCGCGGGAAAGACGGGAGCAGCAGGCGCCGCGCGAGCACGACCCGCGCCCCGCACGCGAGCACCCCGCACGCGAGC
>DAORVK010000070.1:4795-13863 GCA_035433705.1 Steroidobacteraceae bacterium
CCCCGCACGCGAGCACCCCGCACGCGAGCGTCCGGCACGAGAGGGCACGGCGCGCAGATCGGCGCGGCTTGCCGACGTCGAGATGGAGACGTTTCGCGTCGAAGTCGGCCGTGCGCACGGCGTGCGGCCGGCGAATATCGTGGGTGCAATCGCGAGCGAAGCGGGGCTCGCCGGCAAGCACATCGGGCGCGTGGACATCCGCGGCGAGCACAGCTTCGTCGATCTGCCGGGCGGAATGCCGAAAGAGATCCTGCGGGCGCTGCAGAAAGTCATCGTGATGGGGCAGCCGCTGCGTATCAGCAGGATGAAGCGCAAACCCCGGGCATGAGCTGACGGTCCGGCTATTGGCTGCTGCTGGTCAGCAGGAACCCTGCCCAATAGTACGGATGCCTGTCAGCGAGCGACAGTTGCGCGAGCTGCAGTGCGCGCGCGACATCGGTGCCCGCAGCCATCTCGTCGTACATGCGGCGCATGAGACTCGCCGTGCTCTGGTCCTCGACTCGCCAGAGGCTCGCGATCACGCTGCTTGCGCCCCGCCGCTGCACGATCGCGCTCAAACCTTCGATCTCACGGCCGTCGGCTGCGACTGCGCCACCCATGGCGGTCTGGCAGCCGGAGAGTGTGGCGAGCGCAATGCCGGCAAAGTCGAGCGCGCTGATCTTGTCGAGCGTGAGGCGCCCGCCGTCGCCCAGCAGCAGGAATGACCGCAGCGCATTGCCGGGGCGCAGGCTGAAGTGCGTGCCGAGATGGAGGATCGAGTAATCGTGCGGCCCCTCGAGCAGCTGGCCAAGCCGCGCCTCCGTGAACGCGGCGTTCGCGTAGCCCTTGCCGGGAAGCGCGCCATCACCGATCGCAGGCGCCGGGCATGCTTTGCCCGGGATCTCGAGGCCCGTGATCGGGCCGCGCACGATGTCGCAGAGCTCGTCGGCGACTGCAGGCAATGCCTGAAAGCCGCCCACACTGCGTGTCACACCGAGTCCGAGGACCTCGAGGTCGGGTTTCGTGCCGTCCGCCTGCCCGGGCTGGCCGGCGGCGTCGGCATACATCTGGATCGCAAAGTCTTCGACGAGGTACTTGCGACCGTCATGGAGCGCGGCGAAGGGCACGTAGCGCAGCGCGTCGTCAGGCCACAGCACGAGGCGCTTCGCGCTTGCCTTGTGCGCGGCCTCGACCAGCGGGCGCGCGAGCAGGTCGTAGAGCTTGCGGGAGCGCACGCGTATGTCCTCTCTGCGGCTGATCGCGTCGAGCAAGTCGCCGATCTCCCGGCGCAGTGCCGGGGCGTCTACCTCGATGAGATGTTCGGTCTGTTCCGTGCGGGTGGCGACCAGGATGCGCAAATGCCTTTCGGTCAGCAGATAGACACCGATCGCGCTTTCCGGGCCGAAGCGTTGCAGTTCGCGTGCGAGGCGCTTCGTCGTGATGTTCCGCTGTGTTGTGCCGATGCTGCCTCCGGCTTCACTGGCGACGAACTCGCTGATGCGCTTCGCCCGGGCGGCTTCGACCGCGTCCTGGCCCTGGAGGAGCTGGCCGAGGTGGCGCGACTCCTGCGGAGTGATACGACCTGCGTCGCGACGGTGGGCCAGTGTGTCGATCGTCGCGCCCGCCTGCGCATCCGCGCGCAGCAGACGCGTGTATCGCGTCAGGAGCTGCCGCTCGTCTTGGGTCAATGCCACGCGGTCCTCATCCGCTTCGGCCTTCGTATCCCCGCGCAGCACGAAATCGTACAGTTCCTGGGCTTTCAGCAGGTCGAGGACCTGCAGCCCCTCGTCCATCCGGCCGGTCTGCATCAGCCAGTCGGCCGTTGCACGATAGACGCCGATCTTGTCACGCAGGAACCCGGCCTGCAGCTGCTGGGCGTCCTCGCCGAACCACGCGCGCAGCTTCTCGATGCTGTCAATCGCCTGCTTGCCGAAAAAGATCGCCAGCGAGTCGTCGCCACGATGATGCAGCAGCGTCGCGAGCCGGTATTGCGCCTGCCACGCCGGATCGGGCGTGCCGAGGGTCGCGGCAGCGGACAGGGCGCGCACCGCGTGCAACCATGCCGCGCCACCGTTGCCGCGTGCTTCGGCGAGCGCGCTCGCGTTGGCGTAGACCGCGTACCGCAACCCGGGCTCGACTTCACGCGCAGCTTCGAGGCGCCGCTGCGCGTCGAGGCAATTCGGAGCGGTCGCGGGCGCCGTGCGAATGTCGATTCCGCAGAGGTCGTTGACCACCCGCAGCAGCACAGGATGGGCGGCGGGCAGGCGCGCGGCGTAGAGCGCGAGTGCCTGCCCGATCTGCGCACGCGCACGCTCTGGTTCGGTGGTGGCATCGAGGTGGGCGAGCGCGAGCAGCACGCCCGCGCGTTCGACGGACAGCGCCGGGTCGTCGCCCGCAACCTTCAGGCCTGCAGCAAGCGACGCACGGGCATCGTCGTACGCACCGAGCTGGTACTGGAGCAAACCGAGGCCGCGGTAGTGCCGCACCTGGACCTGACGCTCGACGTCTGCGCCATGCGCTGCGATGAGCTGCCCGGCGCGTCCGTAGTGCGCGAATGCTTGCGGCATTTCCCCCAGCGTGCGTTCGACCTCGGCGAGATCAAGCAGCACATTCACGAGGTTCGGTGCGTCCGGGCCGAGCTGCTCCACCGCGACATCGAGCGCGCGCCGTGCAACGGGCAGGGCTTCCTGCGGCTTGCCGCGCGCGCCGAGCAGCGCGCCGAGGTGGGTGAGCGCAATCCGGTAGTGCCGCTGCAGCGGGCCATCGGTAGCCTCGGCAAGCCGCACTGCCTCGCGCAGCGCGCTCTCCGCCTCCGCGTACTCATCGAGCTTCTCGAGCACCTGCCCGTAGAGCGTGTAGGCCGTCACGGGCTGAGCCGGCCCGCGCTGTGCGCGCAGCGCGAGTTCGATCTTCAGCTGCACCTCGGCATGCCGCCGCGCGGCAGGATAATCCTCTTCGCGCATCGCAATGTTGGTGAGCGTATTCTCGATCGCGCCGGCAGCTTCGCTGCTCGTTTCGCCGTTTGCCGCGAGTATTGCCTGCGCGCGCTCGAGCAGCGTCCGCGCGTCGGCGAACCGCCGCTGACCCACGCGCACCTGTGCGAGCCCTACGAGCGCCTTCTGCAATTCGATCTGCCTTGCACCCGGCACGCTCTCGCGGATATGCAGCGCACGCTCCCATTCATCGCCCGCGTCTGCGAGACGGCCCTGCCGGAACGCAATCCACGCGTATGCGACGTGGATCTCGGCGATCTCCGGCGCGTTCGGCCCGAGCCGCCGTTCGTAGATCGGTGTGACGAAGCGGAGCAGCGGGATTGCCTCGGCGAATTCGTCCATGTAGGCGATCAACGGGGTTGCGAGCGTCTGCACCCACCATGCGAATTCGAGCGAGTCGGCGCCGTATTCGCGCTCGGCGCGCGGGAGGGTCGAGCACAGGATGCGCACTGCCGTCATGGGGTCGCTTTCACCGACCTTCTCGACCTGCTGCCGCAACTCGGTGAGTGGCATCGCGGTGCCCTCGAACGATGCCTGCTTCGCGCAGGCAGGCGGCAGTTCGATCGCCGCTGCCGGTGCACACGGCGCTATGGCCGCGAGGAGCAACAGTGCGAATGCCCGGGCCATCACGAGCCCGGGCGGGGGGCGATCTCGATGCGCAGCACGCCGTCCCCTGGAGGCGGAACGCCGAAGCGTTCAAGCACGGCACGCACGGCGGGTGTAAGCGGGCGCGGCAAGTCGGCATCGAGCCCTGCGCGGCCGAAGCGCTCGTAGCTCGCTGGCTCGACGCCGGCATCGCGCAGTGCCGAGACAATCTGGCTGCGCAGCGCCGCGGGATCGTCGGCCACCATGCGATGGATGGCATCAGGTGCGCCGCGCATGATCGGAGCCTCGACGGCCGGGCGCAGCGTCCAGACGAGCGCCACGGCGAGGCCGGCAATGCCGGCCGCGAGCAACGCGCCCCAGCGCCCGGTGAGCTTCCGTGGCGCGGTGCCGCTGGTGCGCTTGAGCGCCGGCGCGAGAATCTCATCGCGCCGGGCGCGCTCGAGCAGCAGTGCTGCGCGAGTCTCCTCGTCGCGGCCAATCTCGCGCTGCAGCGACAGTTCGTCGGCTCGCGTGCGCGCGTGGAGCGCGGCGCGCAGCGCGCGCGCCTCGTTGAGCGTCGCGGCGCGGGCGCCCTCCGCACGCACGCCTGCGGTCTCGCGGCCCGCGAGCGCGTCGCGCCCCGCGAGCGCGTCGAGCCAGGCCTGATCGTCAGCCTGGTCGCTCATGACGCTTGCGCCCCGAAGGCGAGCTGATACCACTCGGCGAGATACACGCGGGCCTTCTTGCGACACTGCGATATGAACTCGCGCGTCGCGCCCGGTGTGCGGCCCAGGAGTTGCGCGATCGCTTCGTTGTCGAGCCCGTCCTCGCCGATCCAGGCGATCACCGCCGCGTGCGTCGGGCAATCCCGTTCGAACGCTGCCCAGCAGCGCTGAAATACCTCGCGCTGTTGCCGCACCTGAACCTCGTCGAGCGGAGTGGAGACGGCGCGCGCCGAAAGCTCGAGGATTTTCTGCTCGACTTCCGCGGTCAGCACGGCGTCGTCCAGTGAGACCGCCCGGTCGTGGCGACGGAAACTGTCGAGCATCGTGTGTCGCAGGATCGCCCGCAACCACGGCAACAGTTCCGAACTGCCGTGAAAGCTCGCGCAGCGCTGCCAGACCTTGATGAAAGTTTCCTGCACCAGATCGCGCGCCGCGGCGGCGTCGCGCACGGTGCGGCGGCTCTCACGGTAGAGCACGGCAAAATGTTCGCGATCGAGCGTACGCATGGCCTGCTCGAGGGCGCTGCCGCCGTCGCGGCAGGCCCGCATGAATTGATCTTTGTCCAATCGGGTCCCCGGTACAGCGTACCGGAGTCGCGTTGCAGTGTCCGCATGGAATCAAAGACGAGTCCGGGGGCGGGTTGTCAGGCAGTCGGGTCCTGACAAATCCGGGCGGGTTGCGTCTTGTGAGTCGTGGACACACGGGAAGGACACAGGGGGCTGCCAGATGAAAAGCATGCTTGCATTGCTCGCCGCTTGCGGCGGGCTCACGGCTTGTGATCAGGGGCGCTGGATCGAGTTGCCGGCGATGCTGATGACCTGCAACGATCTCGACGACAAGCAGATGACCGCTGAACTCGCGAACCCCGACAAGTTCAGCCTGGGTCGCGGCATGCTGCAAGGTGTGTGCACGCAGAGCGGGGCGGGGCAGTTCACAGGCGAGACCCGCTGCCAGAAGGAAGCAGTTGAAATCCGGTGCAAGTCATGAGCGCGCGGCATTGCGCGAGCGCGGGGTATCTCATGGCCGCCCTGGCAGCTCTGTCGATCGCCGGCTGCGGTGGCTCGCCATCCGGGTCGGGCAACAAGGATGCGGCGACCCTGCCAACCTCGCGAGGCGATGTCTGGACAATTGACCCTGCGTCGCCACCGGATGCGCAGGTGCTCGCCTTCCTCCACGGGGTGCACAACTTCGTGCTGAAGGGCGACGAAATCTACACCGCAACCACGCGGCTCGATCCGGCACCCGCCGCCGGTGCCGTGGCGGCCGCAACGCTAGCAGGCGGGCTCGCGCTGCATATCGAGGCGCCGGGCGGGCAACCGATCCTTGTCTTCTCGAGTGGTCAGCGCGCGCCGCTGCGCAAGTTCCAGGCACCGGAGGGCAGCCGATGAAAGCGCATCTCACTGGGTTCGCCCTGTCATTCACGTTGCTCATCGGTTTGACCTGTGCCGGCGGCGCCCAGGCCGCCGGGCGCGACTTCGACCCGGAGCAGCTCGCGCTCACCTATCACAAGCTCGCCGGCAAGCCCTTCGATTTCGATCGCTATGCCGCCTCGTCGAACGTCGTGGCGCGAGCGTCCGGCTTCGATCGGCCCGACGTGCTGAAGCAGGAGGTCGCGCGGGTGCGTGCGGTCTTCGACGCGGGCAGCGACAGCATCATCTTCGAGACCGACATCCAGAACTCCATCAGCGATTACGACCACGACAAGGGTGAGTTCTCGATCGCGATCTTCGAGCCGGGCTCCTACATGCCGGTCTCGTTCTACGGCCAGCAGTATCGCGTCGTCTTCGCGAACGCCGAGGCGGCACGCGCGATCCGCATGCCGAAGGAAGAGGCACGCGAGTTCGATCGCGGCCTCATGCGTGACGGCAGCCGCGGCGTCGTGTCATCCGTGAAGTTCCGGGTCGTCGGCGACGGCGATCCGGCCGGTGCGGTGGATGGCCAGAACGTCGTGCGCGCCGAGCTCGTATCGACGAAAACGACCGACACCGACGGCACGGTCCTCTCCACGCCGGATCTGGCCGCGGCGCCGGCGGGCGCTGCGCCTGTCGCGGCCTTCGACGCGCGCACCATCGACGCCGCCGGCATGCGCATCGGCGTGAGCGCAGAGGACCTGCAGGCAGCGATCACGCGCCTCTATGGCAAGCCCGATCGCACTCCCCGCGGACCTCGCTCCGACTACGACCCGCGCTTCGCGGGGGAGATCGAGCTCGATCTGATGCGTTGCATCTACGTGCAGGGGCAGCGGGATCACGAGCCTGTGCCCGGCGATATCTGCCTGCGCGCCTACTACGACAAGGACGGCATCGTGCGCCAGGTGCGGATACAACGTGTGCTGCCGCGCTTCGATTATGAGCAGGCGCGCGCCGCGGCGATCGCGCGTTTCGGACCCGCGGCTGCCTTGCGGGGCGGCAATACGCCGGAGCTTTCCTGGGGAAGCAAGGATCCGAAACTCGGTCCGGCGCTGGTGCTCAGGATCGATCCTTACGGCAACACGCTCAGCTTCGGGTACAGCGAGGTGCGTGCCGGTTCGCTCGACCTGACGTTGACCGATGTCGCGTGGGCCGCCGCCACCGCCGCCCTGTCCGCCAATTGAGGAGTCGTTCGATGAAACTGCAGATACTGGCCGCTTCCTTGATCGCAGGGCTGGCGATGACGCTCACGACACCTTCATTTGCCGCCGCCGGCGGCGCCTGCGCCGGCAGGGCGCATTGCGAGGAGACCCGGTCGTTCGTCGCGGACATGAGCAATTTCCGTGTCAGCAAGAGCGGGCGTTACCGCGTGCTGACCGCGACCATCAATTTCCGGAACAAGACCGGCAAGCCCCTCGTGCTCGGTTATGTGAACGATTCAGGTGTGGCCCTCGACGAGCGCGGCAATCGCTATGTCGTCGCAAATCCGCAGGCGGTGCGCGGCATGGGAGTCGTCACGGGCAGCAGCTTCGATCCGAAGTTCGTGCTGGCGCCAGGTGAAGCGGCCGACACACGCTTCGAGCTCATCTGGGATCCGGGCAGGGAGATCGTCGGCGTCACCTACGAACTCGACCTCGCCGTGCGCGAGATCAACGAGGTGGCCGGGAACCAGTACAAGCTCGGGGTGGAGTACGCGGTGCATTTCTCGCAACTGGCCGAGGGCGGAACCGCGTCTGCCGTCGCGACCACCGCCGCGCCTGCCGCTGCTGCGCCCGCCGCTGCGGTGTCTGCAGGTGGGGCGACCGACCCGTGCGGCGGCTCGCCACGCTGCTACAACGCGGGCGCGTTTACCGCAGAGATCGCCCAGTTGTCCGCGACCGCCATGGGCAGCGGTGTGCGCCACCACTCGATATCGATCAACATCCGCTTCCGCAATGTCAGCAACGCGCCGATCGTTCTCGGCTACAAGTCCGGTTCGAGCGCGGCCATCGACAACTTCGGCAACCGCTATTACTGGGGGCGTGCAGGCACCCACGATACGAGCGTCAAGGGCATCGGTTTCGTCAGCGGTCGCACGGCGGACACGCAGTTTCAGTTGCAGCCTGGCCAGAGCCGCAATGCCACGTTCAATCTGATCCGCTTCGAGGCGCGACCGCCGATCGGCAGCGCCTGGGGTTACGATGTCGTGATTGATGAGCTCGAGATCCTGCCAGGGCAACAAGTACGAACGGCCCGGGAGAACAGCCTCAATTTCCAGAGCCTGACGGCCCGCGCCTTCGCGAGCGCGGCGGTGCCTGGCTTGCCGGTAGCTGCAGGTGCGCTGCAGACCGATGCGCCTCCGACCGATGCGCTCCCCGCCGATGCGCAGGAAATTGCGAACGATGTCATCGGCTTGTTCAACAAGCTCAAGCGGAAGTGACCCTCCTGCGCCGGCGGGCTGGCCGAGAGCACCATGTCAGTGGTAGCGTTCCGGCAGGTCGCAGTGAAGACGACCCGCAGAAAATGAGGCACAGGGACAACAACTCAGGGGGAATGACATGACGATCAAGAGAGGACGAATCCTTCGCGACACCACGACGGGTGAGGGGCTGGTGTTCGTCGACGGCAACCAGCACGCCTTCCGGCTCGAAGGCATGTGGAAATCCGAATACGCACCGAAAGTGAACATGACGGTCGACGTCGAATTCGACGACGCAGGCCGATTGGTTGCGCTGCGAAACGTAAGTGGTGGAGGCGGCGCGGCGGGCGAGCAGGCGGCGCAGGCGATCGGCGCGGCGCAGGAGAAGGCGAAGCAGGTCGCCGCGGAATTTCAGGCGAAGGGTCTGCCCGTCATCCAGCAGTACGCGAAGCACATCGGTTATCCGGTGCTCGGCGCGCTGTTCGCAGTGATCCTCGGCTGGTTCTTCCTGCCGGCGATCTCGGCTGAGCTCGGTTTTCTCGGCAAGAACTCCGTGACTTTCTATCAGGGGCTCAAGTTCCTGAACAGTGGTGGTGTTGCGGCGATGGGCGGAGGCAGTGCAGGCATTTACGGCCTGCTGTGCTTCGCGGCATTGCTTGCAGTGCTGCTGCCGTACGTCTGGAAGCATCCACGCGCCGGTTACGCCATGGCATCGCCGCTCGTTCTGATGCTGCTCGTGCTCCTCATCAGCTGGATGAAGATGAATGAGCAGTTCGAGGCCGGCCAGCAGGCCGCGGGGGCCTTCGGCGGCGCCGAGTACCAGCAGATGGCGAAGCAGATGGCCGATCAGGCGGCTGCCGAGATGAGGAAGGCGATCTCGATCGGCTTCGGCGCGTATCTCGCCTTTGCCGGCGCCATTTATCTTGCGTGGCGGGGGATCACCTGGAAGGGTGTCGCCAGGGACTGAGCGCTCGCTGGA
>DAORVK010000071.1:0-5512 GCA_035433705.1 Steroidobacteraceae bacterium
CGCTGCGCAGTCTCGACCGCAGCGGCCGCGTCGTCTATGTCGCCAGTCTCTCTAAAGTGCTCTCGCCCACGCTGCGCATCGGCTTCGTGGTCGCTGCTCCCGAGCTGATCGCGGCGGCGCGAGCGCTTCGGTCACTTCAGGCGCGCCAGCCGCCGGCCAACAACCAGCGCGCGGCGGCACTTTTCATCAGTCTCGGGCACTACGACTCGACCATGCGACGTCTCGCGCGGGTATTCGCCGAGCGTCGCACGGCACTGCTCGATGCACTGAATCACTATATGAGGAGTTCGCTCGTGGTCGCGCCCGTGCGGGGTGGCACGACCTGCTGGGTCAGGGGCCCGGATCACCTCGACGTGAACTTCCTCGCTGCACAGGCCGCGCAGCACGGCATCCTGATCGAGCCCGTGGCCCACTACTTCGCGGGCGCCGATGCGCCGCACAACGTGTTCCGCCTCGGCGTCACGAGCCTGCGGGTCGAGCGCATTCGCGACGGCGTGGCGCGTCTCGAGGCCCTGATGCGCAGCCTGTCGCGCGATGCCGTCGAGCACCTCGAGGGCACTCGAGGCCGGCGACTGGGCGCGGGTGACCTCGCGCAGACGATTTCCGGGGCGATCCTGCTGTCGCGCACCGTCTATGGCGACCCCTGCACCGTCGAGATCCGCGGGGACGGGCACCTGGTCGGACGCGCCGGCTTCCAGGACGAGGATTGCGATGACGGCGAATGGTGGGTCGAGGATGGCCTTTTCTGCCGTCGCTGGCGTTCATGGTGCTACGGTGAGGTCGGCCGCTACATCCCGGTGATCGACGGTCCACAGATCAAGTGGTTCAACCCAGAGGGCCGGCTGGTCGACGCAGTTGCCATCCACCTGCGCGCCTGAGCAGGATCATTCGCGCCGGACCATCTGGTTCCATCGACTGCTCTGATCTGGTTCTATCCGGGGCCGGACGCCCCTGCCACCCTTCGCCCCGTGAGCCGAATCGGAATTGCGGGACTGCAGCTCGACCTGCCGCGGGGCGACAACCTCGACCGCTTCGATCGCGAGATCGACTCGGTGCGCAAGCGTTTCCCCTGGGTACATCTCGTCGTGATCGGCGAGCTCGGCGTGTTCGGACCCGACCCCGCGCTGGCGCAGTCGCTGCCGGGCCCCGCCGAGGCGCGGTTCTGCGAGGCAGCACGCCGCAACGGCCTCTGGCTCGTGCCGGGCTCGCTGTTCGAGCGTCACGGCGACTGCATCTACAACACTGCGCCCGTCATCGATCCGGCGGGCCGCGTCGTCGCGCGCTACCGCAAGATGTTTCCCTTCTATCCGTACGAGCGCGGCATCACCCCGGGCAGCGAATTCGTGGTGTTCGACATCCCGGGCGTCACGCGGGTTGGCGTCTCGATCTGCTACGACATGTGGTTTCCCGAGACGACCCGCACGCTCGCCTGGCTCGGTGCCGAGGTGATCGTGCACCCGACGATGACCAACACGATCGACCGCGACGTCGAGCTCTCGATCGCGCGCGCGAGCGCCGCAACGAATCAGTGCTATTTCGTCGATATCAACGTCGCCGGCGACCTCGGCTTCGGGCGCTCGGGGCTCTTCGGTCCCGGTGGCGAGAAGCTCCACGAGGCCGGCAGCGGCCGCGAAGTGCTTGCGGCCGAACTCGATCTCGCCGCCGTACGCGCCGCGCGCGAGCGCGGCTGGTGCGGCCTCACCCAGCCGCTCAAGAGTTTCCGCGACAGCAAGTTGCGCTTTCCACCCTACACCGAAGGACACGACCGCTCGCCCGCCCTGCAGGCGCTCGGGCCGCTCACCATGCCGCAGATCGACAAGTAGGGAATTCGCATGACCACGCATCGTTCACGGGGGAATACGACCATGTCTGCATATCGCCGTTACCAGTCTCCGGTCGCCGCAGCCGTCGCCGCCGTGCTCGCGGGCCTGCCTGCCCCGCAGGCGCGGGCACAGCAGCCGGCCGGCTCGAACGTGCTCGAGGAAGTGATCGTCACCGCGACACGCCGCGAGCAGTCTGTGCTCGACGTGCCGTACAACATCACGGCGGTCAGCGGCGCGTCGCTCGCCGATCGGCAGATCGTCGACAACGCCGATCTGATGCGCGCGGTGCCCGGCGTCGCGGTCGTCGACCGCGGCTACCGCAACTCCGGCGTCATCAACGGCATCATGATCCGCGGCCTGAACTCCGACGGTTCGGCGTTCGGCGACTACCAGCTCTCGACGGTTCCGACCGTATCGACCTATATCAACGACACGCCCGTGTACGCGAACTTCCTGCTGAAGGACATCGAGCGCGTCGAGGTGCTGCGCGGCCCGCAGGGCACGCTGTACGGCTCGGGCTCCCTCGGCGGTACGGTGCGTTACATCATGCGCGCCCCGCAGCCCGGCGCTTTCGAGGGTAGCGTCTCGGGCACCGCGTCGCAGGTAGAGGGCTCGAGCAGCGTCGGCTACGGCCTCGATGCGCTGCTCAACATTCCCTTCGGCGAAACGGCCGCGCTGCGCATCTTCGGTACGCGGCTCGACTACCCCGGCCTCACCGACTACGTGAATCTCTACCGGCTCGACGCGGCGGGCCTGCCGGTCGCGCCCAACGGCGTGCTCGACGACGCCGCCGAGTACTACGTCAAGAAAGATGCGGACACGGCCGAGATCTGGTACGGCCGGGCCGCGTTCCTGTGGCGGCCGACGGATGCGGTCAACCTGACACTCTCCTACACGATCCAGAGCGATGAAATCGGCGGGCGCCGTCAGGAGACGACAGGTTTCGATGGCTTCGGCCGCCGCTACCGGCGGTACGAGAACGGTTCGATCCAGCTCGAGCCCTCCTCGCGCGACGTCGATGTCGCGGCACTCGAAGCGAACATCGACTTCGGCTTCGCGACCCTCACGTCGAGCAGCTCGTACTACGATCACACGGGCGACAGCGTCAGCGAGAATACCGGCTTCTACGCGCAAGCGGGCTTCCTGCCGATCTACTACAACTACCCGCGGCCGATGGCGTCCGCCGTTCGCAGCTACAAGGACAGCGCCTTCGTGCAGGAGCTGCGCCTCGTGTCGAAGGGTGGCACGCAGCTCGACTGGACAGTCGGCGCGTTCTACCAGGACCAGGATCTCGGCCAGACGCAGCAGAGCTTCCTGCGCGGTTTCAAGCGCTGGTGGGATACCGCCACGGGCCTGCCGCAATTCGTCACCGGCGACAGGGACTTCGACTATTCGCGCGACGAGAACTTCAAGGACCGCGCCGTCTTCGGCGAGCTCACCTGGCATTTCACCGACCAGTTCCAGATGACGGGCGGCCTGCGCTACTACAACAACGACTTCACGAACCGCAGCTTCATGGACCTGCCGCTTTTCACCGGCGTGTTCACGCCGGAGAACAGCGGTTTCGATACGGGTGACGATGGCGTGCTCTGGAAGGGCAACGTCTCGTACAAGCTGAATGCAAACCAGCTCGCCTACGCCACCCTCTCGCAGGGCTATCGCCGCGGCGGTTCGAATGCCATTCCGACCTCGGGAACTTTCGCCGAGAATCCGGGCTTTCTGCGCTTCGACTCCGATTCGGTCACGAACTACGAGATTGGCATCAAGGGCACCAGCACCCGATTCCGCTACTCGACGGCGCTGTTCGTCATCGACTGGGATGATGTGCAGATCAACACGTCGACTCCGGTCTGGGGTTTCTTCGCCGCGGTCAATGGCGGCAAGGCGAGTTCGAAGGGCGTCGAGTTCGAACTCGACGGCCGCCTCACCGAGAGACTCGGCGTGAATTTCGGCTACACCTATGTCGATGCCAAACTCGACGAGGACGCCGTGAGCCCGACCGGCTTCGTACTCGGCTCGGCCGGCAACCGTCTGCCCGGCACGCCCGAGCACACGGTGATGGCGGGGCTTGCGTACACCGCCCCGGCCGGCGCGAATCTTTCCTGGACCACGCGAGTAAACGGCTACTATCAATCTTCGACAATGAACTCGATCAGCGAGACGTCATCCAACAGCGCGGAGCTCGGTGGGTTTCAACTTTGGAACTTCTCGACTACGCTGATCGGAGAGCAATGGGATGCAACGCTGTGGGCGAAAAACCTGCTGAATGAAGCAGGCGTCACCGGCCTCTTCACCGAAGCCTACATGGGCACGGATCCCGCCAATGGCTATTACGGCAACGGCTCGAAGCGCTTCCTGTCCCTGCCGCGCACATTCGGGGTGACGCTCACCTGGCGATTCTGACTGACAGCGAGAGCCGCTTGCAGCACATCGGGCAACTGCTCTCGACGGGGCAGACGCGCGCCGCGCTCGCGGCGCTCGCCGCCATGGAGAGCGCCACGCCGGGCGACGCGGTGCTTGCGCAGCGGGTTGCCGAGGTCTACACGCATTGCGGTCGACACACTGATGCCCATCGCTGCCTGCTACGTGCTGCGCAGGTGCGGCCGGACGATCCGCGTGTCTTGTACAACCTCGCTGCAGCCGACCTGGCGATGGGCGAATTCGACGCAGCCGAAGCGCGGCTCGATCGCGTGATCGAGCTCGCTCCCGACGACTTTGACGCCTGGTACAACCGTGCGACGCTGCGCCGCCAGACACCAACTCGTAACCATGTGGCAGCTCTCGAGTCGGCGCTCGAACGTGCCGCACCACGTGGCGATGTCGCGCTCGGCTACGCGCTCGCAAAGGAGCTGGAGGATCTCGGCGAGTACACCCGCTCCTTCCGCGTGCTCGCGCGAGCGGCGGGCGCACGCCGCAAGCAACTGTCCTATCGCGTCGAGATGGACATCGGAGCGATCGACGCGATCATCGCGGCGTTCGGGCCCGGGGTGCTCGCTCCCGCGGCGCGCGCAGCCGGCCGCACGGGCTCAGGTGCCATCTTCGTCGTCGGGTTGCCACGCTCTGGCACGACACTCGTGGACCGTATCCTCGCCTCACATCCCGCAGTGGAAAGCTTCGGCGAGCTGAACGACCTGGCGCTTGCGGTGATGCAGTTTGCGGGGAAGGCCGCCGACCGCAACGCCCTCATCCGGCGGGCCGCAGCCGGCGATCACGCCACGCTCGGTCGCCAGTATCTCGAGAGGGTGGACGGGTACGGTCGCAGCCGGCCGCGCTTCGTCGACAAGACACCGCTCAATCTCCTCTATCTCGGCCTGATCGCGCTGGCGCTGCCGGGCGCGCGCGTGATTCACCTGTACCGCGATCCGCTCGACGGCTGCTACGCGATGCTGAAGACGCTCTTTCGCATGGGCTATCCGTTCTCCTACGACCAGACAGACCTCGGGCGCTACTACGGCGCCTATCAACGGCTCATGGATCACTGGCGGGAGCACCTTCCCCACGCCTTTCTCGATGTCGACTACGAAGCCCTGGTCGGCGACCAGGAGCGCGAGACGCGGCGTCTGCTCGATTGGTGCGAACTCGATTTTCATCCGGACTGTCTCGCGTTTTACCGTCATGAGGGTCCGACGGCCACGGCGAGCGCCGCGCAGGTCCGTGAGCCCATGCATTCGCGTTCGGTGGGCGCGTCG
>DAORVK010000071.1:5612-13812 GCA_035433705.1 Steroidobacteraceae bacterium
AACGCTGCAATTGCCGCAGGCGCACTGCCGGCCCGCGTGCTCGACCGCGCGTTCCTCTTCGGCAGGGCGCAGTCGGCGGCGCCGCTGCCCATGAGCGAGTTCACGCCACCGGTGTCTGGCGGCACCCCGCTGCACACGATCGAGGGGCGCCTCACACTGTCGCGCGAGGCGCTGCGCGGCGCGATGAAGATCTGGCGGGACGACTACGGCACCTCAAAGAGCGCGCCGGAGAACCTGCGGCACCTGCCCGAGTTCGACTTCGAGTTTGTCTCGAGCGGCGATGCGCTGGTTCCGGTGCGTCGCGGCAGCATCGAATCCGGGCACCCGCAATGGGAGTTCGTGCTCGAGCCCGGTCGCCTGTGGACAAGCCCGGAGGACGGCGGCCTCACGCGTGCGGCGCTCCCTTTTTCGCTCGAGGAACGCAACGCCAACTGCCTGCACAACGGCGTCATGACGTTCCTGTTCGACGCCACCGGGAAGATCTCGCGCGTGGCGTACCAGGTCAGCAGCGAGACCTGCGCCTATCTCAAACTCGATCTGTGGGGCATGCTGCCGGCGCACTATCGCCCCGGGAAGGTCGCACGGGCGGGCGAGATTGCCGCAGCGTACGCGCGCGAAGTCGCCACCCGGCTGCCGACACGTCCGATCGAAACGCTCGGCGCAACCTACGCAGGCGCGAACCCCGCGGCTTTCGGCAGCCCGGATGAAGTGCCGCGCGGGGACATGACCGCCTACGGCCTCGTCATCGACGGCGTTCATTATGTAGGAGGCTGCGACACGCGCGCCGGGCCCTATCCCTTCTGCGACGTGCTCGACCTGCCCTCTTACTCGCTCGCGAAGAGCCTCTTCGCCGGGCTCGGCAGTCTCGCACTCGCGCGGGAGTTTCCCGGCGTGCTCGATGAGCGCATTGCCGACTATGTGCCCGCTTGCAAGGCCGCGGGTGGCTGGAACGATGTGCGCTTTCGCGATGCGCTCGACATGGCGACAGGCCATTTCGAGTCGGTGCGCTACGACGAAGACGAAAAGTCGCCCGCGATGTTGCCGTTCTTCATCGCGGAAGACCACCTGACGAAAATCGACTTCGCTTGCCGACATTTCCCGCGCCGCGCTGCACCCGGCACGCAATGGGTCTATCACACGATCGACACCTACGTGCTCGGCACGGCGCTCGAAGCGTTCGTGAAGCAGAAGCTCGGCCCAGGGCGTGATTTCTATCACGACATCATCGTCACGAGGCTCTGGGCACCGCTCGCGCTGAGCCCGGTGCTGCGCGAGACCCGTCGCACGCGCGATCTCGCGGCGCAGCCTTTCACGGGATGGGGCCTCACGCTCCATCGCGACGACATCGCGCGCCTCGGCGCGCTCCTCGCCGCCCCGGGCATCCCGAAGATTGACGGCATCGCGCCGTTCGACGAGCGGGAGCTGCGCGTCGCCCTGCAGCGCGACCCGGCGGATCGCGGACTGCGCGCGATCGACGACAGCTTCCGCTATGCGCGCGGCTTCTGGGCCCACGATGTCAGCCGCTACATCGACTGCGCGCACCCGCTCTGGGTGCCCTACATGGCGGGCTTCGGCGGCATCAACGTGCTCTTGCTGCCGAACGGCATCGTCTACTATTACTTCAGCGATGGCGAGGCGTACCGATGGGCGGGCGCGGCGACCGAGGCGCATCGCATTCGACCCTACTGCGAAAGGGCCGCACCATGACAGGCACGACGATTGCGGGCATCGCAGGTCACGCGCGCCGCACGCCAGACGGTCTCGTCGCTGCCGTCTTTCTCTCCTTTCTCGCGACTGCCGGCATCTTCTACGTCAACATCATGCCGGCACTTGTTTCCGGGCTGATCTCGGGCCTCGGGTTCAGCCAGCGTGAGGCGGGGTTCGTCGGCTCCGCCAACCTCTACGGCGCCGCACTCGGCGCGCTCACGATCGTGCTGCTCATTGCGCGCGTCGCCTGGCGCAAGGCGTCCATCGCGCTGCTCGCAGGACTCGTCGCGATCGATGCAATCTCGATGGCGGTACACGTACCCTGGGTGATGATCCCGCTGCGCGCGCTGCACGGCTTCGTCGGCGGCATGCTCGTGGGTGTTGCGTTCGCGGTCATCGCACGCACGAAATCGCCCGACCGCGTTTTCGGCGTGCTGCTGTTCGTGCAGTTCGGGCTCGGCGGCCTCGGCGTGATGACCCTGCCTCGTCTCGTGCCCGTGTTCGGCACCGGCGTGCTGTTTGCCGCACTGATTGCCTTCAGCGCAGTGACACTCGCGATGCTGCCGTTCCTCGGGCCCTATTCACCACGCCCTGCAGCCGCTGCGGTGGCAGTGAATACGGGATCAGCGTCATGGCCACGCTTCGTGCTCGCGCTGCTCGCGATCTTTCTCTTTCAAGCCTCCAACATGGGGCTTTTCGCCTACATCATCGAGCTCGGCAGCGCGGCCGGCCTGCCGCGGGAATTCATTTCCACTTCGGTCGGCGCAGCAACCTGGGTCGGTGTGGCGGGCTGCCTGCTCGTGATCGTGCTCGCCACGCGCTACGGGCGCGCGCTGCCGCTCGCGATCGGGCTCGCGGCGACCCTCGTCGGCATCTGGGTGCTGCACTACTCGGCTGACAAGATCGTGTTCGTGCTCGCCAACTGCATGACCGGCATCACCTGGTCGCTGGTGATGCCTTACCTGCTCGGTCTCGCCTCGGCATTCGACCGCTCGGGCCGCGCCGCCGCGCTTGGCGGCTTCGCTTCGAAAATGGGCCTCGCTTCGGGCCCGCTGCTCGGCGCGCTGATTCTGCGCGGCGACGACTACGGCTTTCTGATCAACCTCTCCTGCCTCGGCATCATCGCGTGCGCGGCGGCGGCGCTGGTGCCCGCGCGTACCGTGGACCAAGCCACCCGCGTACCGGGCTGAAGGCTGGCCTCTGACCGGCAGATACTGTCGGCGTGCATGATCGCAGTTGCCGCGTCTTGCCCGAATACTCCACGATAACGACCATGGAGGCAATCACTCCGTCCGAACTGAAGGCCATCCTGCACTCCAAGCGGGCAAACATCTATTACATCGAGCACTGTCGCGTGCTGGTCAACGGCGGCCGCGTGGAATACGTCACGGATGCGGGCAAGCAATCGCAGTATTGGAACATCCCCGTCGCCAACACCACTACGGTTCTACTGGGCACCGGCACCTCAATCACCCAAGCCGCGATGCGTGAACTCGCCAAGGCCGGCGTGTTGGTCGGGTTTTGCGGGGGCGGCGGCACGCCGCTTTTTTCCGCAAACGAGGTCGATGTCGAAGTAGCCTGGTTCTCGCCACAATCAGAGTACCGACCTACTGAATACCTGCAAGCCTGGGTGCGTTTCTGGTTCCATGATGACCTGCGTCTGGCTGCCGCCAAAGCAATCCAACACTCCCGTGTGCAACGTATCGCTGACACATGGCCGCACCGTGTTCTGCGTGACGCGGGCTTTGCAGTGGATACCACGCGACTCGACGCTCTTCTGGCGCACAGCCGCCACGCCATCGATCTGGCCCCTGATAACACCAACTTGCTGATCGAGGAGGCTCTCCTTACCAAGGCGCTTTTCAAGCTGGCCGTGGATACCGTGGGCTATGGCGACTTCACCCGTGCCAAGCGCGGCAGCGGCACCGATCCGGCGAACCGATTCCTCGACCACGGCAATTATCTGGCCTACGGTCTCGGCGCCACGGCGACTTGGGTGCTGGGCCTGCCACATGGCTTGGCCATCCTGCACGGCAAGACTCGCCGCGGTGGACTGGTGTTCGACGTGGCCGATCTAGCCAAGGATGCCCACATCCTACCGCAAGCATTCCTTTCGGCAATGCGTGGCGACGATGAGCAGAGCTTCCGGCGTGGTTGTATCGAAGCATTGACCCGCAGCGAGGCGCTGGATTTCATGATCGACACGCTCAAAGCCGTGGCGCTGGGAACCGCTGCCCGGGTGGATAAGCCGGAGCGGCCTGCATGAACGTACTGCTGGTCAGCCAGTGCGACAAACGCGCACTCACCGAAACCCGCCGCATCCTCGACCAGTTCGCCGAGCGCCGCGGCAAGCGAACCTGGCAGACTCCGATCACGCAAGCAGGCCTGGACACGCTGCGCAAACTGTTGCGCAAGACTGCGCGCAAGAACACCGCTGTGGCTTGCCACTGGATTCGCGGGCAGGATCACAGCGAACTCATGTGGATAGTGGGTGATGCTCGCCGCTTCAACACCGAAGGCGCCGTGCCCACCAACACCACAACCAGCGACGTGTTGCGCAAGGGTGATGAGAACGACTGGCACAGTGCACAGGACATCCGCCTGTTGGCACAACTGGCTGCGCTGCTGCACGACCTCGGCAAGGCCAGCGTGGCGTTTCAACAGCGGCTGCAAGGCAAGCTCGAAGAGCGCAACCGCTATCGCCACGAATGGGTATCGCTGCGCCTGTTTCTCGCATTCGTCGGCAAGGACGACGATGCAGGATGGCTTGCACGCATGACCAGCGAGCACGAGGGTAGCGAAGCGGAGTGGACATCATCGGGACGCTATCTGCGAGACGGGCTGGATGAAGGCATCGTGCCCTATCCATTCCGCAGTCTCGCCACACAAGCGCCGCTGGCCGCCGCCATCGGCTGGTTGATCGTTACCCATCACCGCCTGCCCCTCATTCCGGTCAGCAAGGACGACGGCAGCCAAGCATGGCTTGGCAAGCGCGCGGGGCGCTTCGAGCAGACGTGGCTGGATGCGCCACTGGCCGGTGTCGCCTGCGATTGGAATGAAATCGACCAACACTCCACACCGGCCCATGCCGGACCCTATTGGCAGCTGGCTGGCGAACTGCCCGCGGTTTTGTCCCCATGGAGAACACAGGCCCGCCGTGTCGCCAAGGCGCTGCTCGAACTCAAGTCACGGCGTAACGCAGACTGGCTGGGCAATCCCTATGTGATGCACTTGGCACGCCTGTGCCTGATGCTGGCCGATCACCACTATTCCAGCCTCGGTGTGGACAAGGACGGCGAGCCGGTGGCTGGGCGCCAGCGCTTCGTGAAGCGCGATCAACGCGTGTTCGCCAATACCCTGCGCCCCAACGTTATGAATCAGTCACTGCTGGAACATCTGCTCGGCGTCGGCTACAGCGCCAGTCTGATCGCCCATGCCTTGCCCAATTTCGAACGCCACCTGCCGCGCCTGACCAATCATCGCGGCCTGCGCAAACGCAGTAGTGACGTGCGCTTTGCCTGGCAGGACAAAGCCTTCGATGCTGCCGGCGGCCTGCGTGAGGCTGCGCGCGAACACGGCGCGTTCATCGTCAACATGGCGTCCACGGGCTGCGGCAAGACCTTGGCCAATGCGCGCATCCTGTACGCGCTGGCCGACCCGCAGCTGGGCCTCCGGGTGAGCTACGCGCTCGGGCTGCGCACGCTCACCTTGCAAACCGGGCGCAGCTATCGCCACGACCTGCATCTGAATGACGACGAGTTGGCGGTGCTGGTCGGCGGCTCGGCCAGCCGCGCCTTGTTCGAGTACTACGAAGCCGAGGCTGAGGCGAGCGGCTCGGCCTCCACCCAGGCACTGATCGAGGAAGACAGTCATGTGCTCTACGAAGGCGACGTGACTGATCACCCGCTGCTCTCTCGCGCGCTGGCCAACCCCGAGATCCGCAAACTGATATCGGCGCCGATGCTGGTATGCACTGTCGATCACTTGGCCCCGGCCACCGAATCATTGCGCGCCGGCCGTCAGATCGCACCCATGCTGCGCCTGATGAGTACCGATCTGGTGCTCGACGAACTGGATGACTACGACCTCGACGATCTGCCCGCGCTCACGCGCCTGGTGCACTGGGCCGGGCTGCTCGGCAGCCGCGTGGTGCTGTCCTCGGCCACCCTACCGCCGGCACTGGTGGAAGGCATGTTCATGGCGTATCGCGCCGGTCGCCGCCACTACCAGAGCAATCGTGGGCGCAATGGCGGGCGAGAGAGCGCATCCATGGAGTCGCCTTGCCTTTGGACCGACGAATTCAGTGCCCAGATTGAAACGATCGCTGACGACGCCGGCTTTGCAGCTGCCCACGCAGGTTTTGTCCAGCGTCGCGTGGAGCGGCTGCAAGCCGCTAAGCCCTTGCGCCGTGCCGAACTTCTGCCGATCAACATCGCCGCAAGACAACCCGAGCGCATCCACGCCGAATTCGCTACTCGGGTGCGCGAGGGTTGCCTGCGCCTGCATCGCGATCATGCCAATGCCGACCCCGTTACTGGCAAACGCGTCAGCTTCGGTCTGGTACGCATGGCCAATATCAATCCGATCTTCGAGGTGGCTCGCGCGCTCTGCGAAAACGCGATGCCGGAGAACACCCGGCTGCATCTGTGCGTGTATCACGCCCGTTTTCCGCTAGTGCAGCGCTCGGCCATCGAGGCCATGCTTGATGCTGTATTCAATCGCCGCAACGAGAATGTCGTGTGGCAGCTGCCGCAGGTCCGGCACGCACTCGACGCGCATCCCGAGCACGAGCAACTGTTCGTGGTGCTGGCTTCGCCGGTGTGCGAAGTGGGTCGCGACTGGGATGCAGACTGGGCGGTGGTTGAACCGTCGTCGATGCGCTCGCTGATACAGCTCGCCGGCCGCGTGCAGCGTCATCGTCGCAGGCCACCACAAGCACCCAACGTGCTGGTGTTCGATACCAACCTCAAAGGCATCGAACAGCGAGATGGTCGCCAACCAGTTTTCGCGCGACCCGGCTTCGAGACCGCGCGCGGCAACGGTCGCTTCCTGCTGGCCAGCCACAGCCTGAGCATCCTGCTGAGCGGAGCCGAATACCGTCACCTGGACGCTCAGCCACGCATCCTGCAGCGCGCGACCGAGCTTCAACCGCGCCAGCGCTGGGTGGATCTGGAACACGCCCGTATCCGCGCCGCCATGCTGCCAGCACCGCTTGCGATCACGCGCTCTACACGCCGAAGCGCCGCGCCCGTCGCACGACTGGAACCCGATTACGCGCCTGTGGCATGGCAACACCCTCAGGCGGCTCTTACCGGCGTGCTGCCGCAGCAGCAGCCGTTTCGCCATGACGACATGCCGGGCGTCACGTTGGCCTGGTTGCCTGACGAGGACGACGCGCTGTGGCCGCATCGTGTGGAAGATGTCCACGGAAAACGTGGGGAGAAACTCTACATCGGGGCCCGCGAGATGCTTCATGAGGTCGCATTGAATGCTGCGCCCGGCATCAGTTGCTGGGGCCAGTGTGAACTGGCGACGCTGGTGAGCAAACAAGCCGAAGCGATGGGTCGCCCCTTGAACGAGACCGCCCGCAAATTCACCACCGTAGAAGTGCCTCGCAGCGACCAAGGCTGGCGTTGGCACCCGTGGCTGGGGTTCACTCGGCAGCGTTGAGGCGCCTCAACGCCACGGATCGGCCAGCGTGATACCGCAGCCCTCAAAATCACGCACATTGCGGGTGGCCAACGTGGCCCCGTGCGAACGCGCGATGCCGGCAATCATCATGTCTGACTGGCCGGCGGAACGGCCTTGGGCGCGCCGAGCCGCCGCAATGGCGGCATGAGCATCGGCGGCATCACTGTCATACGGCAACACACGTCCGGCCATGTCGGTGGTGAATATGGCCAGTACCCCCTGCTGAATCCGTGCCTTGCGATGACCTTCGGGCAGCGCGATCGCGCCGTACATCATCTCCCCCCCGGCTGTGTCGCCGTGGTGAACAACAGCGAGCGTGTTTGCCCGAGCAGCCACTCCACGACCCTGGATTCGGGTCGGGAGCGAATCAGCTCCGACAGCACATTGGTATCGAGAATGATCACTTGTCGAAATCTGACTCACCGAAATCCGGTGGGTCACGCTGCGGCTCGCGTGGCGGCAACGCCAGCTCTATCCCACCCAACGGCTCTACCCTGGCACGGATGGCGTCGTACAAGGACGCACCGGAGACTTCTTCCACCCGATCAGCCAAGGCAGCGCGCAGAATACTGCGCGCCTCTTCCTCCATCGATTGCCCATGCCGTGCTGCGCGCAGGCGAAGGCGCGCCTACAAATCGTTATCCAGAATGCGAATAGTCATGATAGCCACGGGCGCACCCTACATCAATGCATGCAATGATGGCATTGTAATTGCGCATCGACGGCGAAGTCATGAGGTTTGGCAGGCATCACAAGCTGTGAGACAGATCGCGACTGAAGCACTGCATCAAGACGATATAAC
>DAORVK010000072.1:0-13749 GCA_035433705.1 Steroidobacteraceae bacterium
TCGAGCGACAGCACGTTCGTCGTTCCTTCCCAGATCGGCAGCACCTGCGCGTCCCGCAGCAGCAGGGGCAGCATCGTGTCCTCGAGATAGCCGGCGCCACCGAACGCCTCAAGTGTCTCGCTGGCCGCTGCCACGGCCTGTTTGCCGGTCACGGCCTTGGTGAGCGGGGTCAGCAGGCGCAGCAGGGCGGCGCCCGCGTCGTCGATCTCGCGGCCTTCCTGTCGGCCGAGCAGTTCGAGCAGCTCGAAGGCGAGCAATGTCGCGCCGGCGCTTGCGGCGTCGAGGTCCGCAAGCAGTTCCGCGTGCAGCGGCAGCTCGGCGAGGCGCGCGCCGAAGGCAAGGCGCTTCGCCGCGTAATCCCGCGCGAGCAGGAACCCGTGGCGCATGAAGGACGCCGCGCACACGCTGTTCCATGCGCGCGTGATCCGCAGCATCGGCTCGATCGCACGCGTGCCGTGCGAAAGGCCTGCCACGGGTTCCGCGCGGGCACCCTCCAGCGTCAGCTCGGCGGTCGGCACCTTGCGGGTGCCGAGCTTGTCTTTCAGGCGTTCGATACGGATGCCGTTGAGGCGCCCATCGGTGTCCCGTGTCTCGAGAAAGAACATCGCGAGGCCGCTGCCGCCGCCGCTGCCCCCTTCCGGCCGTGCAAGGGTCAGCGCCATCTGCGACGTTGCCGCCGAGGTGAACCATTTCTTGCCATACAGGCGCCAGGCGCCTGCGCCGTCGCGCAGGGCTATGGTTTCGGAAGCGCCGACATCGGAGCCACCAATCGCTTCCGTCATCCACTGTCCGCTCGTCCAGAACTCGCGCGGGTCGCGACTCGTGAGGTGTGGCAACGCGCGCTCGATGAGTGTCGCATGGCCCGCTTCGAGCAGCGCACGCGCCGCGCCGTCGGTCATTGCGAGCGGACAGGTGTACATGTCGGAGACCGGATGGAAGATCTGCACGAGCGCGAACTGGTGCAGCCGCGACCAGCCGCCGTGGCGCCGCTCGTACGGGATCGCGACAAGCCCCGTGCGGGCCGCGATACGCTGTGCTTCCTGCCAAAGAGGCGTCACCTCGATGCGGTCGATCCGGTTGCCCCACGCGTCCCAGAGCGTGAGTGTCGGCTCGCGCTCGCGGTCTTGCGCCTGCAGTTGCGCCAGCGGCCCGGTCACGAGCGCTTCCATGGCGATGAGTTCCGGTTCGATGTCGTTCAGCACGCCCGCCGGCAGGCGATGCCTCAGGACGCTGCGCAGCAGCCAGTCGTCCGACCATGCATAGGGCGGCGTGGGCGGCGACTGAATGAACGGCGCCGTGCCAGCCATCAGCGCACCGCCCGATAGCCACCGGGCACGCCGTGAGGCGACAGCACGAATTGCCACAGCTGATTGCGCCGGGCGCGAAAGGAGGCGGCCGAGCCCAGCAGCCAGAAGCGCCACATGCGGCGGAAGCGCTCGCCGTAGCGCGCCGCAATCTCCGGCCAGCGCGCCTCGAAGTTGCGATACCAGGCGAGCAGCGTGTGATCGTAGTGCGAGCCGAAGCCGTGCCAGTCCTCGATGACCCACCAGCGCTCCGCCGCGCGCGCGATCTGCGCGACCGAGGGCAGCATCGAGTTCGGAAAGATGTATTTGTCTATCCACGGGTCGGTGCTGCGCACCGAAGTGTTCGAGCCGATCGTGTGCAACAGGAAGAGCCCATCCGGCCTCAGCAACTCGCGCACTTTGCGCAAGTAAGCCCGGTAGTTGCGCACGCCGACGTGTTCGAACATGCCGATGGACCAGATGCGGTCGTAGCTCGCGCTGTGGCGACGATAGTCCTCGAGCCGGATATCGACCGGGAGCCCGCTGCAGCGCGCGGCGGCAGCCTCGGCCTGATGCTTCGAGACGGTGATGCCGGTCACCTCGACACCGTAGCGCTCGGCCGCAAACTGCGCCGCGCCGCCCCACCCGCAACCGATGTCGAGCACGCGCATGCCGCTTGCGAGCCCGAGCTTGCGGCACACGAGATCGAGCTTGGCTTCCTGCGCTGTGGCGAGATCGCCCGCGCGATCCCAGAAGGCGCAGCTGTAGATCATGCGTGTATCGAGCATGCGCTCGAAAAGATCGTCACCGATATCGTAGTGCGCGCGACCGACGATGAAGGCACGCCGCAGGCTCTGCGGATTGCGCAGTGCCGCGAGCGTCGCGAGCTTCAGGGCGCCCGCGGGGTGCAGCCGGCGATCGAGTTCGCTGCGCAGCACGCGGGCCAGCATTTCATCGAGCTGCGCGCAGTCCCACCAGCCGTCCATGTAAGACTCGCCGGCTCCGAGCGAGCCCTGCGCGAGTACCCGCGCCGGCATGCGCGCGTCATGCACGACGATGTCCCATGGGCGCTTGCCGTCGAGCGAAACATCCGCTGGTTCAAGCAGGCGCGCGAGCGCGCGATGTTCCGCAGTCTCGGCCGCCGCAGGATGGACGTGAGGCTGCGTGGCCATACGGCCCCAACGTTACGACTGCCGAGGCGAAGGTGCAATGATGTATGTAGTTGTACGGTGTCTGGCGGGGGTCAGTGCGACATCGCGGCGCAGTCGAACGGCAGCCAGTGCGCGATCCCCGGCGCGTACGTTGCGAGCCACGGGCCCGCGAAGGTGAGGGAGGCCGCAGCGAGCAGTGCGACGCCCGCGACACGCCGGGCAGTGGGCTGCGCGGCGAAGCCGGCAAATCGTTGTGCGCCAAAGCCGGTTGCAAACATCGCGGGCGCCGTGCCGAGACCGAAGGCCGCCATCGTTGCTGCCGATTGCAGGGCATCGAGCTGCAGCCCTGCGATCATCAGCATCGTGTAGACGATGCCGCACGGCATCCAGCCCCACACCATGCCGAAGCCGAATGCGCGCGGCAGTGTCTTGACCGGCAGGAGTCGTCGGCCGAGAGGCGCAAGCTTCGGCCACAGGCGCCTTCCGAGGCCGCCGCCCGGATCGCGCAGGATGCCGAGCGCGACGAGGGCGCCGACCAGCAGCGCGAGCGCGGCGAGCATGCGCAGCCCGCGTCGCACGGCCTCGATGTCGAGCCAGTCGACCGCGGCGCCGAGCGCGCCGCCGAAAATCAGGCCCGCAAGCGAGTAGGAAGCGATGCGGCCAAACTGGTATCCAGCGAGCAGCGTGGTCTGCGGGCGGCCATCGGCGCGCTTCGCCGTCGCGATGCCGAGCGCGGCAGTGATGCCGCCGCACATCAGCACGCAGTGGCCGCTCGCGACGAGGCCGAGCAGCAGCGCGGCGCCGAGCGTAACCGGGTCGGTCATGGCGGCGACTCGCTGGAGGGCATTCCGTCGGACGATGCCTCGTCGCGCGCATCGCTTTGCGGTGGCGACCGCGGATCATCGAGCAGCGGCAGCAGGCGCGGTGTGTCGAGATCGTCGAACTGGTCGTGATCGACCGCCCAGAAAAACGCGATGCCGGCGCCGATCAGCAGCAGGATCGAAAGCGGGATCATGACGAGCAGAATGTTCATGTGGCAGCCTGTGCCTGCATCGCCGGCGCCGAGTCAGCGCGCTCAGCGCCCCGCCCGATGCGCAGCGCGTTCAGCACGACGATGAGGGAGCTCGTCGACATGCCGAGCGCCGCGAGCCAGGGCGGCACGAAGCCGAGCGCGCCGAGCGGAATGACCGAGAGGTTGTAGACGAGCGCCCAGCGCTGGTTCTGGCGCAGGATTGCGAGCGTCTGGCGCGCGATGCGCCGCGCTTCGGCGAGGCCGCCCAGCCGCTCACCGGTCAGCACGATATCGCTGGCGGTCTGCGCGAGCTCCGCGCCGCTCGCAAGTGCCACTGATACATCGGCGCCGGCGAGGACGGGCGCATCGTTGATGCCATCGCCGACTGCGATGACGCGTGCGCCGCTGGCGCGCAGCTCGGCGAGGCGCGCGAGCTTGTCGGCCGGGTGCAGCCGCGCCCGCCAGCGCGCGATACGCAGTCGCGCGGCCATCGCTGCGACCTTGCCCGCGTCATCGCCACTCACGATTTCGAGCCCGAGCCCCGCGGCGGCAAGTGCTTCGATCGTGGGCCCGGCATCGGCACGCAGTCGCTCTGCGAGCCGGAATGCCGCGATCGGCCCTGCATCGTCCGCGAGCACCACGGCATCAGCAAATTCTTCGGGTATTGCATCGCGCGCAAGCGCGAAGTCGGCGCGGCCGAGGCGCAGTCGCCGGCCTTCGACGATGCCTTCGAGGCCCGCGCCGGGTTCGGCCCGCTGGGCTTGTGCAGCCGGCAGCAGGTCGTTTGGCCGCAGCGAAGCCGCCGCGCCCGAAATCGCCCGGGAAGCGGGATGGCGACTGCCGCGCGCGAGCACGGCGGCGAGCGCAAGGGCCTGGTGTCGATCGACGCCTGTGAACGTGTCGATGCGTTCGAGCGAAAGGGAAGGCTCCGTGAGCGTTCCGGTCTTGTCGAACAGGACATGCGTGGCGCCTGCGAGCCCTTCGATGGCGTCGGGGCGCGCGACCAGCACGCCGCGTTGCGCCAGCACGCCGAGCGCGCGCGTGAGGGCGGCCGGCACGGCGAGCGCGAACGCACAGGGGCAGGAGACGACGAGCACGGCGAGCGTGGCGGTGAGGGCGCGCGAGGGGTCGACGAGACTCCAGCCGATCGCGGTGAGCGCAGCGAGCGTCAGCACCCGGGCGACGAAGCCCGCCGCCGCGCGCTCGCCCGCTGCGGCGAGTCGCGGCCGCTCCGTCGCAGCGCGCGCGATGAGCGCCAGGATCCCTGCGAGCACCGTGTCGGCGCCCACGCGCGTTACCGTCATCTGTGCGGATCCATCGACGAGTACGCTGCCCGCGACCAGCCTGTCGCCACGCTCCTTCACGACGGGCGCGGACTCACCGGACACCAGCGACTCATCGACACGACAACGATTGCCCTCGAGCGCGCCGTCCGCGGGCACCGCCCCGCCGTCGGCGACGTGCACCCGATCACCGGGGACGAGTTCGATGGCACCGATGCGTTCCAGGGATCCGTCGGCACGCACCCGGTCGGCGAAGGTCGGCGTGAGGCGGGCGAGGGCGTCAGTGAGGTCGCTTGCGCGATGACGCGCACGCATTTCGAGATAGCGGCCGGTGAGCAGGAAGAAGACGAACATGCTGACCGAGTCGAAGTACACCTCTGCGCCGCCGCGCCACGCTTCGATCACGCTTGCGGAGTAGATCAGCGCGATCGCGATCGCCACGGGCACGTCCATGCCGAGCCGTCGCGCGCGCAGCGTGCGAAGCGCTCCCGCAAAAAAAGGTCGCGCGGCATAGAAGACGACCGGGGTCGCGACGAGCAGGCCGATCCAGCGCAACAGATCGCGTGTGGTCGTGTCGATGCCGTCGAAGGCGCCGAAGTAGAGGCCGCTGGCATACATCATCGCCTGCATCGAACCGAAGCCCGCCACCACGAGCTGCTTGAGGGCAGTGCGTTGTTCGTGGCGTCGCGCGTCATCCAGCGCCGCCGCGTCGAGCGGCAGCGGGCGATAGCCGGCGCGCATCAGCGTCTCGAGGATCGTCGCGAGTGAGCACCGCGTGGCATCCCACACGATGCGCGCGCGGCGAGCTGCGGCGCTCACCTGGGTACTGACGACCCCCGGCAGCGCAGCAAGTGCGCGCTCGATCAGCCACACGCACGCCGTGCAGCGCAAGCCCTCGATCAGCACGATCGCCTCCCGGGTCTCGCCGGACAGCGATCGCACGACGTGGCGCTCGAGTTCGGGGCGTGCCCACGTCGTACCCGTGCGAGCCGCTTCAGCGGCATCGGGCGCGCGCGGCGCCGGTGCGCTGCGCAGTCGGTAGTAGTCGGCGAGCCCGAGCTGGTCGATCCATTCGGCGGCCGCGCGACAGCCCTGGCAACACACGGGATGGCTGGTACCGGCGACTCGCGCCTGCGGCGCGTCGCTCGCCGGGAGCGGCTCGCCGCAGTGCCAGCAGCCGCCCGCGGTCACTGCGGTGTCTCGGGAGGCGGGGCGCGCCCCGCAGGCATCCTGAGGACGGTACTGCCTGAGGTGGGCAGCGCCTCGTCATCGTGGCGCGCCCCGAGTACGAGCAGCGCGATGCAGCCCGCGATCGTCGCCGCAAAAAGCACGGCACCCAGCCACAGAACGGGCTGGCGATACCATGCCGCCTGCGCGTTCACAGCCTTGCCGGGCGCTCTCGCGTCTGCGAGCGCAACCACGCGATGATCACGCGCGTGTCGTCCGCGGTGAGCCGCGTGTTCCACGCGGGCATTACGCCGTGCGCGCCGTTCGTGATCGTATTCTCGATCATGGCGAGATCGCCCTTGCCCCAGGTCCAGGTCGAGTCGGAGAGCCGGGGCGCGCCCAGCAGCGGATTGCCTTCTCCGGTGGCGCCGTGGCAGGCCGAGCACACGACGAACTCCGGCGCACCGGCCGCCGCCCTTGCCTGATCGTGGGGCGCGCCGGAGAGGCTCAGCACGTAGTTCGCGATATCGGTCACCTTGTCGGCGCCGAGACTGCCGAGCGGCGGCATCAATCCCTGGCGGCCCTCGAGGATGCTGGCGGTAATCGAGGTGTCGTCGCCGCCCCAGATCCAGTCGGCATCGACCAGATTCGGTGCGCCGAGTCTCGGATTGCCGCGGGCGTCACGCTCGTGACACGCCGCACAGTTGTCGACGAACAGGCGCTCACCTAGCCGCAGCGCCACGGGATTTGCGCTGAGTTGCTCCGGACTGAGGTCGGCGAACTGCGAGTGCAGATCCGCGAGGTTCGCCCCGTTCACTTCTACCTGGAGCGCATGTTCCCCGTGCGACGACCATCCGAGCAGCCCTTTGAAGCCGCCGAATCCCGGATAGAGGAGCAGGAAGCCGACGCCCCAGATGTAGAACGCCGCGGATGCGGCTACCCACCAGCGCGGCAGCCGGCGCACGCTTTCGCGCAGCACGCCGTGCGCCCAGACGTGGCCCGTGGTGCCATCCTCCAGCACCGGAATCTCGACCTTCTGCGCCCACAGGAAAAGAAACAGCGTGATGCTCGCGTTGAACACGACCAGAAACATCACCCACAGCGACCAGAACGAATTCATGGGCGATCCTCCGCGTCGGCCATCGGCAGACGTGCCAGCCGGTCGTATTTCGGCTTGTGACCGTCATTCCAGACCCAGATCCAGATGCCGATGAACAGCAGCATCATCACGACGGTCACGATGCCCGCGACCTGGCCCCACGCGGCAGTCACGGCGCGGTCTCCACCATTGGCGATACGCCGAGACCTTGCAGATACGCCACCAGGGCATCGAGCGCCGTCTTGCCCTCGAGCGCTGCGGGCACTCCCGAGATGTCCGCGTCGCTGTACGGGTCGCCGAGGCGCCTGAGCGCACGCATGCGCGCGCTGATGTCGTCGGCGTCGAGCTTCTCTTCTGCGAGCCACGGATAGGCCGGCATGTTCGAAGCCTGCACGACGGCGCGCGGATCCATGAGGTGCAGCCGCTGCCATTCATCCGAGTACTTGCCGCCGACCCGCGCGAGATCGGGCCCGGTGCGCTTCGAGCCCCACTGGTGCGGGCGGTCGTAGACCGATTCGCTCGAGATCGAGTAATGGCCATAGCGCTGCGTTTCGGCGCGCAGCGCACGGATCATCTGCGTGTGGCAGGTGTAGCAGCCTTCCCGCACGTAGATGTCCTTGCCGGCGAGGCGCAGCGGATCGTAGGGCTTGACGCCCTCCACCGCGGTGATGGCATGTGCCTCGACGAACAGCGGCGTGATCTCGGCGAGCCCGCCGATCGACACCATGATCGCAGTCAGGATGCCGAGCTTGCCGGCGTGCTTCTCGACCGCTTCGAAGTACTTGTAACCCTTGGCCATGTCCTTCTCCTCAGGCGCGCGCCGCAACGGGCGCGGGCACCTGGAGCGGTTCGGGCTCCGGAATGGGTACCGGAATCGGCTTGATCAGCCGTGCGCGGGCATCCGCCGCCGTGTGCCACAGGTTCCACGCCATCGCGATCATGCCGCCGACGATCAGGAGACCGCCGAGGAAGCGGATCAGATAGAAGGGCCGCACGGCGATCAGGCTGTCGATGAAGGGGTAAATGAGCGCGCCGTTGGCATCGGTCGCGCGCCACATGAGGCCCTCGGTGACACCCGCCGTCCACATCGCAGCGACGTACAGGATGAGACCTGCGGTGTGCATCCAGAAGTGCAGTTCCATCGAGCGCTTCGAATGCATCGCCGGGCGTCCGAGCGCGCGCGGCGCCATCGCGTAGAGCGAGCCGATCGTGATCATCGCGACCCAACCGATCGCGCCCGAGTGCACGTGCGCGACGGTCCAATCGGTGTAGTGCGAGAGCGAGTTGACGGTTTTCACCGCCATCAGCGAGCCTTCGGTGGTCGCAGCCGCATAGAAAACGAGCGCCATCACCATGAATTTCGCGGCGGGGTCGGAGGCGACCCGCTGCCAGGCGCCGTTGAACGTGAAGAGACCGTTCGCGGCCGAGCCCCAGCTCGGCATCAGCAGCAGTATCGAGAACGCCATGCCCACCGACTGCACCCAGTCGGGCAGTGCCGTGTAAAGCAGGTGGTGCGAGCCCGCCCACATGTACACCGAGATCAACGCCCAGAAATTGACGATCGAGAAGCGGTAGCTCCACAGCGGCTGCTGGGCCTGTCGCGGGACGAAGTAGTACATCATCCCGAGAAAGCCCGCCGTCAGGAAGAAGGCCACCGCATTGTGTCCGTACCACCACTGGACCATCGCATCGACGGTGCCCGAGTAGACGGGATAGGACTTCGTGAGCGACACCGGGATCACGATGTTGTTGACGATGTGCAGCAGCGCCACGGCGATGATGAAGGCGCCGTAGTACCAGTTCGCGACATAGATGTGCTTGATGCGCCGGCGCGCGAGCGTCGCAAAGAAGACGGCGCCGAAACTGACCCAGACCGCCGCGATCAGGAGGTCGATCAACCATTCGGGCTCGGCGTATTCCTTGCTCTGCGTGATGCCGAACGGCATCGTCGCCATCGCGAGGACGCACACGAGCTGCCAGCCCCAGAACGTGAAGGTCGCGAGGCGCGGCAGCGCGAGGCGGGTGTGGCCGGTACGCTGCACGACGTAGTAGCAGGTGCCCATGAGCGCCGAACCGCCAAACGCGAAGATCACCCCGAACGTGTGATTCGGGCGCAGGCGGCTGAAGGTGAGCCAGGACGTATCGAAATTGAGCGCCGGCCACGCGAGCTGCGCGGCGACAAAGACCCCGATGGCCATGCCCGCCACGCCCCAGACGGCGGCGGCGAGCAGAAAGAGTCGAACGATCTGGTCGTTGTAGGTTTCGGTATTGGGCATGCAGCGGTTCCTCCCCGGGCGCGCGCATTATGGCGTGCGCGGCGAGCCGTTGCAGCACGGGTTTGTACGGGTTCGGTCGGCCCTCAGGGGCGATTGACGAGCCAGAGGACGAGTTCGATCAGTTCATCGACGCTGCGCACGCTCGAGTTGTTCACGCGGTACTTGCCGGCCACGATCAGGGTCGGCGTGCCCTCGACAGCGTAGGCCTTCACGAGCTCGTCGGATTCCATCATTTTCATGTCGACCGCGAACGATTTGGCCGTATCGAGCACCTGCTGCTGGGTCACGCCGCCGACGCGGGCGTAGAAGCGGGCGACCGCGCTGATCGTCGGCTGGGGCCGCATCAACTGGCGCGTGGAGGGGTCGACGACTGCGAGCTCGCCCGTTTTCCAGATGGCATCGTACAGGGCCTGGTGAGTGCGCTCAGCGATGCCTAGGATCTGCGCGGTGAGGAAAGCGCGCTGGAAGAGGGGCCAGGATTCGGCCGGGTTCCACGATGCCGGTACGTACACGAGCTGCGCCTTCTTCGGCAGCTTCGCCGCAAGCTCCGTCATGATCGGCTGGAACTGGTTGCAGGCGGGGCAGCCGTACGAGAAGACTTCGACGACTTCCACCCTGCCAGCGGGTACGTGGGTCGGCTGGGCCGGATCGATCAGATCGTAGTTGCGGCCTTCGACCCAGCGTGCCTCCTCCGCGTGAGTCACGCCCGCGCCAGCAAACAGCACAGTCAATGCCGCCAAAACACGATATGTCCTCATTCGGGTGTTCCTCTACAATGCCCGCCGGCAATTCCCGTGGTGGCCTTCGCTGAGTGTAGCTCTTTGCCCGGCATTCGGAGCTGCCGACAGCCTGCTTCCGAAAGGTGTGCAATTGGGGAGTCGTCCATGAAACGCAAGACATCTGCTCATCCACTTTCCCGTCGTGATCTCCTGGCGGGTGCCGGGATTGCTGGACTCGGCGCCCTGGCCGCTCCGGCGACGCTCGCTGCCGGGGCGGGCGAAGCGGCGGCGGGGCCGGGATCAGAGGGTGCCGTGTCCGTGATGCAGAAGGGCGTGTACGCGACGGTGCCGTTGCGGCAGGACTCGATCAATGTGTCGGCGCTGCAGTCGCGCCTGATGTCCATCGACCTGAAGAATCGCGACGCGACGCTGAAACGCAATCTCGCGCATGTCGTGAAGTTGATCGACTACGCGCAGAGCGCGGCGCCCGAATGGGGCCCGGAGCGCCGGTGGGGTGCGAAACAGGACCTCATCTGCATGCACGAGTTTCCTATTCAGGGCTGGCAGCCGTGGAATCGGGCGGAGCTGCAGAAAATCGCCTTCGATCTGCCCGGTCCCGAATCCGCAGTGATCGGCGCAAGGGCGAAACACTATGGCTGCTACGTCGCGTTCGGCTGCTACGCCCGCGACCAGGACTGGCCGAATCACGTGATCAACATGTCGGTGATCGTCGGGCCCGACGGCAATATCGTCAGCAAGCAGTGGAAGGCCCGCAATATTCTCGGTGCTTTCGGTGGCATCGGTCTCATCGGCACCACGGTGTACGACGTGCTCGACCGTTATGTCGAGATGTACGGCTGGGATGCGACCTTGCCCGTCGCGCGCACCGATATCGGCAATATCGCGATGACCGCGGTGGGCATGGAGCCCATGCTGTATCAGGCGCTGGCGATGAAGGGCGCCGAAATCCTGATCCTCACGGTCACCGGCGCATCAAATTCGGAGCAGGCGATCCAGACCGCGCGTGCAACGCGCACCTATTGCGTGGGCGTCGGCAATTCGGTGTCGCCCGACAATCCGGGGTTCACGGAAGCGGTTGGCGCGCGCGACGAAGGCACAGCCATCGTCGATCCGCGCGGCACGCCGCTCGCGAAGTCGGCGAACCACCACGAAGATGTCGTGACCGCACGAATTCCGATTGCTGATTTTCGCAAGACCCGTTCTCCGGTAGAGTACCCGATGGCGCTCTTCCTTCCGGTGCTGCAGCAGTACGAACCGTCGGTGACGCCCGGCGGCTTCCTCGAACAGTTGCCGAACGATTACCAGGAGGCCGGAGCGCTCGTGAAGCGCCGCGCCGCGCGCAAGTGACAAGAAGGCAGACAGCACAATGACGACCGGATGGAAGCGCGAAACCATTGCCGTGCATGGCGGGTACTCTCCCGAGCCCACGACGCGCGCGGTTGCCGTGCCGATCTACCAGACCGTGGCGTATGCCTTCGACGATACGCAGCACGGCGCCGATCTCTTCGACCTCAAGGTCGAGGGCAACATCTACACGCGCATCATGAACCCCACGCAGGCCGTGCTTGAACAGCGCGTGGCAGCGCTCGAGGGCGGCATCGGCGCTCTGGCGCTCGCGTCGGGCCAGGCGGCGGTCACCTACGCGATCATGACGATCGCGGAGGCGGGCGACAACATCGTGGCCGCGAGCACGCTGTATGGTGGCACGTACAACCTGTTCGCGCATACGCTGCCGCAGTTCGGCATCGAAGCGCGCTTTGCCGATTATCGCGAGCCCGACTCCTTCGCGCCGCTGATCGATGCGCGCACCAAGGCGATCTACTGCGAGTCGGTGGGCAATCCGCTCGGCAACGTGACCGACTTCGAGCGCCTCGCGCAGCTCGCGCACAGCCACGGCGTGCCGCTGATCGTCGACAACACGGTGCCGACGCCGCATGTGTGCCGGCCGTTCGAGCATGGCGCCGACATCATCGTGCACTCGCTCACGAAGGGCATGGGCGGCCACGGCACGAGCGTGGGCGGCGCCATCGTCGACTCCGGCAAATTTCCCTGGGCCGAGCACAAGGCGCGCTTCCGTCGCCTGACCGAGCCCGACGTCAGCTATCACGGCGTCGTCTATACCGAGGCGCTCGGGCCGGCGGCGTACATTGGCCGCGCGCGCGTGGTGCCGCTGCGCAATACCGGCGCCGCGATCTCCCCGTTCAATGCCTTCCTGCTGCTGCAGGGCATCGAGACGCTCGGCCTGCGCATCGATCGCATCTGCGAAAACGCACTCGCGGTGGCGAAGCACCTCGCCAGTCACAAGAAAGTGGGCTGGGTGAGATACGCCGGGCTCGATTCGCACCCCGATTACCCGCTGGTGAAGAAGTATCTCTCCGGCAAGGCACCCGGGCTCCTGACCTTCGGCGTGCGCAGCGGTCGCGCGGGCGGCGAGCGTTTCCAGGATGCGCTGAAGCTCATCACGCGCCTCGTGAACATCAGCGACGCGAAGTCGCTCGCCTGTCATCCTGCGTCGACCACACACCGGCAACTCTCGCCCGAAGAACTCGGCAAGGCCGGCGTCAGCGAAGACATGGTCAGGCTCTCGATCGGCATCGAGCACATCGACGACATCATCGCCGACATCGACCAGGCACTCGCGGGGGCGTAGCCGACGGCGCCTGTCGGGCGCCGGAGACAGTTTCCGGCTCTGGTCGCACTTTCCTAATATGCGGCCATGACACCGATTCCCGGACGGCGCCTGCCGTATCTCGCGGCCATGGCCCTGCTGTGTGCGACCCGCGCGCATGCAGCCAACATCGAGCTCTTTCCTGGCCAGAGTTTCGAGGCGGCCGTCGAATCGCTGAATCCCGGTGACACGCTCATCGTGCACGCCGGTACCTACTCCGATTCGGGCCGCATCAGCATCGGCGTGCGCGGGACGTCCGCTGCGCCGGTCGTTATCAAGGGCGCCGACGGTGAGGCGCTGCCGCTGGTCACGCGGGTCGCGTCTGCACCGATCCAGAATACGATCAACATCGAGGGTGCGACGCACCTGCGCATCACGCGTCTCGAGATCTCGGGCAACGGGGGCGACGGCATCAATCTGAGCGGCGCGCCTTCATTCATCACGCTCGACAACCTCGAGATCCACGACATCGACGTGGGCGTCAATTTCCGCTCGTCGATGTCCGACATCACCGTGCGTCACAACCACATCCACCACACCGGGCAGAACGGCGGCACGGGCGAGGGGATGTACGTGGGCTGCAACGACGCGACCTGTGTCGTATCGCGCGCGCTCATCGAGAACAACTGGATCCACGACACGCAGAATTCGACGCAGGGCGACGGCATCGAGGTGAAGCACGGATCGCACTCGAACATCGTGCGCGACAATGTCATCTACAACACGGGCTATCCGTGTGTGCTCGTGTACGGGACTGTCGGCCAGCCCGTCAATGTCATCGAGGGCAACGTGCTGTGGAACTGCGGCGATTCGGGCATCCAGGCCGCGGCGGACGCCATCATCCGCAACAACATCATTCTCGGCGGGCCCGGCAACGGCTTCAATTCGCAGCCCCATCAGGGCGCGACGCCATCGAACCTGCAGTTCGTGCACAATACGGTGGTGGGCGGCAGCCCCTGCCTTCGCCTGAGCAGCTGGAGCGGCCGGCCGGGGCTCGTGTTCGCCAACAACGCGATCTACTGCGACGCCGACGACTTCGCGATCGGCGGGCTCACGGGCGTCACGGTGGC
>DAORVK010000073.1:0-13454 GCA_035433705.1 Steroidobacteraceae bacterium
CCGAACGACCTGCTGCGCGAGCTCGACCGCATGGAGTTCTACGTCTACGAGACGCGCGAGCTCGTGAAGGCACAGCACCGCCCGATCATCGTGATCACGAGCAACAACGAGAAGGAGCTGCCGGATGCGTTCCTGCGCCGCTGCTTCTTCCACTACATCCGTTTCCCCGACGGGGAGACGATGCGGCGCATCGTCGACGTGCACTATCCCGGCCTCAAGCGCGAGCTGCTGGCCGAGGCACTCGCAGCGTTCTTTCGCCTGCGCGACGTGCCGGGGCTCAGGAAGAAGCCTTCAACTTCGGAGCTGCTTGACTGGGTCAAACTGCTTGTCGCCGAGGACATTCCGCCCGCGGCGCTGCGCAGCGACGACGCGAAGCAGACCCTGCCGCCGCTTTATGGTGCGCTCCTCAAGAACGAGCAGGACATGCATCTCGTCGAGCAGGTGATGTTCCTCGCGCGCCGGGCGCGTTAGCGCGCTGACATGCTGGTCAGGTTCTTCCTCGACCTGCGCTCGGGCGGCGTGCCGGTGACGCTCCCCGAGTTCCTCGCGTTGCTTGAGGCGCTCGATGCGCGCGTAGCGTCGCTCTCGGCCGAGGATTTCTACCACCTCGCGCGCGTGTGCCTCGTGAAGGACGAGCGCCATTACGACCGTTTCGATCGCGTGTTTGCGGAACACTTCAAGGGTGCGGAGAAGCTCTTCGAAGCCTTCGGCGCCAGCTTGCCGGCCGAGTGGCTGCGGGCGCTCGCCGAGCGCGTGTTGACGGAGGAAGAGAAGGCGCAAGTGCAGGCGCTCGGCGGCTGGGACAAGCTCATGGAGACATTGCGGCAACGCCTTGCAGAGCAGAAGGAGCGCCACGAAGGCGGCAGCAAGTGGATCGGCACGGGCGGCACATCGCCCTTTGGTGCGCTTGGCTACAACCCGGAAGGTGTGCGCATCGGGCAGGGCAGTTCGCGGCACCGACGCGCCGTGAAGGTCTGGGACCGCAGGGACTTCGCCAATTTCGACGACACGCTCGAGCTTGGTACCCGCAATTTCAAGATGGGCCTGCGCCGGCTGCGGCGCTTCGCGCGCGAGGGTGCGGCGGAAGAACTCGACCTCGACGGCACGATTGCAGCCACGGCGCGCAACGCGGGCTACCTCGACCTGAAGCTCGTGCCCGAACGGCGCAATGCGGTCAAGGTGTTGCTGCTCCTCGATGTCGGCGGCTCGATGGACGATCACGTGCGGGTCTGTGACGAGCTCTTCTCGGCCGCGCGCAGCGAGTTCCGGCACTTCGAGCACTTCTATTTCCACAACTTCCCCTACGAGTCGCTGTGGAAGGACAACCGTCGCAGGCAGACAGAGCGGATCGCGACCGACCAGCTGATCCGCACCTATGGGCCGGACTACCGGGTGATTTTCGTCGGAGATGCGACGATGAGCCCTTACGAGATCACGATGCCAGGCGGCAGCGTCGAGCACTGGAACGCGGAGGCGGGCGTCGTCTGGCTGCAGCGTCTCACTGCGCATTTCCGCCATTTCGTGTGGCTCAACCCCGAGCCGGTCAAGCGCTGGGACTACACGCCCTCGATCGCCATCACGCACGAGCTCGTCGAAGAGCGGATGTATCCGCTGACGCTGGCAGGGCTCGATCGCGCGACCGCCGAACTGCGACGGCGCGGGACCGCTGCCCCGCCGGCGGCGGCCGGCCCTAACCCTTCGCCGCCGCCTTGAGCGCCTTCAGTTCCGCCAGCACGAACTGCGAGTGCCCCTTCGGGTCGACCTTCTCGTAGTGCTTCGCGATGCGGCCCTGCGGATCGATGATGAACGTGTCGCGACGCGCGACTTCCAGGACGCCCATCGCCTTGTAGAGCACCCCGTAAGTCTTCGCGACCGCCTTGGTCGAATCGGCGAGGATCGTGAACGGCAGGCTGTGTTCCTGCGCGAATTTCTCATGCGATTGCACGTCATCGACACTGATGCCGAGGATCACGGCGCCGGCGTTGCGGAACGCGAAGATGTTGTCCCGGAACCCGCAGGCCTGTGTGGTGCAGCCCGGCGTGTTGTCCTTCGGGTAGAAGTACAGCACCACCCACTTGCCCTTCTGTTCACCGAGCGTGTGCCATTTGCCGTTCTGGTCCTGCAGGCGAAAATCCGGCGCCTGCGATCCGACAGCGGGCGAGCCGGCGGAGAGCGGCGCGGCGAGGGCAATCGCCCCGAGGGCGGCGGCCAGGGCGATGAACAGCGTCGAGCGGGCGGGATGCATGGTGCCTCCATCTTTCATGAGCTGCGACAGCGCGGGCGCGAACTGGTCGATTCTACCAGCCAGCGCTTTTGCGCCAGAATGCGCACCTGATGAGTGAGGAAACGACCATCATCGGGCGTCCGCTCCACGGGCTCATCCTGACAGGGGGCGGAGCCCGCTCGGCCTATCAGGTGGGCGTCCTGCGCGCGCTTGCCGAAATGCTGCCGCGGCGCGGGATTCCGTTTCCGGTGCTGATAGGCACGTCCGCGGGGGCGGTCGCAACCGCGGCGCTCGCCGCCGAGGCCCGGCGCTGGCGCGGCGCCGTGGCTTCGCTCGAGCACGTCTGGGCGGGTTTTCGCTGCAACCAGGTGTTTCGCGTCTCCTCGCGGCACATGCTGGCCTCCGGCCTGCGCTGGCTGGCGGCGCTCCTTTCGGGAGGGACCCTCGCGACACCCCCGAGATCGGTTTTCGACAACAGCCCGTTGTCGGAACTGCTGGCGCGCAATATCGATTTCGGCGCCATCCGCCACAGCGTTTCCTCCGGCAGGGTCCACGCTGTCGCGCTGTGCTCGACGGGTTACACGACCGCCCATTCGGTCGCCTTCTTCGACGGCCGCCCGGAAATTCCGGAATGGGCGCGAGCGCATCGTGAAGGTCGGCGGACGGAGCTCACACTGTCGCACCTCATGGGGAGCCTCGCCGTGCCGTTTCTCTTTCCGCCCGTGCAGCTCGGGACGGAGTACTTCGGTGATGGAGCGATGCGGCAGATGGCGCCGATGAGCCCCGCGGTGCACCTCGGCGCCGAGCGCGTGCTCGTGATCGGTGTGCGCTCCTCGAACGGCGCAGGTCTCAGCCAGGCATCGCAGCTGCCGCGCTCGCCGACGCCCGGTCAGTTGTTCGGCTTCATGCTCGACACGCTCTTCACCGACGGCATCTACGCCGACCTTGAGCAGCTGGTGCGCCTCAACACGCTCGTACGCTCGGTTCCGGAGGCAGTTCCGGGCGTGCGCCCCGTCGAGGCGATGGCCATCTCGCCGAGCGTCGATCCACGCGAGATTGCTGCGAAGCACCTGCACGAACTGCCGCGTCCCCTGCGTGCGTTCATGCGCGTGATCGGCGCGCGCGGCGTTGCAGGCAACCAGCTCGCGAGCTACCTGATGTTCGAGTCGGGCTATACGTCGGAGCTGATCGAACTCGGCTATCGCGACGCGGTCGCGCAGCGCGATCGCCTGCGGGTCTTCCTGCTGTCGTAGGGCATCAGGTCAGGAAGAGTGCGCCGAGGCTGAGCAGCGTTGCAAAGCCGATGCAGTCGGTGAAGGTCGTCAGGATCACGCCGGCAGAGAGCGCCGGATCGATCCGCAGGCGGCGCAATGCGAGCGGCACGACGACACCCACCGTCGCGGCGGCGAGCAGGTTCATCAGCATGGCCGCCGCAACGATCGCCGCGACCTGCCACCTGCCAAAGAGCACGATCGTGATCACGCCGACCGCAAACGCGACGATCATGCCGTTGAGGCCCCCCACCGCGATCTCCTTGAAGAGCAGCCAGCGGGCGTTGGCCCATTCAACCTTGCCGAGCGCGATGCCGCGGATCAGCAGCGTGACCGTCTGGGTGCCGGCGATGCCACCCATGCTCGAGACCACGGGCAGGAGTGCCGCGAGCACCGCGACGCGCTCGATCGTTCCCTCGAAGTTCGAAACGACGAAGGCACCGAGGAAGGCGGTGAGGATATTCACGCCAAGCCACACGAGCCGGCGGCGCGCAGACGGCACGACTGCGGCGAACACGTCTTCTTCGTCGGCAAGGCCCGCCATGGACAGCACAGAGTGTTCGGCTTCCTCGCGGATCACATCGACGATGTCATCGACGGTGACTCGCCCCAGCAGTTTGCCCTCCGGGCTCACGACTGCGGCGGACACGAGGTCGCGGTCCTCGAAGAGCATCGACACCTCGTGGGCCGGCGTCGCCGGGTCGATGCGGGGTGCCTCGCTGTCGAGGCAGTCGCCGACATGATGCTCCGGATCCTCGGTCAGGAGGCGGGTGAGCGGAATCGTGCCGAGGTACTTGTCGCGCCGGTCGACGACGAACAGGCTGTCGGTGCGGTCGGGCAGCTCGCCGCGCATACGGACGTAACGCAACACGACTTCGATCGGCACATCGGCGCGCACGCTCACCGTGTCGGTGCTCATCAGACCGCCCGCGCTGTCTTCGGGGAAGGAGAGCACGGTGCGCAGGCGCTCCCGGTCACGCTGATCCATCGCGTGCAGCAGCTGCTGTATCACCGTCTCGGGCAGGTCGGCGAGCAGGTCGGCGAGGTCGTCGGTCTCCATGCCTTCAGTGGCGGCGACGAGCTCCTCGGCCGCCATTTCGTGCATCAGGCCGGCGCGCACGCTCTCGTTGAGCTCGAGCAGCACCTCGCCCTCGAGCCCGGGATCGACGATTTCCCAGACGATTTCGCGCTGCGCGGGCGGCAGCGACTCGAGGAGGAGTGCGATGTCGGCCGGGTGCATCGCATTCACCATGCGATGCGCCGTGCGCAGCGTCCCCTGGTCGAGCGCGTCCCGCAGCGCCGCGAGGCGACCCGATTTCAGTGGCTTGATTTCGATGTCGCTCATGGAACGAGAAAGGCGAACGGTCCCCCGCGCGGGCGCGGAGTCTAGCAGGCGAGCCGCGCACTGCGAATCGCTACCTGCCCCTGAATCCTGCGATCGCGTTGCCGCCCGCATCAAGCAGCGCGAGGTCGTTGCCCTCGAGTCGCCAGCCTGCGACTCTGGTCAGTGCCGCATGCAACGCCTGCTCGAGTTCCATGCCCTGTGCACAGGCCATCATGGTGCCGGCCAACTGCGTGAATGAAAGCTTCGCGCCTGCGAGCGTGTAACCGCCCATCAAGCGATTGCAGCCGGCATAGCCGCTGATGCGGCGATCGGAGGAGTCGAGCACGATGTACGGGGCGCGCTGGCCGGCCGCGAGCATGACCGGCGCGTCGCCGAGCCGTGCGAGTTCCCAGTGAGTGTTCTCGAGGGTTGCGGCGCGGACCATGGTGATCGTCAGCGGTGTGGTATCTGGTCCGGCGGGCAACGGCACATGGGTGACCGAAACGAACAGCGGTTCTTCCCCCAGCATGACGCTGGCCCGGATCGCGTAGCTGTGTGTCGGCGCAATGCGCGCCGGATCGTAGGGTATCGCGAACCGGAAGGGTGGCGCGCCGGGCGATTCGGTGCGGGCGCTCGCGATGAGTACCGCCGGCGCATCGGCGCGCGAGACGTCTTCGAGCCGCGCTTCGAATACGGCGCCGGGCGGCAGGGCCATGCGTTCCCGATAAGTGGCCGTGCCTGAAACGGTTGCGGTCGGTGGTGGGGCCGGCGTGCTGCAGGCCGCGATCAGCGCGGCGGCCGCGAGCGCTGTCGCGGAGGACCTGAAGCAGTCAAACGTGTGGCGGGCCATGGTGGATCCTTTCACTGATCGCGCTCCACACGCAGCTCGTTGTGCCGTGCGGCAACCTGTGGATGGTGCGCCGCGAAGCGCTCGACGAGCCGGTTCGCGATGTAGACCGAGCGATGCTGGCCGCCGGTGCAGCCGACGGCGACGGTGAGGTAGCGGCGATTTGCCGCCGTGTGCTCGGGAATGCGCGCCTCGATGAAGGCTGCAATGTCGTCGATCATCCTGGCGACCGCAGGCTCGGCTTCGAGGAAGCGGATCACCTGCGGGTCGCGGCCCGTCAGCGGGCGCAGCAGCGGCTCCCAGTACGGGTTTGGCAAGGAACGCGCGTCGAACACGAAGTCGGCATCGCCGGGGATGCCGTGCTTGAAACCGAACGACTCGAAGGTGATCGACAGGCGCGGCGAGATGCGCGACTCGGCCGCCTTCAGCACGATGTCGCGCAGCGCGTGCACACCCATGCGCGAGGTGTCGATCACCCGGTCGGCCGCGTACATGATCGGCTCGAGGAGATCGCGCTCGATCGCGATTGCCTCGCGCAGGCCGACATCGCTGCGGCTCATCGGATGCTTGCGGCGGGTCTCCGCGAAACGGCGCAGCAGTTCCCCGTCGTTCGCAGTGAGGAACAGCACCTCGCATGGGATGCCGCTCTTCTTCAGCTCCTGCAGCAGCTTCGGTACGGTGGCGATTTCCGCCGCCGTATTGCGCGCGTCGAGGCCGACGGCGATCCGCTCGTAGGTGCTGTCGGCGCTGCGCACCGTGTGCGAAATGAGCGGGGTCAGCAGCGCCGCGGGGATGTTGTCGATGCAGTAGAACCCGAGGTCCTCGAGCATGTGCAGTGCCACGCTCTTGCCTGACCCCGAAAGGCCGCTGACGACGACGACACGCATGCTGCGATGGCCGGCCGGTGCGCGGCTATTGCCGCGTGGTCTTGCGCCCCTCGGCGGCGTGGTGGTCCCGGGATTTTTCCTTGTGCTTCTTCACGAGACGGTCGAGCTTGTCGGCGAGCGCATCGATCGCGGCGTACATGTCCGCTTCGATTGCGTCGGCGTGGATCGAGCCGCCGCGCACGTGCAGGGTGGCCTCGGCTTTCTGGCGCTGCTTCTCGACAGTGAGCACGCAGTGCACGTCGATCACGTGATCGAAGTGACGCACGATGCGCTCGAGTTTCTTCTCCACGTAGCCGCGCAGCGGCGGGGTGACTTCGACATGGTGGCCGCTCACGGAAAGTTGCATCGTGCTCTCCTCGCTTCTGGCTGAATGGGTGTCATTTTGGTGCGGCGCGCCGGCGCTCGTTCGAAGGCGCGATGCGCATCGCCTCGCGGTATTTCGCGACCGTGCGTCGCGCGACGGGAATGCCCTCGGCAGACAGCATTTCGGCGATGCGGCTGTCGGACAGCGGCGTCTCGGGGTCTTCGTCACGGATCAGCTTGCGGATCTTCGCGCGGATCGCGGTCGAGGAGGTCTCGGCCGCCTCGCCACCCCCGACGTGGCTCGAGAAGAAGTAGCGCAACTCGAACACGCCGCGGGGCGTGTGCATGTACTTGCCCGAAGTGATGCGCGAAATCGTCGATTCGTGCATTTCGATCGCTGCAGCAATGTCCTTCAGGATCATCGGCCGCATGTGCTCATCGCCCTGCTCGAGGAATGCGGTCTGGCGCTCGATGATCGCACCCGCGACCTTGAGCAGTGTGTCGTTCCTGATCTCGAGGCTCTTCAGCAGCCAGCGCGCCTCCTGCAGCTGCGCGCGCAGGCTGGCGTGCGGCGTGTCCCTGCCGAGAAGGCTTGCGTAGCCCTGGTTCAGGCGTACGCGCGGCAGGGTCGAAGGGTTGACCTCGACGCTCCAGCCGCGATCAGTGCGGCGCACGAACACGTCGGGCACCACGTATTCGGGTGCGCTGCCGCTCAGCGCCGAGCCGGGGCGCGGTTGACACGTGCGCACGAGCGCGAGTGCCTCGGCGAGTTCATCCTCGGTGACCCGCATTTCGCGCCGCAGCAGCGCGAGTTCGCCCCGGGCGACGGCATCCAGGTGATCGGCCGCGATCGCTTGGGCGGTCGCGAGGCCCGGCGTGGCGGGGTCGAGCTGGCGCAGTTGCAGCGTGATGCATTCCCCCACCGAGCGTGCGCCGACCCCCGCGGGGTCAAGTGCCTGCACCGTCGTGAGCACGTCGAGTACCTCTGCAGCCTCGCACTCGACCTCGGGGCGCAGCGTCGCGGCGATTTCGACTGCGGATTCGATCAGGTAGCCGTCGTCGTTGATCGCATCGACGATGGCGCGCGCTATCGCGAGCCGGCGTGCGTCGAGGCAGGCGACTTCGAGCTGCCCGAGCAGGTGGTCCTGCAACGAGGCTCCGGCCCCGTCTGCGTATTCCTGCTGGCGTTCGTCATCGTCGCCTGACCAGGATGCGTCAGAGGTGGCGGCGGTCCCGCTCGACCAGTTGTCCGCGACGATTTCGACTTCGACCTGCGCCGAATCGCGCGGCGGCGCCTCGAACTCCGGAGCCGCACGCTCCGCCGGCGACTGGATGGCCTCGAAGATTCCGGTCTGTTCGGGCTCCTCGACCGGCTCGAGCATCACGTTCGATTCGAGCAGTTCGCGGATGTGCGCCTGCAGCTCGAGCGCGGGCATTTGCAGCAGCCGGATCGCCTGCTGCAACTGCGGGGTCATGGTGAGCGACTGCCCCAGTTTCAGCTGCAGGGACGGCTTCAGCATGGCGGCCGAGGACGGAAAACCCAACACATTGAATCTAAAAGAGTTTTCAGGGCGATATCACTGTTCACATCCGGAAGGACTCGCCCAAGTACACCGCACGGACTTGGGGGTTGGCAAGGATTTCTTCGGCATTTCCGGCAGCGATCACGGTGCCCGCGCTGACGATGTACGCGCGGTCGCAGACGCCGAGCGTTTCCCGCACGTTGTGGTCGGTGATCAGTACGCCGATTCCCTTCGCCGTGAGTTCGCGGATGATGCGCTGGATGTCCAGCACCGAGAGCGGATCGACGCCCGCGAACGGCTCGTCGAGCAGCATGAAGCGCGGCTCGGCGGCGAGGGCGCGTGCGATCTCGACGCGCCGGCGCTCACCGCCCGACAGCGACAGCCCGAGGCTCTCCCGCACGTGCGAGATGCGCAGTTCGTCGAGGATCTCCTCAAGGCGCCGCTCGCGCCCGGCGCGGTCGAGATCGGCGCGCGTCTCGAGGATCGCGAGCACGTTGTCCTGCACGGACAGCTTCCTGAAAACCGACGCCTCCTGCGGCAGATAGCCGATGCCGAGCTGCGCGCGCCGGTGCATGGAAAAGTGCGTGAGATCGGTGTCGTCAAGCCGGATATGCCCCGCGTCGAGGGGAATGAGGCCGACGATCATGTAGAACGCGGTCGTCTTGCCGGCACCGTTCGGCCCGAGCAGGCCGACGACCTCACCGCTCGCCACGTCGAGCGACAGGTCGGTGATGACGGTGCGTTTGCCGTAGCTCTTGGCGAGCCTCACGGCCGAAAGGCGCGTCATGGCCGCGGCTCATCCTTGTTCCCGTCCCGTGGGCGTATCGTGATCCGCACCCGGCCACCGGTGCCCGGCTGCGGCTCGGCGAGCACACGCTGGTCGCGCACGTTGTAGACCAGCTTCTCGCCGCTGATCTCGTTGCGGCCGTCGCTCAGCCACGCGTCGCCCGTGAGGGTCACGTGATCACTGTCGAGGTCATAGACGATAGTCGATGCGCGGCCGTGGGCCGTGTCCGTCGAGCGCGTGAGCTGCTGCTCGAACCGCGCGGGCTTGCCCTGAATCGTCGCAACGCGCAGCAGGTTGGTGCGAAACTGTACTTGCGCCTCATCCGATTCGAGCACTCCGCCGTCACGCTCGATGCGCACGTTGCCCGTGAAAGTCCAGGTCGAGTCCTTGAAGTCGAGCCCCGTGGCGCGCGCGAGGTCGGCTGAGACGCGCGTCGTGCCCTGTGTGATCACGACATCGCGGAAGACCACCGTGTTGCTGCGGTAGTCGACGTCGGACGAAGCCGCATCCACGTTGATCGGCAGGTCGCGTATCGCTGCCACCGGTGACTGTACGGGCTCCGCGGCGCTGGCGAGCGCAGCCGCGCAAGCGAGCGCCGCGAGCAGCGGCGCACGCAACCGCCGGGGATCATTGAGGGAGGAAACGGCCATTGACCTTCGATTCTAGCCGAAGGGTCTCCCCCTTGAGGTCGGCACGCATGCCGCGCGCGGAGAGCCGGTGACCCGACCAGTCGATCGTGACCCTGGCCTGCGTGGAAGCCACCTCGTTCACGGTATCGAAGGCGAGATGGCTGGTCGTAACTTGTGCCGGCGCCCCGCCGTCCGGGAGCGTGCCGTCGAGTCGCACGTCGCCGTCGAGCATGATGAGGTCGCGAGCGGGAGGCACCGTGCCGGTCAGCGCGCTCGCGCGCCAGGTGCTGCCCCCCTCACCGAGATAGCGCAGCGCCGGGTGCGTCAGTGTGATCGTCGCGTCGTTCGGCGCCTGCTCGATCAGTTCCGCCCGGAGCCAGTAGCGGGGCCTGCCATTGTCACCGGTCTCGATGATTTCGGCATCGCGCGCCGAATAGCCGGGATCCTGCTCGCCGCTGCGATCGACGCTCGCCACATCCGGCGCGCGCGAGGTACGGCTCAGCAAAACCGTCGCAACGATCATCGCGATCGCGACGAGCCCGATCAGCCAGCGCGCGATCATGGCCGGGCGCGGGCGGCGAGCAGCAGATCGCAGACCTCGCGCACCGCGCCGTGGCCGCCCCGCGCGCGCGTCACGCGGTGTGCTGCGCGCCGCGCGGTCGCGTGCGCGCCCGGGACCGCAAAGGCCAGGCCGGCCGCGCGCATCACCGGCACATCCGGCGTGTCATCACCCACGACCGCGCATTCGCGCAGCGCCACGCCGAGGCGCGCGCAGAGCCGGGTGAGCACGGCGAGCTTGTCCTCCACACCCTGGAAAAGGTGCCGGATGCCGAGATCGCGGCATCTGCGGCGTACGGCGGGTGTATCGCGGCCCGATATGACCGCTACGGCGATGCCGGCGCGCTGCGCCTCGCGAATGCCGTGACCATCCTGGACATGAAACACCTTGAGCACCTCGCCGCGCGCGCCGTAGTAGAGGCGGCCGTCTGTCAGCACGCCGTCGACGTCGAGGACGAGGAGGCGCACGGAGCGGGGCGGTCTTGCGGGGCGCGCCACGGACTACATGACTCCGGCGCGCAGCAGGTCGTGCACGTTCAGGGCGCCCACGACGCGGCCCGCCGCGTCGATAACCGGCAGGGCGGTGATCCTGTGCAGCTCCATCAAGTGTACGGCTTCAGCCGCCAGCTCGCGCGGCCCGATCGACTTGCCCGGTGCGGTCATTACCTCGGCCATGCGCGCCGCACGCACGTCGACAGGCTGATCGAGGATGCGACGCAGGTCGCCGTCGGTGAAAACACCGAGACTTCTGCCCGTGCCATCGACGATCACGGTCATGCCGAGGCCCTTGCGCGACATCTCGACGAGCCCTTCCTTCAGGAAGGCGTCCGGCGCGGTTCGCGGGACATCGTCTCCCTTGCGCATCACGTCCTCGACGTGCAGCAGCAGGCGACGCCCGAGCGTACCGCCCGGATGCGAGCGCGCGAAATCCTGTTCGGTGAAGCCGCGCGCGTCGAGCACGGCGACCGCGAGGGCGTCGCCCATCGCGAGCGTGACGGTGGTGCTTGCGGTCGGCGCGAGATTGAGCGGGCAGGCTTCCTCGGGCACGCTGATGTCGAGATTGACGGCGGCGGCGCGCGCGAGCGTGGATTCGGGATTGCCGGTCATCGCAATGAGCGGTACGCCGAGGCGCGACAGGTGCGGCAGCAGCGTCAACACCTCGGGTGTCTCGCCGGAATTGGAGATCGCGAGCGCGAGGTCGGTGCGCGTGATCATGCCGAGATCGCCGTGGCTCGCTTCGGCCGGGTGCAGGAAAAAGGACGGCGAACCCGTGCTCGCGAGAGTCGCGGCAATCTTGCCGCCGACGTGGCCCGACTTGCCCATGCCTGTGACGACGATGCGGCCGGTGCAGGCGAGGCAGAGGCGGCAGGCTGCCGCGAAACGTGCGTCGAGCCGTTTGAGCAGCGATTCGACCGCGGTCGCCTCGATCCGCAGCGCCCGCCGGCCGGCGGTGAGGAGCCCGTCGTCGGTGGTGGCGGGCGGCGGGACGGCGTCCGGTGCGGCGTTCATGGCCCGCCATGATACCGCCACGGCCCGCAACTCTTTACTATTGCCTGATGCAAACCAGTGAAATCGCCGAGCTCATCCGGTCCGCCCTGCCAGGCGCGCAAGTCGATGTTGCAACCGAAGACAACGTGCACTTCGCCACGCGGGTGATCGCCGCCGCATTTGCCGGCAAGCGCGTGATCGCCCGCCACCAGATGATCTACGCGGCGCTCGGTGCACGCATGGGCAATGAAATCCACGCGTTGTCGATCGACGCATTGACTCCGGACGAAGCCGCGGCGCGCAGCCCGGGCCAGCCACGCCATGGATAAACTGCAGATCCAGGGTGGCACGCCGCTTGAAGGCGAGATCCGGATCTCGGGCGCAAAGAACGCCGCATTGCCGATCCTTGCCGGTACCCTGCTCGCCGACAGCGCGGTGACGGTCTCGAACGTCCCGCACCTGCAGGATGTCACGACGATGATCGCGCTGCTCGGCCGCATGGGCGTCGACGTCACGATCGGCGAGCGCATGCACATCGAGGTCGATCCGACGACGCTGCGCGAACCCTATGCGCCCTACGAGCTCGTCAAGACGATGCGCGCATCCATCCTGGTGCTCGGACCGCTCATCGCGCGCTACGGCCGCGCCGACGTATCGCTGCCGGGTGGCTGCGCGATCGGCGCGCGCCCGGTGAACATTCACGTCGCAGGCCTGCAGGCGATGGGTGCCGATATCCACATCGAGGGCGGTTATATCCGTGCACGCGCGTCGCGCCTGAAGGGTGCGCGCCTCGTGCTCGAGACGGTGACGGTCACCGGTACGGAAAACCTGATGATGGCCGCGGCGCTCGCCGAAGGCGAGACGGTCATCGAGAATGCGGCGCGCGAGCCCGAAGTCGTCGATCTCGCGAATTTCGTCAACGGGATGGGCGGCAGGATCCGCGGCGCCGGCACCGACACGATCGTGATCGAGGGCGTCGAGCGCCTCGGCGGCACCCGCTACCACGTGCTTCCGGACCGCATCGAGAGCGGCACCTACCTCGTTGCAGGCGCCATCACGCGCGGCCACGTGCGTATCAAGAACACGCGCCCCGATCACCTCGATGCGGTGGTCGCCAAACTCGAGGAGGCGGGCGCGAAGATTGGTGTCGGCGACTCGTGGATCGAGATCGACATGCGCGGCCGGCGCCCGAAATCCGTCGACATCCGCACTGCACCGTATCCGGCGTTCCCGACCGACATGCAGGCGCAGTTCGCGGCGCTCGACACGATCGCGGATGGCGTCGGCACGATCGTCGAGACGATTTTCGAGAACCGCTTCATGCACATGCTCGAGATGCGGCGGCTCGGCGCCGAGATCCGCCTCGAGGGCAATACCGCGATCATCCGCGGGGTGCCGCAACTGACTGCCGCGCCGGTCATGGCGACCGATCTGCGAGCCTCGGCGAGCCTCGTGCTCGCAGGCCTCGTCGCCGAAGGGCGCACCGATATCGAGCGCATTTACCACATCGACCGCGGCTACGAGACGATCGAGGAAAAGCTTTCGCAGCTCGGGGCGCAGATCAGGCGCGTGCCGGGCTGAGGCCGCCGCGCGGCGGGCTGCGGGCGCCGGGC
>DAORVK010000074.1:0-9246 GCA_035433705.1 Steroidobacteraceae bacterium
CTGATCGATTTCTCGAGCCACTGCGCCGCGCCCGCGCGGTCCGATTGTGCGAATGCCGTCATGGCGAGGCCCACATAAGCTCGCTCACTGTCGGGTTCGACGGCGAGCACTTCGCGGAAGCCTTTCTGCGCATCCGCGGGGTCGCCTGCCTGAAGCGCCCCTACGGCCCTTCCCAGCAGCGCGCTGGCGTTCTTCGGCTCGGCGCGCAGCGCTTCCTCGAAGAGACCCCGCGCGGTCGCGACCTCCCCATTTGCGAGCAGGTAGTAACCGCCCACCACTTTGAGGCTGGTATCCCGGGGGTTGTCCTGTGCAAGTTGCAGGATCGACTGCCGCGCGGCGGCCCTGTCCTTGCCCGAGGCGCCTGCCAGCACGAGCAGCTGGCTGCGCCGCGGCCCCCCTGCTTCGGGCGACAGGGCCTGCAGCAGCGCGAGAGCCTCGTCGCGGCGTCCGGCCAACAGGTAGGCATTGGCGAGGTCGAGCCGGATCCGGACATTGCCGGGCTCGGTTGCCGCACCTTCCTCGAGCTTTGCAATGCCTTCTTCAGTCTCGCCGCTCATCAGGAGGAGCGAGCCGCTCATCCAGTCGGCACCGGCATCCTGGGTGGAGGCCGGCGCTTCGGCGAGCACGCGCCGCGCCGCCACCGGGTCGCGCCGGGCGAGCAGCACGCGGGCGAGCTGCTTGCGCGCCTCGATGTTCTCGGGGTTTTCCGCAACGAGCCGCGACAGCTCGGCGCCAGCCTGTTCGAGCGAGCCCTGCTCGGTGAGCACGGCCCCAAGCAGCAACCGCCCCGGCAGGCTGCCCGGGTCTGCCTTGAGCGCCTCGCGCAGCTCCGTGGCGGCCGCAGCGAAGTCGCGACGCGCATACGCGACCCGCGCCTTCAGATAGTGCGTGGCAAATGCTCCGGGCGCGCGCTGCGAGAGCACGGCGAGATCCGTATCAGCGCCCTTGAGATCGCCGAGTGCGATACGGCTCTCGACGAGGCCGACGAGCACACCGAACTGCTCGGGCAGGTCGAGCTGCCCGCTCATGTGGGCGCTTGCGGCCTCGAATACTGCCTGCGCCCGCCGCGCATCGCCGATCGCCATCGCCATGCGGCCCCGGTAGAACGCGGCACGCGCGAAGTCAGGGTATTTTGCCAGCAGGCGATCGAGCGCTTCGCCGGCCTCTTTGATGCTCCCCGACGCCCAGGCCCAGCGGGCATCCGCGAGCTGCACCTCGCGGTCTTGCGGCGCGGCGGCGAGCGCGGCATCGAGTGCCTTGCGCGCCTCGTCGGTGCGCCCGAGGCCCATCAGTGCCTCGACGATCACGAGCTGCCGGCGCGTCGATTGATCGCCCGCCTCTTTCTGTGCGGCCGCCAGCGCATCGGCGAAGCGTCCTTGCGCGAGCAGGATCGACTGGTCGAGCTCGCTGGCAGTCGACGCATCGACGCCCGCCTGCACGGCACGCTCGAGTTCCTTGCGTGCCGTGGTTGCATCGCCCAGACGCAGCGTGAGCCGCGCCAGCAGGATGCGGCCCGCGGCATTGGCAGGCTCGCGCTCGAGAACCGTCTTGACGTCCGCCATGGCGGCAGAATCATGTCCGGCATCGAACGCAGACTGCGCACGATCGAGGCGCTGCTCGACACTCATCAGGCGATCGCACCCGGTCAGCAACACGACGGCCAGTGCGGCGGCGAAGAGGAACGGCGGAAGTCGTTTCATCGATCCTGTCCTGAATGCGGCAACATGCCGAGGATGGGGCCGGACATATCGTCCCAGAAAGCGGTCGCGAGCGCCCGCGCCGCCGCGCAATCCGTGTCGCAGCGCACCGCGAGCGCCACCACACCCGAGGGGACGGGTCGGCGTATCGCCTGCAGGCCGTACGCGAGCTGCGCGAGCGGCTCGCGGCTCGTGTACCAGCCACCGACGTCGAAGAGATACGCGAGGACCCAGCGCCTGCCATCGTCGGTGCGTGCCTCGAAGCTCGCCGGCGACGGCGCCTGTCGCGACAAGGGTTGTGTTGCCTGCGGCCACGCCCGCTGCCAGATGCCGGGCGCCAGCAGCGTATTGGCGTATTGCACGAGTTCCTGTCCCTGGTGCTGCACGCCGTACGCGTTCACATAGAGTTCCACGGTTCCTGCGGCCGAGGAGTAGGACGCCCTGCGCTCCCCGGCAGCGCCCACGAAGTTCGGCGTCCAGGCCGCAGCCCCGGGCAGTGGCCCCTGCCAGCGGCCGGTGGTGAGCGGCAGACCGCCCGGCGAAACGTCGTGCAGGGCGTTCGCAGCGCGCGGATACGCGGCTGCGAACGCCGTGACGAGCAGCGCCGCGGCGATCGCCGCGAACGGCAACGCGCTGCCGCGCCGAATCGCAGTGCCCGGAAAAGGATCGCTCGTCCACGGCCGGCGCGCCCGTGCCGTGCTGGCCGGCGCCACAGCCCTCGCCAGCAACAGCACCAGCACCAGCAAACACACGAAAATGACATTGCCGAGCGTCAGGTGCTCCACGGCGACGAGGTAGGTCTGCATGCCCGCGATGTGACCGGCGTAGATCACGATGATGATGCGGATCCAGTTGGCGACGAGCGCAAGAACTCCGCAGGCGAGCACGTAGCCGAGCGCACGCACGCCTCGCATCCGGTAGATCGCGGCACCGAGCACGGCAACGGCCAGCGTGACGACGAAATAACGCTTGCCGCTGCAGCCTTCGGCGATGTGAAAAGTGCCGCCGCGAATGCTCACAAAGTATTCGTGCACCTCGGCCGACACGCCGAGCCACCCCAGCGCCGTCTCGGTCGCGGCGACGCTGAGCCGCTGCAGGACTGGCACCGCGTACTCCCAAATAGGCGTCGCAAAGTAGAGGAATGCGATCGGCGCCGCCGCGTGCCGCGCCTGCTGCAGGCCTGTCGCCGACCAGACAGCGCACCACACGGCGAGCGGAAACAGCATCTGGTGGGCAATCAGGCTGTTGGCGCAGACCCCGACCACCCAGGCGAAGAGCACGACGGCGAGGGCCCCGAGCCCGGGGAGACTCGGCCGCGGTCGTGCAGACCACTGCCGCCGTGCGATCACTGCGAGCCAGATCGCGCTCACGGCCGCGATGATGTAGCCGTGCTGATAGTCGTGCATGTCGCGCCAGGTCGCAGCGAGCGACCCGAGACTGGGCCAGAGCGCGGCCGTGGCGAGAGCCGCGAGGCCGAGCGTCAGCGGCCCCGTACGCAGATCAGCTTTCACCGTCATCCCGACGGATGCCATAGCGGTCCATGAGATCGTAGAGGGTCGGCCTGCTCACACCGAGCAGATCGGCGGCACGGGAAACCTTGCCGTCGGAGAGCGCCATCGCCTGCAGGACCGCCTGCCGCTCGGCGCGCGCGCGCACCTCCTTGAGATTGAACAGCGGCACGCCGCCCGGCGCATCGGCAAGACCCAAGTCCTCCGCCGTCACGAGCGGACCCTCCGCCATGATCACGGCGGTCTTCACCTTGTTCTCGAGCTCGCGCACGTTGCCGGGCCAGGCATACGCCTGGATGGCCGCGATGGCCTGCGGGGTGTAGCCGCGGCGCGGCGTGCCCTGCTCCGCGCCGAAGCGACCGAGAAACGCGTGCGCCATGACGACCGCATCACCCGGCCGGTCGCGCAGCGGCGGCAGGCTGACCGACACTTCGCTCAGCCGGTAATAAAGGTCCTCGCGGAAACGCTGCCCCGCAATCAGCGCCTTCAGGTCCTGGTGGGTCGCGCAGACGATGCGCACGTCGACCGCGATCTCGTCGCGCCCACCGACCCGCTCGATCACCCTCGCCTGCAGGAAACGCAGCAGCTTCGCCTGCAGCGGCAGCGGCATGTCGCCAATTTCGTCGAGAAAAAGCGTGCCGCCATCGGCGACTTCAATCTTGCCCGGTGTCGTCTTGATCGCGCCTGTGAAGGCGCCCTTCTCGTGGCCGAAGAGTTCGCTTTCGAGCAGTTGCTCGGGGATCGCCGCGCAGTTGATCGCGACGAAGCGGGCTTTGCGTCGTTCACCGAGATCATGGACCGCGCGCGCGATCAGTTCCTTGCCCGTGCCGCTCTCGCCGAGAATCAGCACCGAGACATTTGTCGGGGCCACTTTTTCGACCATACGGCAGACGCGCAGCATGCCCGCGTCGGTCGCGATGAGCCCCCTGAGCGGCGAGCTCGCCTGACTTTCCCGTAAGGCGCGGTTCTGCTCCTCGAGGGCGTGGATATGGAATGCGCGATCGACGATCAGGCGCAGCACGTCGGTGTCGAGCGGCTTCTGGTAGAAATCGCTGGCGCCGAAGCCGACCGCGCGGACCGCGTTGTCGCGATCGGCGTTGCCGGTCACGACGATGACTTTGGTGCGCGGCGCGAGGCTCAGGATCTCCTTCAGCGTCGCCATGCCCTCGGCGACGCCGTCGGGGTCGGGCGGCAGGCCGAGGTCCTGCAGCACGACCGGCGGCTCGCTGCGCCGCAGGTGCGCGATGGCTTCCTGGCGATTCCCCGCCTGCAGCACCTCGAAATCGTCGAAGGTCCACCTGAGCTGCTTCTGCAGCCCCGTGTCATCTTCGACGATCAGCAGTTTCTTCTTTTCTTCAGCCATGTCGGTCATCGAAAAGCGGCAGGATAATGTCGAATCGCGTCCCCGAACCGGGACTGCTTTGCACTTCCACGTCCCCGCCGAGACTGCGCACGTATTCCCGCACCTGGAAGGCGCCGATACCCATGCCTTTTGAGCCCTTGGTGCTGTCGAAAGGACGGAAGAGCCGCGCACGCACGAACTCCGGAGTCATGCCGGGACCGGTGTCGGCAATCGTGAGGCGGGCGCGTGTCGCCTCGATCGTCACTTTGAGATCGATGGAGTCGGAGGGTTCACAGGCATCCTGGGCGTTCCTGATCACGTGTTCGAGCACGGCGGCGAGACGATCGCCATCGGCTTGCACCGTGACCGGCGCAGGAGGCGGCTCGAAAGTTGGCGCGGGCCGCCGATCGGCGCAGCGCGTCACAACTCCGTGAATAAGCGGACCGAAGTCGACGGGCGCAGCCCCGGATGCGCGATTACGATCACTCAACTGTTCGATGAGGCGCGTCATGCGCTCGGCGGCGTTGCCGATGGTGGCGATCGCGTCGTCCACGAAAGCCGGGTTCTGCCGGTGTTTCTCGGCGTTGCGCACGATCAGCCGCAGCTGGGCGACCGAGTTCTTGAGGTCGTGCATCATGAACGCCGTCAGGCGGTGGTAGGCCTCGAACTGCCGGCTCTCGGCGAGACGGCGGTCCGCGTCGTGCTGCACGACGATCGTGGCGACATGTCGACCGAGGGTCTTGAGAAGGTCGCGGTCCTCGTAGGTGAGCTCGAAAGGTGGCGCAGGCTCGTAGAGCACTGCGAATCCCGCGAGCCCCTCGGGGCGCAGCAGCGGCAGCAGCACCCGGATCGCGGGCGTGGCGCGCAAGCCCTCGGGCATCGACACGTTCTGGTAGAGATCGGGCGCGGCATCATATTCCGCAAGATCGATGACCCATTGGCGCGCACCGAGAAAACGTACGAGCTCGTGATCGGCCGGTACCGCGCGCTGCTCGCGCAAATTTTCGATCTGCATCGGCCAGGCAGCGGCCACCACGAATTCGGCCGCTGTATCGCTGCGGGTGTACAGGATCGCGGCGGGGCTCTCGAAGATCTCGGCGATCGCGCGCAGGCTCGTGCGCCGGATGTCTTCGTCGCCCCCTGCCGAGAGCGTCTCGATGAAGCGCAGCCATTCGACGCGATAGTCGTACTTGTTGCGATAGAAGTGCTTCGTGATGAACACCCGCAAGCGCCGGCGCAGGGTGCCTGACAGCAGCGTCACCGCGAGCACCGCGAGCGCCCCGGTGAAGAAGATCACGTTCGCCGCCACGCCCCACCGGCCGCCGATCTCCCGCAACAGGTAGCCGCCGCCCGCCATCATCAGCAGATACACGCCGACGGCCAGGATCACAGTGGTGAACACCACCACCTGCCGCGACACGAACACCTCGAGCGACCACTGGGGGTTGCGGCGGGCGGCGATTGCGATCAGCGGCACGAGCAGCGCATTGACGAAGCCGCGCGCATACCAGACGTCGGCCGGGATGCCCCGCAGCAGCTCGGACTGCGAGAAGAGAAACAGGTCGAAAGCAAACACGCCGCCAAGGCCGATCGCCAGAAACTTGAAATCCTCGCGGCCGCTCGCGTTCGCATTGCGGTAGATCTGCTCGATCAGGACGAGCACGGCGAGTGCGAGCGCGATGCCCGCCGGTGCGAGCAGGCGCCCTGCGTGGGCCGCGAAGACCCAGCCCACGATGGCGAGCACGACCCAGACCGTGTGGGCCGCGATGGCGAGGTAACGCGGCAACACCCCGTGGGCCAGTGCGAGGAGCGCGAAGATCCACGCGCCGCCGCGCAAGACCTCGAGTGTGTACACGACGATTGCCGGAAATCCGTCCCGCCACGCCTGCAGCGTGAGGAGGGCGGCCCACAATGCAGTCATCGCGCTGGCGCCGATGAGCCGCACGCCCTGCGCACGGCCCCGCCAGCTCACCGCGAGCAGGATTGTCAGGGCAAGAAAGGCCACCGTCGCCGCGGCATAGCTCGCAACGCCGACAGCCGTGGCGCCGAACGCGTCCTCCAAGGCTACCTTCCGTTCAGTGGCGGAGCTTGCGCAGTTGCAGCCCGATCACGAAGACCATCAGCATCGTGGCGATCTCGAGCACACGACCCGCGCTGTACTCGTGCCCGATCAGCGATCGGCCAGCGAGCCCGGCGAGCCCTTCGGCCAGCGCAAGCACGAGGCCGAGCCCCGCGAGCAGAAAAAGGCCCCGATAGGCGTAATGCAGCATCTTATCCATGTCCCCTCCTGACGTAGAACTTATACGCCAGATGCCGGATGAGCATCCACGGCGGCATCCGGACCCAGTGGGCGCGCACATAGAGGAGCAGACGGGAGAGGGCTGTCCGGCGACGAGCGCGATCGGGGTGCGGGGGAAACAGCGCCTCGGGCACGAGCCCGTCCATCAGCGCGACGACGAACCCGGGCGGGCTTCTTCCCGCCCGCGATTCCGCGAGCAGCGCCTGCGGTACGGGTGTGCCAAGGAGACGGCGCGCATAGCGCAATCCGTAGAACGCCGGCCGCGCGAGATCGAGCGCCACCGCCCGGGGCCAGAACTCCCCCCAGAATCCCGGCTCATGCTGCCCGTAGTGGCGCAGGAGCGAGTCGATATCGACCAGCTCGCGCAGTGCATCGTCCATCTCGCCACCGTGGAAGAGATGCGTCATCGCGTGCAACGTCATGTCGATCGGTGCGAGAACCCGAAACCCGGCACCAGAGTTTTCGGTTATTGGGCGGGCGGCGGCGAGCAGCAGCGCCGCATCGGGCTTCAGGCGCGAGGTGCGCATCTGCACGTTGTGGTGCAGGTCGACCTCGACCTCCCGTTCTTCGTGCGTCAGCGGCGGCAACTCGTGGGTCCATTGCCGATAGTAGCGATCGTCGTAGGGCGTGAGCTCGGCCGTCCGCCAACCCTGCTCCAGGAGGCGGCTCTCCACTTCCCGCAAGCGCGCTTCGGGTACGAGGAGGTCCACATCGGCGAACATCCGCCCGCGCGCGTGCGGCAGGCCTGCGAGCAGATAGGCGCAGCCTTTCATCACGACCAGGCCGAGCCCGGGCGCCTCCTGCAGCGCATACGCGATACGATCGAGCTCCCAGCGGGCGACACGCGCTCGCGCCTGCGCGATGATCCGCGCGCTCGAGAGCGCATCGCGCGCCTGCGCCGGGAGCGCACCCAGCAGCCCCAGGTCATCGAGATTTTCCGCAAGCCGCCCGAGCAGACGCGCCCGCCGCAGAACCCGCAGTGCGAGATCGAGATCGGCGGCCGGCCACGAGGCGACCTCGTGCGGTCGCATCAGCGCGTCGATCATGAGCTGCCGCTCGCGAGGCGCGCTCATGCGCCGCTTTCGAAGGTGAGGGCACCGAGCGCCGCCACCGCTTCGTCGAGGTCGGAGTACACGAGGCGATAGCAGCGCGCGCCGTCAACGAGACCGCGTGCCGTCTCGAAGCCCGGCTCACCGAGCATTTCATAGTTGAATGCATTGGTCGCAAGCTGCATGTAGCCTGCCGACTTCGGCATCTCCTCGAGTGACAGCGCCGCGCCTGCTTCCCACCGCGGGAACACGATCCACGCGGCCGGTGCCGTCTCCCGCGCGCGCGCCACGCTCTGCGCCGGCGGGCGCACGTGCGCGATCGTGCCCTTGCGAGTGCCCGGTATCACGGGACCAAGGAACGCCTCGGGCGCAAAGCGCCGGATCACGTCGATCGAGGCGTTCTTGAGCGGCATCGGCCGCGGAATCGGCACGAGCTCGCGCGTGCCGGGTCGCACGAGACCGAACTCGTCGGAAAAGAGCCGCCAGCCACGATGCGCGAGCGCCGCGCAGAGCGTCGTCTTGCCATGTCCCGGCCAGGCCGGCAGCAGCAGCGCGCGGCCGCCGCGCTCGAGCACGGCCGCGTGCAGCATCAGGTAGCAGTGATAGCGCAGCGCAATGACGAGATTGATGCCCCACTCGAGTACCGGCAGCGCCTGTCCAGCCGGCATGTCCTCGTGCGGCGCGCGCCCATCGACGATGAAGCGCACGCGCCGGCGAGGCGTCGGCAACCAGCGCATCACATCGCGCACGGCGACGTGACCGTGCAGGACCCGTGCTCCCGTGAGGAGCGGATAGTCGCGGTAGAGCGCGTGGAGCGCGCCGGTGAGATCTTTCACCCTCGCGCAGATGCGAAAGTCGAACGGCCCGATGCGCACGTCGACCCCGCCGCGCGCAAGCCGGGCCGCAAACTCGCCGGGCGCGAGATCGCCGACGCGCGCGCTCACGCGCTCTCGATCAGGCCGAGTTCCGCAAGGCGCAGCAGGGTGCCCGCCACATCGTCGCGCAGGGCGTCATCCACCGGGCGATCCTGCGCTTGCGCGAGCGCCTGCGCAGCCGACTCAACGGAGGCGGGCTCCCCGAGGAGTTGCTCGAGCAGGAATGCCGTGGAAGCGTTGACGAAATGCGTCTTGCCCGACGGGCGGTGGTAAACGACGCTGAGTTCGTCCCAGTCCGCCCAGACACAGTGCGCGGCGTCTGCGCGCCGCCATTTCGGCTCAGACGTCGGTGTAGTTGATGCCACTGCTGAAGGAACTCAGCGCGGTGGCGGAAACCAGCATGCCCCGCTTGACATTCACGCGCGACGTTCGCCAGCGGTTCTTGCGGTAGTACGTGCCGCCTTCGGCGCACATCT
>DAORVK010000074.1:9346-13259 GCA_035433705.1 Steroidobacteraceae bacterium
CCGCCGCCGCCATACCCGTGGTGATGCGAATCGTCCGGGTCGTTCTTGAAATAGCGGGAATCCGCATCGATGCGGGTCACATGCCCCATCGGCGGACTGCCGAGGTCGTACACGTTGGGCTTGTCGGTGCGGTCGATGCCGTCGAAGTCGAGGCAGTTGTACTTGCCATCCTGCGCGCCGGCGTACTGATTGGTGCCGATCAGATTGCTGCTGCGGGCAAGCGCCGCGCCGCTCTGCAGGGTCAGGATCGCCGGGACGGCCGCGGAGGCGCCCCGCAGCAACTTGCGGCGATCGATTTTCGCCGAAGCCATACCCTGAATTTTTTCCTCTGCACTCATCCGCACAACCTCTGCTTCAGCAACCTGAAGGATCCCACCGATACCGGTGTCATGCAAGAGTCCGGCCGGCACAGTGCACCATCAACGAAATCATGTGCTTGACGGCTATTTTACATTTTACTTGCGAGGGGCGCTGTAAAGCTTTCCGACACCGCGGAACCCTACCGCCCGCCCTTCCCGAACACGACCACTTCGACCGTCTGCAGGAGGATCATCAGGTCGAAGAGCAGCGTGTGGTTTTTCACGTAGTAAAGATCGTACTGCAGCTTCTCGATGGCGTCCTTTTCGGAGGCGCCGTACGGATAACAGAGCTGCGCCCAGCCCGTGATGCCAGGTTTCGCGCAGTGGCGCTCGTCGTAGTAAGGCACTGACTCCCCGAACTGGCTCACGAACTCCGGCCGCTCGGGCCGCGGCCCGACGAAACTCATGTCGCCGCGCAGCACATTGAACACCTGCGGCAGCTCGTCGATGCGGACTTTGCGGATCAAGCGCCCGACCCGGGTGACGCGCGCATCGCCTGATGTCGCCCAGCGCGGCCGGCCGTCGGACTCGGCGTCCACCGTCATGCTCCGGAACTTGAGTACGTTGAACACCTTGCCATCAAGGCCGACGCGACGCTGTCGATAGAAATACGGCCCGCGCGGACCATCCTCGAGTGCGATGGCGAACATCGTGAGCATGATGAAGGGCAGCGTCACGAGCAGCAGCGCAAGTGCCGCAATCACATCGAAGCTGCGCTTCGTGAACTGGCGCACCGGGTCACGCCGGAACCCCTCCCCGAAGATGATCCAGCTCGGATTCAGCACGTCGAGGCGCACGCGCCCCGTTTCGCGCTCGAGAAAGCTGACGATGTCGATCACCTCGATGCCGGCAAGCCGGCAGTCGAGCAGCTCGCGCACCGGAAACTCGCGCCGCCGGTCGTCCATGGCGACGACGATCTCGTCGACGTGCAAGTTCCCTGCGAGATCCTGCAACCGCTCGCGGGGATCAGGTGTCATCAGGTCGCGCGTGACGAGCGTAGTCTCGCCGGGCGCCGCGATATAGCCCGCCACGCGAAAACCACGCTGATCCGACCGGCGGCGCAACTGCGAGAGGCTGAGCGCGCGCTGCCCGGCGCCGTACACGAGCACGACGCGCTTGAAGGCATCTTCATCGACCATGCGGTCGCCGATCAGCCGCACGATCGCAATCAGGAACAGCGACAGCGCGGCCCACTCGAGGAGCTGGCGCGGAGACGGGCGCCACGGCTCGAAGAAAAAGGTGACGATCACGACCATCGCCATCGCGAGCAGATGCGCGAGCCCCGCCCGCAACACAACGCCCTTGAGGCGCGCGCGCTGACGCACGCTGTAGAGACCCATCGCGAGGAGCGCGACGAAACAGCTCACTGAAAAAACGAGAATCATCGGCAGCCGCGGCACGCGTTCGCGCAATCCGTCGACGATGATCGGGGCGCTCACCAGGACCAGCAGCTCGACGAGCGCGAGCAGCGCGGTGGGCAGGTGAACGTAATGTCGGAACAATCGCAACTTCATCAGCACCCGCGATCAGGCTTTCCCTTATTCCGGACGGCGCTCGGCGCGGCGCAGTCTAGTCTGCGTTCTGCGACCAGTACGTGACTGGCGTCACGCAGCTTCTCGTCCATTTACGATGAACAGCGTGAACAACGTCACCCAAGTCGTTGCTGCACGTGATGATTATCGCTGCGCGACCTGGATCACGCTACCGAAAATGTCTCTGAAGACAGACGCTTGAGGTTATTGCTGCGATCCCGGTCTGCACCTATTGTGCCGCACGACTCTTCAATGACTGCAGGATGGAGCTTGCGAGCGATGAGACTGATTTCGGGCGCACTGGTGATCGCGATGCTGTCCCTCGGGCTGCAGGCCTGCGGGGGTTCAGGTGATTCGGCCACGTCGAACGCCAACCCTCCGCCGCCGCCACCGCCTGCGAGCAACCGCGCGCCGACGATCTCGGGCAGCCCCGCGACGAGCGTGACCGCCGGACAGTCTTATACCTTCACGCCGCAGGCTTCAGACCCTGAAGGGGCGACCCTCACGTTCTCCATCACGAACCGGCCCGCGTGGGCCACGTTCAGCTCTTCGACGGGGCGCCTCTCGGGCACGCCCGCCGCGGGCAATGTCGGCACCACTTCGGGCATTGTGATCAGCGTGACCGACGGCACGAACTCGGTGAGCCTCGCCTCGTTCAACCTTCAAGTGACAGCGGGTACGACGCCTCCGCCGGTGACCGGCAGCGCCACCCTTACCTGGCAGCCGCCCACCGAGCGCACCGATGGCTCCTCGCTGTCGAACCTCTCGGGCTATCGCATCTACTACGGCACGTCGCAGGGCAATTACTCGAATACGACCAGCGTGACCAACCCCGGCCTCACGAGCTACGTGATCGAGAATCTCGCGGGCGGCACGTGGTACTTCGTGATGACGGCGGTCGACGGCGCCGGCCTCGAGAGCGCGCGCACCAACCCGGTGTCGAAGACGATCAGCTGATCGCGCGGCGCTCGCTGCGCGCCGCAGTTGGCGTCCCCAAAGAATCTCGCCGGCCCGCCACTTTATATATCGTCGTTGCAGATTCGACGTCGCAGAGCTTGATCTGCCGCTCTAAATCTATTGACAGCGTTCCGTTATATCTCTAATATCGTTGACATAGTAAACGATATTTGACTAACTTCCATGCCCGGCGTGACGATCCACAAGACGCCGAGCGATTGGCGGGCGTGGAAGAACATGATGAGCCTGCTACGGCGAGCAGGAGCTCCGGTCTGACCGGGGCAGGAGGCAGGAGAGATGGATTACACGGTGGAATTGACCATCGAGGCGCGACGCCCCCTGACGGAGGATGCGTTGTTCGATGTCGCAGAGGTGGGTGGGGCGTCCACGGGCCGCCCGGGTGAGACGCGTCTCGAAACCATCCTGACAATGCGCGCCGGCGATGTGCGCGAGGCTGCAGAAAAGGCTATCCAGGCCATCACGACTCGCGTTGCCGGGCGCGTGATCGCAGTTGAAGTCATGACGACCGAGGAGGCTGATCGGCGCCTGGTCGAACAGGCGCCGCTCGTGGGCATCTCGGAGATTGCCGGCATGCTCGATATCAGCCGCCAGCGTGTCTCGACGCTCAGCCGGCGCAACGACTTCCCGGCACCGCTTGCACGGCTGGCGTCCGGGCCGGTCTGGCGAATGGGTGATCTGTCGACGTTTGCAGCCGGCTGGCGTCGCAGCCCTGGACGTCCGCGGAAAACCGCATAGCGCTGTCAGATCACAGCCCGCGACAGGTCCGCCACGGTAATCTCAACATGACCGCCAGACCCCGCGCTCGAAGTAACCACGCCACAACTCGATTCGTGTGACTTTTGTTCGGGCTGCTCGTCGAGACATGGATCGACGTGGCTTTCAGTGGCGTCCCCAAGGGGATTCGAACCCCTGTCGCCGCCGTGAAAGGGCAGTGTCCTGGGCCTCTAGACGATGGGGACGCCGTAAGAAAATTCTGGTGGAGCTAGGCGGGATCGAACCGCCGACCTCTTGCATGCCATGCAAGCGCTCTCCCAGCTGAGCTAT
>DAORVK010000075.1:0-2490 GCA_035433705.1 Steroidobacteraceae bacterium
CGCTGAAGCGGGTGGGCGAACGCGGCGCCGGCAAATGGCAGCGCGTCAGCTGGGAGGAAGGATTGACCGAAGTCGCTGACCGGATCATCGACGTGCTGATTGCGGAGGGTCCGGGGGCCATCACCTGGGATCCGGGGACGGCGAACACTGGCGGTTGCAATGGCATCGGTACGCTGCGAGCCGCTCATCTGCTCGACACGCCGGTGCTCGACGTCAATGCCGATGTCGGTGATCACCACCCGGGTGCCCAGGTCACGGTGGGCAAGATTTCCTACTCGGGCTCCATGGACGATTTGTTCTACTCCGATCTGATCCTCATCTGGGGCGGGAACCCGATCTACACCCAGATTCCGAATGCGCACTTCATCACGGAAGCGCGCTACAACGGCGCGCGCGTCATCACCATCGCGCCTGATTACTCAGCCTCGGCGATCCATGCGGACCAGTGGGTGCCGGTGAAGGTGGGCAGCGATGCGGCGCTCGGGCTCGCGCTGGCCCAGGTGATCGTGGCCGAGGGTCTGCATGACGTGCGCTTCATTCGCGAGCAGACCGACTTGCCGCTGCTGGTGCGTACCGACACGCACAAGTTCCTCCGTGCAAGCGATCTCGGCGTGGACGGCCGCGACGACGAGTTCTATTTCTTCGATACCGTAACCCGCCGCCCGCAACCGGCGGATCGCAAGACGCTCGCACTCGGCGAGCGGCTTCCCGCGCTGGAGGGCGAGTACCAGGTCGAGACACGCACGGGCCCTGTCATCGTGACACCGGCCTTCGCGCTGCTGCGCAAGCGCCTCGAGGAATACACACCGGAAAAAGCTGCCGAAATCACGGGTATCGACGCCGACGCCACGCGCGAGCTCGCCCGCCGGATCGCTCGGGCAAAAGCCGCCACCTTCCTGACACAGTCGACTTTCTCCAAGTTCTATCACGGGCTCGAGATGGAGCGCTGCCAGATCCTGGTGCTGACGCTTTGCGGCCAGATAGGCAAGAAGGGCAGCGGCATCACGGGCTTTCCAACCATGACCGCAAGCGGCATCGATGCCGTCTCCGCGGCTCCGGGTTCGATGACCCCGAAGCTCGGGTCGCTCCTGCTGCAGATCAAGGCCGCGCCGCGCGCCTTGCGGGCGAAATTCGAGGGACTGACGGACGAGATGATCGCCTACGAGATGATGCGGGACTTCTATCGCAGCGGCAATCTCGTTTCGAGCAACCTGTTCTGGAACCAGGTGGGGCTCGGTGAACTCTACGGCAGCTCCGCGCGTTGGGACCCCACCATGAAGCGCGAGCTCGGGAGCTTTCTGGAGGACGCGTACCGGGAAGGCTGGCAGATCCCCCCTTCAGCTGCGAAGCCGCGAATCTTTCTGGAAGTCGGCGGCAACATCCTGCGCCGCACCCGCGGCTACGATCGGCTCTACGGGAGCTTCATTGCCGGGCTGGATCTTCTGGTCACGCTCGACTGGCGCATGAGCAATACCGCGCTGCACAGCGACTATGTGTTCCCCGCCGCGGGCTGGTACGAGAAGGACGATCTCACCTGGGCGACACCGCTGGCACCTTACGCGCACGTCGTCACGCGCGCCGTGGCACCGCTCGGCGAGTCGAAGTCCGACTGGGCCTTCAATGCGCTGCTGATGAAGACGATCCAGAAGCGCGCCCGTGCACGGGGGGTACAGGAGTTCACCGACCGGGCCGGCAAGCAGCGCCGCCTCGACGATGTCTTCGACGAGTTCAGCTTCCGTGGCCGCTTCGATGAGCACGGTGAAGAGAAGATGATGGAAGAGTTGATGTCCATGGTGGACAACCTTGGTGACATCAGCTGGCAGGAGATCAAGCAGAAGGGCTACGCACGCTACACGGGGCTGGGCACGCAGTTCCTCAATCTCGGCAACGCCACCGACATCGAGCCCGACAAAACCATCACGGCCAACACCTGGCACACGGAGAAAAAGCAGCCCTGGCCGACGCTCACGCGGCGACTGCAGTTCTACATCGATCATCCGTTTTTCCTGGAGCAGGGCGAGGAACTGCCTGTGCACAAGGACAGCCCTGCCATCGGCGGAGACTATCCGCTGCACATGACCGGCGGGCACGCCCGCTGGTCGATCCACGCCAGCTGGCGCGACGAGCTGAACCTGCTGCGCCTGCAGCGAGGTGAACCGGCGATCCTCATGGGCCCTCAAGATGCGGGCCGGCGCAGCATCGCCGACGGCGATCGTGTGCGCGTCTTCAACGACATCGGCTCCTTCGAAACCATGGCCAAGGTGGTGCCGAGCATGCGGCCGGGGCAGGTGCTGATGTATCACGCGTGGGAACCGTTCCAGTTCAAGGGCGGCAAGTCCTACGCGACGATCGAGCCCAGCCCGATCAACCCGTTGCAGCTCGCGGGCGAGTATTTCCATCTCCAGCCGCTGCCCAATGCGGGCACTCCGGGGCCATCTGATCGGGATACGCGGGTGGAGATCGAAAGAGTGCAGGCGGCCGGCCGATGAC
>DAORVK010000075.1:2590-12400 GCA_035433705.1 Steroidobacteraceae bacterium
CCTGGCGATCTCCGGCTGATAGCTGTAGCAGTTGCCAACCATCTCCCCGTGGCCGGTCGGGCTCTTGCCAGTCCAGGCCCGGGTGTCGTAGCGCCGGGTGAAACTGACGAAGTAGGCGTTGCTGAACACGAATGCCGCCTCGAGCTCATCACCCGTGAAGTGCTGCGTGGCCCAGCGGGCAAATCCCTTGCGCATCGTGAGCCCCGCGAAAGCGGCAGGTTCGATGATCTCGCCGTTGAAGGTGCGCCAGCGATGCACTTCGACGCCGTCGCGGCGGATCACGGACCAGACCGGGTCCGGATGCTCGTCGGGGACTTCGACATCATACTGGCGTGTTCCGCCGCGGCGCGCGTGCGCGATGGCGAGCAACGCCAGATGGTGCAGGTGAGTGCAGTTGGCGCGCGCATCGACGAGTGCGGAGGGCCGCGCGGGATGTGGCGTGAGCGGCGCGCCGATGAAGGCGCGCAACGGCAGGGCCGCGGCCGGGCAGGTCGAGAGCGGAAAGCGTGTCATGCGGGGCTCGATGTCCGTGACGCGCTCGCCGTCGTGCCACAGGATGAGGTCCATCGCGTGCTTCGTGTCCTCGAGCCCGGCGCGGACCCGGTCTGCCTCGGCGATGAGACGCAGGCGCCGGCGGAAGACCCCGCTGCCGAAATCGGCACTCAGCGCCCGCAGGAATTCAGCCGCCATGCTGGCGCGTCATCCGTGCCCGGCGCGCAGCGCGAAGCGCTGGACTTTCCCCGACGCCGTGGTCGGCAGCGCAGCAACGAAGTGCACGCGCCGCGGCACCTTGTAGTTCGCCATGTTTTCGCGCGACCAGGCAATGAGCGCAGGCTCGTCGATCGTGGCGCCCGGGCGCAGCACGACCCAGGCGTGTCCGACCTCGCCCATGCGCTCGTCGGGAACGCCGGCGACAGCCACTTGCGCGATGGCCGGGTGGGCGCTCAGCAGGTTCTCGATCTCCGCGGGGTAGCAGTTGAAGCCACCGACGATGTACATGTCCTTTTTACGGTCTGTGATGCGCAGGTAGCCGGCTTCGTCCATCACGCCCACGTCGCCCGTATGGAGCCAGCCGTCGGCATCGATGGCCGCGCGCGTGGCCGCCTCGTCGCCGAAATAGCCGAGCATGACGTTGTAGCCGCGCACCAGCAGTTCGCCTTCGGTTCCTCTCGGCACTTCCCGGCCCGCTTCATCGACGACGCGGACGGTCACGCCCGGAATCGGTGTCCCGCAGGTGCGGGCAATGCGCTCGGGGCTGTCGTCAGACCGGCACATGCTCACGCAGCCGGTCGACTCCGTGAGGCCGTAGCCCGTGATGACCGTGCGAAATCCGAGATCCGAGCGCATGCGCTCGATCAGCGACACGGGCACGCTCGCCGCCCCGGTGACGGCCAGCCGCAGCGAGGAGACATCGACCCGCGCGCGGTCCTGGTTCGCGAGCAGCGACTGGAACAGGGTCGGGGGGCCGGGAAGGACCGAGATGCGGTCATCGACGATGCGTCGCAATACCTCGTCGGCATCGAACACTGCCATGGGCAGGATCGTGGCGCCACGCAGCAGGGACACGAGCCAGCCCGACTTGTAGCCGAAGGTGTGGAAGAAGGGGTTCACGATCAGGTATCGATCGCCATGCCTGAGCCCGACGACGGTCGCCCAGGCATCGAAAACGCGGATGTTCTGCGTGTGCGAACACATGACGCCCTTGGGCTGACCGGTCGTGCCCGACGTGAAGATGATGTCGGCGACATCCTCGCCACGAAGTTGCGCGAGGCGCGCCGTCACATCCGCGTCAGCGACCGATGCGCCGGCGGCGAGAAACTCTTCCCATTCCGGACCATCAAGCACGACGCGCCGCTCGAGCGCGGGAAGGGTTTCGCCGTCGAGCAGATCGGCGAAGCGAATGCCGAGCAGTTCGCGCGCGTGCACGAGGATGCGGGCGCCGCTGCGGTTCAGGATGTAGCCCGCCTCGCGTCCCTTGAGCCGCGTATTGAGGGGCACGATGATGCCGCCGACCGACTGCGCGCCGAGCGCCGCGATGATCCAGCGGCCCATGTTCGGGGCCCAGATCGCGACACGATCGCCATGACGCAGGCCGGCCGCGATGAACCCCGCCGCGGCGCGCCGGACTTCGGCCTCGAGTTCGAGGTAAGTCCAGCGCTGACCGGCTTCTTCGAGCGCTATATCGGTGCTGTATTCGCGGGCGGCGCGTGCCAGGGTGGCCGGGCCCGTGGTGGGGAGTGGGGCTTGCATGCTCAACATCAATCGAATTTAAATTCAACTTTACGAAATGACCGTAACAGATAATTGCACACGAGGCGAGGGGCGGAAATGGTGAAAGCAGTGCTGGACTTTTCGGGCAGCCGGGTTCTCGTGACCGGCGGCACGGCGGGCATCGGTCGTGGAATCGCCGACGCGTTTCTCGAGCGCGGGGCCAGGGTGATCGTCTGCGGACGCAAGGATCCCGGCGACATGCCGACGAAAGGCGGGCGCAAGCTCGAGTTTCGAAAGTGCGACGTGCGCGAGGCAAGCGAGTGCAACGCGCTGGTCTCGGGCATCGCGCGGGACCACGGCGGTCTCGATGTGCTGGTCAATAACGCCGGAGGCAGTCCCGAGGTCGATTCGGCCACCTGTTCGCCGACGCTGATCGAGAAGGTGATCCAGTTGAACCTGACTGCCGCGTTCTTCATGTCGCAGGCGGCGCACGCGGTCATGAAGGACCAGCCGGAAGGGGGCTCGATCATCAACATTTCGAGCGTGTCGGCGGTGCGTTCGTCGCCGCGCACGGCCGCCTATGGTGCGGCCAAGGCGGGGCTGCTGAACCTCACCGAGTCGCTGGCCATGGAGTGGGGTCCGCAGGGCATCCGTGTCAACGCGTTGATTGTCGGTCTCGTGGCGACCGGGAATTCGCTGGAGCACTATGGCGGGGTCGAGGGTGTCAAGCGCGTCGGTGCGATGCTCCCGCTGCAGCGCATGGGCACGCCGCAGGATGTGGCCGATGGCTGCCTGTACCTCGCGTCGCCGCTGTCCGCCTACGTGAGTGGCGCCAAGATCGAGGTGCATGGCGGCGGCGAGAAACCCGTCTTCCTGGACCTGGCAAAGATCGCCCGCGACGACCGGACATAAGGGCGGGCGGGCCGGGCGGCCCGATTGGACGCCAACCCCCGGGCGGCCTACCATCGTCCGAGTCATTCAGGTGAATCGCACAAGTGAGTCGGCAGCCAGCGCCCGATCGGGCATCAGAACCCGCCCGGCAGGAGAGGACGCAGCTCTCGTTTGATCAGTTGAGCGAGCTGGTCGGTGCCATTTACCAGGGGCCCCTGGAACCTGTGCCGTGGAGCGGGGCGCTCGTCATGTTGCGGGGAATCCTGCGTGCGAACTGGGCGACCCTGATCCTGCGCCCTGCCTCGGCAGACCAGCTGGCGCTGATCATCCGGGCGGGCGGCCAGGGCCCGGAGGTTTACCACGCCGCCTACAGCCACTACGAGGCGTTTTCGATGGACCCGTTCGTCGGGCTACCCCTCGATCATGTGGTCACCATCGACGAGATGATGAGCACCTCGTGGATGGAGGGTAAATTCTACGAGACCTTCCTCGAGCCGAACGACATCCGCTTCATCATGGGTGCCGACACGGTCACCGAGGGTGGCGCCAACTGCCGCCTGCGCATCACGCGGCCGCCCGGTGAGCGGGATTTCTCGGAGAGGGCCAAGGCGTTGTGCCAGGCGCTGCTGCCACACCTGCGGCGCTCCGTGACCCTGCATTCGCGGATCGAGAGCATCGAGACGGAACGCCAGCTGTACTCGAGCACGATGGATCGCATGCTGGTCGGCACGGTCGTTTTCGACGAGTCCGGTCTTGTCCTGCGCACCAACGCCGTGGCCTCCGGCGTCCTCGCGGAGAAGGACGGTATCCGGATCAACCAGAACAGGTTGCACGCTGAATTCGCTGCTGAAGACCGGGAACTGCAGCGCCTGATCAAGATGGCCCTGACCGAATCGGGTGCGGTCCCCATCGTGCCGCAGCCCATGACCGTGACGCGGCCCTCCGGGCGGTCCAGTCTCGGCGTGCTGGTGCGACCGGTGCCAGCGGGTGAATGGTCCGAAGAAAGGCATCGTCCGGCCGCGGTTGCGTTCATCCGCGATCCGGAGCGGAAATGGCAGCTTTCCCTCGAGATGGTCCGGCAGCTGTTTGGCCTCACGGGCTCGGAAGCCGCGCTGGCCCTGTTGCTCGCGAATGGCTTCACGCTGGATGAGGCGGCGGTGGAGCTCGGGATCCGCAAGAACACGATTCGCGCCCACCTGCGCTCGATCTTCGCCAAGACGGGCGTGCGGCGACAGACCACCCTGATCCACCTGCTGTTGAGCAGTGTCGCATCGATCAGCTGACCGCCATTGCGGTGTAGTCTTTCTGGACGAAGATGATCGGGAACTTCCCGCATAGCCTTGGGATGAGGTCATGATATGGATGGCTTGAAGCGATGAGCTGCTGGGCGCTGGTTGCAGTCAAGGCAGGGCCCGCGCGCAAGGCGCGGCTCGCCGGGCGGCTGACTTCGCCGGAGCGTGACCGGCTGGCCGAAATGATGTGGCAGGACGTCCTCGCTGCACTGCGCGGCAGCAAGGCGCTGGATGGCATCGCGGTCGTGTCGGCCGAGCCGGGCCGCTTCGCACCCGGGATCCTCGTGCTGCCTGATCCCGGCACCGGGCTCAATGACGCGCTGACGGCGGGGGCCCGCGCGCTGCAGGATCGCGGCGCCACGCAGTTGTTGATCGTGCACGCCGACCTGCCGACCGTCACCGCCGCGGAAATCGACGAGCTGGTGGCTGCTGGCCGGGAGACGGGCGTAGCGCTGGCCCCGGATCGACATGGAACGGGTACCAACGCGCTGTTCATCGGACTGCCCACGCCGTTTCGCTTCTGCTTCGGCGAGAACAGCTTCGCCCGGCATCGCGCCGAGGCGGCGCAGCAGGGTCTTGAGACGCAGGCAGTGCGCTTGCCGGGATTCGAGCTCGACGTGGATGAACCCGCCGACTTGTCCGGACTCGTGCGGCGTGGTGGACCCCGCTATGCATTCATCGGCAGTCGACTGAACCGCGAGGAGGCCCTTGCGCTCGTATCCGCAAGCGCGAAGGAACTGGTCGGTGCGGCCGAGTCGCTGACACTCGAGGGTCACGGACGCGCGGTCAGCTATTCCCGCAAGGTCTTCATCCCGATCACGAAGCTGTGCCGCGACGTCTGCCGCTATTGCACGTTCGCGCAGGTTCCGAAAGATGGCAGCCCCGCTTACCTGTCACCCGGGCAGATCCTGGAGATTGCGCGCGCCGGCGTTGCCGCAGGCTGCAAGGAAGCGCTGTTCACTCTTGGTGACAAGCCTGAGCTCCGATATCGCGCTGCTCGCGAAGCGCTCGAGGCGCTCGGCTGCACCACGACGCTCGAGTACGTCGAAAAGATGGCCCGGCTGGTGCACGCGGAGACGGGACTGCTCGTGCACCTCAATCCCGGTGTCCTGTCATCCGAGGACATCACGCGTCTGCGGCCGGTTGCCGTGTCGATGGGCATGATGCTCGAGTCAGCCTCGGAGCGGCTGTGCGAGCGGGGCGGGCCGCACTGGGGATGCCCCGACAAGGCGCCCGGCGTGCGACTCGCGACGCTCCGTGCCGCGGGCGAACAGCACGTGGCCTTCACCAGTGGCCTGCTGATCGGTATCGGCGAGACACGCGAGGAGCGGATCGACTCGCTCTACGCCTTGCGCGAACTGCACGACACCTACGGCCATCTGCAGGAAATCATCATCCAGAATTTCCGCGCGAAGCCCGGCACGGCGATGGCCAACGCGCCCGAGCCGCCGCTCGAGGAGCACCTCTGGACGATTGCCGTTGCCCGCCTCATTTTCGGTCCGTCGATGTCGATCCAGGCGCCGCCCAACCTGCGCGCGGACGAACTCGAGCCACTCATCCGTGCGGGCATCAACGACTGGGGCGGCGTGTCGCCGGTGACCCCGGATCACGTCAACCCGGAGGCGCCCTGGCCGCACCTCGCAGCGCTGGCGTTCGCCACCGAAGCCGCGGGAAGACGCCTGGTCGAGCGCCTGGCGCTCACTCCCGCTTTCGTGCAATCGCTGCAGCGCTGGGTCGATCCTTCATTGCAGGCGGCGGTATTGAACAAGGCTGATGCGTTCGGACGGGCGCACGATGACGACTGGTATGCGGGCATGGGCGTGGATCCGCCGGCTGCGACGTCCGCCTGGGTACGTCGGGACCGGCCGCCGGATGTGGCGGCGCCCGAAATCCGCGACGTGCTGCAACGGGCAGCCAGTAGCGGCGGGCTGACGGAAGAGGAGATCGTGCGGCTGTTCGACGCGCGCGGCCCCGACCTGCACGCGGTGCTCGCCGCTGCCGACCGGTTGCGAGCCGAGAGCGTCGGCGAGGGTGTTTCCCACATCGTCAACTGCAACATCAACTACACGAACATCTGCAAGCACCGCTGCGGCTTCTGCGCCTTCGCAAAGGGGCGCAGCGCCGCCAGCCTGCGCGGCCCCGCTTACAACCTTGACGCCGATGCCGTGGCGGGGCGAGCGCTCGAGGCCTGGGAGCGTGGCGCTACCGAGGTGTGCATGCAGGGGGGCATCCACCCCGAATACACCGGTCGCACCTATCTCGGTCTCGTGACGGCCGTGAAGCGCGCGGTGCCGCAGATGCACGTGCATGCGTTTTCGCCGCTGGAAGTCCGCCATGGCGCGCAGTCGCTCGGAATGTCGGTGCGCGACTACCTGCGCGAGCTGCAGGCGGCCGGTCTTTCCACGCTGCCCGGAACCGCTGCGGAAATTCTCGATGACGAGGTCCGCGCGGTGATCTGCCCGGACAAGCTCAACACCGCGCAGTGGCTGGAAGTGATCGGCGAGGCGCACACGCTCGGCCTCAGGACCACAGCCACGATCATGTTTGGTCACGTGGAAAGGCCGGTGCACTGGGCGCGTCACCTGATGAGGGTGCGCCAGTTGCAAGTGCAGACGGGGGGCTTCACCGAGTTCGTGCCGCTGCCTTTCGTGCACGTGGAATCGCCCCTCTGGCGACGCGGGCGCAGCAGGAAAGGACCCACCTTGCGCGAAGCGGTGCTCATGCACGCCGTTGCGAGGCTCGTGCTGCATCCGGTGATACGCAATATCCAGACGTCGTGGGTCAAGATGGGGCCGAAGGGCGCCGCGCTGTGCCTGCAGGCCGGCGCGAACGATCTGGGCGGCACGCTCATGTACGAGTCGATCACGCGGGCGGCCGGCGGGGTCAACGGTCAGGAGTTCGATGGCGCTGCCATGGCGGCGCTCGCGGCGGGCATCGGTCGCACGGCCTGGCAGCGCACGACGCTGTATGGTCACGTTGCCGCCGATACGCCTCGACCGCAGGTCATGCGATACGAGCACGGCAGATCAACTGTCAGTGCACACATTGGGCGGGAAACGGAGGCGGCGACACCATGACGATTTCGATCGAAGATCTTGCAAAACAGGTGCGGATACTGCGGGACATCGAGGAGATCAAGCGTCTCAAGCACGCTTACTTCCGCTGCATCGATACGGTCAACCTGGAGGAGCTGAAGCGGCTCACACACCCCGAGGTGACGACCTGCTACGTCGGCGGCAGCTACCGGATCGAGCTGAAGAACCAGGCGGAGTTCATCGAGATGATCGCGAGCTCGTTCCACGCCGAGTGTTCCTGTCGCCACAATGCGCATCACCCCGAAATCGAGATCCTGAGCGATACGGAAGCCACCGGCATCTGGTATCTGCATGACGATTTCTACAATTTCCGGTCGATGACCAGGACCGAGGGCACGGCGCTGTACCGCGATCGCTACCTGAAGGTCGACGGTCGCTGGGTGGTCAAGCACCAGAGCTATGAGCGCGTCTATGAACGGGTTGAGCGGATCCCCGAGAAGCCCAATCTGACCGTCAATACCTTGAGTGTCGTCGGGCGGCGTCCCCCGAAAGAAGCAAAAAGTTAAGGAGTGTCGATGCAATTCTGGCAATCATCGTTCCTGTGCGAAGGCGACCAGCTGTTCGATGTGGCGAAGCACTGTGAGAGCGTGGGGTTCCACGGATTCCTCCTGCCGGACCACCTCGTGCACCCGGAGAAGCAGGACTCGAAGTACCTGTACTCGGCCGACCACAAGCCGCCCCAGTTCAGGGAAGACACCTTATGGCCCGACGTCTGGACCCTGATCGGCATGCTGGCGGCGGTCACGAAGAAGCTGCACTTCTGCCCGAATATCTACATCCTGCCCCTGCGCCACCCGATCGAGGTCGCCAAGGTGACCGGCAGTCTGGGCTACTTCACCGGCGGGCGCGTGCACTTGGGCACCGGTGCCGGCTGGATGAAAGAGGAATTCGACATGATGGGTGTCGATTTCCACACGCGCGGCAAGCGCTACGATGAGTGCATCGAGGTCATCCGCAAGTTGCAGACCGGCAAGTTCGTGGAGCATCACGGGCAGTTCTTCAATTTCCCGCGCGTCCTGATGGCCCCGGCGCCGCCTGCCCCGGTACCGATCCTGATCGGTGGCACCAGCGAACCGGCGCTCAAGCGCGCGGCACGGCTGGGTGACGGCTACGTGTCTCCCGGGCAGACGATCGATGACGAGATCGCGACGCTGAAGAAGCTCGACAAACTGCGTCGCGAATACGGCACGCATGGCAAGCCCTTCTACTCGCTCGTGGCGATCAGGACAGAAGGCAAGCCGGTCACTCCGGCCGACATTCGCCGTCTCGAAGACGCGGGCGCGTCCGGCTACACGATCTATCCGTTCCCGTTCACGATCGGGCCGGGTACCACTCTCGCGCAAAAGTGCGCGGAGATGGATCGGGTGGCCGAGGAGTTGATCTCCAAGGTCTGAATGAGCGCGACATCGCTTCCCGCTGAAGCGATCGGCTTGCCGGAGTTGGCGGCGCTCGCGCGCGCGCCGCTCGATCCTGCTGCGTCGCCGCTCGGTGAGCTGCCCTATTTCCTGCTGCGCCTCGCGAAGTCCATGCCGGGACTCGAGGCGCAGGAGGCAGCGCGCATCGCGCGCTGGTTGCGACGACAACCGTGCCCCGTGATCGCGCTGGCGGAGGAGGGCGCGCATGAGCCGCTGCAGCAGGCCTGCGATGTGGTCGCGACAGACTTTGCGGCACTCGGCGCCGTACTCGGGAACATACGGCATTCGCCGCTCGCCGCCATGGTGCTCGTGCAGGTGCTGCGCGTAACCGAACAGATGACCATCGAGCAGGCACTCGTGGTCGAGTCGCTCGCCTATGCAACGCTGCAGAACGGGCCGGAACTGCGCCGCTGGTTGCAGGCGCAAACGCCGCGCGACCGGCTGCGTGCCAGCGATCCGGGCCCGCCGGTCGTGGTGGAGCGCGCAGGCAAAGATCTCGGGATCCGGTTGAATCGCCCGACGCGTCGCAACTCGATGTCGGTCGAGATGCGCGACGCGCTTTGCGAGGCGCTGCAACTCGTGGTGGCCGACCCCACGATCAGAAGAGCCTGTGTTTCAGGCAACGGCAAGTGCTTCAGCGCCGGTGGTGATCTCGATGAGTTCGGTACGGCGCCCGACGCTGCGACGGCGCACGCCGTGCGCAGCCTGCGGCTCCCGGCGGCGGTGCTGCTGCAGTGTGCCGATCGCGTCGAGTTCCGCGTGCACGGCGCCTGCATCGGCGCGGGCGCCGAGCTGCCCGCCTTTGGCCGGCGCGTCATCGCGACCCGCGACGCGTTCTTCCAGCTGCCCGAGGTCCGCATGGGCTTGATCCCCGGCGCCGGCGGCTGCGTCAGCATTCCGCGGCGC
>DAORVK010000076.1:0-12312 GCA_035433705.1 Steroidobacteraceae bacterium
GCAGGATCCCCGGGCTCTTCCGCGCCGAAATTGATTCGTTTTGCCAGCATTGCTCAGTTCCTCGGGATGTAGGTGTGCCGGGTCGTATCGAGCCAATACACGGGGTGACCGTCTGGTCCGGGTTCGCAGCCCAGCTTCTGCAGATCGGTCTTGCGCAACTTGAAAGTAGCCGTGATGTCCGCCTCGGGCAGGATGCGTACGTAGAGCGGCACCGCGTAACCGGGCAGGGTCCTGCTCGCCAATTCAAAGAACGCCTTGGGGTCGAAAACTCGCCCCGGCTTCATCGCAAGCGCTGCCATGCCCGCCCGCCCTTCCTCGCCCGGCACGGCCACGCCATAGACGGTGATCGACTCGAGATCGGGGAAAGCCCCGAGCGCCTCGGCCACCTCGGTGGTCGAGACGTTCTCGCTCTTCCAGCGGAAGGTGTCGCCCGTGCGATCGACGAAATAGAAGTAATCGTCCTCGTCGCGGCGGAAGAGGTCTCCGCTGCGAAACCAAGCGTCGCCCGGCCGGAACACATTGCGCAGGATCTTGCGCTCGGTCGCCTCGGCGTCGGTGTAGCCGTCGAAGCGCCCGGCGCCGATGCCCGGCAACTTCACGATCATGGCGATCAGCTCGCCCAACTCTCCGGGTGCGCATTCGATGAACGTGCCGTCGGCATTGCGCAGGTGCTCGCCGGTCTCGAGATCGTAGCGCACGAGCCGCGCGTTGCTGCGCTCCTTGTAGGGGATGCGTCCGCAGCTGCCGACCGGGCCGTCGAGATTCATAAGACCGCAGTTGATCTCGGTGCCGCCGTAGCCCTCGATCACGTGTGGCACGGCGAAGCGTTCCTGGAAGCGCGACCACACCTCGCCATTGATGCCGCCACCGGACAGCATGCGCAAACTGTGCTCGCGATCGTTCGGCCGCGGCGGTTGGTTCACGAGATAGCGGCACATCTCGCCGCTGTACTGGGTGACGGTCACGCCATGCGTGCGCACGTCGTCCCAGAACTGGCTCGCGCTGAAGCGCCGGCGCAGCACCATCCGGCCACCGCAGGCCAGCACCTGGGAGAGCAGCGACATGCCCGCCGCTACGTGATAGAGCGGCAGCACACAGTAGAAGACGTCGCCGGGGCCATGCTTGAAGAGCGCTGACCAGCCATCGCCCACGCCGAGCCAGCGCATGTGGGTGATGAGTGCTGCTTTCGGCAGGCCCGTGGTGCCCGAGGTGAACACGAGGCAGAACGTGCTTTCGCCGTTGAGGCCCTCGCGCAGCGCGCGCGGCGGGTTTGCGTCGTTCGCCGCCAGGGCCCGCTTGTCGATTCGCCCATCCTCATCGACCAGCAAGCTCGGCAAACGGGCGGTCATGGCTTCAAGGCCGCCGACGCTGTCGAGCTGCGCCAGGCACTCATCGCCGACGAAGAAGGCCTTGCTCTTCGTGCTCGCGCCAACCGCGTGCAGCAGGGCAGGCCCGACGATGTGCGTGTTGATCAGTGCCGGTACACAGCCGATCTTGGCAAGCCCGAACCAGAGGTACAGAAACTCCGGCCGGTTCTCGAGCATGATCGCCACGGTGTCGCCGGGTTGCAGGCCTTGCGCCAGAGCGAAGTGCGCGCAGCGGTTCATGTGCCGATTGGCTGCGTCGTAACTGACTTCGCGGTCTTCCCAGATCAGGAAAGTGCGATCCGGATGCTCTGCGGCGAGCGCCTCGAAGCGATCCGCCACCGTGTAGCGCTGCTCGGGGGTGTGCCGCAGCACGGCGGCACCGAGCACGTCGAGCCGCGCCTGGGTTTCTTCACGGCTGCGTATCGCCTGTCCGTTCACATCGAGATCCCGCCACCGCAGACCGGCAGGATTTGCCCCGTGACGTAGCTCGAGGCGGCGCTCGCGAGGAACACCACGGGGCCGACGATTTCGTGCGGCTCGGCCACGCGCTTCAGGAGCGTCGTCTGCACGGAGTAATCCATGAATCCTTCGGTCGAGTCCGCCAGTTCTTTCAGCATGTCGGTCATGAAAGGGCCGGGTGCGATCGCATTGACGCGAATGCCCATGGGTGCCCATTCCTCGGCCATGCTGCGGCTGAGTGAGCGCATCGCCGCCTTGCTCGAGCAGTACATCGAGAGAAAGCCGCCCGGCTTGATGGCCCCGAAGGTGAGCACGTTGACGATCGAGCCGCCGCCGCTTTGCGCCATGCGCTGCGCGACCAGTGCAGACAGATGCATCGGGCCCTTGGCATTGACCTGGAAGTAGCGATCGAACATCGCCTCGTCCACGTTCGCGAGCGGCAGCGGGTCGTGGGCGATGCCGGCGTTGTTCACCAGCACGTCGATGTGTCCGAGCGTTTCGCACGTCTGGCTCACGAGTCTCTCGAGATCCGGCCAATGTCCAATGTCACAAGGCACGAGCAGCGCGCGACGCCCGAGTGCCTCGATCTCGCGGGCGACGGCGCGGCCTGATTCCTGGTCGCGACAGGCCACCACCACGTCGCCGCCGGCCTCGGCCAGACCGATGGCAATCGCGCGGCCCAGTCCCCTGTTGGCCCCCGTGACGAGACACACCTTGCCCGAGAGATCGAACATCGACTTGCCGTTCATAGAAGTATCAGACCGCGCGCATTGCGTCCGGCCTCGAGATCGGCAAAGGCGCGGGGCGCGTCCTCAATGCCGTAGGTCTGTGTGATGAGGCCGTCGAGATCGAGCCGTTTCGCCTGATACAGCGCCAGCAGGTTCGGCATGTCCACCCGGAAGTTCGCATTGCCGTAGAAGCAGCCGAGGAGGCGCTTGCCTTCGCTCGCCACCAGCAGGGCATTGAGCCGCATCGCTTCGGTGTAGCGGCCGACGCCCACGATGCACACACTCCCACCACGACGCGCGGCCGCATAGGCCTGCTCCATGACGGCGGGCCGCCCGGTCATCTCGAAGCTGTGATCGACGCCCAGTCCCTGGGTGAGCGCTTGCACTTCGGCAACGACGCCGTCACTCGCCTTGACACAGTGCGTCGCGCCGAAGCGGCGCGCGTACTCGAGCTTGTTGTCCGCCAGATCCACCGCGATGATCTGCTTCGCGCCGACAAGTCGCGCACCCTGGATGGCAGCGAGTCCCACGCCGCCGCAGCCGAAGACGGCGACGGTCGAGCCCGCCTCGACCTGTGCGGTGTTGGTGACCGCACCGACACCCGTCATCACCGCGCAGCCCACGAGGGCCGCACAGTCGAAAGGGATCGTGCGATCGATCGGCATGACGCTCGCCGCCGGAACCACGGCGTACTGCGCAAGGCAGCCGAGCTGCGACATGGCGCCGAGTTCCTGGCCGCGCAACTTGAGGCGACTGGTGCCGTCCCACATGCGTCCGCCCGCGTCGCAACGCACGCACAGGTGCGGCTCCTGGCGCACGCAGAACCAGCACTCGCCGCAGTTCGGAACGAAGGAGAGCACGACATGATCGCCAGCCGCGACGCGGGTGACGCCCGGTCCGACCGTTTCGACGATGCCCGCGCCTTCGTGCCCCAGCACCATCGGCAACGGCATGGGCACCGTGCCGTTGACGACCGAGAGATCCGAGTGACAGACGCCGGCCGCTTTCATGCGGACCCGGACTTCGCCCGCTTGCGGGGGCGCAAGCTCGACGTCTTCGACAGCGAGGCGATTCAGCTCGAGCGCAACCAGAGCTTTCACGTCACGTCCTCAAGGTTGGTGAGGGCTAACTTACATAACGATCGCTCAATATTTACCTATCGGCTCGACGGGCGCTCTACGTAGATACCGGCTGGTCCGTTCGGACTAGATTTCGAGCAGGAGCTTGCCGCGGACATGGCCTTGCTGGATGCGACGGTGCGCTTCGCCTGCCTCGGCGAGCGGAAGGATCGTCATGTCGGGAGCCGCGATCTTGCCTGTCGCCAGCGCATCGACGAGCGCGCGAAGCTGACGCGGCTGGTTCGCGAAGCTGGAAATAGTCGGGATCACGGTCACGCCGGCGGCTTCGGCCGCAGCGCCGTCGATCCGGGGCTCATTGGCGATGAGCGTGCCGATCGGGCAGATGATCCCGCCGCGCTTCATTGCGGCAAGCGCGTCGATCAGTGTGCCTTGGCCGACCGTGTCGACGATCAGATCGATGCCCTCCGGCCCCCAATCGCGAAGGGCGGCGGGCACATTTCCCTTGCGATAGTCGATCACGTGTTCGGCCCCGAGCGCGCGCACATAGTCCGCGTTGCGCTCACTGCAGGTTGTCGCGACGCGCGCGCCCGCCATTTTCGCGATCTGGATGGCGAAGCTGCCGCATCCGCCCGCGCCGCCATGGACGACAACGAGCGCGCCATCGTGCGCTTTGCCGTTGTCGAGTGTGGCCTCCCACGCCGTCATCCCCGCCGTCGGCAGCGTTGCTGCCTCACGCAAGCCCACGTGATCCGGCAGCCGGACCACACGCTCCGCTGCGGCGCTAACATACTCGGCGTAGGAGCCGCGTTCGCCCATGCCCTGATTGCCGGGAGTGACGACGCGATCGCCCGTTCCCAATCCCTCGACGCCTTCGCCGACCTCGGCGATGATTCCAGCCGCATCGAACCCGAGGACGAACGGGAACTGATATTGGAAGTACGATGCCAGCCAGCCTTCGCGCGCTTTCCAGTCGGCGGGATTGACGCCGGCAAAAGCGACTTGCACCACGACATTGCCGGGCGAGGCTCGCGGGCGCTCGATGTCAGCGAGGTACAGCACCTCGGGACCGCCAAACCGGTCGAGCACCATCGCCTTCATATCGTGTCACCCCTCGCTGACCCCGCTATGGGATTGAGAGTAGACCATGGGACAAACTGTTTACGTGATCGATGATTTGCTCGCGGCGCCCGGCAAGGGCCGGGAGCTGCTCGCCGCCTATCGTGAACATTACGTGCCAGGCGGTGAATCACGGGGGATGACACTTGAAAAGATCATCGTGTCGCCGCCCCTGTGGCTCGAGGAAGCGTCCAACCGCTTGACGGTCCTGTGGACGGTCGCAGGCCCAGGCGGATGGTGGAGGCAGGCCGCGCAGTCGCGCTACGACCCGGCCGTAGGGGACTTCTGGGCGTCGATTCAGGATTTGATTGTTTCGCGCACCCGGCATTTCGGTGCCGCGGACGCCGACGTCGCGGAGCTGGCCGGTGTATAGCCTGATTGCGCTCGTGCATCTCGATGGCGAGGCGGATCCCGTTGCGGCGGCCCTTGCAGGCCTGGGCGCGGCAGTCGCGCCGGTGATGGCGGGACATTTCAATGGCGGCGACCTGTCGGCGATCTGGAATTTCAAAGACGAGGCGGCGTTTCGCACCTCCCGATCCCGCATCGATGCGATCCTGAACGGCGCAGGCGTGGCGCGGGCGGATGCCGCCTTCTTTCGCCATGGATCGACCGGCGTGAGAGAGCAGGGTCTGTCAACCGGTGTTCATCGCGCGCTCTTCCTTTGTGCAGACCACCTCGTGAGTGACGCCAGGCGCGCGCAGTTCGAAGCCGAGATGGTCCTGAGCCCCAAGTACATTCCCGCGATCCGCAACTGGCGGTTCAGTCGCGTGATCGAGGCGGAGGGCGAGCTGCCGTGGACGCACGTCTGGGAGCAGGAGTTCGTCGATATCGGAGGCTTGATGGGGCCGTACATGCTCCACCCCTATCACTGGGCGTTCATCGATCGCTGGTTCGACCCTGAATGCCCCGAGTGGCTGGTCAATCCGCGCCTGTGCCACAGCTTCGCCGCCTATGGGGTCGCGCTCCTCTCCGGTTAGGCAATCCCGAGAAACACCGCCAGTGCCCGTTCGACCGCTACCAAAGTATCGGCGTGCAGCTTGCCGATCACGGCGCCGATCTTGTCGCGCGGAACTGTATGTGTCTTGTCAATCATGACCTGGGACTTCTTGCGCAGCCCGTTGCTTGCATCGGGATCGATGCCAATTCGCATGAGGGGTGCAGCGCGCAGCTCGCTTGTAACGGGCAGCACGGTTACCGAGCCGAGTGCGGCGAAATAGTCGGACTGCATCACGAGCGCCGGGCGCGTCTTTCCATTTGCTCCGGGAAGCACAATGGTGACGATGTCGCCGCGTCTCACTTCCAGCCTTCCGTATCGGCGACCTTGCCGAGCCACTTAAACATCGTGCCCTCGCCGCGTCCCTTGCGAACCAACAGGCATTGCCGGCGGCACTCCGCGGCGAAGCCGGCACGGCGGCTGTCCGGCACCCAGATCTGCACAGGCCGCAATCCAGCGGCGCGCAAGGCCCGCCGGTGCTTCTGCACGCGCGCAGCAACTTCGGGGCGTGTAGTCATGCAAGCTTCCTCATCTCGTGTTACATGTAACTCTACCGCTGAGGGACGCCGCTGGCAACGGCACGCGCATGGCTGCCCCGCGGATCGAAGTTACTGCCGCAGCAGCCGCGCCGAAGTCTGCGCGATCGCCGACACGAGTTCCGACTGGCGATGCATCCCGGTCTTTCTGAAAATCGAGTAGAGCTGGGTGCGGGCTGTCGCGAGTGTGACGCCTAACTGTTGCGCCGCCTCGTTGAGGGTGGCTCCGCCGGCGAGGCAGGCGGCAAGCTCGGCTTCGGCCGGCGTGATGCCGAGCAACCGGCGGATCACGGCCGCGGGGACGGCGCTGCCCCGCTCGGGCCGGCTTACATAGACCGCGACCACGGGCGAGTGGTCCGAGCGCAAGTCGGCCGGCGAACTCAGCATGCGCGCCGCGACGGCCAGAGACGGTGATCCCGGCTCGCGTTGGACCGTGATCACCTCGGGCAGGCGCGCGGCATTGCGGTCTTGCGGATCCGGCGCCTCGCGAGCCCGGGCCAGGACTTCGCCGAGCTGCCGCTGCGCGTCCTCGCTGCCGAGGATCAGGCGCTCGTGGCGAATCGAGATGCCTGCTGCGCTGGCAAGGAGCGTTGCGGCCGTCTTGTTGGACTGGGTGACGCGACCCGTGGCATCGAGCAGGAAGCCGGCGATGCCGAGCCGGTCGAGCGCATCGCTCAGTTCCATCTCCTCGACTTGCAGGTGATGCACGCGAGCGAAGATCTCGATCGCCTGGCGCAGGTGCGGCACGAGCGCCTCGATCAGCCGATGCGCTTCGAGATCGAAATCGCAGGACTCGACCCCGCGGCAGACACGCAGGCCCGCCGTGTAGCCGGCCGCCGTCCGCACGTCGAAGCCGAGCACGAAGCCCACGCCCCAGGCCCCGCGCATGAAGTTGTTGTAGTACTCGTTCTGCTCGAGTGCGCGCGCACCGACGAACTCGTGCAGGGTGATGACCCGGCCCTCGGGCAGATTGACGAACGGGTCGAGTGCGAACAACTGTCCGCGGTAGGCGCTGGTCACTTCCGACTGTCCGCCGACGATGCTGATCAGGTTGACGACCGGTGAGCCGGGAGGCATCAGCATGATCATGGTGGCTTTGCAGCCCGTTTCCCGTCCGATTCCGTGCAGGAAGGCCTCCCACGGCGGCGTTTCGATCACGCCCGCGTAGAGTTTCCTGACGAGCTCGGAGGCGACGGCGAAAGGCTCGGTCATACAGCAAGTGCACGATGTCGCGGTCGGAGTCCAAGTATAGGCTCAGTGCGCACTTGATCGTCATCGAGGGTCGATATGACGCTGCAAGCCGACGAACGCCACGAAGCCTATCGACGGATGCTCTCCATCCGCAGCTTCGAGCAGGCCCTGCCGAAGCGCATCGCCGCGGGCGAGATCCCGGGGGCCGTGCATTCGAGCGTCGGGCAGGAGGCCGCACTCGTCGGCGCCTGCATGGCGCTGCGCGACGACGATTACATCACCGGCACGCACCGCTCGCATGGCCACCCGATTGCGAAGGGCGCCGAACTCGCGCCGCTGATGGCCGAACTCATGGGTCGCAGCACGGGCATCTGCAAAGGGCGCGGCGGCTCGATGCACCTGGCCGATACCAGCGTCGGGATCATCGGAGAATCCGCGATCGTCGGGGGCGGCATCCCGCTCGCCACAGGGGCGGGTCTGAGCGCCCTTGTGCGGGGTACAGACCAGGTGAGCCTGTGCTTCTTCGGCGATGGCGCCTCGAACCAGGGTGTCTTCCACGAATGCCTGAACATGGCCGCCATCTGGAAGCTGCCCGTGGTCTTTTTCTGTGAGAACAACCTCTACGCGGCGACCACGCCCGCGCTCGGCACCCATGCCCAACCCGATGTCGCAAAGCGCGCAGCGGGCTATGACATTCCCGGCGTCATCGTGGACGGACAGGTCCTCGGGGCAGTTTACGAGGCGACCCACACGGCGGTCGTGCGCGCGCGCCGCGGCGCGGGCCCGACCCTGATCGAAGCCAAGACCTATCGCTTCGACGAGCACGCCATTGGCATTTTCATGCCCTCGCACTATCGCTCGGCCGAGGAAGTCGAGCGCTATCGCGTCAGCCGCGACCCGATTGTCCTGTATCGCGATCATCTGCGTGATATCGGGCATGGCGAGGGTGCGCTCACGGAAATTGAGCGAGGTGTCGAGCAGGCCGTGGCCGACGCCGTGGACTATGCCCGCAAGAGCCCGCACCCGGATCCCGCAGGCGTCTTCGACTATCTCTACAGCAGCCCCATCGGTCGTGCGGCCTGAGCCGTACGGGATCACAGCCATGTCCACTGCCGAGCTCACCTATCTCAACGCGATCCTCGAAGCCGAGAAGGAAGAGATGCAGCGCGATCCGCGCGTCATCCTGATCGGTGAGGACATCGCGCTCTATTCCGCGAGTGGCGCGCTCGGCAAGCTCGACCCGAAGCGCACCTGGAATGCGCCGATCTCCGAACTCGGGTTCTCCGGCATGGCCATCGGTGCGGCCATCACGGGCCTGCGGCCGATCGTGGACCTCACCATCGCGAGCTTCGTCTATCTCGCCTCCGACCAGATCATCAATCAGGCGGCCAAGCTGCGCTACGTGACGGGCGGCCAGGTACGCGTGCCGGTCGTCTTCCGCATGTCCATGTGGCACAACGGAGCGAACGCCGCCCAGCACTCGGATCGCCCCTACCCGATGTTCATGAACGTTCCGGGTCTCAAGGTGATTGCACCGGCCACGCCGTCCGACATGAAAGGCATGTTGAAGAGCGCGATCCGCGATGACGACCCGGTGATCGTCTTCGAGGACAACGACCTCTGGGGTCGGAAGGAAGCGGTGTCGACCGATCCGGACTTCCTGGTGCCGCTGGGCAAGGCCGCGGTGCGACGCGAGGGCACCGACGTGACGATCGTGTCGGTGGCGGGATGCCTGCCCCACGCACTGGCGGCGGCAGAGCTGCTGGCAAAGGAAAACATCTCTGCCGAAGTCATCGACGTGCGCAGTCTCGTGCCGCTCGATGCGGCGGCGATCCTTGCTTCGGTGGCGAAGACCGGGAGGCTGGTCGTGGCGGACTACGCCCATCGCACCGCGGGCGCGGCCGCGGAAATCGCCGCCATCGTTGCCGAGGAAGGCTTTGCGGATCTGCGCGCACCGATCCAGCGCGTGACGACACCGGATGTGCAAATTCCGTTCAGCCCGAAACTCGAACGCCCGTTATATCCGAACAAAGACAAGATCGCGGCAGCCGCCCGCAAGGCGGTGCGATCTGGAGCAGAGCGAGGACCATGGCCAGTAAAGTCGTACTTCCGAAGTGGGGAATGGGAATCAACGAAGGCACGATCGTGAAGTGGCTGAAGGCGGAGGGCGATCTGGTCACCGAAGGTGAGCCGATCGTGGAGATCGAGTCTGCCAAGGCGACCGAGCAGGCGGTGGCTCCAGAGAGCGGCCGACTGGTGAGAATCCTGGTGCCGGAAGGGCAGACCGTGGAGACCTTCACCACGCTCGCCGTGATTGCGGCGGACGGCGAGAGTTATGCGGATCTTCTCGTTTGAATCGAATTGCGTCTCAAGAGAGGGATGGAACATGAACTTCAGGGACATCAAGTCGGCACTGCTTGTAGGGGTCTGTGCGGCCGCGGGCGCGTTCGGCCTGGCGGGACGTGCCGGTGCCCAAGGGTCCGAGGCAGAGCAGAGCGCCAGCCAGCTCGCCGAGGTTACGGTGACGGCGCGGCGTCAGGAAGAATCGCTACAGAAGACTCCTGTGTCCGTCACGGCGGTCACCGGTGAACTCCTCGAAAAGCTCAACATCCAGGACGTTACCCAGGTCGCCGAGTTCACGCCGAACCTCTCGATCTCGCACCAGCCTTCGAGCACGACGGCCACGGCCATCACGCTCCGGGGCATTGGGCAGACCGAGCCTGCCGCCACGGCGGAGCAGGCGGTAGGGCTCTATCTCGATGGCGTGTACATCGCACGCACGGCGGGCGCCGTGTTCGACCTCGTGGACCTCGAGCGCGTGGAAGTGCTGCGCGGCCCCCAGGGGACGCTCTTCGGCCGCAACACGACCGGTGGCGCCGTACAGCTCGTCTCGAAGAAGCCGGCCGATGAGTTCGGCATCGAGCAGAAGCTCAGCTACGGACGATTCAACGACTGGTTCACCCGCACCCGCCTCGATACGGGCTTTCTCTTCGGCTCGCCGGTGAAAGCAACTCTTGCCTATCTGCACCGCGAGCGTGACGGGTATTTCGACAACACACTCGCGCCAGATGACCAGGATCCGGGTTCCTTCGATAACGATGCAGTGTGGCTCGGGCTGCACGGGCAGTTCGGCGACCGCTTCACGGCCTCCTACTCGCTCGACTGGAACGAGCGCAGCGGAGCGCCGGTGTTCTTCCAGATTGTCGCGGCCACTCCCGATGTGATGGGCTACTACGGCAACTCACCGACTTTCGGCGGAGCACCCTTCCAGGTGAGCGCAGCGCGTCTCGACCGCGGCCAGCAGGCGCCTTTCGACGGGCGCTTCACCAGCGATGCGGAGACCGTCGGGCACAACCTCACGCTCGAATACCAGCTGAACGATGCGACGACCCTGAAGTCCATCAGCTCGTATCGCTCTTTCGAGCAGGACACAATCTGCAACCTCACGGGCAACGGCGTGATGCGAGGGCCCGTGCTCGATCCGGTGACTTTCCAGTTCGCCGGCATCCAGGATCTCAATGGCCCCTACAACTGTCACAACGCACCGCAACGTCAGTTCCAGTATTCCGGGGAGCTGCAGCTCCTCGGGAACACAGAGCAATGGAGCTACGTCGCAGGCGTATTCTACTTTTTTGAGCGCGCTTCCGAGTACAACCTGCAGCGCTTCACCTTTGTGCTCCCCGGCGGCGGGGCGGCGCTCAATCTCTCGCCGGTTTCCAGCTTCGGCGGCGAGACGACATCGAAGGCCGCCTTCGGACAGGTGAGCTATCGGCCCGCCGCGCTTGCGGGCAAGCTCGAGCTCACGGGCGGCCTGCGCTACACGCAAGATGACAAGGAGTTCTTCTCGAGCCTGTTCCTGCAGCCGGGCAACGCGAGCTCCTCGAACACGTCCGGGCTCGTCTCGGCGAACTATCAGTTCACGGATGATGTCATGGGCTATGCGCGCGTCTCGACCGGATACAAGGCCGGCGGGTTCTCGCCCCGGGCGCCGTTTCTCGCGAAATTCGATCCCGAAAAAGCGACCGCCTATGAACTCGGGTTGAAGGCAGAGTGGTTCGACCGCCGGTTGCGCACGAACCTGTCGCTGTATCAGACAGACTACAAGGATCTGCAGGTGCAGCAATTCCAGTCGGGCACTGGTGGCTCGGTCGGATACACCGTGAATGCCGCGGAGGCGACCTTCAGAGGCTTCGAACTCGAAGTGGTGGCGAAGCTGTCCGAAGGCCTCATGGTCGACGCGGCCTATGGCTACACGGATCCGAAGTATGATCGCTATCTGTTCCGCGATCCGGTGACGGATATCATCAGCGACGTCGCCGATGTCGCGCGCTTCTCGGCTCTCGCCAAGTACAACTGGCACGTGGGTGCCGAGTACACGTTCGCGCCATTTTCGGCCGGACGGCTCTCCGCGCGCCTCGACTGGTCCGAGCAGGCCGAGCGTTACTTCTACCCGCTCGATTCCATCAACATCTTCAACGAACAGGTGAAGGACCCGGGCACGGAAAACCTGCGCGCCCGGCTCGCGCTGACGGAAATGCCACTCGGTGCCGGTACCTGGGAAGTCGCGCTCTGGGGCGACAATCTCACCGATCACAACAATGTCGGCTATGGCATCGACTTCGGCGGCCTGGGGTTCGGCGGGCTCCACTACAGCGAGCCGCGCCGCTATGGCATCGATGTGAAGGTCAGATTCTGATCATGGAATCACGTTTGTTTTGAAACGAGACACGTCTCACGAGGAGAAGAGCATGGGTTTCAGGGGCATCAAGGCGATGGTCGTTCTGGGGGCCTGTGCAGCAGCGGGTGCGCTCGCTCCGGCGGACAGCGCGAACGCGCAGGCGC
>DAORVK010000077.1:0-12180 GCA_035433705.1 Steroidobacteraceae bacterium
CACGTTTAGCTACACACCAGCTACTCACATAGCTGCAAAGGTAGCACCGGATCAGGTCGGACGACTATGGACGACAGCGGGGAAAATAGGCAATAACTCAATCGCTTACGAGAGAGTTGGCGGACCTCCCCGGAAGTCCCTGAAAGCTACTCGATGTTCTGCACCTGCTCGCGCATCTGCTCGATCAGCACCTTCATGTCGACGGCAATCCGGGTGGTGTCGAGATCCTGCGATTTCGACGACAGGGTGTTCGCCTCGCGGTTGAACTCCTGCATCAGGAAGTCGAGGCGACGGCCCGCCGGCTCGCCACTTGTGATGATCCGCCGTGTCTCCTCGATGTGGCCCGTGAGCCGGTCGAGCTCTTCGGCGACATCGAGCCGCTGCAGCAGCATGACGATTTCCTGCTCGACGCGGTCCTTGTCGACCTGGCCCTGCAGCTCCGCGATGCGCTCGTCGAGCCGGCTGCGCACGCGCCCATGCACCTCGGGCAGTCGCGCGCGCACCTGCGCCACGAGGCCCTCGAGCGCCGCGCAGCGCTCGCTGATCAATTCACGCAGCCGCACGCCTTCGCGCGCGCGCGCCGCGGCGAGATCGCGCACGGTCGCGGCAACGAGCGCAAGGAGCGCGCCCTTGAGTCCCTCGGTGTCGACCGCTGCTTCGCGAATCACGCCGGGCCAGCGCAGCACGTCGAGGGCATCGATGGTATGCGGCTCCGGGAGCGCGGCCGCGATGTCCTTCAGTCGCGCGACGAGCCGCGCGAGGGCTGCTTCGTCGATGTCGAGTGCGCGCGCGGCGCCCTCCGCGTCCCGCAGATACACGGTGCAATCGACCTTGCCGCGCTTCAGGTCGCGCGCGAGCGCCTGGCGCAGCTCGCCCTCGCAGCTGCGCAATTCCTCCGGCAGGCGGAACTGCGCTTCGAGAAAGCGATGGTTGACGCTGCGCAGCTCGCAGGTGAGGTTGCCCCAGGGGCCTTTGGCCTCCCCGCGGGCGAAGCCGGTCATGCTCGTGATCATTGGATGGCGGAATGTTATAAATCGTGGCCCGATTTTAGCCAACGACGGAAGCCGCCGCTTGCGCATCGATTACGCCGAACTCAGCCTTATCGGAGCGCGCGACGACAACCAGGACCGGGTGTCCGCCGCGGTCGCCGAACACGCTGCCATGCTGGTCGCAGTCGACGGCATGGGCGGGCATGCGGATGGTGACCGTGCCGCAGAGGTGACGCTCAAGGTCCTCGTCGAGGCCTTCTGGCATACACCGCAGCCGCTTTTTGACCCGATCGGCTTCCTCCACCTCACTCTCGGTCGTGCGCACGAGGCGGTGGTGCAACTCGGCGCGTCCCTGCCGATCGAGAACCGCCCGCGCGCCACCTGTGCCGTGTGCCTCGTGCAGGGCGAGTCGGCCTACTGGGCCCACGTCGGCGACAGCCGGGTCTATCTCCTGCGCGGCGCCACCGTCGCCGAGCGCACGCGTGACCACAGCCACGTCGAGTTCCTGCTGCGCGAAGGCGTGATCACTGCCGAACAGGTGCTCAACCACCCGATGCGCAATTTCGTCGAGTCCTGCGTTGGCGGCGATCCGATCCTGCCCGAGATGGCGATCACGGGGCGGCACGGGCTCGCGCCGAATGACGTGCTGCTCGTCTGCACCGATGGCTTCTGGGGTAACCTCGCCGACGACGATATCGCGCGGAGTCTGCTGAACGGAGGGGGCGCATTGCGCGAGGACCTCAGCCGGCTTGCCGAGCGCGCCGTGCTGATCGGCGGTGCCGCGAGCGACAACACTACGGTGGCGGCCCTGCGCTGGCAGGGCCCGCGATGAGCGTCCGGGCGAGCGGCCGCGCGCCCGACGCGCTGCGCGAGGTGCGCTTCACGCGCCGCTATACGCGCTACGCGGAAGGTTCGGTGCTCGTCGAGTTCGGCGCGACGCGCGTGCTTTGCACGGCGAGCATCGAAGACGGCGTGCCGGGGTTCCTGCGCGGCAAGGGCCGGGGATGGGTGACGGCCGAATACAGCATGTTGCCGCGCGCGACCCACACACGCGGTGCGCGCGAAGCTGCCCGGGGCAAGCAGAGCGGGCGCACGCAGGAAATCCAGCGCCTCATTGGCCGGAGCCTGCGCGCGGTTATCGATCTCGAGGCGCTCGGCGAGCGCACCGTGACCCTCGACTGCGATGTGCTGCAGGCCGACGGCGGCACGCGCACCGCATCGGTGACCGGCAGCTACGTCGCCCTCGCCGACGCCTGCCAGTTGCTCGTGAAGCGCGGCGCACTCGCCGCGACGCCGCTGCACGGACAGGTGGCCGCCGTTTCGGTGGGCATCGTTGCAGGCGCGCCCGTGCTCGATCTCGACTACAGCGAGGATTCGAACGCCGAGACCGACATGAACGTCGTGATGCACAGCGGCGGTGGCTTCGTCGAAGTGCAGGGCACGGCTGAAGGCCATGCGTTCCGTCGCCACGAACTCGACCAGCTGCTCGATCTCGCGGTCACCGGCACCGCGACACTCTTCGCGCTGCAGGCCGATGCGCTCGCCGCCGATTGACCGGCGCGTTGCATGAGAGTCGTCGTCGCGACCGGCAACCGGGGAAAGCTCGGCGAGCTGACGGCACTCCTGGCGCCGCTCGGTGTCGAGTTATTGCCGCAATCCGCGTACGGCGTCGAGCCGCCACCCGAGACCGGTACGACCTTCCTCTCGAACGCACTGATCAAGGCGCGCCACGCTGCGCGCGTCGCACAGCTTCCCGCCGTCGCTGACGATTCCGGGCTCGAAGTCGATGCGCTGGGGGGTGCGCCCGGCGTGTACTCCGCGCGCTATGCGGGCGAGGGGTCCGACGCCGCGGCCAACAACGCGAAACTGCTGAAGGCATTGACCGGTGTTCCGCCAGAGAAACGCCGAGCGCGATTCCGAGGCATTATTGTATTCGTCCGCAGCGCAGTTGATCCCCACCCGCTCGTCGGCGAAGGGGTCTGGGAGGGGCGCATCGCCCTCGCGCCCCGAGGCATCGGGGGTTTCGGCTTTGACCCGCTGTTCGAGCCGCTCGACAGCACGCGGACGGCCGCCGAACTGACTTCCGACGACAAGAATGCGCGCAGCCACCGCGGCGCCGCGTTGCGCGCGCTCGTGGCACAGTGGCCGCGATGACCGCCCCGCCGCTCTCGCTTTACGTGCACTTCCCATGGTGCGTGAGCAAGTGCCCGTACTGCGATTTCAATTCCCACGCGCTGCAGGGCGAGTTGCCCGCTGAGCGTTATATCGCCGCGCTCGAGGCTGATCTCGAGACGCAGGCGCCGCTCGTTGCCGGTCGGCCGATCGTGAGTGTGTTCTTCGGCGGCGGCACACCGAGTCTTTTTCCGCCGGAAGCGATCGCGCGCGTGCTCGAGCATACGCGCGGGCTGCTCGGGTTGGCGCCTGACGCCGAGATCACACTCGAGGCCAACCCCGGCACGATCGAGCGCGGTCGTTTCGCGGGCTATCGCGACGCCGGAGTCAATCGCGTGTCGCTCGGTGCGCAAACCTTCGACGCGGCAATGTTGCAGACACTGGGCCGCATCCACTCGCCGGAGGAAACGCGCCTCGCGGCGGAGGAGTTGCACGCCGCAGGGCTTGCGAACTTCAACCTCGACCTGATGTACGCGCTGCCAGGGCAGACCCCCGCCGCCGCGCTTGCCGATGTCGAGGCAGCGCTCGCGCTTGGGCCGGCGCATGTGTCGCACTACCAGCTCACGCTCGAGCCCGGCACGCAGTTCGCGGCACGGCCGCCTGCGCTGCCCGACGAAGACTCCGCGCATGTGATGCTCGAGGCCTGTCTCGATCTGCTCTTCGCGCGCGGCTACCTCCGCTACGAAGTATCGGCGTACGCGCGCGCGGGCAGGCGCTGCCACCACAATCTCAACTACTGGGAATTCGGTGACTATCTCGGTATCGGCGCCGGCGCACATGGCAAGCAGAGCGACGCTGGCTTGCGGTGCATCACGCGCACGACCCGGCTGCGTGAACCGCGCCGCTACATGAGCGCCGCCGCACAGGCCCCTGCGTCGCGTGAGGTCGAGCCGTCTGAGCGGCCCTTCGAGTTCATGATGAATGCGCTGCGTCTTTCGGACGGCTTCGCACCGGGGCTGTTCGAAGCACGCACGGGACTCGCCTGGTCGGAGATCGAGGCGCCGATCGGGCGTCTCGTCGCACGCGGTCTGATCGAACGGTCGGCCATGAACTGCCGGCCGACACGGCACGGGCTCGACTTCCTGAACGAGCTGCTGCTGGAATTCATGCCGGAAACGCGTGCCGGCGCAGCAAGTTAGGCTCGCTCCCGCCGAATGGCCGCCGCTTTTATTCACAGCCGGAGTCGCGCAGCACCACAAATGAGTGCATTACGTCTCATTGCGCCTAAACAGCTCCATGTGATGTCTGTAACACATTGATTTTATAGCCTGAAATGCCGTGGTCATTTTTTGACCAAGACTGCAGAAATGCGCTTAGGCCGCTGAATCTTGAAATCGGGATGCGGGATACCCACAAAGTTATCCACATCTTCTGTGGATAAGGGAGCGGTGAATGGGGGCTTGACGCGTGAGCCCCGGCTTTACCGGACAGGGCCTCTTGAGGGTGACGCCCTACCCCGCTACACTGCGCGCCCTTTTGGGCCGGGCCGTTTCCGGCCACGAGCACGACCATGAAAGCCGAGACGCACCCGAACTACGCTGAAATCAACGTGGCCTGCACCTGCGGGAACACGTTCAAGACGCGGTCGACTCTGGGCCAGGACCTGCACGTCGAGGTGTGCTCGAGCTGCCACCCGTTCTATACGGGCAAGCAGAAAATTGTCGATACCGCCGGTCGGGTCGACAAATTCCGCAAGAAGTACGCGAGCGCCGCCGCGCCGCGCTGACGCGCGCGGCCTGCGGGCGCACGGGCTCCACGAGCCCGCCTGATCGTAGCAATATAGGGCCTTTCCCCTCGCCTGGGGTCCCACATGCTTCGTACTTTCGTCGCGATCGCGTTTCTCGCCGCAGCCTCTTTCCAGGCCGGTGCCGCGCCGGTGGAGAAACACCCCGAGAGCGAGTCCTCGCGCAAGGCGCACGTCGAGATCCTGAAGTTCTACGGTCTCTACGAAGACCAGGCCCTGCAGGACTACGTCAACGAGGTCGGCACCCGCGTCGCGCGGCACAGCGACTGGCCGGACGCCGAGTTCAAGTTCTTCGTCCTCGATGACGACGCGATCAACGCGTTCACGACCGGCTGCTGTTACATCTACGTCCACCGCGGCCTGCTGAACTATCTCGACAGCGAGGCCGAACTCGCGACGGTGCTCGGCCACGAGATCGCGCACGTCACCGCCAAGCACCCGCAGAAGCGCCGCACGCAGGGGATCCTCGCGAACATCCTCGCGATCGGCGCGACGCTTGCGACCGGCTCCGGTGCGATCGGCCAGCTCGCCAATCTCGGCGCGGGTGCCTGGGTGCAGGGTTACGGACGCGAGAACGAAATGGAGGCCGACCGGCTCGGCCTCGTGTTTGCGACCAAGGCGGGGTACCGGCCCGAGGCGATGGCCGAAGTGTTCAAGGTGTTCAAGGCCCAGGAGCGCTTCGAAATGGACCGGGCGCGTCAGGAGGGGCGTGAGCCACGGATTTATCACGGCGTGTTCTCCTCGCACCCCGCGCCCGATGCGCGCACGGTGCAGGCGGCCAAGGGCGCCGCGCGCATCTCCAACGAGCCGCCGGGCGGCTGGATCGACAATCGCAATGTCTTCCTGCGAAATCTCGACGGCCTGCCCTATGGCTCGAGCCGCGTGCAAGGCATCGTGCGCGACAACCGCTTCTATCACGCGGAGATGGGCATCACGATGGCGTTTCCGCGTGGCTGGACCGTCGACAACCTGCGCGACCGGGTCCTTGCGTACACGCGCAACAAGGACAGCGTCATGCAGGTCACGGTCGAGCCGCGACCGCCCACGCAATCGCCGCGCGAGTTCCTGCTCAAGCACCTCAAGGGAAAGTCGATCGCGTTCAGCGAAGCGGTCCAGTCGAACGGCATGGAGGGCTTCTCCGCTGTGACGCGCGGCGGCTCGCCCCTCGACAACGGCCAGGGTCCGGTCCGCTGGACGGTGCTTTATCGTGACTCGAGCGCGTTCGTGTTCGCCGGCGCGAGCCGCGCTTCGGTCAATTCCCGCCCCGAGGCAGATGGGGTCATCACGTCGGTGATCGGCACGATGCGTGGGCTCCGGCCTTCCGAGTTTCCGCTTGCGGAGCCGTATCGCATTGCCGTCGTGCCCTTCGACGGCAAGACGTCGCTCGCAGACTACGCGCGCGAGATTCCTGTGGAGAAATATCAACTCGAGGAACTCGAGCTGATGAACGGGCTTTACCCGGACAAACAGCCGCAGTTCGGCCAGCTCTTCAAGGTCGTGCAGTAGTCACCGGGCCGCACCGCCCGAAGGCGTTTGCGGCTTGCGCGCCTTGATTCCGGCGGCGTGCCATGGAATCCTCGCGGTCCCCCGTTGCATGCCCGCGACGGGCGCAGCCTGGATCGAGTGCATGCCCAGCAAGACTTTCGAACTCATCGACCCTGCCACCGGCAAGAAATCCGCACTGCCAGTGCGCTCCGGCACCATCGGCCCGGATGTCCTCGACATCGGCTCGCTCAACCGGGACCACGGCGTCTTCACTTTCGACCCGGGGTTCATGGCGACGGCGAGCACCGAGAGCCGCATCACCTACATCGACGGCGACCAGGGCATCCTCCTGTATCGCGGTTACCCGATCGAGCAGCTTGCGGAGAAGAGCTCGTTCCTCGAGGTGGCGTACCTGTTGCTCAGTGGCGAGCTGCCCGACAAGAAACAGCTGGCCGAGTTCACGGCGAACATCTCGCGGCACACGATGATCAACGAGTCGCTGCAGCGCATGTTCAACGGTTTTCACTACAACGCGCACCCGATGGCCATGGTTTCGGGCATCGTCGCGTCGATGTCGGCCTTCTACCACGACTCGATGGACATCAATAACCCGCGCCACCGCGAGATCTTCGCGCACCGGATCATCGCCAAGCTGCCGACGATCTCGGCCGCAGCCTACAAGCACTCGCTGGGCCAGCCGTTCGTTTATCCGCGCAACGACCTCGATTACTGCGCGAACCTGCTGCACATGTTCTACGCGGTGCCCTGCGAGCCCTACGACGTCGATCCGCTCGCCGCACAGGCGCTCGACCTGCTGCTGATCCTGCATGCAGACCACGAGCAGAACGCGAGCACCTCGACCGTGCGGCTCGCGGGCTCGACCGGCGCGAACCCGTACGCGGCGATTTCGGCAGGAGTCTCCGCGCTCTGGGGTCCGGCGCACGGCGGCGCGAACGAAGCCGTGCTCGAAATGCTGGAATCGATCGGCACCGCCGACAACATTCCGAAGTTCCTGGCGAAGGTGAAGGACAAGGCTTCGAACGTGCGCCTGATGGGGTTCGGCCATCGCGTGTACAAGAACTTCGACCCGCGCGCGAAGATCATCCGCGAGATGTGCCACAAGGTGCTCGCGAAGATGGGCCGCGCCGACAACCCGCTGCTCGAACTCGGCGAGCGTCTCGAAGAGGTCGCCCTCAAGGACGACTATTTCGTCTCGCGCAAGCTCTACCCGAACGTCGACTTCTACTCGGGCATCATCTACAGCGCGCTCGGCATTCCGCGCTCGATGTTCACGGTCATGTTCGCCGTCGCGCGCACCGCGGGCTGGGTCGCGCACTGGCAGGAAATGATTTCGGAGCCGGGCTACAAGATCGGCCGCCCGCGCCAGCTCTATACGGGGCCGGGGCCGAGGAAATACACGGACATCGCCAAGCGCTGAGCCGCAGCGGCGGCGGCAGCGGCGGCGGCGCCGCGACCGGGGCGCGGGCCGCGGGCCGCGGGTTTACGGGCGACGGGCGGCGGGCTACGGGCTGCGCGCCAGAAGCAGCGCTTCGACTTCCGCGGCGTCTGCGCGGCGCATTGGCTTGCCGTCCACCGGGCTCACGGGCGCCTGTCTGATGCCATCGCGCGGAAAGACGACGGCCTTGACCGGCTCGCCGTCCATCTCAAAGCTGATTGACGGATACGCCACGATGCGTTCGGCGTTCACCTTCAGGCGCCGCTCGCCGATCTCGTGCGGGATGCCGTGGTCCATCAGTTTGAGCGCGACTGTTTCGGCGCGGTCCGCGAAGAGGTGCAGCTGCACGTCGACATGCGCGGTGGCCGTGCCGGCCAGCACCGGGCCGACGAGGCGCGGCTGGAACTCCGCCAGCCACTGCATCGCCTCGAGCGCCGCGCCGCGCTGCGACTGCAGCGACTCTGCATGGGAGTCGCCGCCGAACAGGCGCTGATAGCCGGCGAGCGCCTCCTCGATTTCGATGTTCTTCGGCAGCAGCCCGCCCTCGAACACCCCGTAGCGCTCGGCTGCCTTGCGCTTGGCGACGTAGAAGTCGCGGATGCCGTGCTCGGCCATGATGCGCGCGGCTTCCTGCGCAATCGCGCGCCGCAGGTTTTCCATGCGTGCAGGCTGATGTCTGCTCATCGCCCCGTGAGTGTAGCAAGATGCCGGCGCGCCGCACCGTGCGCTCTGGCGCAGGTCAGAAGATCGGCTCGCTGCCCGCTGCCTGATCGGGCGAATGCACTGCACCCGGCTGTAATGCATTGCCGCCGCCCGGCAGATGATCGGCCATGAACAGTTCGCTCACCGCGTCGGGGTCGTCGGCGGTCGCCAGCAGCCCCGTTTCACGGGAAATCGGCAGCTCGATCACGCCTTCAGGCCGCGGTCGAACGTGTTGCGGCAGTGCCTTCAGCGCTTCCCGCATGAAATACACCCAGATCGGCACGGCCGTGCGGCTGCCTTCCTCGCCTTCGCCGAGTGAGCGCTCCTGGTCGTAGCCGACCCACACGGTCGCCACGAGATCGCGGTTGAAACCGTTGAACCACGCGTCCTTCGAATCGTTGGTCGTGCCGGTCTTGCCGGCGATGTCACTGCGGTTGAGCACGTTGGCGCGCCGCCCCGTGCCGCGGCGAATCACGTCCGCCATGATGTCGTCCATGATGTAGGCGTTCTGCGGCGAGATGATGCGCTCGGCGACGCGGTCCTTCGGCGGGAGCGCAAGCCCGCCGCGCACGGAGGCGGCCGCCTGCAGCGCAAGCGGTGCGTCGAGTTCCGGCGCGCCGGTGCTCGTGGCAGGTACGCCGCACTGCTCGCACACTTCCCGGGGCGCGGCCTCGTAGACGACCTTGCCGGTCGCATCCTCGATGCGGTCGATGAAAAAGGGCTCGATCCTGTAGCCGCCGTTTGCAAAGGCCGCAAAACCCGTGGCGACTTCGAGCGGGGTCGCCTGCAAGGTGCCGAGTGCGAGCGTGAGGTCGTTCGGCATCGAGGCGCGCGCAAAACCGAAGCGCGCGGCGTAGTCGATCAGCGTGCGCGTGCCGATGTCGCGCAGGATGCGGATCGAGACGAGGTTGCGTGAGCGCACGAGCGCTTCGCGCAGACGGGTCGGCCCGTGGAACTCGCCGCTCGAGTTCTCGGGCCGCCAGGACGTCTCCGAATCGGGGTCGTCCATCACGATGGGCGCATCGAGGATGACGCTGGCGGGCGTGAAGCCGTTCTCGAGCGCCGCGGAATACAGGAACGGCTTGAATCCGGAGCCGGGTTGGCGGCTGGCCTGCGTCGCGCGGTTGTACTTGTAGACGTAGTAGTCGAAGCCGCCGATCAGCGCCGCGATCGCGCCATCGTCCGGATCAAGCGCGACGAGCGCGCCCTGCGCTTCCGGCACCTGCACAAGTTGCGCCGCACGCTTGCCGTCGGTGACGACGAACACCACGTCGCCGGGGGTCACCACGTCGCCCGCCTTCTTCGGCGCGGGGCCGCGCGCATCCTCGCCCGTGACGCGTCTCGCCCACGCGAGGCCGTCCCACGGTATCGTCACGGAGCCAAGCCCTTTCACGTGTACGCGTGCGCTGCGTTCGTCGATCGCCGTGACGACCGCGGGGTCGACATTGCCGACCGCCTCGTACGGCACGAGCAGCGTATCGAGCGCAGCTGCATCGGCGCCAGCCGGCACCGTGACCCGTGCGGTCGCGCCGCGCCAGCCGCGGCGACGGTCGTATTCGAGAAGGCCGAGACGCAGAGCGCGATTCGCTGCCGCCTGCAGGCGCGGGTCGATCGTCGTGAACACGCGAAAGCCGGCGTTTTGCGCCGCCTCGCCGTAGCGGCGCACCAGCTCGAGCCGCGCCATCTCGGCGACGTAGGGCGCGTCGACGTCGTTCAGCGGCGCGTTCAGCTTGCCGACGACGGGCTCGGCGCTGGCGTCCGCCAATTCCGCGTCGCTGATGTAGCCGAGTTCGTGCATGCGCCGCAGCACATAGCTGCGCCGATCGCGCGCGCGTTGCGGGCTCGCGATCGGGTTCATGTCGGTAGGCGCCTTCGGGATGCCGGCGAGCAGCGCCGCCTCACCGACCGTGAGCCGTTCGAGCGGCTTGCCGAAATAGGTTTCCGCCGCTGCGGCCACTCCATAGGAGCGCTGTCCGAAGAAAATCACGTTGAGATACAGCGCGAGAATCTGCTCCTTGGTGAATTCGCGCTCCATGCGCCACGTGAGGAACACTTCCTGCAGTTTCCTGCGCCACTCGCGCTTCTGCGTGAGAAACATGTTGCGCGCGACCTGCATCGTGATGGTGCTCGCGCCCTGCGCACGGTTGCCGGTGAAGAGATTCACCGCGGCGGCGCGCAACACGCCCGCGTAGTCGATGCCGTGATGGCGGAAGAAGCGGTCGTCCTCGGCCGCGAGGAATGCTTCGCGCACGGTCGCGGGAATCTGCTCATAAGTGACCGGTATGCGGCGCTGCTCGCCGATCTGCGCGACCAGCTGTCCGCCGCGCGTGTAAACGCGCAGGGGCACCGCAAGTTCGACATTGCGCATATCCGCGCTCGAGGGCAGTGACGGGGCGAGAAAGACATAGCTGCCGGCAACACCCAGGGCAGCGAGCAATGTGACGCCGATCACACAGGTAGCCGTGACGACGCTGATGCGAAACCAGTTCCACTTCACAGAAAACGACTCTAGTGTCTTGCCCGCGCTGCGCGGGCTATGCATAGTAGCCCGCGAACGATCGGCAAACTCACCGAAAGGTGGGGACGCAAAGCCTCCGGTCTAAGGGCGCGTGCCTACGACAGCGGGGTTGCCGACCGGATGGCATCGCTTGCCCATCCGTCGTCGACGACCGCTAGTGCACATGTACGCCACCATACGATCAAGGCTCGGGGTCAACAGGTATGAGGTGGCGGGTACATGTTTCGAGTCAGAAGCCATGCGCCGTTACCGGGGTTCCGACGGTTTCGTGAACGTTCTCACGTTCTATTTGACTTTACGCTGATATATAGTTGGCAGATAAGTTACAAAAGGCGACGGGTTCGGGGCGTAAGTTGCTGAAAAGGAAAGATAAAAGTGTTCCTGCTTCGCCGTAAATACCGGCCCCTGCTGGGGCTGGACATCACGACTTCGTCGGTCAAGCTGATCGAACTGGCCATGGCCGGGGGTCAGTACCGGGTCGAATCCTATGCTGCCGAGCCCACCCCGCAGAACGCGATGAATGAAAAAGCCATCGTCGATGCGGAGGCGGTGGGCGAAGCGATCCGCCGCGCCGCGAAGCGCGCTGGCGCCAAAAGCCGCGAGGTCGCCATCGCGATCAGCGGCGACGCTGCGATCACCAAGGTGATCCAGATGCCGCGCAACCTGCGCGAACGCGATCTCGAGTCGCAGGTCGAGATGCAGGCCGACCAGTACATTCCGTTTCCGATGGATGAGGTCAGCTACGACTTCGAAGTGCTCGGTGCGTCCGAGAAAGACACGGACACGAACGATGTGCTGCTCGTCGCCACCCGCACGGAAAATGTCGAGCAGCGCCAGGCCGCAGTGAGCGCCGCGGGGCTGACGGCGAAGATCGTCGACGTCGAAGCCTTCGCGCTCGAGAACTCCTGCCGCCTGATGACTCACCAGATGCCCGATGGTGGCATCGATCGCACCATCGCAGTCGTCGACTTCGGCGCGAGCAGCACCACCTTCAGCGTGTTGCGCAACCTCAAGGTCGTGTACACGCGCGACTTCGCGTTTGGTGGGCAGCTCCTGACGGAGGAGATCATGCGCACCTACGGCCTCTCGATGGAGGAGGCCGGGCGCGCGAAGA
>DAORVK010000078.1:0-1421 GCA_035433705.1 Steroidobacteraceae bacterium
GCCACCCGGCGCGAGTGGATCACCGCTGAAAAGCGCCAGCGCCTCCTCGGGCGTCAAGGCCTCCGCATCGCCGAGTACGCGGCCGCCCAGCGTGCGTCGATCGACGGCGGCCTGCATGGCGAACCAGGGGTTGGGATCACCGAGGGGCGCATCGGTGCCCGCGGCAAGGGCGATACCCGCCTCGAGGAAAGCGCGTCCGCGATAGAGCCATGGTTGTTCGCGGCCCGGAATGTCTGCGAGATAGGCATCGCCGCGCTCGCGCACGAAGTTCGGCTGGGTCACGACGGTCAGGCCATGTTCCGCGAGAAGCGATAACACATCCGGGGGCGCGACCGAGGCGTGCTCGATGCGATCGCCTGGCCGGCTGCCGGCGCTCGCGAGAGCGGAGATGGCGAAGACCACTTCAGTCTCTGTCACGCAATGCACCGCTACCGCCCTGCCTGCGGCGTGGCTGCGCCCGATCGATACGCAGAGGTCGTCGGGGGCGGGCAGGGCGGATTCACGCAGGTAGATTTTGGTCGGGCCGCGCCGGACGCTGCCGGTGTCCGCTGCTCCATCGAGGCTGGCGTCGCCCATCACGAGCAGATGCTGTTGCAGTTCACCCCGCGCGGTGCATTCGACAAAATGGCGATACTCCTCCGGCGAGTTGCGCGCACCCGCATCGGTGACTCCCGTGACGCCGAAGCTCGCGAGCCGCGCGCTGACGCGGTGCAGTGCCGGCGGCTGCCCACCGAGCCGCTCGCGCAGCCAGCGATCGGCATCGAGGAGCCTTCCTGCCGCAAGGGCGTCGTGATCCGGTGAGGGCACCGTACCAGGCTGCCCGGCGCCCGCCGCCAGTTGCGCAAGTCCGCGTGAGTTCACGATCCAGAGGCGACCGGAGCGATGCTGGATGCGTACGGGTCTATCGGGCACCACACGGTCCAGCCACGCGCGATCGATGTCCCCCGCGACCGACTCGTGATACCCGACCCCGCGGATCCAGTCGGCGTGAGATCCGTCCGATTGCGCCGCACGCTCGCGAAGCCGCATTTCGAGATGTTCTTCCGTCAAGACTTCAGGAGGCCCGCAGCGCAGGGATTCGAGCGAGCTGGCCAGTGCCAGCAGATGAGTATGATGATCGTGCAGGCCGGGTAGCAGGGCGCCACCGCCGGCATCCAGCACGGGCTCTCCGGGCCCCGCCGCCAGGCCGCGGTCCACCGCGGCGATGTGCGTGTCGTCGATGCGCACATCCGCAATCGTACCGGACAGCAACTGCGCATTACGTATCAGCACGGATCGCTCCAGCCGTCGAGCGCGGCATCGTTGTCTGCACCGAGCGCCCGCGCGGGTCCGGCGACAGGGCGGGCCATGGGCAATGTCGTATCCAGTCCGTGTTTGCGGGCCTCTGCGGTCCAGGTGTGCCACCGCTCGATCAGATCCGG
>DAORVK010000078.1:1521-11852 GCA_035433705.1 Steroidobacteraceae bacterium
TCATCTGCTGCATCAGGGAGGACAGGCCGGCAGCCACGCCGGCGTCGTCTCCGAACGCGGTCCACAAGCCTTCTGGCTCATCGCGGCCATAGCCGGTAATGCTGATCCAGGTGAGGCCGCTGCGCCGGGCAATGCATTGCTCGGCGATCACGCCCAGTTGTCGCAAGCCCCTCGGCCGCGAAGCCTCGATAACGATGTCTGCCCAGTCGAGCAATTCGTGCAGCCGCGCGATGCCGCGTGCGTCGAAAGTGAGCGCCACGCTCCGCTTGTCGTGATTCATGAGATCGAAGAACGCCGGCGGGCCACTGCGGGCGCCATCCGGTCGTTCGGGGCTTTCGATCTTCACCACCCGGGCGCCGCATTGCTGCAGCAGGTGCGAACACAGCGGTCCAGCCCACAGCGAGGAAAGGTCCACGACCTTGGGCGGATCGAGCCGCTTCCCGGTCGGTGCCCGTGTGCCGTGCCGGGTCGCGATGTACCACGGCTTCGGGCTTTTCATCGGCGGCGCAGAGAGACAGGCCGCAAGTCCCAGCAGCCGCGCGCGCTCAACGAGTGTTGCGGCATCCCGCGTGGCCACAGCCGCGATGATGGCCTCCCAGGAGCGAACGTGATCATCCTCAAGCCACGCAGGCACGTCCGACCAGTCAGCCTCACGAGTCAGACTGATGGCGAACCAGCCGTCCGCGGCTCGCAGCAGGCGGCAGCCGCCACCGGGAGCGATGGCGCCATGGCGATGCAGTCCCGCAATGGCAGCGCGTTCGCCGAGCAGTGCGGCGCCGGCCGGCAGCCGCGCGGCGCTGGTGCGGATGGCGGATGCGATGCAATGGAGCGCCTTGAGGGCCCCGTCCGCGCAGCTTGCGAGCGGCACCGGGCACATCTGCGCCGGACCGTCCGCGTGTCCGGTCAGAGTCATGAGTCCGCTGCGAGCCCACGCGCGCCAGGGTTCCATGTCTTCGGGCCCATCGGACGAGTCCACCGGCACGCCCAGCGACGCGAGCAGCGCCCGCGCGTAGTCGGTCGCAAGGCCGCGGCCAGCCAATTGCATCGGCCTGCGCGAGCCCCGACGCCCGTGCGCGCGGACTGCATGGGAATTCATTGCCTGATTATTGGGGCTCGCTTCCAGCAGTGGCAAATGAGCGTATTCTGCCAATAGTCCTTGTGGACGATGATTCAGGGTTCACAGATGTCGGAAACTCAAGAGCGCTTCGCAGTGGGCATGCGGGCACATGGGGAATCACGATGAGAGTGCTGAAGGCCGGTACGCGTGCCAAGTGCGCGGTGTGTGATACAGAAGTCATGATCGTCCGCGCGGCGCCTGCCGAGGTGCAGGTTACCTGCGGTGGTGCCGAGCTGATCGGCATGGACGGCGCGAAGACTCCCGGCTCGCACGTCGCGGCTGCGGTCCCCCAGGTTGCCCAGGTGGGCAAGCGCTACGTGAACGCGGCTGCCACGGTCGAACTGCTCTGCACGAAGGGCGGCAAAGGGGAGCTGGCGATCGACGGCGAATCGCTGTCGGTCAAGCAGGCCAAGCCGCTGCCTTCCTCGGACTGAAGGTCCCGAAGCCATGAATCTGGTCATGGCGCTGGAGATGGCGGCCGAGTGCCATCCTCAGCGCATCGCCGTCAGTTCGGGCGGCGTTCGCCTGACTTATGCCGACATTCTGAACGCGGCGAGGGCCGGGGCGCAGGTCATTCGCGAGGCCGGCGTCAAGTACGTCGGTCTCCTCGATGTCAACAGCCCCGTCGTGCCGGTCGCGTTGTTCGCAGCCGCGTACGCCGGTGTGCCCTACGTGCCGATGAACTATCGGCTCACGAAGCTTGAACTCGAGGCGCTGCTCGGTCGCATCGCGCCGGCATTGCTCATCTCCGATGCCGCCGTGCTTGCCCCCCTCGATGTACCGAGCGGCGTCAAGGTGATGCTGCGTGACGAATTCCAGCGTGTCGCGCTTGCGTCGCAGCCCGAGGCGATGGTTGCGCCGGGTGAGCCGCACGACACCGCCATCCAGCTCTTCACGAGCGGAACGACCGGCAAGCCGAAGGCGGCGGTGCTGCGCCACCAGAACCTCATGTCCTACGTGCTTGGCACCGTGGAGTTTGGCGGCGCAGCCGAGGAAGACGCGATCCTCATTGCGGTGCCGCCGTACCATATCGCCGGCATCTCCGCGGTCCTGAGCTCGACCTATTCCTGCCGGCGCATGGTGCAGCTGCCCAACTTCGACGCGGCAACGTGGTTGCAGTTGTGTCGCGACGAGAAGGTGACCAATGCATTCGTCGTGCCGACGATGCTGTCGCGGATCGTCGATCACCTGCAGCAGGAGCGCGGCGCGGGTAGCGTGCCGTCCCTGCGGGCCGTCGCCTACGGCGGCGGCAAGATGCCGCTCGCCGTGATCGAGGAGGCGATGCGCCTCTTCCCCGGCGTCGATTTCACCAACGCTTACGGGCTGACCGAGACGAGTTCGACGATCTGTCTGCTCGGACCCGATGATCATCGCGGCGCATTCGACAGCGAGGACCCGCTCGTCAGGCGACGCCTGGCGTCGGTCGGCAAGCCCGTACCGACGATCGAGCTGCAGGTGCGCGGCGAGGAGGGCGAGGTGCTCGACCCCGGCCATTCCGGCGAGATCTACGTGCGCGGTGAACAGGTCGCCGGCGAGTATCTGGACCAGGGCAGCCAGCTCGACCGGGAGGGGTGGTTCCCGACCCGCGATCGTGGGCAGGTGGATGAGGCGGGTTATGTTTTTCTCGAGGGTCGCGCCGACGACGTGATCGTTCGCGGTGGCGAGAACATCTCGCCGGGCGAAATTGAGGACGTGCTGCTCGAGCACCCCGCGGTGTCCGAGGCAGCCGTGGTCGCCGTGCCCGATCAGCAATGGGGCGAATCGGTGGGTGCGGTGATCGTCCTGCGCGAGAAGGCGAAGACGACGGATGCCGAGCTGCAGGAGTGGGTCAAGCAGCGGCTGCGTTCGTCCCGGGTGCCGACCGCTTTTCGCTACGTGGACCAGCTGCCGTTCAACGAAATGGGCAAGGTACTGCGGCGCGTGTTGAAACAACTCTTTGCGGATCTGAAATCATGAAATTTGCACTGCTGCTCGGCTTCAGTCACTACCGCGATTTTCCGGCGCTCGCGCAGGCTGCGGAGGCCGCCGGTTTCAACTCCGTGTGCATGCCGGACAGTCTTTTCTACCCGAAGACGACGGAGTCGGAATACCCGTACAACGATACGAAGGTCATCCGCGAGTACATCGAGGCGGCGACCTTCATCGAGCCCTTCATCGCCATGGCCACGATGGCGGCGGTCACTTCCCGGATCCGGTTCTATCCGAGCGTGATGAAGGTGCCGGTTCGCCAGCCGCTGGTGCTCGCGAAGCAGCTGACCTCGCTGGCGGTGGTCAGCAATGGCCGGGTCGCGCTGGGCGCGGGCCTGGGGCCCTGGAAGGAAGACTTCTCCTACAACGGCGTACGCTTCGAGCGTCGCGGCGTCCTCATGGATGAGTGCATTGCGATCATCCGCGGCACCATGAAGGGCGAGTACTTCGAGCACCACAGCGAGAACTACGACTTCGGGCCGCTGAAGATGAATCCGGTGCCGGAGAAGCCCGTCCCGATCCTGATCGGCGGCCACGCGGCTCCGGCGCTGAAGCGCGCTGCGCGGCTCGGTGACGGCTGGATTTCAGCCAACAGCGACTACGAGTCGCTGTCGAAGCTCATTGCGGAATTGAATGGATACCGGAAAGAGTTCGGCACTGCGCATCGCAAGGACTTCGAGATCCACGTGATCGATTCCAATGCGCGCTCTGCTGCGGACTTCCAGCGCCTCGAAGCGCTGGGAGCGACCGAGGCCGCGCTCATCGCCTGGGGGCCGGAGGTGCGCGACCGGCAGGCGCAGCTCGACGCGATCAAGCGCTTTGGCGACGAGGTCGTCGCGAAGTTTCGCTGATCAGCCCGCGGCCCTGGCCTGCTGCAGCAGATTCCAGACGCGCAGTGGCGTGGCGGGAGTCTCGGTCACTTCGACACCGAGCGGGGCGAGGGCATCGTTGATCGCGCAGATCACGGCTGCCGGCGTCGCATGCATCGCCCCTTCGCCGCATCCCTTGGCGCCGAGCGGCGTGAAGGGCGAGGGCGTGACGATGAAGTCGCGCTGCGAGATCGGCACTTCCTGGATCGAAGGCAGCAGGTAGTCGACGAAGGTCGTCACGCGCGGGTTGGCTTCCTCGTCGTAGATGTATTCCTCGAGGAGCGCGGCACCGACACCTTGAGCGACTGCGCCCTGAAGCTGCCCCTCCACACTGGCCGGGTTCAGGCGCGTTCCGCAGTCGTCGACGATGAAATACTTGAGGATCCGGGTTGCGCCCGTGTCGCGATCGACCTCGACCATCACGACGTGCATCGCGTAGGCCGCCGTCAGGTAGCTGCGGCAACGCCCCTGGTCGTCCGGCAGATTGCGATTGGGTGCCGTCCAGACTGAAGTGGCCGTGGGGTTCGGCTCCATGCCGGGCGGGAGCAGGTCGCTGCGGCCGAGCATCGTGCCAACGACCTCGGCCACGGTCATGCCTACGGCCGGGTTCGCCTTCATCCTCAGCCGCCCATCCATGAGTTCGATCTGGTCGGGAGGCAGCCCACCCAGCACGTGCGCGGCCACGCGCCTGAAATCGGCCTCGAGCTTGCGGCAGGCGCCGAGCACTGCACCGGTGATGGCCACACCGAGGCGACTGCCGCCCTGCCCGAAATGGGGCGGCGCGGAGTCTGTCGGGGCCGACGTGACCTTGATCGCATGCATGTCGACGCCGAAGTAATCGGCGACGACTTGTGCTGCGACCGTGAATTGTCCCTGGCCCTGAAGATTGAAACCCACCACGACCGTGATGTTGCCGAGGATGTCGAAGGACACGCGCGCGCCCTCGGGGACTCCAACCCCCGGAACGCCCACCGTCGCGTAGGCATTCCAGTCGAACACGCCGGGCTCCACCGTATTCACCACGCTCACGCCGACGAGCCGGCCCTCGGCCCGCGCTGCGGCTTGTTCCTTGCGCAAGGCGCGGTAGTCCGCGAGCTGCAGCACCTTGTCGAGCACGACTTCATAGTTGCCGCTGTCGTACTCGTTGCCGCTCGGGATGGTGTAGGGGAACTGCTCGGGGCGGATGTAGTTGAGACGGCGGATTTCCGCCGGGTCCTTGCCAAGCTGGCGCGCGGCCTTGTCGACGAGGCTCTCGAGCACGAGGAAGTGGGGCGGGGGGCCGTAACCGCGATAGGGCGCGGTCGGGGCGCGGTTGGTCACAACGAGGGTCATGTCGTACTGCGCGACCCCGATGCGATAGTTGCCAGTGAAGGCGGCGAGCGGTTTCGCGACCGAAATCGTGCCATAGCCCTCCGTGGTCGCGCCCTGGTCGTCCAGCAGTTTCACTTTGAATCCGGTCAACGTGCCGTCGGACTTCAGGGCGAGCGAGGCCTCATAGTGCCGATCCCAGGACTGGCTGAACCCGGCCAGGAGAAACTCCATGCGGTCTTCGATGTACTTGACGGGCAATCCGCCCGACTTGCGCGACAGCAATGCCGCGATATCGGTGCCGCGCGCGCCGCCTTTGCCGCCAAATGCGCCGCCGTGCGGGTGGCCGACGATCTTGACCTTGTTGGCGGGCAGGTTGAGCGAGATCGATCGGGCAAGGCCCCAGAAACTCGGTACCTGAAAGGACCCGTGAACGAGAAGGCTGTTGTCGGTCAGGTCCCACTGACAGACGCAGCCGAAAGTTTCCGTCGGGTTCGACCCGCAGCGGTTCCAGCGAAAGGATCCCGAGACGACGTGATCGGCCTCGGCGAAAACGCGATCGACCTCGCCCCAGGTGTAGGTGCGTTGCTGAATGACGTTGGTGCCGTGCTCCTTGAACAGCACGGGAGCGTCGGGCCTGAGCGCCGCCGCCGCAGCCCCGATGGGCGCCAGCACCTCATACTCGACGTCGATCAGTTCGAGGGCGTCTTCGGCGAGGTGCCGACTTGTGGCAGCGACCGCGGCCACCGGCTCACCGACAAAGAGCGCCTTGTCGAGGGCGATGCAATGTGTGCCCCATCCGGGCGGGCTGGTCATGTGCGCGTTGGCCCAGCGCTTGACGTCCTCGGGTGTGAGGACGGCCACCACGCCTTCCAGGGCCTCGGCCGCGCGGGCATCGACCTTGAGGATGCGGGCATGCGGGTGAGGGCTGCGCAGGATCGCGCAATGGAGCATGCCCGGGAGTGACAGGTTGTCGATGAACTGGACCGTGCCCGATACGAGAGCCGGATCCTCGACGCGATTGACGTGCTGGCCGACGTAGCGGACCGTGCTGGTCGGCAGTTGTCCGGGAAGCCGGGGCAGTTCCGCGCCCATGGTCTATGCGCTGACCCGTACAGCGGCCAGCCGCGTGGTCAGCCGCTCCGCGGCCAGCCGCACGGAGGCGAGGATGCTTTCGTAACCTGTGCAGCGGCACAGGTTGCCGTCCAGGGCTTCCTTGATCTGCTCGTCGCTCGGCTGCGGGTTGTCGCGCAGCAGCTCGAGCGTTGCCATGATGAACCCTGGCGTGCAGAACCCGCACTGCAGGCCGTGTGCATCGACGAAGGCCTGCTGGATCTCGTGCAGTTGCCCGGTCTCGCGGTTTCTCAGCCCCTCGATAGTGGTGATTTCCGCGCCATCAGCCTGCACGGCGAGCGCGAGGCAGGAGCGCGCCGCCTGGCCGTTGATGAGCACGGTGCACACCCCGCAGATGCCATGCTCGCAGCCAACGTGTGTGCCGCCGAGATTCAGTTCATGGCGCAGGAAGTCCGCGAGCGTGAGCCGCGGCTCGACTTCCCGCTCGTAGAGGCGGCCGTTGACTGTGACCTTCGTGCGCTGCTTGATCGTCATTGCTAGTCTCTCCTGGTTCAGGTGGCGCGGCCCGCCGCCTCGGCGAGGCAGCGCCCGACGAACACCTTGACCAGATGGCGGCGGTACTCCGGGGTGGCGTGAATATCGCCGATGGGCTCTTCGACCGACTCACTCGCGAGTGAGGCCGCCCGCGCGAAGTTCTCCGCCGTGGGCGCCTTCCCGTTGAGCAGCGCTTCCGCGGCGGGAAAGCGCATCGCCGTGGCGCTCACCCCGAAGGCGCAGATCCGTGTGTCCTGGCACAGGCCGTTGACCTTGCGCAGCGTCGCGACGGCCCCGGTGAGTGCCAGGTCGCCCGCGCGCCGGGTGAACTCCTGGATCGACCAGCCGGTGCCTGCCTTCATGGCGGGCAAGCGCACCTCGGTCAGCACCTCGCTCGCCTCGAGGCTCGTAGTCATGAAGGTGACGAAGAAGTCCTGCGCCGCAATCAGGCGGGTACCGTTTGGCCCCTGCGCCTTCATCTGCAGGTCTTGCGCGAGCGCCACGGCGGGATACTCGGCGGCCGGGTCGGCGTGGGCGAAGGAGCCCCCCACCGTGCCACGGTTGCGCACCGGCAAGTGGCCGATCAGCCGTGTCGCGGCGTGAAAGAGCGGCTGGCGAGCCTTGATGAGTGCCGAATCCTCCGCGGCGCGCTTGCTCGTCATCGCCCCGATCGCGATCTCCTCGCCCTCTGCGCGGATGTAATCCAGCGCGCCGATGCGGCCCAGATCGATCAGCACCTGGGGGCGCGCGATGCGCATGTTGAGCATCGGCATGAGGCTCTGGCCACCGGCCAGCACCTTCGCGTCGAGGCCCTCGCTTTCGAAGCGCTGCAGCAGCGCGACCGCCGATTCGACCGTCGGCGGGGCATGGTAATCAAAGGAGGCCGCTTTCAAGTTCCTCTCCCGCCCTGTTCAGCGTTACAGTGGATCGTCGCACCCGGGCGCGTGCCGGGTCAACCGGGCCAGGCGCCGGGATACGTCAAGATGCTTGACCATTCAGAATGTGCCGAGCATCATCGCGGCGCGAAATCCAGTGTTTCACCACAGAGGGAACGACGATGTCCATCAGACCGATGTTACGGGGTGCGATCGGCCTTGCGGCCGGCGCGGCGTTGTTGTCTGGCGGCACGATAGCGCTGGCCCAGGAGGCGTCGCCGGAATCTGCGGCAGCCATCCAGGAGGTCGTCATCACGGCCGAGCGCCGTGAGGCCAGCCTGCAGGACACACCGATCGCGATTACCGCCCTCACGACAGACGAGCTCACCGATCGCGGCATCACGGATTTCGAAGGCATTGCCGCAGCCACGCCGAGCATTTCCTTCACGCCTTATCCGAGTTCGTCCAATACGCTCATCCTGTTCATCCGCGGACAGGGCGTGGCGGACTCCGGACAGATCACGCTCGACAGCGCGGTCGGCCTCTATCAGGACGGCTTCTACATTCCGCGCGGTCAGATGGTGACTTTCGATCTTGCGGACATCGAGCGGGTGGAAGTGCTGCGCGGCCCGCAGGGCACGCTCTACGGGCGCAACACCACCGGTGGTGCGGTGAATCTCATCAGCCGCAAGCCGGGCGGAGAGCTCGCTTTCAAGCAGGAGCTCGGATTCGGCAACAACGGACGCTTCAGAAGCCTCACGGTGCTCGATCTGCCGAAGTGGGGTGGCCTTTCCACGAAGTTCTCGTTCCTCAAGCGCCAGCGCGATGGGTACGTCAAGAACCGGGGGCCCAGCAACGATTACGGCGAGGAGGACCAGGCTGGCGGGCGCATTGCGCTGCGCTGGGATGCGGGCGGGCCCTTCACGGCCGACTACTTCTTCGAGAAGGGCGACCTCGATTCCACGCCCATCTACTACACCAATCCGGCGCTCGCCGGGATCATTCCGGGCTACTCGGACCGGGGCAAGCCCGAGGATCGCACCTACCGCGCCATCGACCTGGCCGAAAGTACGGGCGAGTACGAAGCGCACGGCCTGACCCTGTCATGGGACGTGAATGACGCACTCACGCTGCGCTCGCTCACGGGTTACCGGGATGTCGGCACGAAGTACTACCAGGATTATGCGGATGCGTTCTTCGTGGGTTTCCGTACCTTCGATGACATCCAGTATCACGTGTTCTCCCAGGAACTGCAGGCGGTCGGGAGCCTGTTTGACGATCGCATCAAGTATCTCGCGGGGCTCTACTATTACGACGAGACCGGCCGGCATTTCGAAACCGTGGGCATCTCGCAGATGATGGCCGGGGCGCCGATCATGAACAAGGAGCGCGACGTCAGGGCGGAGGCGAAGTCCCGGGCGGCTTTCGCGCAGATGACCTGGACCCCGCCGGTCCTCGATGACCGGCTCGACCTGGTCTTCGGTGCCCGCTACACGAAAGACAAGCGCGAGGCGACGCGGCAGATGCTGAATCTGCTCTACATCAATCCGATCGGTTTCATCCCGATCGGCCAGGAGCCGGCTCCGGGTCTCGTCAACTCGAACAATGTGGAGTCGAGCCGCTTCAACCCGGCGTTCACGGCGAATTTCTCGTGGAATGGCGATGTGAGCACGTATCTGCGCGTGGCGACGGGCTACAAGGCCGGTGGCTCGAGTGAATCCGTGGATGTCGGCCGGTTCGGGCTCACCTTCGATCCCGAGGACGTCACGAGCTACGAGCTGGGCCTCAAGTCCTATCTCTTCGACCGGCACGTGCGCCTGAACGCAGCGCTGTTCACCAGCAAGTTCGAAGACATGCAGATGTTCTTCGTCGCGAGCTCGACGGACAACTCGGTCATTCTCGCGCTGAATTCCGGCAAGGCCACCGTGAGCGGCCTCGAGCTCGACGCGCTGTGGCAGCCGACCCCGGACCTTGCCTTCACGCTCGACTACACGTATCTCGATACCAAGCGTGATGAGGTGATCGTCCGCGCCGGCACGATCTACGATCCGGCGGTGAACCCGGCCTCGCCGTATCAGGTGGGGCAGAACATCAAGGAACTGTTCCGTGTGTCCTATGCACCCGAGAACAGCGTGAACGTAGGCGCCAACTGGACTTTCCTGAAGCTCGCGGGCAGCGACGTCAGCGCGATTCTCAACTATCGCTGGGAAGACCGTACCTGGCTGTCCGAGCCGACAGGCGACGGCGTGCCGAACAACCAGCTCTATTCCCGCCCGTCGTTCGGGCTGCTCGATGCGCGTCTGTCCTGGCGGATGGAGCTCACGGGCAAGAGCCGCGCGCGCATCGATCTCTGGGGCAAGAACGTCACTGATCAGGAGTGGCTCGCGCACCGGATCGGGCAGGGTGGGTCGGTGGCCGTGCAGGATCCGTTCACGGGAACCGTGACGCCGGCGGGCTTCTTCGCGACCGCCGATGCCTGGGCGGAGCGGCGGACCTATGGCGTGAATTTCGTCTACGAGTATTGAAAACCCGCCTCGTGCAGCAACTTCCAGAGGCGCTGAGGGGAGGCGGGCACCTCGCGCGCGA
>DAORVK010000079.1:0-11710 GCA_035433705.1 Steroidobacteraceae bacterium
ACAGCCGCCTGATCACTTCCACCCGCGCAGCACCGCGAGCAGCGGCTGCAGGTGCGCGGGCGCGGCGTCACGGCCTGCCGCGGCACGGTCCGCGGTGGTATCGCCCTTCCCCGTCACTGCCGGCACCAGTTCGCCGCAGAGCTTCTTGCCGAGCTCCACCCCCCACTGATCGAACGCGTTGATGCCCCAGATCACGCTCTGCGTGAACACCTTGTGTTCGTAGAGCGCGATCAGGCGGCCGAGCGTGGCCGGGTCGAGCGCGTCGAATGCGAGCAGCGATGAGGGCCGGTTGCCCTCGTGCACCTTGTGCGGGAAGCCGGCTGCTGAAAGCGGCTGGCCGAACGCAAAGGCCTCGGCCTGCGCGAGGCAATTGGCGATCGCGAGATCGTGCTGGTTCTGCCGATCGCAGGAGCTGCGCGCGGGCAGCAGGAAATCAAGCGCCGCGCGCGGTGTGCCCTGGTGCAGGAGCTGAAAGAAAGAGTGCTGCGCGTTGTTGCCGGGTTCGCCCCAGATCACGGGCCCAGTACTGCACTGCACGGCCGTGCCGCCCTGCGTCACCGACTTGCCGAGGCTCTCCATCTCGAGCTGCTGCAGGTAGGCGGGAAAGCGCGCAAGGCGCTGGTCGTAGGGCAGCACCGCAAGCGTCGGCAGTCCGAGGAAGTTGTTGTTCCAGACTGCCAGCAGCCCCGAAAGCGCCGGCAGGTTCGCGCGCCAGGGGGCCGAGGCGAAGTGCTCGTCGATGTCGCGCCCGCCGTCGAGGAAGGCGAGGAAATGCTTCGCGCCGATCGCGATCGCGAGCGAGACGCCGATCGACGACCAGATCGAATAGCGCCCGCCCACCCAGTCCCACATCTCGAAGCGATAGTCCGGGTGGACGCCGAACGCATTCATCGCCGCCGTATTGACCGAGACCGCCGCAAAGTGATCGGGTACGGCCGCCTCACCGAGTGCCCCTGCGATCCATTCGCGCGCCGCGCGGGCATTCGCGAGGGTCTCCTGGGTCGTGAAAGTCTTCGATGCGACGATGAAGAGGGTCGTCGCCGGGTCGGAAGATGCGATCACGTCGGAAATCTGGCAGCCATCGACATTCGAGACGAATGCCATGCGTGGCGCGCCCTCGGTGTAGCGCGTGAGCGCCTGGACCGCCATCGCCGGCCCGAGGTCGGAGCCGCCGATGCCGATATTGACCACCGTCCGGTAGCGGCGGCGCATGCGCTCGGCGAAATCGAGCATGCGGGCGCGTTCGGCAAGAACGAGACGCTCGATGTCCGCCCCGCCCAGCCGCTGCCCCTCGCGCTGGCGCAGCGCGACGTGCAGCACCGCACGCTTCTCGGTGGTGTTGATCGCCTCGCCGCGACGCATGGCGGTAATGGCGCTGCGCAGCCCGACGGCCCCGGCCAGTGCCTCGAGCGTCGCGAGAACCTCCGCATCGACACGCTGGCGGGAAAAATCGAGCAGCAGATTCGATGTACGCGCGGAGCAATGCTCGAAGCGCTGGGGGTCGGCGGCGAAGAGATCGCGCACGTGGCCCGGCCCGGCGCCAGGCGTCGCGCCGGCCGTCAACTCGCGCAGCCGCTGCCACGGCCGGGTCTCGGGACCTGCGACGCGCGGTGGTTGCGGTGTGCTCAAGCGGCCCGCCCCGCCTGGCGGTAAAACCCAGTGATCGAGTCGACGACGAACTGCAGCTGCGCCGTTTCGAGCTCGGGAAAGATCGGCAGCGCGAGCGTTTCCGCGGCGGCACGCTCGGATTCAGGGAACTCGCCTGCTGCATGGCCGAGGTAGGCGAAACATTTCTGCAGGTGCAGCGGCACGGGATAGTAGATCTCGGTGCTGACGCCCGCCGCGGCCAGGTGCGTGCGCAGCTCGTCGCGACGACGCACGCGGATCACGTACTGGTTGTAGATGTGGCGTGAGCCCGGCACGGCGCGCGGTGTAGTCACGGCCTCCCCCAGCGCCAGCTTCGCGAACGCCGCATCATAGAACGACGCGTTGCGCTGGCGCGCCGCGCTCCATGAATCGAGATGCGGCAGCTTCACATTCAGCACCGCGGCCTGCAGTTCATCGAGCCGGAAATTGCCGCCGATGAACGCGTGGTAGTACTTCGGCTCCCCGCCGTGCACGCGGAAGATCCGCAGCCGCTCGGCAAGCGCCGCATCGTTTGTGACGCACAGGCCGGCATCGCCGAAGGCGCCGAGATTCTTGGTCGGGAAAAATGACAGGCAGCCGATGTCGCCGAAGGAACAGGCGCGGCGCCCCTTGGCATCCGCGGAGCCGATCGCCTGCGCGGCGTCCTCGATCACGCGCAGGCCGTGTTTCGTTGCAATCGCCATCAGCGGGTCCATGTCGGCGACCTGGCCGTAAAGGTGCACCGGCATCAGCGCCTTCACGACGCCGTTCGTCCGCTTGTTGACGAGCTTGCCGCCGCGCGTCTCGCACTCGCGCGCGATGAAGCGCTCGACGGCGGCTGGCGACAGGTTGAACGTGGTGGCGTCGATGTCGCAGTAGACCGGCCGCGCGCCGGCGCGCGCGATGGTGCCGCCAGTCGCGAAGAAGGTGTAGGGCGAGGTGATCACTTCGTCGCCCGGTCCGATGTCGAGCACCATCAGCGCGACGAGCAGTGCGTCGGTGCCGGAGGAGACGCCGATGCCGAACTGCGTGCCGCAGTAGGCGGCCACATCGGCCTCGAGCTGCTTCACCGCGGGGCCGAGGATGAAGTGCTGGGATTCGCTCACCGCCTCGATGGCGGCGTCGATGTCGCGCTTCAGCGCGCGGTACTGGGGCTTCAGGTCGAGCAGCGGGACTTTCATGGTCCCCCGAGTTTATCCGAGATTGGTCACCCGTGATTCGCCGGGCGCGCCGCCGCGGTAATAGTCGAGATACCAGTCGATGAAGCGCCGTACGCCCACTTCGATCGGGGTGTCGGGTTTGTAGCCCACATCTTCGATCAGGTCCTGCACGTCGGCCTCGGTGTCCGGCACGTCGCCCGGCTGCAACGGCAGCAGGTTCTTCTCCGCCTTTCGGCCGAGACACTCCTCGATCACCTCGATGTAGCGCAGCAGCTCGACCGGGCGGTTGTTACCGATGTTGTAGAGGCGGAACGGCGCGCTGCTCGATGCGGGATCGGGATGCGCGCTGTCCCACCGCGGGTTCGGCTGCGCGACGCGGTCGGTCGCGCGCACCACACCTTCGACGATGTCGTCGACGAAAGTGAAATCGCGCTTGTGATGGCCGTGGTTGAAGACGTCGATCGGCTTGCCGGCGAGGATGTTCTTCGCGAAGAGGAAGAGCGCCATGTCGGGCCGGCCCCACGGGCCATAGACGGTGAAGAAGCGCAGGCCCGTGACCGGCAGCTTGAAGAGCCAGGCATAGTTGTGCGCCATCAGCTCGTTTGCGCGCTTGGTCGTGGCGTACATCGAGAGCGGATGCCCGACACTGCGGTGCACGCTGAAGGGCATGTCAGTGTTGGCGCCGTACACTGAACTCGTCGACGCAAACGCGAGATGCTCAACCCCGTTGTGGCGACAGCCTTCGAGCACGTTCAGGGTCCCGGTGACATTGCTCGACACGTAGGCGTGCGGGTTCTCGAGCGAATAGCGCACCCCCGCCTGCGCGGCGAGGTGCACGACGCGCTGGAATTTCTCGCGCCTGAAGAGGTTCGCCATGCCGCCGTTGTCGGCGAGATCGAGCTTGACGAAACGAAAACCCGGCAGCGGCTCGAGCCGCGCGAGCCGCGCCCGCTTCAGGTTCACGTCGTAGTAGTCGTTGAGGTTGTCGAGCCCCACGACTTCATCGCCGCGCGCGACGAGGCGCTGCGCGACATGCGAGCCGATGAACCCCGCAGCACCGGTGACGAGGATCTTCACGCGCGGCTCACAGGCGCCCGTCGACCTGGTCGGCCTTGAAGAGATACTTGATGTCGTAGACGACTGCGTTCTTGCGGCCGAAGCGTCGCACCGCGGCTGCCCCCAGGTCCTTGAACTGCTGATGGCTCACGGCGAGCACCACCGCATCGTAACTGCGCGCCTTCGGCGCCTTGACAGGCTTGATGCCGTACTCGTGCTTCGCCTCACGCGAGTCGACCCACGGGTCGTGCACGTCGACTTGCGCGCCGAACTTCTCGAGTTCGCGCACGACATCCACCACTTTCGAGTTACGGATGTCCGGGCAGTTCTCCTTGAAGGTGAGCCCGAGCACGAGCACCTTCGCGCCCTTCACGTGGATGCGCCGGCTCGTCATCAGCCGCGCGATCTCGGCTGCGACGTAGAGCGCCATGTTGTCGTTCAGCCGCCGGCCCGCGAGGATCATCTCGGGGTGATAACCGATCTCCTGCGCCTTGTGCGTGAGGTAATACGGATCGACGCCGATGCAGTGGCCGCCCACGAGACCGGGGCGAAACGGCAGGAAGTTCCACTTGGTTCCGGAGGCGAGCAGCACTTCTTCGGTATCGATGCCGAGGCGGTTGAAGATCAGCGCAAGCTCGTTGATGAGCGCGATGTTGACGTCGCGCTGCGTGTTCTCGATGACCTTCGCGGCTTCTGCAACCCGGATGCTCGAGGCCTTGTGGGTGCCCGCCGTGATGATCGAGCCGTAGAGCTTGTCGACGAAGGTCGCCACTTCCGGCGTGGAACCCGAAGTCACCTTCTTGATCGTCGTGACCCGGTGTTGCTTGTCGCCGGGGTTGATGCGCTCGGGGCTGTAGCCTGCGAAGAAATCCTTGTTGAAGGTGAGGCCCGAGACGCGTTCGAGCACGGGTACGCACTCTTCCTCGGTACAGCCCGGGTACACGGTGGATTCATAGATCACCACGTCGCCCTTCTTCAGCGCCTTGCCGAGGGTCTCGCTCGCCTTGACGAGCGGCGTGAGATCGGGGCGCTTGTAGTTGTCGATCGGGGTGGGCACGGTGACGATGAACACGCGGCACTTGCGCAGGGCCGCGAGCTCGGACGTGAACGAGAGCCGATGCGACGCCTTCAACTCCGCGCGCGAGACTTCAAGCGTGCTGTCGCGGCCTTTCGAGAGCTCTGCGATGCGCTCGGGCTTGATGTCGAAGCCGACCGTCTCGTAATGCTTGCCGAACTCGACTGCGAGCGGCAACCCCACATAGCCGAGGCCGACCACACCGATCCGACACTTGCGCAAGCTGACCATAGACCCTCGAACGCTTGAAAAAGCGGATTATTGATCGTTTGCCGCAGGCCGGACGCGATCCAGGTCGCATTGCCGGAAGACGCAGCGGCCGCCGCTCGCCTTCGCGATCAGGTCGAGCATGCGTTCGTGATCGGCAAGCTCCCCGGCAGTGGCGTTACGGACCGTGAGACCGGCATCCGGCCGGACCAGGGCCTGCACGCCGCGACCTTCGAGGCCTGCGGCGACCGGGCCGCGACCCGCATCGAGTGCGAGCGCGCTCTGCCCACCCGTCATGGCGAGATAGACGTCGGCGAGAATGCGTGCGTCGAGCAGCGCGCCGTGCAGCTCGCGGTGCGAATTATCGATGCCGTAGCGCTTGCAGAGCGCGTCGAGGTTGTTGCGCTGGCCCGGGTGCATCTCGCGGGCGAGTGCGAGCGTGTCGAGCACCGTGCAGAGACCGGCGATACGACGCCCGAGGTCGGCCGACTCCGGCAGGCGCGCGAGCTCGGCGTCGAGAAAGCCGACGTCGAAGGACGCGTTGTGGATCACGAGCTCGGCGCCCGCGAGAAACCCGAGCAGTTCGGCGGCGATCTCCGCGAAGCGCGGCGCGCTCGCGAGATCGGCGTTCGAGATGCCGTGCACGGCCTTTGCGCCTTCGTCGATCTCGCGCCCGGGATTGAGATACTTGTGGAACTTGCGGCCGGTGGCGCGCCGGTGAACCAGCTCGATCGCGCCGATCTCGATGATGCGATGGCCGCGTTCGACTTCGAGGCCGGTGGTTTCCGTGTCGAGGACAATCTGGCGCATCGCGCGCGATTCTACTCGAAGCCGCCGGCGAGCATCGCGTCGATCGCCCGGTTCGCGAGCGCGTCGACACGCTCGTTGCCGGCGACGCCCGAGTGCGCCTTCACCCAGTGCCATGCGACCCGGTGGCGGCTCGCCGCGGCATCGAGCGCCTCCCAGAGATCCTGGTTCTTGACAGGCTTTTTCGCCGCAGTCTTCCAGCCGCGGGCTTTCCACGCCGGCAACCATTCGCTGATACCGCGCCGCACGTATTCCGAATCCGTATAAAGCGTCACGGCGATCGGGCGCTTCAGCGCCTCGAGCGCGCGGATCACCGCGGTGAGCTCCATGCGGTTGTTGGTCGTCGCCGCATCGGCGCCCGACAGCTCCCGCACATGCTCGCCGCTCGACATCAGCACCCCCCAGCCGCCGGGACCCGGATTGCCGCGGCAAGCGCCGTCGGTATAGATCGTGACAGCGCTCATGAACGCGTGCGCGATGTCGGCTTCACGAGGCTGCCGAGGACGGCAGCGCGCTCCCGGGGCCTTATCCTGATCGGTGTCATCGTGTAGACGCGTTTGCGGGCCTTGAGGATGTAGGCGCCGTGCAGGTAATGGCGTGATGCAATGATCTCGTAGCCGAGCAGTGCAAGCCAGTCGCAGATACGCCGCTCCGCAAGGAGACTCCTGACGCCCGGCGGAAAGCGGCCACGCGACAGGCGCGAGCGCATTCCCCACAAGCTCCAGGGGCAAAGGCCGACGACGATCAACTGGCCCTCGCCCGCCAGCACACGATCGGTTTCGCGGATCATCGCCTTCGGGTCGGGCAGAAACTCGAGCGTATGGGGCAGCAGCACGGCATCCACGGTACCGCTCGCGATCGGCAGTTGTGGCAGGCGCGTGACCAGATTGACGCCCTCGACGGCACGCTCGGCGATGAGGGTCTGCTGTCGTGTGCGCGACGCGTGGATCAGCCCGCGGGGCGGCCCCCAGAGACCCACCTGCAGCAGCTCCCAGCCGAACACGTCGTCGAGAACCTCCGCGAGCAGCGCGGTTTCCGCTTCGAGCAGCGACGCGCCAGGCGCATCGCGCAACCACGAATCGAGTGAGGGCAGGCCGGCGGCCATGTGTTACGTGAACCTCGGCACAAAATTGCTAGCCAATATGTGAACTTACAGGTTAAATACGCGGTTTCAAGGGGGTACTTTAGGGCTGCTGCCGCCTCTCTCGGACGGGGGATTATTGTTGAAACGGACATTGGGCCTGCTGGCCGCCCTCACAGTGACTGCTTGCGCCACCGTGCGCGAGCCTCCGCCTGCTGCGCCGGCGCCCGCCCCTGCACCTGTAGCCGCGACCCCCGCTCCCGTACCCCTCGTCGCACCGGCGCCCGAACCACCGGTCACGGTCGCAGGGATCACGCCGGAAAAATACGCCGACCTCTTCGACCGCATCCGTGCTGGCTACCAGCTGCCGGATGCTGCAGCGGTCTCGATCGACCGCGAATTCCGCTGGTATTCGAACAACCCCGAATACCTCGACCGGGTGTTCGGCCGTGCAGGCCCCTATCTCTATCACATCGTCGGCGAGATCGAGGCGCGGCAGATGCCGCTCGAACTCGCATTGCTGCCGGTGGTCGAGAGCGCGTTCGAGCCGTATGCCTATTCGCGCGCCCGCGCCTCGGGCCTGTGGCAGTTCATTCCTCCCACCGGCTCACGCTTCGGCCTGAAGCAGAACTGGTGGTATGACGGTCGCCGCGATGTCATCGAATCGACGCGCGCCGCGCTCGATTACCTGCAATTCCTGCACGACGAGTTCGACGACTGGCTGCTCGCGGTCGCCGCGTACAACTGCGGCGAGGCCAATGTCGCGCGGGCCGTGAGGGCAAACGCGGCCGCCGGCCGCCCGACCGATTTCTTCTCGATCAGCGCGCGTTTGCCGAAGGAGACGCGCGCCTACGTGCCGAAGCTGCTCGCGATGGCGCGCCTCTTCTTCTCGCCGCAGGACTATGGCATCGAGTTCAGCACGCTGCCGAACGAACCCTATTTCGTCAGTATCGATACGCTCGGCCAGATCGACATGAAGCTCGCCGCGGACCTTGCGGGCATCTCCTACGACGAGCTGTACACACTGAACCCTGCGTTTCACCGCTGGGCAACCGACCCCGCCGGGCCCCACCGCCTTCTGGTGCCGGCCGATACGGCCGACCTCTTCCGCGAAAGCGTGCGTCAGCTGACGCCGGACGAACGGATGCGCGTCAAGCATCATCGGGTCGAGCCGGGCGACACCGTCGCGGAAATCGCGCGTGAGTACCACACGCAGACGCACGTGATCCGCGAACTGAACGACCTGCCGGCAACGGCGAAGCTCGTGGTCGGCGACGACCTGCGGGTTCCCTCGGGCGTCACCGAATTGCCCGCAAAGGTACAGCTCGCAGCATCGCGGGTCGATCGTGGTACGCGCACGGCGCGGGGCGGTGTGCACGTCGTGCGGCGCGGCGATACGTTGTCGGCGATCGCGCGACGTAATCGCATGAACGTGCGCACGCTCGCGTCGCTCAACCACATGGGCGTCAACGACACATTGCGTGCCGGCCAGCGTCTCGTTGTCAGCAGATCGGGCAGCGGGGCGGCGCCGAGGGCCACGACAGCCTCACGCGGCAGCGGCTCAGGTGGCGGTGGCTCGAGCTACACCGTCCGCCGCGGCGACACGCTGTGGGACATCGCAAAGCGCTTCGGCGTCTCGGTCTCGCAGATCGTGGCGTGGAACGGCCTGTCCGGCAATTCGATCAAGCCGGGCCAGAAACTCACCGTCAAGAAAATTCCGGGTTAGCACATGGGCTTCATGACCGGCAAGCGCGCGCTCATCGTGGGCGTCGCGACGGATCGCTCCATCGCCTGGGGCATCGCGCAGGCGATGCACCGTGAGGGCGCACAGCTCGCCATCTCTTACGCCAACGACAAGCTGAAGGAGCGTGTGCTGCCGCTCGCTGCACAGGTGGGCGCGCTCACACTGCCACTCGATGTGACGGTCGACCGCGAGATCGACGGCGCCTTCGAGCTTCTGAAACGCGAATGGGGCGGCCTCGACGTGCTCGTCCACGCGGTGGCCTACGCGCCCCGTGAAGCACTCACGGGTGGCTTCGTCGAGGCCACATCGCGCGAATCGTTCCGCATGGCGCACGACATCTCGAGCTACAGCCTCACGGCGCTCGCGCGCGGCGCAGCTCCGCTGATGAAGGGCAGTGGCGCAGTCATCACGCTCAGCTACCTCGGCGCGGTGCGTTCGGTGCCGAGCTACAACGTGATGGGGCTCGCCAAAGCGAGCCTCGAAGCGAACGTGCGCTTCCTCGCCGCCGACATGGGCCCCGCAGGCATTCGCGTGAACGGCATTTCGGCAGGTCCCATCAAGACCCTCGCCGCGGCCGGCATCCCGGGGCTTCGCAAGATGCTGGGCCGCGTCGCGGATGTGGCGCCCCTGCGCCGCAACGTGACGCTCGAGGACGTCGGCAACGCGGCCGCGTTCCTCTGCTCCGACCTCTCCGCCGGCATCACCGGCGAGATCCTCTACGTCGACTGCGGCTACAACACCGTCGGGATGAGCTTTCCGCTGGAGGCGGAGGGCTGACGCGCCGGGCGCGGCCCTTCGCCGTCGCTTACTCAAACGCCTTCGGGTTCACCGTCACACTCGCCCGCCGCCGCGCCTCCTCGATGTACGCGAGGATGTCGGCCGTGCCCAGCTGCGAGACGAGCTGCCCCATGCGCTCCTGGCGCGCCTCGGCCGTGAGGGGCACGGGATCCACGCGCACTTTCAACAGTTCGACCACCGCTGTGCCCTCCCCGATCGATACGGCCTCGAAAAGCGGCTTGGCTGCCGGTCGCGGCAACGAGAACACCCTGGCGCGGATTTCAGACGGGACCGACGGATCGGTGCGCGCAATGTAACGCGGCCCTTCCACCTTGCGCCCTGCGAGCGCCGTCGCGAAGTTCTCGCCGGCCTGCAGGCGCTTGAGCGCCGCCTCCGCGGCCGCCTTCGCGGTCGCGAGCCCCTGTTCCCGCTTCATCGTGGCGACGATCGCCTCCTGCACTTGCGCAAGCGGTCGCGCGACCGGTTTTCTGTGTTCGAGCACCTTGACGACGACCAGGCGATCCTCACCGAGCGCCACCGGCCCGCCGACGCGGCCCTGATTGAGCACCGTATCGCCGAACACGACGTCTTCGAGCGCCGGGCTGGCGCCAAGCACGCCGCCGCCCTTGCCGCGCTCGAAGCTCTCGACCACGCCGGTCGCGAGATTGAACTCCTTCGCGAGCGCCTCGAGCGTCACGCCCGGCTGCTCGAGTCGCGTCTGCAACTGCTCCTGGGCATCACCGAAACGATCAGCCGCCTGGTCGCGTCGATACTGCGCCTCGAGCTCCGGGCGCGCCTCCTCGAAGGATTTCGCCTTGCCCGGCTCGATCGCTTCGAGCTGGATCACGTGATAGCCGTACTGCGTCTTGACCGGCCCGCGGGTCTCGCCGACTTTCATGCTGAACACCGCATCCGCGAAGGGCGCGACGAAAGTCGAACGCGTGGCGAAGCCGAGATCGCCGCCCTTGTCCGCAGAGACCGTGTCTTTGGAAAACTCCTTCGCCAGCGCGGCGAAATCCTTGCCCGCCGCGAGCTGCGCGAGCACCTCCCGCGCGGTCTTCTCGTCGGCCACGAGAATATGGCGCGCCTGCCTGCGCTCGGGTTCGGCGTAGCGATCCCTGTTTTCGGCATACAGCGCGCGCAGGTCGTCATCAACGACCGTCACCTGCGCGGCCACCTGATCGAGCCGCAGTTCGCCAAAGGCAAGGCGCACCGATTCGGTGGTCATGTAGCTCTGCTTGTTCGCATCGTAGTAGGCACGCACTGCGGCCTCGTCGATGCTGGCGGGCGCGAAGTCCGCGGCCGAAAACAACGCCCAGCCCGCCTCGCGCTGCTCGTCCTCGAGGGCTACGATGCGCGTGAATTCTTTCGGCGTCACGAACCCGGAAATGCCGATCGCGCGCTGCAGCTGCTGGCGGGTGAGCGAGCTGCGGAGATCCGCCTCGAACCCCGCGACGGTGAGGCCCACCTGCGCAAGCCGCGCCTTCGCGACGGTCGCAGAATACTTGCCGTCGACCTGGAAGGCCGGCTCGGCCTGGATGGCGTCCTTCAGCTGCTGGTCGGTCACGCGGTAGCCAAGTTCGTGGACGCGGTTGTCGATCATGGCTCGCCGGATCAGGCCTTCGAGCACGCTCTGCTGCAGCTGCGCGCGTTGATCCTGCGGAATCTCGCCGCCGAACGCGCGCGCGGCCTGCGCCTGCTGATCGAGCCAGGCCTGGCGGGCGGTCTCGAGGGGGATCTTTTCGCCATCGACCTTGGCGGCAAAGGCGCTCTGGCCAATGCCGACGTCGACGATGCCGTAAGCGCCCCATGCGACGAACACGAGCGAGATGGCGCCGAGAATCGAATATCCGATTACACCGTGCAGATGGTCTCTGATCTTCTGAAGCATCTAGAACCCTTGGGCAAGTTGGCGGAGCGGACGGGACTCGAACCCGCGACCCCCGGCGTGACAGGCCGGTATTCTAACCAACTGAACTACCGCTCCACATGGTGGGTGCTGAGGGGATCGAACCCCCGACCCTCGCCTTGTAAGGGCGACGCTCTACCGCTGAGCTAAGCACCCTTCAAGCTTCAGAAGGGCGCGGATGATAGAGGATAGTCCGGCGTCGCGCCAGCGGTACGGGCGGCGGGCGGCGGCGCGGCCTCAATGCGCCTGCACACCGCCCTTGCCGGCG
>DAORVK010000080.1:0-10865 GCA_035433705.1 Steroidobacteraceae bacterium
CTGCGCCAGATTCATGACACAACCCTGACCGTGCCGGAGCTCTTGAGGCTTCTGCGCGCACTGGCTCTGCGCGATGGACGCACTTTCAACTACCAGGAGTTGCGCCGCGCGACGGGCATCACGCCGATAACGCAGAACCGACTTTTGTATGGCCTCGAAGCCGTGTTCATACTTCGCTCCATTCCCCTCGAGGGGGACTTTGCCGGCAGCGCGCACTTCTTCGAGGACCAGGCCGAAGTCGCAAAGTACTGCTCGTTACGGATGCCAACGAAACCCGTGTTGTCGACGAGCGAACGTTGCTGATGCCAGCTGCCCGGCTGCTGTTTGCCTGAACATGATCTGGCAGCCAGTACGGACAAGGCCACTCCGACAACCACAATGAACATCACCTGCCGGGAGTTCACGTTCGCATCGCCCGAGGGCCTCGCGCTTTTCTGTCGTGAATTCGCACCTGCAGCACCCCGGGGTACGGTGCTCTGTCTGCCGGGCCTCACGGACAACTCCCGGGCATTCGCGGCGCTCGCCCGGCGACTCGCGGATCGCTACCGCGTGCTCACACCGGATTTCCGCGGGCGGGGTCGCTCGCAGTGGGATGAGGACCCGGGCGGCTACCGCGCAGGCGTCTACTACCAGGACATGCTGCAGCTGATCGGCGAACACACGAGCGGGCGGGTTGCGCTCATCGGCACCTCGCTTGGCGGCATGGTTTCGATCCTGCTGGCCTCACAGGTCCCGGAGTGTATTGCCTGTGTCGTGCTGAACGACGTGGGGCCGGCAGTCGCGCCGGCCGGGTTGCGGCGCATCGCCGCTTACGCCGGGCTCGAGCCCGCAGCGGCGAGCTGGAGCGAGGCGGCCGCGCGTCTGCGGGCGCTGCACGGTGCGGCATTTGCGGATTTCACCGACGAGGACTGGCTCGCGAGCGCCCACAATGCCTGCCGCGAGGATGCATCCGGCAGCATCGTGGCAGACTACGACCCGCAGATCGGCGCTGCCTTCAGGGCGCGATTGAACGAGCCGATCGATCTGTGGCCATTCTGGGCGGTACTCGGGGACATGCCGGTGCTCCTGCTGCAGGCCGGGCTTTCCGACATTCTCACCGCTGCCACGGCCGAGCGCATGCTTGCCGTGAAGCCGGATCTCGAGCGCATTACAGTGCCGGGTCGGGGCCACGCTCCGACGCTCGGGGAACCCCTCGTCACCGCGGCGCTCGACACGTTTCTGGCCCGGCACCTCGCGTAGGCGCTAGACTTCCCGTGCGTTTCTGCGTCGGGAGGGGGCCATGCATCGCAGCGCGCTTGCAGGATTCATCATCGACTGTCAGGTCGACCAGCTGCCCTCTGCGGCCGATTTCTGGGGCGCAGCCCTCGGTCGCCAGCTCCAGCCCTCGGCAGCTGAGGAAGATGCGGGTTACGTGCCGCTCGAAACAAAGGAAGACGGCCTGCATATCGAGGTACAACGCGTCACGCACGAGAGCCGTCTGCACCTCGACCTCATCACGGATGATGTCGAGGCGGAAGCGCGGCGCCTCGAGAACCTGGGCGCGCGGCGAATCCAGATGGTGCGCGACTGGTGGATCATGGAAGCGCCCACCGGGCACCGCTTCTGCGTGCTGCCGTTGCGCAAGGGCGGGTTTCCGAACCCGCCGACCGTCTGGCCGTAGCGCCGCCCGCTGTGGCATGAAAGAATCTGCACGATCCCGACAGATTCTCCACTCAACGCGCCGGCCACCTTGACGCATACTTGGCCGCACGCACGAAAGGTATCGATATGGCACGCGGCATCAACAAAGTCATCCTCATCGGCAACCTCGGCCAGGACCCCGAAACCCGCGCCATGCCCTCCGGCAGCTCGGTCACGAATCTGCGCATTGCGACGAGCGAGAGCTGGAAGGACAAGCAGAGCGGCGAGATGAAAGAGCGCACCGAATGGCACAGTGTCGCCATGTTCGGCCGCCTCGCCGAGATTGCCGGCGAGTACCTGCGCAAGGGTTCGCAGGTGTACATCGAGGGGAGCCTGCGCACCCGCAAGTGGCAGGACAAGGAGGGCCGCGACCGCTACACCACCGAGATCATCGGGAACGAGATGCAGATGCTCGGTGCGCGCGGCGGTGGCGGCGGTGGCGGGGCGGCAGCAGGCGGTGGGCAGAGTGGCGCGCGCGGTCGCGGCGGGGACGACGAGTACTCGCAGGCGCCGGTCACGAGCTCGACCGAGGCCGACCTGGACGACGACATTCCGTTCTAAGCCATTGATTAAATTGGGCGAGATCGCGGGGCGCGGGCGGATTCGCTAAACTTCCGCGTTTGGACCGTTCGCCCCCAATGCCCGGCCGCTACTTCCTCAAGACCTTCGGTTGCCAGATGAACGAGTACGACTCCGCGCGCATGGCGGACGTACTGCAGACGGTCGAAGGTTGGGCCGCGACCCACGATCCCGCGCTCGCCGATCTCCTGCTGATGAACACCTGCTCGGTGCGCGAGAAGGCCGAAGACAAGGTGTATTCGCTCCTCGGCGAGTGGCGCAGGTTGAAGCAGGCGCGGCCCGAAGTGCTGATCGGCGTGGCCGGCTGCGTCGCGAGCCAGGAGGGCGAGGCGATCGTCGCGCGGGCGCCGTGCGTCGATCTTGTATTCGGCCCGCAGACACTGCATCGGCTCCCGGAAATGATCGCCGCGGTGAAGCGCACGGGCCGCCCCGTCGTCGACGTGAGTTTCCCCGAAATCGAGAAGTTCGATCACCTGCCCGCGCCGCGGGCCGAGGGTGCGACCGCGTTCGTGTCGATCATGGAAGGCTGCAGCAAATACTGCAGTTTCTGTGTCGTGCCCTATACGCGCGGTGATGAGGTGAGCCGGCCGTTCGCGAGCGTGATCGAAGAGGTCGAGCAGCTCGTGGCGCAGGGCGTGGCCGAGGTCACGCTGCTCGGCCAGAACGTGAACGCCTATGCGGGCCCGATGGCTGATGGCGCAATCGTCGATCTCGCAACACTCATCCATCATGTCGCCGCGGTGCGCGGCATCGAGCGCATCCGTTTCACGACTTCGCATCCCCTCGACTTCACCAACAGCCTGATAGAGGCCTACGCGAGCGTCCCGCAGCTCGCGAACCATCTGCATCTGCCGGTGCAGAGCGGCTCGGACCGGGTGCTCGCGCTGATGAAGCGCGGCTACACCACCCTCGAATTCAAGGACAAGGTGAGGAGGCTGCGCGCGGTGCGGCCTGATATCGCCATCAGCTCCGATTTCATCATCGGTTTTCCGGGCGAGACGGAGCGTGATTTCGCGGCGACCCTCAAGTTCGTGCGCGACGTCGGCTTCGATCAGTCCTTCAGCTTTCTGTACAGCCGCCGGCCGGGAACACCTGCGGCTTCCTTGCCTGATGATGTTCCGCAGGAGGAAAAGCAGCGGCGGCTCGCGCGCCTGCAGGCCCAGCTCGACAGCCAGGCGCACGCGATCAGCGAGACGATGGTCGGCAGCGTGCAACGCGTCCTCGTCGAGCGGCCCGCGAAGAAGAACGCGCACGAGCTTGCGGGGCGGACGGAGAACAACCGCTGGGTGAATTTCGCGGGCCCCCCAGGATTGATCGGCCAATTCGTCGATGTGGAGATTGCTGCGGCCTTGAGGAGCTCACTGCGTGGACGCCTGGAGCCCGCGAAGGGCGATGGGCGGCGGGCGGCGGAGGCCACGTTGTGAGTCCGGGGGCGGCGCAGGGAGTGCACGAATTCGAGCTCGAGCCGGCCGACAATGCGCGGCTGGCGGGCCTCTGCGGGCCGCTCGATGAAAATCTGCGGCTCGTCGAGTCGAGGCTTGGCGTGCAGATCCGCCGGCGCGGCAACGTGTTTCGCGTCTCGGGCGAACAGGCCGATGCGGCGGAGAACGTGCTGCGCGAGCTGTATGAGCAGGATCCCGGCGACGAGGGTACTGCCCCGGGAGAAGTGCACCTCGCGCTGCGCGAGCGTGAGCGCGATGCGGGAGCAGGCAACCAACCCCTGCATCCCGAGGTGGGTGGCGACGCCGTCGACCGCGGCGAGGGCACGAGCCTGCGCGTGCCGCGCGGCGTGATTCGCGCGCGCGGGCGCAACCAGCGTGACTACGTGCGCAACATTCTCGGACGCGACCTCAGCTTCGGCATCGGTCCCGCCGGTACCGGCAAGACGTATCTCGCAGTTGCCTGCGCGGTCGAGGCCCTGCACGCTGACCGCGTACGACGCATCGTGCTGGTGCGCCCTGCGGTGGAAGCAGGCGAACGCCTCGGCTTCCTGCCGGGAGATCTCACGCAGAAGGTCGACCCGTATCTGCGCCCGATGTACGACGCGCTCTACGAAATGATGGGCTTTGACAAAGTGGCGCGCTTCATCGAGCGAAACGTCATCGAGGTCGCGCCGCTTGCGTTCATGCGCGGCCGTTCGCTGAACGACTCGTTCGTGATCCTCGACGAGGCCCAGAACACGACGATCGAGCAGATGAAGATGTTCCTCACCCGCATCGGTTTCGGCTCGAAGGCGGTAGTCACGGGCGATGTCACGCAAACCGATCTGCCGACTGGCAAAGTGTCCGGCCTGAGGCATGTGATCGACGTCGTGCGCGGCGTCGAGGGTGTCGCCTTCACGTTCTTCGATTCGCAGGATGTCGTACGCCACCCTCTCGTGCAGCGCATCGTGCAGGCCTACGAGGCACGTGGCGGCGATGCCGGGCGCGCCGACCGATGAGGCGCGCGACGCTCGTCGTCGACGTCACTCGCAGCGCGCGTGCCTGGGCGCCGCCTGCCGCCGCGATGTCGCGCTGGGCGCGTGCGGCGCTCGGACGGCGCGGTGCGGGTCGCGAGCTCGCCGTACGAATCGTGGCGCCGCGCGAGAGTCGGCGACTCAACGCCGCCTGGCGAGGCAAGGACAAGCCGACGAACGTGCTGTCATTTCCGGCGGCTGCGCTACCGGCGGGAACGACGGACACCGGAGTCTGCCCGCTCGGTGATCTCGTGATCTGCGCAGCGGTGGTGCGCGGCGAGGCGCGCGAGCAGGGCAAGCCGCTCACGGCGCACTGGGCGCATCTTGTCGTGCACGGCGCGCTGCACCTCGCAGGCTACGACCACGTGCAGGCAGCGGACGCGGCCCGCATGGAGCGCCGCGAGATCGCCGTGCTGCGCGGCCTCGGCATACCGAACCCCTACCGCGCCAGGACCTGACATGCCGAAGGATGCAAACGAGCCCGGGGAGAGCAACGCCACGGGGCGCTGGTTGAAGCGCCTGAAGCGCTCCGTCGCGGGGGCTCCGGAGGATCGCGAGGCATTGCTCGAGAGCCTGCACGAGGCGAGCACGCGCGGGCTGCTCGACGCCGACGCGCTCGGCATGATCGAGGGCGTGCTCGACGTCGCCGACCTGCGCGTGCGCGACATCATGATTCCGCGCGCGCAGATGGTATTTGTCCGGCGCAATGATCCGGCCGCCGCGATCCTGCCGACCGTGATCGAGTCGGGTCACTCCCGGTTTCCCGTGATGGACGATGACCGCGACGACATCGTCGGTATCCTCCTCGCCAAGGACCTGCTGCGCGTCTACGCGGAAGGTGGCACGGAGCGCTTCGACATCCGCGAGTGCATGCGGCCGGCGGTGTTCGTGCCCGAGGCGAAGCGGGTGAACGTGCTGCTGAAGGAGTTTCGTGGCAACCGCAATCACATGGCGATCGTGGTCGATGAGTACGGCGGCGTCGCCGGCGTCGTCACGATCGAGGATGTCGTCGAGCAGATCGTCGGCGAGATCGACGACGAGTTCGACGTCGATGAGGACCTCAACATCCGGAAAGACGCGGAGCGCCAGTTCACGGTGCGCGGCGTCACGCTGATCGAGGAATTCAACGAGTATTTCGGCACGCAGTTTCCGGACGACGAGTTCGACACGGTCGCTGGCCTCGTGATGAAGGAGTTCGGTCGCCTGCCGCGGCGGGGCGAGACTGTCGTGATCGGCGGCATCGAGTTTCGCGTGATGCGCGCTGACCGGCGGCGCGTCGAGAGCCTGCGCGTTGCCACGCCGAAGGACGTGATCGCGCCCGAGGAGCGCGCTGCGCGTGACCGCGACTGACGCCGCGCGCCAGCGGCTGCGCCTGCTGGCGTCGGTCGTGGCGGGAGCCAGTGTTGCGCTGGCATTCGCACCCTTCGGCCTCTGGCCGTTTGCGATTCTCGGCCCCGCCATCCTGATCGCACTGTGGGATGAGGCGACGCCGCGGGCGGCCGCGGTACTCGGCTTCTGGTTCAACGCGGGCACCTTCGCGGCCGGCACCTACTGGCTCTACGTCAGCATCCACATCTTCGGCGGTGCGCCCGTGTGGATCGCGTTCTTCCTGATGCTCGGCCTCGTCGCGATCATGGGGCTCTATCACGCAGCCCTCGGGTATGTCGTCGCGCGCTGGCTGCCGGCGCGTGGGGCATGGCGCTGGCTCGCGGGCATTCCTGCTGCCTGGCTCCTCATCGAGTGGTTGCGAGGCTGGTTTCTGTCGGGCTTTTCATGGCTCTCTCTCGGCTATTCGCAAACCGATACCTGGCTCGCGCAGCTTGCGCCCGTGGGGGGTGTCTACCTGCTGTCGGCCGTAATGCTGGTCTCGGCGGGGGCACTTGTGATGCTGCTGCGAGAGCGCTCGCCATGCTTGCGTGCCGTGGCGCTCGCCGCGCTCGCCGTGCCGTGGATCGCAGCGCTCGTGCTCGATCGCGACTGGACGCAGGTGAGCGGCCCGCCGGTGCGTGTCGCGATCCTGCAGGGTGCCATTCCGCAGGACATGAAATGGCTCGAGGCCAATCGCGAGACCACGCTCGAGTTGTACGCGAAGCTCACGCGCGAGGCGCTCGGCGAGCCGTTGATCGTGATGCCGGAGTCGGCGCTGCCGGATCTCGCCAACAATCTCGTGCCGTATCTAGGCCGCCTCTACAACGAGGCGAGCGCGCGCGGCTCCGCACTCGTGCTGGGGCTCGTGCGCGCCTCGGACGACGGCAGCAATTACTTCAATTCGGTGGCGGCGCTGGGTGCGGAGGGCGTCGGCTGGTACGACAAGCACCATCTCGTTCCCTTTGCGGAATTCTTTCCGGTGCCGAAGTTCGTGCGCCGCTGGCTGCGCCTCATGAGCCTGCCGTATTCCGACTTCACGCCCGGACCCGCCGTGCAGCCGCCATTGAACGCCGCAGGCCTCTCGCTGGCGGCAGGGGTGTGCTACGAGGACGCCTACGGGAGCACGCTGGCACGCGCTCTGCCGCGCGCCGATGCGCTCGTGAACGTCACCAACGACGCCTGGTTCGGCCACTCGACCGCCCGGTATCAGCATTTCCAGATCGCCCGGATGCGGGCAATCGAAGCGGGCCGCTTTCTGGTGCGTGCTGCGAACGACGGCGTATCGGCGGTGATCGGCCCCCGGGGCGAGGTCGTCGCACGGGCGCCTGAGTACACTGCGACCGTGCTGCGTGCGACCATCACCCCGCGCACCGGTCTGCCGCCCTATGCCCGGGTCGGCAACTGGGCGATCGTCATGCTTGCGGTGGCGGCGTGCGCCGCCGCCATCACCCGGAGGAGGTCAGCGCGTGAGTTACGGAACTGATTGGCGGGATCAACGGTCTACCTGGAGCACCCATACCCTCAGAGGTCTGCAACGCATGGCATCCCAACCCCTCGCCCGGCGTTTTGCCGCCGTGGCCATTTTTTGCGGCGCACTCGCCGCTTGCTCACCGCAGGCATCCACAGCGGCGTCCGCCCGCGAAGCCGCGGTCCCTGCCGTCGCGGCTGCCGCTTCTGCCGCGACACCGGCTGCCGCCCCGGTGGTTCAGGGGTTGCCCGACTTCACGGCACTCGTCAGCCAGTTTGGGCCGGCGGTCGTCAATGTCGATGTGGTCAGCCGCCAGCGGGAGACGCGTGGCTGGCAGGGCCCGCCGGGCATGTCGCCGAATGACCCATTTTCCGATTTCTTCCGCCGCTTCGGTATCCCGGCACCGGGAGGCGGCAATGCGCCGCCCGCACGCGGCGAAGGCTCGGGTTTCATCGTGACGCCCGACGGCTACATTCTCACCAATGCGCACGTGGTCGATGGCGCCACGGACGTCACGGTGCGCCTGACCGACCGGCGCGAGTTCTCCGCGAAGGTGATCGGCAGTGACAAGCGCACGGATGTCGCGGTGATCAAGATCGACGCGAAGGGTCTGCCGACCGTGAAGATCGGTGATCCGAGCAAGCTGCGCCCCGGTGAGTGGGTGGTGGCAATCGGTTCGCCGTTCGGCTTCGACAACAGCGTCACTGCGGGCATCGTCAGCGGCATCTCCCGCTCCCTTCCAGACGACAACTATGTGCCTTTCATCCAGACTGACGTCGCGGTGAACCCCGGCAATTCCGGTGGGCCGCTGTTCAATCTCGCGGGTGAAGTGGTCGGCATCAACTCGCAGATTTACAGCCGTACCGGCGGCTTCATGGGCCTCTCGTTCGCCATTCCCATCGACATCGCGAGGAGCGTCGAGAGTCAGCTGATCAAGACCGGCCGCGTGAGCCGCGGCCGCATTGGCGTGACCGTCCAGGAAGTGAACGCCCAGTTCGCCGAATCGTTCGGCCTCGATCGTCCACGAGGCGCGCTCGTCGGCTCGGTGGAAGAAGGTGGTCCCGGCGACAAGGGCGGCCTGAAGCCCGGCGATGTGATCCTCTCCGTGAACGGTCAGGATGTGGAGCGCTCCTCGCAACTGCCGGGCATCATCGCGAACATCAAGCCGGGCAGTGAAGCGAAGCTCGACGTGTGGCGCGACCAGGGGACGAAGCATCTGACCGTGAAGGTCGCCGAGCTCGATGAGCCGATGCAGAAGGTCGCGATGCGCGGTGGTGGCGACTCCGACAATTACTCGAAGCTCGGCATCGAGGTGCGGCCACTCGACCCGCGCGAGAAGGCGCAGGCCGATACGCGCGGCAATCTCGTGATCCTGGATGTCGACGGCCCTGCTGCCCTCGCGGGCTTGCAGCCTGGCGACATCATTCTCGGCGTCAACGGCAAGAGTGTCGAGTCGGTCAGAGACCTGCAGGCGCAGGTGCGCAAGTCCGGCAAATCCGTGGCGCTGCGCATCGAGCGGAACAACACCGAGATTTTTGTACCGGTGCGCATCGGCTGACCGGCGTCGCGTCCGCGGCGCGCTGCGGGCGGTGGGCGACGGGCTCTTGCCCGCAGCCCGTCGCGCGGGCCTGCGTGATATCCTGCCGGCTCCGATGGACGAACGTTACGATCCGGCTCGCATCGAGCGGGCTGCGCAGGACTATTGGGACGCGCGGCAGGTGTTTGCAGCGCGTGAGGGCGTGCGCGGCGAGAAGTACTATTGCCTGTCGATGTTCCCGTACCCCTCCGGGCGGCTGCACATGGGGCACGTGCGCAACTACACGATCGGCGATGTGCTGACGCGCTTCATGCACATGCGCGGCTGCAATGTCATGCAGCCGATGGGCTGGGATGCCTTCGGCTTGCCCGCCGAGAATGCGGCGATGGCGAATGGCGTGCCGCCGGCCAGGTGGACACGCGAGAACATCGCGTACATGAAACGCCAGCTGCAGGGGCTCGGCCTCGCGATCGACTGGCGCCGCGAGATCGCCACTTGTGATCCGTCGTACTACCGCTGGAACCAGTGGCTCTTCCTGCGCATGCTCGAGAAGGGCATCGCGTACCGGAAGACGGGCGTCGTCAACTGGGACCCCGTCGATCAGACCGTGCTCGCGAACGAGCAGGTGATCGACGGGCGAGGCTGGCGCACGGGCGCGCTCATCCAGAAGCGCGAAATCCCGATGTACTACCTCAACATTACCGCCTACGCCGACGAGTTGCTCGGCGCGCTCGACGGCCTCGACGGCTGGCCCGAGCGCGTCCGGACGATGCAGGCCAACTGGATAGGCAAGAGCACCGGCTGCGAGATCGCGTTCCCGTACGCCGACGACACGAGCGCCGCGATGGGTGGCGGCGGGGCGCTCAAGGTGTTCACGACCCGCGCAGACACGCTCTTCGGCGCGACCTTCATGGCGATTGCGGCAGAACATCCGATCGCGCTTGCCGCCGCGGTGCGCGACCCGAAGCTCGCCGCGTTCGTCGATGAATGCCGCCGCGGCAGCACGATGGAGGCCGACGTCGCGACACAGGAGAAGAAGGGCCTGCCGACCGGCTTGCACGTGCGCCACCCCTTCACCGGTGCGCATATCGCCGTCTGGGTCGCGAACTACGTGCTGATGGGTTATGGCGAGGGCGCCGTGATGGGCGTGCCCGCGCACGATGAGCGCGACTTTGAATTCGCGGGCCGCCACGGCATCCCGATCGTCACGGTCGTGAAGTCAAAGAGCGGCGCATACGGGAAGGCCATCGCACCGTGGATTCCCGCGTACGGCGAGTACGGCGTCACAGTGGATTCGGGCGAGTTCTCGGGGCTTGAGTCCGATGCGGCGGTCGACGCGATCGCGGCTGCGCTTGAAGCACGCGGACTCGGCGCCAGGCGCGTGCAGTACCGCCTGCGCGACTGGGGCATTTCGCGCCAGCGCTACTGGGGTTGTCCGATCCCGCTGATCCATTGCCCGGCTTGTGGCGAGGTGCCGGTGCCTGACAAGGATTTGCCGGTGGTGCTACCCGAGCATCTGGTGCCCGACGGCAGCGGCAATCCTCTGGCAAAGACCCCCGAGTTCGTCAACTGCGCCTGTCCGCAATGCGGCGGCCCCGCCCGGCGCGAGACGGACACGATGGACACCTTTGTCGACTCCTCCTGGTATTTCCTGCGCTTCGCGTGCGCTGACAGCGACGGGGCAATGGTCGATGCGCGCGCGCACTACTGGCTGCCGGTCGATCAGTACATCGGCGGCATCGAGCACGCGATCCTGCACCTGCTGTATTCGCGCTTCT
>DAORVK010000081.1:0-10371 GCA_035433705.1 Steroidobacteraceae bacterium
TCCAGCGGCGGCCCCATTTCTCGGCGACGAAGGCGGTGGTGCCGGAGCCGCAGGTGGGGTCGAGCACCAAGTCGCCGGGGTCGGTGGTCATCAAGACGCAACGCTCAACAGCGGCGACAGACGTCTGTACAACAAATATTTTGCTGTCACCGAACGCATTCTGGCGAGCGTCAGTCCAAAGCGCGTTGATCGGGCGAAGTCGACCGTGATCCCGGTATGACTTCCACCACAACGACTTGCCTTGATTCTTTAGCCGTCCGGCACGGTGGGCACGAGGTAGCCCGCTTCCGACGCTCGTTGACCACCCACGCGACCCGCTCGGCCTGAAGTCAAACCCAAATGCATCAAACGGCCGTCTACTTTCATCATCACCCGATTGAGAAGTCGGGTTCTCGAGCTTAAGGATGCGCCCCGCAGGCGTTGGTTCTTGACCAAGCTTTTGGCGAACCGAAAGATCGACAATGGTGCCGTTGCTTGTCTCAACACAGACATACCGCTCTTCCGGGTCGTCTATTGCGGGCGCAATTTGGTACAAACGATTGAACTTCAACTTCGGCTTAGATTTCGAGTACCAAATAAGATAGTCGGTAATTTGCGCAACTTGGGCTGACGTTTGGCCCGTGGTCGCGCTGTACGCAATTTGCCCAACGTACTGCTCCGAACCAAAAATTTCATCTGCCAATCCCCGTACCCTGTGTAGATTCTCGTCTGAGATCTGCAAGAACACACTCCCCGACTCGTGCAGCAACTCCTTGGCGAGCAGAAGCCGATCGCGCAAGTAGGTGAGATAGGAGTGAATCCCCAGCTCCCACGTATCGCGAAACGCCTTGATCATCTCGGGCTCTTGAGTGAGGTCCTCGTCCTTGCGGTCCTTCACGTCGCGCTTGTTGACGAAGGGCTGGAAATTGCTGCCGTAGCGGATGCCGTAGGGCGGGTCGATGTAGATCATCTGCACCTGCCCGGCCATGCCCTCCTTCTGCAACAGGCTGTTCATCACGAGCAGCGAGTCGCCCGCGATCAGGCGGTTCGCCCAGCCGCGATCGTGCTTGTAGAACTCGATCGCCTCGCGATAGGGCAGCGGGTCCTCGAACCACGCGCGCAGGAAATCGACCTGGCCGCTGCCGCCTGCCTTGCGGCCCGCGCGCATGCGCTGCTTCGCGACCGCGAGCAGCGTCGCGGGGTCGATGCGCTCGTGCACGTGCAGTGACACGGTGTCGACGTCGAAACTCGTGCGCTCGGCCTTGCCGGTCCAGTTGAGATAGGGCGCGGCAAGGTCGCGCAACTTCGCGAGCGCGGCGCGCATCGTGGCGTCGTCGCCGCTCGCGAGCGCGTCGTCGATCAGTTTCTCGATCTGCGCGCGCCCGATGTCGAACTGCAGCGCCGGATCGATGTGCGGGTCGTAGGCCCAGCGCGTCTTGCCCGCTTCCGGATCGGAGTCGGGATCGACCATGCCGACTTCGGGGTTGTTCGTGCGCCGCTGATCGTGTTGGTAGCTGAGGATTGCCGCGTCTTCGTCGGCCGCTTTGCGCGGGCCGCGAGCGGTTGGCCTTCCCTTGCCTGTGCTTCGCCCGGCCGGCGCATCCGTTGCTTCGCGCGCGGCGAGCACGAGCTCGTCGGGCGTGTCGATCACCCGCGCGACGGAGCCACCGCGGCCTTTGCCCGCGCGAAGCAGGCCCTGCGCGATCAGAGTGTCGCGAGCCGTCTGATAGTCCTTTTCGGAGATCTTGCGTTTCGCAACGTCGGCGAGCCGTTCGCGGAGGGCCTGATTGCCGATCTTGCTGCCATCCTCGGGCACGAGGCCGAGGAGAAGGGAAGAGAGGTCGTCCAAGGATCTTCCTCTGGGTATTGTTCTTCGATGCGAAACCCGGAGGATACGTCGTTTGCCGGCGCCAGTTCCATGCGCGACTGAAGAGTTCGTCGAGCGCGGCGACGGCTTACGCGGTCGAGCTATCGTGCCTGCTGTAGTTGCGGCGAGTACTCGTCGGCAATGGAACCGTTTTCCTCGTAGAACCGGTTCCAGCGGGCAACCGCCTCGTTGAGCAACTTCGATCGGGCTGCGCGCTCTCTGTGCGACGATGAATTGACCGGGCGCTTCCGGGCAGCCCTCTCGTGGCGTGATTTCATCGCTCACCTCCCATTTGCGCATGGTATGCGCATCGGGCAAGCGGGGCATTTGGCGGCGATTGCGTGCCAAAGTGCGATGGCGCGTGGCCCCGTGAGGCGCCAGGCTGAACGCAGCGTTGCGAGGGATAATATGGACATTTACAATCTCGAAATGGACATTTCTGTAACCGCCTTCAGGCAACGCTGCCTCGAACTCATCCGGCAGGTGGAGAAGACCGGCCGCCCCGTGACGATCCTGCGGCGCGGCAAGCCCGTGGCCCGGCTCGGGTCACCGGGCATCGGCGGCGGCGATTCGGCGCTTTCGCCGTTGGCGCAGGCCCGTGCCTGGGGCGGCACGCTGCTCGCGAAGCCGGAGGAATCCGCGCTGCGTGCTGGGGACTTCGAGGCGCAGCGATGAAGCTGCTGCTCGACACCCACATCTGGGTCTGGTGGGTGACGGGCGCAAAGGAGCTCGCGTCTGCGCTCCGCGAGCGACTCGATGAGTTCGCCGCCCGGCGCGAACTGGCGCTGTCCGCAATGAGCATCTGGGAAGCGCAGATCCTTCATTCGCGTTCGCGGCTGCGGTTTCCGCCGGCATTCGTCGAGTGGGTGGCGGTCACCACGCGCCCGGAGCTCGTCACGGTTCTGCCCATCGTTCGGGGCGTGGTGCTCGAAATCGACGCGCTGCCGGAATCGTTCCATGGGGACCCCGCCGACCGCTGCATCGTCGCGACGGCCCGCCTGCACACCCTGCCGCTCGCCACCCGCGATCGGAACATACGACGATCCCGCGCTGTCACGATCTGGAGAGAGCGCTGATCGCGGCCTACAATCGACCGATGAAACACGCATTACTGTCGATCCTGGCCCTCTGCGGCTACGCGGCCATCGCTACGGCGGCCACCCCGACACCCGACGCCGGAGAGCTGAAGGCGATGACCGCGCGCTTCGCGCCGGTCGAGATCCGCGTCGACCTCGCCTCGCTGCCGGAGAACGAACGCGCCGCGCTCGCGTATCTCGTCGAAGCCTCGCGCATCGTCGATGCGCTCTTCCTGCGCCAGCGCTCGCCCGCCGTGCCCGCGCAGTTGCTCGCGCTCGCCGATGACAACTCGCCGCTCGGGCGCGCGCGCCTCGCGTATTTCGTGCTCAACAAGGGCCCGTGGTCCGAGCTCGACCACGACGCGCCGTTCATTGCGGGCGCGGCGCCGAAACCGGGCGGAGCCAATTTCTATCCGCTCGACGCCACACGCGAGGAAATCGACGCGTGGATCCGCACGCTTTCCGACACTGATCGCCTTGCTGCGACCGGCTTTTTCACGACGATCCGCCGCACGCCCGAGGGCAAGCTGACCACGGTGCCCTATTCGATGGAATACCAGGGCCAGCTCGGTGAGCTCGCGCGCCTGTTGCGCGAAGCGGCGGCGGCCACGAAGCAGCCCACTCTGAAGAGCTTCCTCGAAAAGCGCGCCGCAGCATTCTTCTCGAACGACTATTACGCGAGCGACATCGCCTGGATGGAACTCGACGCCACGATCGAGCCAACGATCGGCCCCTACGAGGTGTACGAGGACGAGTGGTTCAACTACAAGGCGGCGTTCGAGGCCTTCATCACCGTGACCGACGCCGGCGAGACCGCGCAGCTCGCGCGCTTCGGCAAGGAACTGCAGGGCCTCGAGGATCACCTGCCGATCGACCGCAAGTACCGCCGCGCAAAGCTCGGCGGGCTCGCGCCGATCCGGGTGGTGAACGTCGTCGTGTCGGCGGGCGATGGCAACCACGGCATCCAGACCGCGGCATTCAATCTGCCGAACGACGAGCGGGTGGTGGCCGAGAAAGGCTCGAAGCGCGTGATGCTGCGTAATTTCCAGCAGGCGAAGTTCGAGAAAGTGCTGCTGCCGATCGCCGGCATCGCGCTGCCGGCCGAAGATCGCGCGCTCGTGCAGTTCGAGCCGTTCTTCACGCACATCCTGATGCACGAGCTGATGCACGGCCTCGGCCCGCAGACGATCACGGTCGATGGCCGCGCCACCACCGTGCGGCAGGAACTGAAAGAACTGAACGGCACGCTCGAAGAAGCGAAGGCCGATATCTCGGGGCTCTGGGCCCTGCAACAGCTGATGGACAAGGGTGTCATCGACAAGCGCGGCGAGCGCGGCATGTACGTGACTTTCCTCGCCTCGTCCTTTCGCACGCTGCGCTTCGGGCTCAACGAGTCGCACGCGAAAGGCATGGCGCTGCAGGTCAACTATCTCCTTGATCACGGCGCCGTACGCATCGGCGAGGACGGCCGCTTCTCGCTCGATCTCGCGAAGACGAAGAAGGCGGTGACCGGTCTCACGCACGACATCATGACGCTGCAGGCACGCGGCGACTACGCCGGCGTCAAGGCGCTGCTCGACAAGATGGTCGTGATCCGCCCCGAAGTGCAGCGCGTGCTCGATCAGCTCGAAGGCGTGCCGATCGACATTGCGCCGCGCTTCGTCACAGCGGACGCGCTGTTGCGCACCGTGCGGTGAAGCCGCTTTTCCAGGTGCTCGGTGCGTTGCTCGCGCTGTATATCGCGTATGCGATCGTGACCGGCCGTGTGTTTGCGAAGCATCGCTGGTGGGGCAAGACGATCCTGCGCGATGAATCGCCGGGCGAGTTCTGGACCGTCATCGCGCTCTACGCGGCGCTTACGCTCGCGCTGGTCTTCGTTTTCTGACGGCGCCTGACGCGGCCTAAGCCGGCGGCAGAATTTCGCGAACCGTCTCCGCGGGGCGGCACAGCCGCGTGCCTTTTGCTGTCACAACGAAGGGGCGGTTGATCAGGATCGGGTGCGCCAGCATCGCGTCGAGCAACTGATCGTCGGTGAGGGCGGGGTCGCCGAGACCGAGCTCATCGTAGGGCGTGCCCCTCTGCCGCAGCGCTTCGCGCACGGTCAGGCCCGCGGCGCGGATCATCTCGATGAGGCGCGCGCGCGTGGGCGGATGGTGCAGGTAGTCGATGACCTCGGGCTCGACGCCCGCCTCCCGCAGCAGCGCAAGGACATTGCGGGAGGTGCCGCAGGCGGGGTTGTGCCAGATCGTCGCCTTCATCCGGCGAGTTTACTCGAAGGCAAAGATCACCTTCCGATGACGTCGATAATGGCCTGCCCGTAGCGCGCGAGCTTCGTCGCGCCGATGCCCGAGACATCGGCCAGCGACTCGATCGACTGCGGCCGTCGCGCCGCGATCTCACGCAGACTCGTATCGTGCAGCACTGTGTAGGCCGGCACGCCGTGCTCGCGCGCGATGCCGCGCCGCCATTCCCGCAGCGCTTCGAACAACGCCTCCTCCTGCGACGACCCAGGCGCGACCGGCGGCGGCGACTTTGCCTCCGCGCCTTGGCGCCGGCGCCGCTCTTTGCTCCTCCGCGCCGTACTTCCTGTCGCCTCTTGCCGCAAGGTGAGACGTCGCGCGCCCGTCAGCACCTCGCGGCTCGTCTCGGTCAGCCGCAGCACGTTCCAGTGCTCGTGATCGACCGCGACCAGCCGCATCGTCAGGAGTTGCCGCAGCACCGCCCTCCACTGCGCGTCATCGCGATCCGCGCCGATGCCGAACGTGCTGATCCGGTCGTGGCCGCGCGCGAGCACCTTGTCGGTGCGCTCACCGCGCAGCACCGCGATGATGTGCTGCGCACCGAACGCGAAGCCGCTCGCCTCGCCGCAGCGGTAGATGCACGACAGCAGTTTCTGCGCGGCCTCGGTGCCGTCAAACTGCGCCGGCGGTTCGAGACAATTATCGCAGTTGCCACATGGCGCGCTCGCCTCACCGAAATACTCGAGCACGAACTGGCGGCGGCAGCGCACGGTCTCGCACAGCCCCAGCATCGCGTCGAGCTTCGCATTCGCGACACGCCGATGCGTCTCGCCCGCCTCGGATTGTTCTATGAATCGCCGCTGCTGCACGACATCCGCGAGGCCATAGACCATCCACGCTTCGGCCGGCGCGCCGTCGCGACCCGCACGGCCCGTTTCCTGATAGTAGCCCTCGAGGCTGCGCGGCAGATCGACATGCGCCACGAAGCGCACGTCGGCTTTGTCGATGCCCATGCCGAAAGCGATCGTCGCGACGACGACGACGCCATCCTCCTCGAGGAAACGCGTCTGCCGCACCTCGCGTTCCGCTGCGCTGAATCCGGCGTGGTAGGCAAGCGCGTCGATGCCATTTTCCACGAGCATCTGCGCCGTCTCCTCGACGGACTTGCGCGACAGGGCATAGACGATGCCGGCCTCGCCCGCGTGGCTCTCGCGGATGAAGCGCAGCAACTGGCGGCGCGGCGTGTCTTTCCCCGTGATGCGATAGTGGATGTTCGGCCGGTCGAAACTCTGCACGAACGAGCGCGCTTTGCGCAGGTGCAGGCGCTCGATGATCTCGCGGCGGGTCGCCTCGTCGGCCGTGGCGGTGAGCGCAATGCGCGGCACTGACGGATAGCGCTCCGCGAGCACCGCGAGCTGCAGATACTCCTGCCGAAAATCGTGGCCCCACTGCGAAACGCAGTGCGCCTCGTCGATTGCGAACAGCGCGATTTTGAGATCGTCGAGCAACGCGAGGCCGCGCTCGGTCAGCAGGCGTTCCGGCGCGAGGTAGAGGAGATCGAGCTCCCCGGCGCGCGCGCGACGCTCGACCGCCTGCGCCTGCTTCCAAGCGAGCGTCGAGTTCAGGAATTCGGCGCGCACGCCCGCTTCCTTGAGTGCCGCAACCTGGTCCTGCATCAGCGCGATCAGCGGCGAGACGACGACGCCCACGCCCTCGCGCAGCAGCGCGGGCACCTGATAGCAGAGCGACTTGCCACCACCGGTTGGCATCAGCACCAGTGCGTCGCCACCGGCAGCAACGTGAGTGACGACCTCGGCCTGGTCACTGCGAAAGGCGGAGTAGCCGAAGACGTCCTGGAGGATGCGCGTCGCGCGCGAAAGAAGCTCGGTCATGCGGGATGAATCAATGCGCAGATCATATCTCGACCGTGAGCCGCTGATCGAATCGAGCATTCAGCTCCGATGGCCCGTATCCGCGCGGATTGCACAGCACACGCGTGCCTTTCGCGGGCTCGTAGTCACACGAGCAGTGGGTGTGACCATGGATCCACAGGTTCACGGGCGGCTGCACGAGTTCGGGCAGGTGGCTCGCGAACGCGGGGTTCAGTGGATCCCGATGAAACTGCCGGGCGATGCTGCCCCGGTGCGGAAGATGATGCGTCACCACGACCGTCTTGCCGTCGAACGGTTCGGCGAGGCGATCGGCCAACCAGTGTCGCGACACCTCGTGAAACTCGCGCGTCGTTTCCGCGCGCAGCGTGCCGCCGCGATAGCGGATGACGCTGAAGTCGGCCATGGCCCCGTTGGCATACCGCAGCGCCCGGTGCCGCGGCAGCAGTGGCTCTTCGACCTCGAAGTCGGTCCAGAGCGTGGTGCCGAGAAAGCGCACCCCGTCGATGATCGCCTGGTCTTTCTCCAGCAGATGGATTTCGAGGGCGATCGCTTCGCGCTGCGCGCGCTCAAGCACAGCGTCGAGGTCGTCGTCGTAGAACTCGTGATTGCCCATCACGTACACGATTGCCGTGTCCGGAAACGTCTTGCGTGCCCAGCCGAGACCGTAGTGCCCGTTCTGAATGTCGCCGGCGAGCACGACCACATCCGCCGACACTTCGGCCGGATTGAAGTCGAAGAACTCGAGGTGCAGATCGGAAAAGATGCGGATTTTCATTGCTGCCTTCGCGACCCCATCAATCCGAGGATCGCTTCGTAGACCTGATCGAACTGCTTGCGCGTGCCGGCATCGAGCGTGGCGACGGAGCGCTCCAGCACTTCGAGTTTCCGTGCCAGTTCAGCGTTCGAGGCCAGCATCCGGCGGAGTTGAACGAAGGCACGCACGACATAGACGCTCATCTGTACCGCCCGCGGACTGTTCAGGATCGTAGCGGCCATGATGGCGCCATGTTCAGTGAAGGCCAGGGGCAGGTACTTGCGGTGCTGCCCGCGACCGCTCTTTAAGGTCGCATTTTGCGACCTTGAAGACACAAGATCCTGATTTTCAAGGGCAAACACAAAATCGCCGGGAAACTTCTCCCGATTCCTGCGCACCTGCTCGTTGAGGCGTCTGGTCGTCACGCCATACAACGCTGCGAGATCGGAATCGATCAACACGCGTTGGCCGCGGATGATGCGGATCTGCGCCGCGATGTCGGGCGAAAGCGCTTTGCCCGGAGAATTTGCCATGCTCCGAGCCTGCACGATGCGCGGCTCGCACTCACGCCGGATTTCTGGACTGTCTGCATTGATTCGGCAGCCGCTGGATCTATTCGAGGATCGCCTCGTAGACCTGATCGAACTGCTTGCGCGTGCCGGCGTCGAGCGTGGCGATTGAGCGCTCCAGCGCCTCGAGTTTTCGCGCCAGCTCGGCATTCGAAGCAAGCATCTGCCTGAGCTGTACGAACGCGCGGACCACATCAACACTCATCTGCCCCGCGCGGGCATCTGCAGGCGGTCGGAGGTCAGTCCGTCACCCGTCACGCGCCTCGGGGGTGCGTGAGCCCGGTCGATGGCGTGATGCCCGACAAGCACACCGGGCCGTACGCCCAGGAGACTGGCGTGCATGTGGTGTCACGGAGCCCGGATTACCTTCGATGCAGGGGCTGTAGATCAGGTGTAGGTATCTGAACAGTAGTGTCCCAACGTTGATCGAGACGGCTCGTTTAAGTTGTTGAACGTGGTGCTGAAAGCGATGATTTTTCCTGGTCTCGATTTGAACATCGATACGGCCTCACGCACCGTGTCCGCGGTCGCCGCCGCGGAGCCGATTGATGCATCAAGGCCAGCTCGTTTTTGCGCAGTTGATGCGCCATCTTCCGCTGACAACGTTTCGACGGTGCGTGGCTCGTTATGGCGGCGAGCACAAGGTCAAAAGTTTCTCTTGTCTCGACCAGTACCTGTGCATGGCCTTCGCGCAGTTGACCTACCGGGAGAGTTTGCGCGATATCGAGTCGAGCCTGCGTGCGCAGGCGGCCAAACTCTATCACCTGGGGATTCGCGGCAACGTCTCCCGGAACACTCTGGCCAACGCCAATGCGACCCGCGATTGGCGTATTTACGCAAGCTTCGCCGAGCGCTTGATCGGCATCGCGCGCGCACTGTATGCCGAGGAGCCCTTCGGCGGGGACCTGACCGAGACTGTCTACGCTCTCGACGCGACCACGATCGATTTGTGCCTGTCGGTGTTTTCGTGGGCGCCGTTCCGCTCGACCAAGGCGGCCGTGAAGCTGCACACGCTGCTCGATCTGCGCGGCAATATTCCCAGCTTTATTCATATCTCCGACGGCAAGATGCACGATGTCAACGTGCTCGACTTGTTGCTGCCGGAGCCGGGTGCCTACGACGTGATGGATCGGGGTTACCTGGACTTCGAACGGCTTTATCACCTGCACCAAGCGGGCAGCTTCTTTGTGACGCGAGCCAAATCCAATCTCAAAGCCGAGCGTCGCTACTCGCATCCCGTGGATCGAACCAGCGGCCTGATCTGCGATCAAACGGTGATCCTGAGTGGCTTCTATTCCCACAAAGGATTCCCCGTGCCGCTACGGCGCATCAAGTACATCGATCCGAAAACCCGCAAGCGCCTGGTGTTCTTGACCAACCAATTCGGTTTGCCCGCCTTGAGCATCGCCGATCTGTATCGCTGCCGCTGGCAGGTCGAACTCTTTTTCAAAGGATCAAGCAGCACCTGCGCATCAAGGCGTTCTTCGGTACCTCCGAGAACGCGGTGAAAACTCAAATCTGGATCGCCATCTCGGTCTACGTCCTCGTCGCCATCGTCAAAAAACGGCTGAATCTACCGCGCTCGCTGTACGAAAATCTACAGATACTCAGCCTCACTCTCTGCGAGCAAATGCCTTTGGATGAGCTACTTGCGCAAATCGACATCGGTCAGAATGACTCCGAAACGCATAACCAGATGAAATTATTCGAGTAACGTTGGGACACTACTGGGATGTCTTGTTGAATGACTCGCAGGGCACAGTACCAAGTTGCCCAGACTGGTGCTCGTTCGTCCCGCTTCAATTCAGTCGCCCCCGCGTAACCCCGGACAGGGTCTCGACCAGTGAATCAGGGATCGCTGGGACTCGTGAATGACGGATTATGGGGCATAGCGCTTGGGTTCGAGAGCCCAAGGCCTTCCCGAAGCGGCGCCGCCGCTGCCGGTCTCCGCCGCGCCCATCGAAGTCCCGGGGATCCAATTATTTCCCGATGCA
>DAORVK010000082.1:0-10265 GCA_035433705.1 Steroidobacteraceae bacterium
ACGATTGCATCGGCGACACTCAAGGCGGCTGCGCGATCGATGTCGGTGGCAATGACTTCGTGGCCCGCTGCGGCGAGCAGGGCCGCCAGTTCGGCGCCGATGCCGCTGCCGGCGCCCGTAATCAGTATGCGTCGTGAGTCCATGATGGCAGGCTAACGGAATCGCTCCACGCAAGTCCCGATACCTTAGTATGACCCTGATGCATTTACCTGAGTCCCCTGTCCTCGCCGTGGCGATCGCAGCTGCACTCCTGGCCGGTTGCGCGGGCTCTTCGCCCCCGTTGCCGGTCGACCCTCGCGCCGAGCGCATCGGCATACCGATCCGCTACGAACTCGACGGCGTCAGCGACGACCTGCTGACGGCGGGTCTCGGCACTGCCGGGCTCCTCGGCGTTGCGCCCTCCTTCGCCGATGCGCGCCATCCCACCGCGCGCGAGCTGCGTCGCCGGGCGATCTACACGAACTACCGCGGCCTCGTCGATCTGCGCGACGCGCCTGGCGGTGGCCCTGCGGTGCCGGGTGTCGAGTTGCTGGTCGGCTTGCACTCTCCAGTGGGTGCGTCGACCGTGATGCTGCAGATCCCGCGCGGTTTCGATGCAGCGAACCCCTGCCTGATCGCTGCCGCGAGTTCTGGTTCCCGCGGCATCTACGGCGCGCTGCCGACCGCGGGCATATGGGGTCTGCGTCACGGCTGCGCAGTCGTGCACACCGACAAGGGGACGGGCAGCGGAGTCTTCGACGTTGCGGGTGGCCGCGGGTTGCGCATCGACGGCACGGTCGCCGCGGCAGGTGATTCGCTCCTGTCGTGGGCGCCCGATGCCGCGGCCGTCATGAGGCTCCGCATCAGGCGACCGGATGCGGTGCTCTTCCGCCACGCGAACTCCGGCATGAACGTCGAGGCGCACTGGGGCGAGTATCTGCTGCAGGCGGTCGATGTTGCGTTCGAGCTGTTGAACGACGAGTACCCGGGTCGCGCGACGCCCTTCACGCCGGCCAACACGCTCGTCATCGCGTCCGGCATTTCGAACGGCGGTGGCACCGTGCTGCGCGCCATGGAGCTCGACAGGGCCGGCCGGATCGACGGCGCGGTGGTCTCCGAACCGAATGTCTCGGTGCCGGGTGTTCGGTTATTCGGTTATGAGGCGCGGTCGCTGTACGACCTCGTCATTGCGCAGCTGCTGTTGCAACCCTGTGCGGTGCTCGCGGAGGAGGACAAGACTGCGCCCTTTCTCGCGGCGACTGCGGCCGCGCGGCCGACGCTCGAGCATTGGTGCCGCGACCTGGCTGCGCGCGGTGAGATCGCGGCAGACGCTGCGGCCGCGGGGGATGCGGCGGCACTCGCACGCGCCGCGCGCGCGCGACTGCTCGCACTCGGCATCCTGCCCGAAGCGCTGCGGCTTGGGCATGTGAACGTGCACGCATCGCTCTGGAGCGCGATCGCGGTGTCGTACGCGGCGGCCTACGCAGGCATGGCGCCCGACGAGCTGCCCTGTGGCGTGAGCTTCAGCGCGACAGATGCGGCGGGTGCTCCCCGCGCGCTTGCCGACGAGGAACTCGCGCGCCTGTTTGCCGACAGCAGCGGCATTGCACCGACGGCAGGCATCAACCTCGTCATGCCCGGAGAGGGCGGCGCGTTGCGCGCAGCGAATTTCGGCAGTATTGACCTTGCGCTGTGTCTGCGCGGTTTACGCGAGCGGCTCGCGCCGGGGATTGCTGCGGTAGCTGCTCATCCGCGCGCCGATAAACGGCCGCTGATCGTGTTGCATGGCCGCGGCGACGGGCTTATCCCGGTGAACCACACCTCGCGACCGTATTACGCCGCGAGCATCGCCGCGGATGACCCACATGCAGGTATTCGCTACTATGAAGTTGAGCGTGGCCAGCATTTCGACGCATTCCTGCCGCTGCCGGGATTCGCAGGGCACTATGTCGCGATGCAGCCCTTCCTTGAAAGCGCGATGGATCTGATGGCGGCGCGGCTGCGCGACAGCAGCCGGCCGCTACCGCCGAGTCAGGTCGTGCGCCGCGCGATTCAGGCGGCACCTGACGCAGATACGATCACCTTCGAGGGCGGGACGCTGGTCATCCCGCCGTAAATAACCGAATAACCGAAAACCCGGCACCACCTTCCTAATACTGGTACCGGACGCTGAGCGTATACGTCCGCGGCGGTCCGTAGTAGCCGATCTGACTCACATTCCCGAATAGCCCCGTCGTGCCGAAGTCATAGCCGGCTGTGCGATACCACTTGTCCGTGACGTTTTTCGCATCGATGGCGAGGCGCCAGTGCGAATCGGCCGTCTGGTACGACAGCCCGAGATCGAGCAAGCCGTACGCCGGCTGATCCGTCGGGCTCGTCAGGCTGAAAGGAGGCGGGGCGATCGAGGTGTCGTCACGCCACTGGTAGCCGATTCGTGCCGTGGCCTTGCCGCTGCCGATATCGAAGCGGTACTGCGCATCGGTCGCGAACGTCCAGTCGGGCGCGTTGATCACCGGGGTCACGGATGCGAAGTTCACGATCGTGCCGGGGCTCGCAGGGTTCGAGGCGAAGAACTCCTTGAACTCGGCGTCGAGGTAGCCGATCGATGTCGAGAGCGTGAACGCATCGACCGGCTGCCAGACGGTCTCGATTTCCGCGCCCTGGTTCACCTGCTTGCCGGCGTTCAGTACCGCCGTCGCGTTCGTCGGCACGCCCATCACGGTCACGAACTGCTGGGTCGTGACCTGCACATCGGTGTAATCGGCATAGAAGACCGTTGCATTGAAACGCAGGCGGCCGTCGAACACCGTGGAGCGCAGGCCCAACTCGTAGTTGTCGACCGATTCCGGTTTGTAGCCGTTGACCGTGCCGGGGAACACCGTGGCGTTGCCGCGCATGTCGAAGCCCCCGCTCTTGAATCCTGCGCTGTACTGGGCGTAGAGCATGACGTCGTCGGTCAACTTGAAGTCGACGCCGAGTTTCGGTGACAGTTCGCTGTCGCTGCGTTCGCTCCTGTAGTTGCTCTGCGGCGCACCGAGAGCGAATACGCCCGGCGGCAGGCGCGTCGGGTCGAACATGCCGGTGTTCGAGGGGATCTGACCACCGAACTGCGCAACGAAAACCTGGGCCTTCTTCTTGTCTTCGTTGTAACGGGCACCAAAATTGATGTCCCAGCGATCCGTCAGCGCGAACGTGCCGTCAAAATAGCCCGCGAAGCTCTCGGTGCCGACTGAACCCTGCGTCAGGCCGATGAGACCGCCGAACAGCGGGAAGGTGCCGAGCACCGCATCGAACGAACCGGCCGCTGTGCCGTCGAAGTAATAGACGCCGCCGACGCCCTTGATGCGACCGCCGGTGTAGTTGAGCTGCAGTTCGCCCGTGCCCTGATGGTCGGCGTACTGCGCGGGCACGTTGAACTGGTTGATGTTGCGAGTCTCAAAGTCGAGAAAGGTCGTGCCGCCACCCTCGCGATACGCGCCAACCGCCTTAAGGGCCCACTGGTCGTTGAGCGACACCGTGTAGGTCGCCGAGGCGCCCTTGATCTCGAAGTCCTCCTGGTCGACCGGCATGTCGTTGCGCACGTCGTAGCGGTCGTCGAGGCGCGGGCCGAACACATCGTTCAGGCGCTGGCCGCCGCGGACATTCGACTTGTCCTTGATGTAATCGCCCATGATTCTCAGGCGGTTCGAATCGCCCCACAGGAAGTTCACCTCGCCGCGTGCCGCAAGGATGTCCTTGTCGCTGACGTCCTCGCCGACACGGTTGAACTGGTAGGGATTCGCGTCGGCGACGACTTCGCCGAAGCCGTCGCGCGTGAGCTTCGCCACCGAGGCGCCGACGTAGACGTGCTCGCCGATCGGAGTCGATCCGCCGAGCTTCAGGTCCATCTGGCCGTAGCTGCCGCCGGCGACTGTCGCGTTGAACGCCGGTTCACCGACGATGTCGCGCGTCACGTACTTGATCGCGCCCGCAAGCGTGTTCTTGCCATAGAGCGTGCCCTGTGGTCCGCGCAGGATCTCGATGCGCTGCACGTCGTAGACGTCGAGCAATGCGCCCTGCGGGCGGGCGACGTACACGTCATCGATGTAGATGCCGACGCCGGGCTCGAAGCCCCACAGCGGATCGTTCTGGCCGATACCGCGGATGTAGGCGTTGATCGTGTTGCTCGTGGCGCGGCCGGGATTCACCTTGATGTTCGGCGCGAGCGAGTTGATGTCTTCGAGGTTCGTGACCGCCAGCTCGCGCAGTTGATCAGCCGAGAAAGCCGAGACGGCCGCAGGCACGTCCTGCAGATTCTCCTCGCGCCGGCGAGTCGTCACGACGACCTCCTCGAGCACCGATCCCGTGCCCTCGGTCGCGTTCTGGGCGCGCGCCGGTGTCGTGACGGCGCCACTCGCTGCGAGGCTCACCAGTGCCGCGATTGCGAACGGCGTCGTTTCTCTGATCATCATGGGAATCCCCTCTTTCCGGATGAGCGGCAACGTACGCCGCTCCCGCCGGAGTCGCATTGCTACCTTGGTACTATGGTGTGGCCGTCGTGCAACAGTGCAACGTGCCCGCCCTATGCTGAGTCTCTTCGGACTGCTGCTCGGGCTCGCGCTGCTCATCTGGCTGACCATGCGCGGGACGGAGCTGCTGATCGCGGCGCCGCTCTGCGCGCTCCTGGTGGCCGCTCTTTCGGGCTTTGCGCCGTTTCCGCAGCTCGCGGCGGAGGGTGCGCCGAGTTTCACGACGAGCTACATGCGTGGCTTCGTCGATTTCGTCCAGAACTGGTTCTTCATGTTCCTGCTCGGCTCTCTCTTCGGCAAGATGATGGAGAGTACCGGCGCGGCCGACAGCGTCGCGAACTGGATCGTCGCGAGGCTCGGTGCGAAGCATGCGGTGGGCGCCGTGGTGCTCGCGTGCGCGGTGCTGACGTACGGGGGCGTGAGCCTGTTCGTCGTTGCGTTCTCGGTGTACCCCATGGCAGTGAGCCTCTTCCGGCGCGCCGATCTGCCACGGCGGTTCATCCCCGCGACCGTCGCCTTCGGTTCGGTCACTTTCACGATGACATCGGCCGGATCGCCCGAAATCCAGAACTGGATCCCGATCCGCTTTCTCGGCACCACGCCCTACGCCGGCTGGGAAGTGAGCCTCGTGGTTGCAATCTTCATGTTCGCGGTCGGGCAATGGTGGCTCGTGCGCACGGTGCGCGTCGCTGGCGCCCGGGGCGAGCGCTTCGAAGCACGGTTCTCGGACCCCGAACCGCACGATCGCGACCTGCCGCCCGTGTGGCGTGGTCTCGTGCCGCTGCTGATCGTACTGCTCGCGTCCTTCGTGCTGCACAAGAGACTGGCGGAGTCGGCGCTGATCGTCGCCCTCGGCTCGGGTGTGCTCACGGCACTTGCACTCAATTACCGCTACGCGCATCGCATCGCGGCCGCCGCCACCGCTGGCGCGGTCGGCGCGCTGATCGCGATCGCCAACACGGCCGCAGTGGTCGGATTCGGTTTCGTCGCCAAGCTGACGCCGGGCTTTCAGGCCGCGGTCGATGCGATGACGAGCCTGCCAGGCAGCCCCCTCATCGGAGCTGCCGTGGCCGTGAGCGTGATCGCGGGGCTCACTGGCTCGGCCTCCGGCGGACAGTCAATTGCCCTGCCACTGCTCGCTCCGCACTATCTGGCCCAGGGTGTCGATCCCGAAGCCTTGCACCGTGTCGTCGCGATCTCCTCCGGTGGTCTCGACTCGCTGCCACACAATGGCTATGTCGTCACGACGATCCGGTCGATCTGCGGCGAATCCTACGCCGCGGCTTATCCGGCGATGGGCGTGCTCACGGTGCTTGTTCCCGTGCTCGGCACGGCACTGGCGGTGGCACTCTTCAGCTTGTGAGACGATAGCGGCGGCATGCTGACACCGTGGCTGATCGCGCTGCTCGGGCTCGCCTATGTGGGCGTGCTGTTCGTGGTCGCGCACCTCGGTGATCGCATGGCGGCGGAAGGCCGCGGGCTCGCCGCGCGTCCCTGGGTCTACAGTCTCTCCCTCGCGGTGTACTGCACGTCATGGGCGTTCTACGGTACGGGCGGCCAGTCGGCCCGGCTCGGCTGGTGGCTGCCGCCGACTTATGTCGGCACGATCCTGCTGTTCCTTTTCGGCGCACCCTTCCTCGACAAGATGATCCGGCTCGGTCGCAAGCAGAAGATCACTTCGATCGCCGATTTCCTCGCGGCGCGCTACGGACGCGATCCGCGCGTCGCGGTGCTGGTGACGATCGTCGCGGTGTGTGGTCTCACGCCGTACATCGCGCTGCAGCTGAAGGCGATCGACATCAGCTTCATCGCGGTCGCGGGTCTCGATGGTGGCACGGATCTCGGCAACCGCGTGCTGGCGGATACCGCGCTCTACGTCGCGATCGCGCTTGCAGTCTTCGCGATCCTCTTCGGCACGCGTCACGCCGACGCGACCGAGCACCATCCCGGCATGATGCTCGCGCTCGCGTTCGAGTCGGTCGTGAAGCTCGCTGCGTTCCTTGCGATGGGCGCGTTCATCACGTTCGGTCTCTTCGACGGCCCCGCGGATCTCGCGGCACGCGTAGCCAGTGATCCGCAGGTACGCGCGCTGCGTGACGCCACCCGCCCGGCCGGGCACTATCTTGCGCTCACCGTGCTCGGTGTGCTCGCGATCTTCTGCCTGCCCCGCCAGTTTCATGTCGCGGTGGTCGAAAATTCGGGGCCCCGCGATCTGCGTGTGGCGCGCTGGCTCTTTCCGCTGTATCTCGTCGCGATCAGTGTCTTCGTACTGCCGGTCGCGAACGCTGGACTTGCGATGTTTGGCGCTGCGGCGCCTGATCCCGATCTCTTCGTGCTGAACCTGCCGCTTGCCAGCGGGCAGCCGGCGCTCGCGCTCCTCACGTTCATCGGCGGACTCTCCGCGGCGACCGGCATGGTGATCGTCGCCTGCATCGCGCTCTCGACCATGATCTGCAACGAGATTGCGATGCCGGCGCTGCTGCACCTGTTCCCGGCACTGCGCCGCCGCAAGGATCTCACGGGGCTGCTGCTGCGCGTGCGCCGCGTCGCGATCGTGCTGCTGCTCGCCGCGGCGTACTTCTATTACCGCTCGATCGCCTACGCAGGCGCGCTCGCCGAGATCGGCGAGATCGCCATGGCCGCAGTCGCGCTCTTCGGGCCGCTCGTTTTCGCGGCGCTCTACTGGAAGCGCGCGAACAGCGCCGGCGCGCTGATCGGGCTCGCCTGCGGCTTTGCGGTGTGGCTGTATACGCTGATCGTGCCGGTGCTGGCGACGACGGGCTACCTGGACACCGCGCTCGTGGAGGAAGGCCCCTTCGGGCTCACGTGGTTGCGACCTACCGGGCTCTTCGGTATCGACGGGGTCAACGTACTGGCGCATGGTCTCGCCGCGAGCCTGCTCGCGACGACCATGGGCCTCTTCGCGGGTTCGATCGCAACCCACCGCACGCTCGTCGATCGCCTCCAGGCTGCGGCGTTCGTCGATGCCGCCGATGCCGGGCAACTCGAGCGCGCCGGCGCGCGCGCCGGCGCGCTCACGCTGCGGGAGTTGCACGCGCTCGTTGCGCAATTCGTCGGCAGGCATCGCACGGAAGCGCATTTCGCGCAGTTCCGCGGCGAGAGTGACCCCGTCGGTGGCGCGCTCGCGCGCCGCGCGAGTGCAGCGCAACTCGAGTCGACGCAGCGACTCCTCGGCTCGGTCATCGGCGCGGCGTCTGCGCGCCGCGTGATCGATGCGGCGGCATCGGGCAAGGAACTCGTTCTCGAGGATGTCGTGACCATCGTCGACAGCGCCTCCCGCGCGCTCGAGTTCAACCGCGATCTGTTGCAGGCGACGATGGAGAACGTCAGCCAGGGCATCAGCGTCGTCGACGCGGACCTGCGGCTCGTCGCGTGGAATCGGCGCTATCACGAGCTGTTCGACTACCCGGTGGAGCTGCTCTACATCGGCAAGCCGATCGAGGAAGTGCTTGAATACAACGCAGCGCGCGGCACACTGGGCGTGGGCGAAGCGGCACAGCTCGTGGCGCGGCGCATGGGGCATCTGCGTCGCGGCACCGACTACGTGTATCAGCGGGTCGGGCTCGACGGCACCGTGCTCGAGATCCGTGGCAACCGCATGCCCGGCGGTGGCTTCGTGACGAGCTACACGGATGTCACCGGGTACAAGCGCACCGAGGCCGCGCTCGAGCAGCGCGTGGGCGAGCGTACCCGTGCGCTCTCGGCGATGAACGAAGAGCTCGTCGCCGCCAAGTCAGCGGCCGAGCGCGCCAACCTCGGCAAGACGCGCTTTCTCGCCGCCGCGAGCCACGATGTGCTGCAGCCTCTCAACGCCGCGGGCCTCTTCGCAGGGGCGCTGCTGCAGAAGCTCGACCGGCCGGAGCAGAAGGCGCTCGTCGGCGACATCGAGCAGTGCCTGCTCGCGGCCGAGGGCGTGCTCACCGATCTGCTCGACATCTCCAAGCTCGACGCCGGGGTCGTGCAGGCGCAGCTCGCGGACACACCGGTGCAGGAGCTGCTCAGCGCGCTCGAAGCGGAGTTCGCGCTCACGGCGCGCGGCCGCGGACTCGAGCTGCGCGTGCGGCCGAGTCGCGCGATCGTGCGCAGCGATGTGCGACTCCTGCGACGCGTGCTGCAGAATTTCGTCGCGAACGCCGTGCGCTACACCTTGCGAGGGGGCGTCCTGGTCGGCTGCCGTCGCCGCGGCAACCTGCTGCGTATCGAAGTCCGGGACACAGGCCCGGGCATCGCGGCTGACCAGCTGGGGCGCATCTTCGAGGAGTTCTACCGGGTACCAGCGGCGCAGGCGGGCGCGGCGAGCACCGGCAAGGGCTTCGGCCTCGGCCTTGCGATCGTCGATCGTATTGCGCGGCGGCTTGGGCACCGGCTCGGCGTGCACTCGGTGCCGGGGCGCGGTTCGGTGTTTGCCGTCGAGGTGCCGCTCGGTGCGGCCTCCGTGCCCGCAGCACGCCCGGCGCGCCGGCTGCGTGCCCCGGGATCGCTCGCCGGCGTGCGCGCGCTCGTGATCGACAACGATGCCGCGGTGCTGCGTGCCATGGTCGTACTGCTCGAGTCGTGGCAGTGCGAAGTACGCGCGGCCGCGTCAGAGCTCGAGCTGCCACGGTTCGCCGACTGGTGCCCCGATGTGCTGATCGCCGACTTCCACCTTGACGGCGGAGTCACGGGCATCGCGATCGCGGCCATGGTCAGGGCCGATACAGGTGTCGAAGTGCCGCTTGTCGTCCTCACGGCGGATGCGGCCGACGCGACCCGCGACGCAGTCGAGGCCGCAGGTGGTGCGTACCTGCGCAAGCCAGTGCGGCCGCTCGCGCTTCACAGCGTGCTGCGGCGGGTCGTAATCCGTGGCGACGATCAAGGCTCGAGGGACAGCGCGTCCGTGTCCTGAATCTCGAGTGACTTGAAGGCGAGCGTCGCCTGCGTGCGGTTGCGGGCGCCGAGCTTGGCGAGCGCGGCCGACACATGCGCCTTGATTGTCTGCTCGGTGATGCCGAGCTCCGCTGCGATCTGCTTGTTGAGCTTGCCGCGCGCGAGCAGCTCGAGCACGCGGTATTGCTGTGGAGTCAGGCTTGCGAGTCGCCTCGCGATCACAGTCGGGCCCGTCTCTGCCGTTGCCGACTCCTCGAGCGCAGCGGCCGGAAACCACTGGCCGAACGCAAGCACCCTGCGAATCGCGTCCACGAGATCACCGAGCGGCGCCGATTTCGGCACATAGCCCGCAGCGCCGAATTCGAGTGCGGCGCGAGCGACCGCCGCACTCTCGTTCGCGGACACCACGATCACCGCCATGGTTGCGTGCTGGCTGCGCAGCCAGGCGAGCGGAGCGAAGCTGCGACTGCCCGGCATCATGAGATCGAGCAGCACGAGGTCGATGTCCGGGGCCCGCGCGGCTGCGGTACGTAACGACTCTGCATCGTGCACTTCGATCACTTCCGCTGCGCCGAGCGCTTCTTCGACTGCGCGGCGCAGCGCCGCGCGAAAAAGCGGATGATCGTCCGCGATCAGCACCGTACGACGGGCGGGCTCGTGCATTCTGCGGGCATTCTCGCAGGCTCGCGGGCTGCCAGCTACGGGCGACGCGCGGCGGAAGAGTCGCCGTGCAGCAGCACGCGGCGCTCTTGCCCGCCGCCCGCCGCGGCCCCGTGCTACGCTCGACCGCCCCGCTGCCGCTTTACGGGACCATGGTCTCCACCGAAATCGTCGTTATTCTCATTCTCGTCCTGCTGAACGGCTTTTTCGCGCTGTCGGAGATGGCGCTTG
>DAORVK010000083.1:0-6724 GCA_035433705.1 Steroidobacteraceae bacterium
ACCTGCGGCTCCGGCACCACCGCCTTCGTCGCCGAGAAATGGGGCCGCCGCTGGATCACCTGCGACACCTCGCGCGTCGCCGTCACGCTCGCGAAGCAGCGCCTGATGACCGCGAGCTACGACTACTACGAACTGAAATACCCGCACGAGGGCCTGAAAGCGGGGTTCATCTACCGGACGGTGCCGCACGTCACGCTGAAGTCGATCGCGAACAACCCCGAGATCGACGAGATCTACACGCGCCTGCACCCGGACATCGAGCGCGCGCTCGCGGACCTGAACGCGGCGCTGCGCTCCGCACCGCCGACGCCGTTCAGCGTGACGGAAGGCGGCCGCAAGGGCAGCGCGATCGACTTCAAGGCGCCGGCGAACAAGATCACGAAGCTGCCTTCGGGCGAAGACGCACCCGCTGGCGCGCTGCTCGAGTGGGAAGTGCCGTTCGACTTCCCTGACGGCTGGCCGGCCGCATCACGAGAATCCTTCGACGCTTTCCACGCCGCGCGCCAGGCGATGCAGAAGCGCATGGATGCCTCGATCGCCGCGCACGCCGATCAGGAAACGCTTTACGACCAGCCCGACGTGTCGAAGACGAAGCTGCGCATCACGGGGCCGTTCACCGTGGAAGCGGTGCCGTTCCCGTCGGTGAAGTCGCTCGACGATGCCGATCGCATCATCGAACCCGATCAGTCGATCGGGCGGTCGGGTGAATCCGCGCGTCAGCACACGTGGCGCGATGAGCTGCTGAAGACCGGCATTCGCGGCAAAGGCGGCCAGCAACTGAAGTTTGCGGCGCTCGAGACCCTGCCCGGCACGCGCTACCTGCACTGCAGCGGCACGCTCGCGGACACGGGCGAGCGCGTGGTCGTGAGCTTCGGCCCCGAGCACGCCGCGCTCGAGCAGCGGCAGGTGGAGATGGCGATCCGCGAAGCGGGCGAGCTCTTCCCGCGTCCGAAGATGATCGTGTACTGCGCGTTCGCGTTCGATCCCGAGGCCGCGAAAGATATCGATGCGCAGAAGGGCATCGTCGCGCTCAAGGTGCAGATGAACACGGACCTGCTCACCGAGGACCTCAAGAAGGCGCGCGCGAGCAACCAGAGTTTCTGGCTGATGGGCCAGCCCGACATCGACGTGCGCGCGCGCAAGGACGGCCGCTACGAAGTCGAGGTGCACGGCTTCGACTATTTCGACACGGCGAGCGGCGAGCTGGTCTCGGGCGGCAAGGGGAAAATCGCCGCGTGGTCGCTCGACACCGATTACGACGAGCGCAGCCTTTTCCCGCGTCAGGTGTTCTTCCCGATGGCGGGCGCGAAGGACGGCTGGCAGAAGCTGAAGCGCGACATCAAGGCAGAGCTCGACGAGAACGTACTCGCGAAGTTGCACGGCACCGTGAGCCTGCCCTTCGAGGCCGGCAAACACCGCAAGGTTGCGGTGAAGATCGTCGATGATCGGGGGATCGAATCCCTCAAGGTCATATCTATCGAATGACGCCGGAAATGCCGCTTTCCCGCAGCGCCCTTGATCTGCGACTGTGGCGTGGGGAATAATCCCATGCAAGAAACGGCTGCCTTGTGGGTGACATGTAAGAGAGGCTCGTCCTCCACCTGCCTGGCGGCCACCTTACAATCCCTCCGCAATCGCTCTATAGCAGTTCTGCTATAATCCGGTTTCGTCGTGCGCCGCCGTCCTCCGAGGAAAGTCTTCTGGTGCGGCTATTCGAGGAGGGTCGTCCACGAGTGGCCGGAGCCTGTCCGCAAGAACCTTGGCAAGGAGCTGTTGCGAGTGCAGGGGGGAGACAACCCGCAAGACGGCGCCGCGTTGCCCGGTATCGGCCGAGGCGTACAGGAGATCCGCCTTTCTGGAAAGGGCGAGGCCTATCGTGTCGTGTACGTCGCCAACATGGGTGAATGCGTGTACGTACTCCACGCCTTTCACAAGAAGTCGAGACACGGTATCGCCATGCCACGCAACGACCAAGCTCTTGCGAAACGGCGCTATAGAGAACTCTGTGTCGAGTTGGCGACGCGTCCCGCGGCTTCCCGGAGAATGCAGTGAGCAAGAACGTCTATCTGGACCTGGGCTTTACGAAAGATGAAGCCGTCGAGCTCGCGCTGCGCGCCGAGTTGAGCATATTGATCGAGCGCTTGATCGAAGCGCGCGGGCTGACGCAGGGCAAGGCCGCGAAGCTTTTCGGCGTGCCACAGCCGACGATCAGCAAAATCGTCAACAAGCGGCTGAGCAATCTTTCGCTGACCTTCCTGATCAGGATGCTGGTGCACGCCGGCTTGCCCTTCAGTCTGAAAGCCGGCCGCGACCCGGACAACGTCTTCGTGAGTATCGATGAAGATGAAGGCGACGCGTTGACGCTCTACCGCGACGTTCAGCTTGTAGGCGAAACGCCAACTGCCGGTCGCGTGACGCCCACGAGCCAACTCTCGTCAATCGACCGTGCGGAGTTTCAGGCGACGAAAGGAAATTGAGCCATGGCACAGCATGTATGGTCAGTGCTTTGTCGCGAGCCCATCATCGATCGGGTGACCAATAATCTTTCGCTCGTGGGCGTGCTCGAAGAGGTCCAGGTGGAAATCGCGTGCCTGAAAGGTACCGAGACGCCAGAGCTACCGGTCACCACCATGACCATCCACGTCGTTTCGTACTGGGTGCGCGCTCTGCGGGAAAAAGGCGCCGTAGAGAGCCTGCGCGCGCGCATCCATTCACCCGCCAGAAAGCTGCTCGGTACGATCGTGCATCAATTCTCCATGGTGGATCACGCCAGGGCGCGCAATGTCCTGACGGCGCGTGCGCTACCTCTTGCCGACGCCGGCCGGTACACCGTGGAAGTCCAGCAGCCCGCGGGAAAAGCGAGATGGCGGACAGTCGCGCGCCTGCCGCTCGACGTCACGATCTCGACTCGCGAGCGCGATACTGAGACGCCAAACCCGTGAACGGCCCACGCTCGCTGATCATCAACACCCCCTACGACCCGCCTGCGAAGCACTGGCAGCCGGGCGCAGGTGGCGCGCTGTCGATCGTCGAGTCGCGCCGCCCCGCGAGCTACGAAGTCTTCAACACGCGCGAGAACACGCGGCGCACCGAGCCGCTCGAGCGGGTCAACCTGATCCGCACGCGCGTCGATGCGTGGCGCGCCGCGGATTGCCCCGGCATCACGACGGTCACGCGCTCGTTGCTCGAGCACTGGCGCGATCGCTCGGCGCGCCAGTTGGCTTTCTACTTCTGTCAGCTCGAAGCGATTGAAACGCTGATCTGGTGGGTCGAGGCGCCGGGCGAGTACAAGCAGGGCATTCATGTGCCGGGCGATGGCGGTGCCTGGGAGCGGCTCTGCAACAAGATGGCCACCGGCGCGGGCAAGACCACCGTGATGGCGATGATCATCACCTGGCAGGTGCTGAACGCGCTCACTTACCCCAAACGCACCAAGGACTTTTCGCGCACGATTTTCGTGGTCGCGCCCGGCCTCACGGTGCGCGAGCGCCTGCAGGTGCTCTATCCCGGCAACGCCGCGAACGTCTACGACGAGTTTCACCTGTGTCCGTCCGAAGCGCTGCGACAGAAGCTCAATCAGGCGCAGTTGCTGGTCGAGAACTGGCACGCGTTGATGCCGCTGAAGCCGGCCGAGCGCTCGGTCGTGAAGAAAGGCGCGGAATCCGACAAGGCCTTCGTGCGTCGCGTGCTCGGCTCGATGGCGGCGGCCAGGGACATCGTCGTGATCAACGACGAGGCTCACCACGCCTATCGCCTGCGTCCCGATCAAAAGCTGAGCCGCAAGGAAGCCGCGGAACAGGGGTTCGATCCCGAGGAAGCCACGCGCTGGATCGAAGGGCTCGATCGTATCGACAGCCAGGTGCGCATCCAGCGCTGCTTCGATTTGTCGGCGACTCCCGTCGTGCCGAGCGGACGCACGACCACCGAACAGGCGCTGTTCGAGTGGATCGTGTCCGACTTCGGGCTGAACGACGCGATCGAGGGCGGGCTCGTCAAGACGCCACGTATCGTCGTGCGCGACGACGCGCTGCCGGACGCGAAGACTTTCAAGTCGAAGCTCTATCACCTGTACCGCGACCCGTCCGTCTCCGACGATCTGAATCGCCGCGGCGCCGAACCGCACGAGCCGCCGCCCAAGCTCGTGCAGGACGCCTACACGCTGCTCGCGGCCGACTGGCGCGCGACGGCGGCCGCGTGGCAGAAACTCGGCCATGTGTCGCCGCCCGTGCTGTTGACCGTGTGCAACCGCACCGAAACCGCGGCGCGCCTCGAGCACTATTTCAACAAGGGCCACGCGGTCTGGCCTGAGCTGCATGCGCCCACCCGCACGCTGCGCGTGGATTCGAAGGTGCTCGAGAAGGCCGAGATCGGTGAGACAGCGGCCTCGGACAAGGGCTATGAAGAGCAGATTCAGGCGATCGTGGAGGCCGCCGCCATTCCCGAGGAGCGCAAGGCGCGCTGCCGTGAACTGAAGAAAGAGGAACTGCTGCGCGAGATCGTCGATTCCGTCGGCAAGCGCGGGCAGCCGGGGCAGGACCTGCAGAATGTCATCTCGGTCGCGATGCTGTCGGAAGGTTGGGATGCCAAGAACGTCACCCACATCATGGGGCTGCGCGCTTTCACGAGTCAGTTGCTGTGCGAACAGGTGATCGGCCGCGGCTTGCGGCGCGTCTCCTACGACCTCGACGAACAGGGCCTCTTCAAGCCCGAGTATGTGAATGTGTTCGGCGTGCCGCTGTCGATCTATCAGGATGCCGGCGAAGGTGGCGACGCCCCGCCGCCACCGCGGCCGAGCACGCAGATCGAATCGCTGATCGATCGCAACAGTCTCGAGATCCGCTGGCCGAACCTGATTCGGGTCGAGGCGATTGTTGCGCCCACACTCACCGTGGACTGGACTCAGGTGCAACCGCTGCGGCTCGACCCGGCGCAGACCCCGATCATGGTCGATATCGCGCCGGCGCTCGGCGGTGCCACCGCCTGGGACCAGATCGAGACGATCGACCTCGAGAAATTGCCGGAGATGTTTCGTCGCCAGCGCGTCCTGTTCCTCGCGGCGCGCAAGGCGTTTGACTCGATGCGCGGCCAGTACCGCGGCAATCCCGATTTTCTGATCGTGCAGCTCATTCGACTTCTCGAGCAGTTCATCTCGTCCGACCTGCTCGAGATTCCGAGCCTCTTCCATCAGGACCCGTTGAGGAAGCGCATCCTCGTGGCGCTCAACGCCGACCTTCTGGTGCAGCACTTGCTGCGTTTTGTGACCGAGCAGAACATCGAGCGCATCGAGCCCGTGTTCGACGAGGAAAACCCGATCGGCTCGACCCGCGACATGCGCACCTGGTACACGACCAAGGAGAACATCCCGACGCGCAAGTCGCAGATCAGCCATGTGGTCGGCGACAGCGCCTGGGAAATTCACACCGCGAACGTGTTCGAGAAGTCGGCGAACGTTCTCGGCTATGCCAAGAACGATCACCTCGGCTACAGCGTGTACTACCTGTGGAACGGTGCGCGCCGCCGCTTCGTTCCCGACTTCCTCGTGCGCCTCGCGAACGCCAAGACGCTGGTGCTCGAAATCAAGGGCGAGGACGACCCGCAGAACCGCGCCAAGCGCGCCGCGCTCGACGCCTGGGTGACCGCGGTCAACGCGAAGGGCGGCTTTGGAGCGTGGTGCGCCGATGTCGCCTTCGCGCCCGCGGCGATCCAGGACATCCTGCGCCGCGCCACCTGACTACTTCGTCGAGCTCAGGCTCTCGTAGCGCCCGATCTGCCGGCGCGCGGACGCCGCTCCCGGCGCCACCCCGGCGCGGTCGCCGCAGGCGCGCCACGGCGCCGAAAAATCCTGCGTGCGGGCCATCGCCTCGTACCAGGTGTCCCAGCCCCGTGACAGCCCCGCCAGCAGCGGTGAAGACCAGATATTGATGAACATTTCGCGCTCCCTGTCCGGTGTCGGACTGTTGATGGGGCGCATGATGGCCGGCGGGAGGGGCCTTTGAGTTCCGTTATTCTGGCGGCAACATTAGCTCGCCTTACTTCTGGGCCAGTGCCCGTCTTCGATGACGCTGCGCGCGACGCGTTCGTAGGCCGCCCACGCCGCTTTCGCGAACCCGCCGCCCACACTGACCCGTCGCACGCCCGCGGCTGCGAGCTCGGGCACATTCATCGCGGGGTCGATCAGTAGTACGTTGACCGGCGTCGGCGCTACGGCCGTCACGAGCGCCCTGATGTCGGCAAGCGAACGGATCCCGGGCGCGTACACACAGTCGGCGCCCGCCGCGGCGTAGGCGATCAGCCGCTCGACGGTGGTGTCGATCGTCGTGTTGCCGAGGAGCAGCCCTTCGCTGCGGCCGACCAGTAACACGTTCTCGCCGCTGCGATCGATCGCCTCGCGCGAGGCGCGAATGCGTTCCGTCGCGAGTGCGATCGGATACAGGTCGATGCCGTGGCGATCCTCGATCGAGAGGCCCGCAACGCCGGTACCGATCGCGAGGCGCACGTTCTCGGCCACGGCGGCCGGCTCCGAGGCGAAGCCGTCCTCGTAATCCGCGTTGATGGGCAGCGCGGTCGACGCGCAGAGCGTCGTGAGATGCGCGAGCACTTCGTCCCGTGACACCTGGTTGTCGTCGCGCCCGAGCGACCAGGCGAAGCCCGCGCTGGTCGAGGCGAGCGCCTTGTAGCCGAGCTTCTCCGCGCGGCGCACCCCGCCGATGTCCCACGGATTCGC
>DAORVK010000083.1:6824-10050 GCA_035433705.1 Steroidobacteraceae bacterium
ACTCATGGCGATATTCCTTTCGCCGCTCCGTCACGCGGCATCGTGAAAGATTACGCCTAACGTGTGCCGCCAGTCTGCCCGTAGGCGACGGCCGTCATTCCTGCGCCTCGCGCGCGAGCAGCACGCGCTTGCGATCGATGCCCCAGCGATAGCCGGAGAGATCGCCGTCTGTGCGCACGACGCGATGGCATGGGATCGCGACGGCAATGTGGTTTGCGCCGCAGGCCTGGCCGACCGCGCGCACCGACTTCGGCGCGCCGATGCGCTGCGCAACCTCGCTGTAGCTCACGGTCGAGCCCGCCGGAATGTCGCGCAGCGCCTGCCAGACACGTTGCTGAAAGGCCGTGCCGCGCAGGTCGAGCGGCAGCTCGAGCCCGATCGCCGGCGCTTCGACGAAGCCCACCACTTTGGCCACGAGTTCTTCGAAGGCGGCGTCCCCACCGACCAGCTCTGCTTTCGGGAACTGGTCCTGCAGGCTGCGTGTGAGCGCTTCCGGGTCGTCACCGAGGAGAATGGCGCAGATGCCGCGTGCGCTCGCAGCGACGAGGATCGAGCCGAGTGAGCATTCACCCACGGCGAAGCGCATCGGAGTGTTCGCACCGCCCGCGCGGTAGTTCGACGCGGTCATCCCGAGCAGGTCATCCGCCTCCGCGTAGAAGCGGCCGTTCGAGTTGTAGCCGGCGTCGTAGATCGCTTCGGTCACCGTGCCGCCGCGCGCCAGTTCGCGCCGCAGCCGCTCGCTGCGCCGTGCCGCCGCGTACTGCTTTGGCGTGACACCGGTGACGCTCTTGAACGTGCGGTGAAAATAGAACGGGCTCACCTTCGCGTGCGCGGCGAGCGCCGCGAGGCTCGGGATCTCATCCGCCGCGTCGATCAGCCGGCAGGCCGCGGCGACCCAGGCTGCCTGCTGCCCCGCGAGGGCAGGCTCGGCGGGCTTGCAGCGCCGGCACGCGCGGTACCCGGCGCGCTCCGCCGCGTCGCGCGTCGCGAAGAGTTCGACGTTCTCGGGCCGCGCGCGTCGCGAGGGGCACGAGGGCCGGCAGTACACGCCCGTCGTGCGGACTCCGTAGTAGAACTGGCCGTCGGCCTGCGGGTCGCGCGCGACGATCGCGGCCCAGCGCGAATCGTTTAATGTGGCGGTGGTCATGGCGTCTTTCCTGAAGTACCGGGATGAGGGCTGCGAGTGTCGCCAGTCGCGCGGGAGCAAACACTCCGGGTCTTGCTTTCGTATTCAAGCACAATTGGCGGGGTATGGCGCCTGCCCTGCACGGCACCGGCAGTGATGCCGGTTTCGCTTCATGATCGCCGCAAATACCCGCAGGATCGGCACGAGATGAGCGTCATATCCCACCATTGTCTACGGCTGGGTCGCGCGGTAGCGCTGCCATCGTCGCTGCGGGCGACCCTGCGGGAGCTTTTCGGTGAAGGCGTTGATGCGGTGCGCGTGATCGAGCATTCGTGGTTCGCCCGGCTGCATCTGCGCGCCATCGCGACCACGCGCCGGCGCCGCATCTACCTGCGCGGCACTGCGGCTGGGTTCTTCGCCGACCCGACTACCGTGCTGCACGAATACTTCCACGTGCTCGGCCAGTGGGAACCGCGACGGCTCTCCGTGTGGAAGTATTGCGTCGAGCACTTCCGCCGCGGCTACTGGGATAACCGGTTTGAAATCGAAGCACGGGAATTTGCCGACGATCATCGCCACCGCTATTGCGCGCTGCTCGCGCGCCGTGAGGCCGAGGAACGCTCACGCCATGCGTGAGCGCGGGGCTTCGCTCGCGGCCGCAGCGAGGGTCACGACCGCCGCGATGCTCGTGGTCGCGTCGATACTCATGGCCGCAGCCGCCACCGCTATTGCTGCCGCCGTCGCCGCACCGCTGCCCGGCAGCTACACGGGTGCACTACGCGCGGCGGGCATTCCGCAAAGCGCCGCGAGCGCAGTCGTAATGCCGCTCGACGGTCAAGGGCTCGAAGCCGAGCTCAACCGCGATCGGCCGCGCAATCCCGCGTCGACGATGAAACTGCTGACGACGTACGCGGGACTGCGCACACTCGGACCGGCGTACACCTGGCATACGGATGTCGCGCTTCTCGGCTCGCGCGATGGCGCCATCGTGCATGGCGATCTCGGCATCCGCGGCGGTGGCGATCCCGCGCTCGTCATCGAGCAGCTGTGGCTCCTCGTGCAGCGAGTGCGCGGCGTCGGCATCCGGGATATTCGCGGGGATCTCGTGCTCGATCGCTCGGCCTTCCAGCTGCCGGCGCACGACACGGCGGCATTCGACGGCGATGCGCTGCGCAGTTACAACGTGGGCCCCGACGCGCTGCTCATCAACTTCCAATCGATCGCCTACGGCTTCGTGCCGGACGTCGCGGCGAACACCGTGCGCGTCGCGATCCTGCCGCCGCTCGCGGGTTCCCAGGCGCCCGCCACGGTGCGCGCGGCGGCCGGCACCTGCGGCGACTGGCGCGGCAAACTGCGCGCGGACTTCTCGCGGCCCTTCGCGCCAGCGTTCCGGGGCGCCTTCCCGCTCGATTGCGGCGAGCGTAGCTGGCACCTCGCGCCGCTCGAGGCGACACCCTACTTCGGCGCCGTATTCCGCGCGCTGTGGGAAGCGAGCGGCGGCAGCTGGTCGGGGAAGGTGCGCGACGGGCTTGTGCCGACAGGGGCACCGCTTCTCGCCACGCACGTCTCGAAGCCGCTTGCGGAGGTCGTGCGCGACATCAACAAGTACAGCAACAACGTGATGGCGCAGCACCTGTTCCTCACCTTCGGTGCCGAGCGCGCGGGCTGGCCGGCGAGCTTCGAGCGCTCGCGCGAGGCGCTGCGCGCATGGCTCGGCGAAGCGGGCCTGTCGATGCCCGAACTCGTGCTGGAAAACGGCGCGGGCCTCTCGCGCGTCGAGCGCGTGAGCGCAGACAGTCTTGCGCGGCTGCTTGCCGATGCGTATCGCAGCCCCGTGATGGCGGAGCTGATGGCGTCACTGCCCGTGGTCGGTGTCGACGGCACGGCTGCAAAGCGCAAGGGCGCGGTGGGCGCATCGCACGTCAAGACGGGGATGCTGGAGGACGTGCGCTCGGTGGCAGGCTTTGTACTCGCGGTGAGCGGGCGGCGCTATGTCGTGGTCGCGATCGTCAATCATGCGAACGCGGGAGGCGCGCAGGGCGCGCACGATGCGCTGCTCGAATGGGTGCGCATCACCGGCTGATCGCTATCGCAGCGCGT
>DAORVK010000084.1:0-9893 GCA_035433705.1 Steroidobacteraceae bacterium
TGATAGTCATTGGGTTCTATCTCCTTTGGCGCGGAACTTCGGGTGTCTTTAGCACTCCAACTGCGCGAGTGCTAACATTGAGGGCATGAGCATGCAGTTAGTCGCACGCCGGAACGATTTCCTCCTGTCCGCTCCGATCGGCAGCTTCGATGCGTACCTCGATCGGGTCGCGCAGATCCCTGTGCTTTCGCGCGAGCGCGAACAGGAGCTCGCACGGCGCTTTCACGACGCGGGCGACCTCGCCGCGGCGCGCGAACTGGTGCTGTCGCACCTGCGCTTCGTCGTCCACGTGGCGCGCGGCTACTCCGGCTACGGCCTGCCGCTCAGCGACATCGTGCAGGAGGGCAACATCGGCCTGATGAAGGCGGTCAAGCGTTTCGACCCCACCCTCGGTGTGCGCCTCGTGTCGTTCGCCGTGCACTGGATTCGTGCCGAGATCCACGAATACGTGCTGCGCAACTGGCGCCTCGTCAAGATTGCGACCACGAAGGCGCAACGCAAGCTCTTCTTCAACCTGCGCCGCATGAAGAAAAACCTTGCGTGGCTCACGCACGAGGAGACCCAGGCGGTTGCGAAGGACCTCGGCGTGCGCCCTGAAGAAGTCACGGAGATGGAGCAACGGCTCGCCTCGCGTGACCTCTCCTTCGACCCGGCGCCCGACGCCGACGACGACGAAGGCTACGGCCCCGCGGCCTACCTGCCCGCGCCTGACGCCGATCCGGCCGAGAGGGTCGCGGATGACGAATGGGAACGGGGCACTACGGCGCATCTCGCGAGTGCGATCGAGACACTCGACCCGCGCAGCCGCGACATCGTGCGGCGCCGCTGGATGGCAGAAGAGAAGGCCACGCTGCACGACCTCGCCGACGAGTACGGAGTTTCGGCGGAGCGGGTGCGCCAGATCGAGGCCGCGGCGTTCAAGAAGCTGCGCGGCGCGCTCGCGGCCGCGTAGTCGCCACTACTGCGCGCGGATCGGCGCGAAAGTCAGCTCCACGCGCCGATTCTGCGCGCGACCCCCGGCTGTGTCGTTAGTCGCGATCGGCCGCGCTTCGCCGGCACCCACCGTAATCAGGCGATCGGCGAGTATGCCGCGACTGCGCAGATACTCCGCCACCGTGCCCGCGCGCCGCTCCGAGAGCTGCTGGTTGTATTCCTCACTGCCCGTGCTGTCGGTGTGGCCCGCCACTTCAACGAGCGTCTTGTCGTATTCCTTCGCGACAAGGGCCACCGAATCAAGTACGCGGAAGAACGACGGGTTCAGGTCCGAGCTGTCCGTCTTGAAGGTGATGTTGCCCGGCATGTTCAGGGTCACGTTGTCGCCGACGCGTGTGACCGACACGCCGGTGCCTCGCAGTTGTTCGCGCAGTTTCGCTTCCTGTCGATCCATGTAGACGCCGATGCCCGCGCCGCTGAGGCCGCCTATGCCGGCGCCGATCAGCGCGCGCTCACGCCTCTCGCGCGAACTGTCGCCGGTGATGAGCCCGATCACCGCGCCCGTCGCAGCGCCGATGATCGCGCCCTTCGAGGTCTTGTTCATCTCCCTGCCGCCGGTGTACGGGTCGGTTGTGTAGCAGCCGGCAGCAAAGGCCGCGACGAGCGCCGCGGTGAGCAGCATGCGGGGGGTGGTGAGTCGTGTCATGGAACTCTCCTCTACTCGACACTGTCGCCGGAGGCCGGCGGGGTCGTGGCGCGCGCATAATTGCGCGGACGGATCGCGACGGTGTTGCGGATGCGCGTGCAACGCGTGCCGTCGGTGAGATGGTAGCCGTACTCGAAGGTGGGTGTCGCGCGACCCCGCGACGCGAGCTCCGCGCGGATGTCTGCTTCTTGCGACGCCGTTATCGCGAAGCGCAGCTCGAGATCGGTGCCGCCGCCGCGGTCAAAGTCGATCGACATGCCGCGCGTCCAGACCGAATGGCCGGGAAAGACCCGTGCACAGGCGAGCGCCGCAACCGGATCGGCGAGCGAGGCCTGAAAGCCGCCGAACATCACGCCGCCCGGATTGCGGGAAATGGAATTGAGCGGCAGCAGAATGCGCACGGTGCGCCAGTTGTCGCGCAATTCAAGCACCCGGATGCGCATCATCCAGAATGGCGGATACCACTCGAGCTTGCGCGCGTCGGAAAGCCAGCGGCGTGCAAAAAGCCAACCCATGAGGCGCTGCATGAAGTGCGGCGATCTTGCGGCGGAGGACACGCGGGGGTAGCGTCACCGGTATGGACCAGCGCGAAGGGTACACCATGCGCACGGTGACGCAGTGGCTCGACGAGTATGGCGAAAGCCACCGCAACGCGGTGAACAAGCGCCTGCACTGGTTCTGCGTGCCGGCTATCGTGATCTCGGTGATCGGCCTGCTGTGGTCGCTACCCGTGCCCGCGGCATTCAGCGCGTTGTCGCCCTGGTTCAACTGGGCGACGATTTCGGTGCTGCTGAGCATCGCCTACTACTTCACGCTGTCGCCGCCGCTTGCGCTTGGCAGCTTGCCGGTGTTCATCGCCATGTTTGCGATCGCCCAGGGCCTCTGGCTGCTGCCCTGGCCGCTTTGGCAGACCTGTACACTGATCTTCATCGTGGCCTGGATCGGGCAGTTCGTGGGCCATGCGGTCGAGGGCAGGCGACCGTCCTTCTTCAAAGACCTGCAGTTCCTGCTGATCGGCCCCCTGTGGTTGCTCGCCTTCGTATTCCGGGGCCTCGGGCTCCCGTACCAGCGACGCGGCAGGCCGGACAGATAGTCATATCCCGATTCCCGCCAGAGCCGCCCCGCTATACTTGGCGACCTTTCACGGGAGACAGCCAAGTGGCCGCACCTGCCAGCAAGAAGCACATTGCCCTCGATCCGATGGACCTGTACGGCGTGCGCGCCCTGCTCAGCGAGGACGAGCAGATGGTGCAGGATTCCGTGGCACGGCTCGTGGATGACAAGGTACTGCCGATCATCCGCGAATGCTTCGAAGAGCACCGCTTCCCGAAGGAGCTCGTGTCCGAACTCGCAGCCCTCGGCCTGCTCGGCTCCTCGATCGAGGGCTACGGATGCGCGGGCTTGAATGGCGTCAGCTATGGGCTCATCTGCCAGGAACTCGAGCGCGGCGATTCGGGCGTGCGCAGTTTCGTCTCGGTGCAGTCCTCGCTCTGCATGTTTCCGATCCACGCTTTCGGCAGCGAGGAGCAGAAGCTGAAATACCTGCCACGCATGGCGAAGGGCGAGCTGATCGGCTGCTTCGGCCTCACGGAACCCCACGGTGGCTCCGACCCGGCCAACATGAAGACTCACGCGAAGAAGCGCGGCAAGGACTGGGTCATAAACGGCTCGAAGATGTGGATCACGAACGGCGCGATCGCCGATCTGTGCGTCTGCTGGGCGATGACCGACGAGGGTATCCGCGGCTTCATCATCGACAAGGGCACCAAGGGCTTCTCGGCGCCCGAGATCGGCAACAAGTTCTCCTTGCGCGCCTCGGTCACCTCCGCGCTCTTCTTCGACAATGTAGTCGTACCGGAAGCGCAGATGCTGCCTCACGCCCTCGGCCTGCGCGGTCCGCTCTCCTGCCTCACGCAGGCCCGCTACGGCATCGCCTGGGGCGTGATCGGCGCCGCGCAGGCCTGCCTTGCGCAGATGATCGATTACACGAAGACGCGCGTGCTCTTCGGCCGTCCGCTGGCGGAAAACCAGGCGATCCAGATCCGCCTCGCCGACATGTCCCGCCGCATCACGACCGCGCAGCTCCTCGCGCTGCAGCTCGGGCGCCTGAAGGACAGGGGCGAGATGGCGCCCTCGCACGTCTCACTCGCAAAATGGAACAACTGCCGCATGGCGCTCGATATCGCGCGCGATGCGCGCGACATGCTGGGCGGCGCAGGCATCAGCGCCGAATTCGTCCCGATCCGGCACATGCTCAACCTCGAGAGCGTCATCACCTATGAAGGCACCGAGACGGTGCACCAGCTGACGATCGGCCGCGAGCTCACCGGGATCAACGCGTTCTAGCCGGCCTCGTCGCACGGGAGGGAGCACCGTGAAGAAGCGTCTTGCAATCGCTGTCGCCTGCGCTGCATTCACGGCCTGCGGCGTGAATCCGGTCACCGGCGAAAAGGAGATCCAGTTCGTCTCCGAGGCACAGGAACTCGCGATCGGGCGGCAGCAGTACGCGCCGATGCGCCAGGTCGAGGGAGGCGATTTCGACGTGCTGCCGCAGCTCACGGCTTACGTGAGTGGCGTTGGCCAGAAGCTCGCGGCGGTTTCCGATCGCAAGCTGCCGTACGAGTTCGTGGTCCTCGACAACTCCGTGCCGAATGCGTGGGCACTTCCCGGCGGCAAGATCGCGGTGAATCGTGGGCTACTCACCGAACTCACGAGCGAGGCAGAGCTCGCGGCCGTGCTCGGTCACGAAATCGTGCACGCCGCCGCGCGCCACGGCGCGAAGGCGCAGGAGCGCGGCACGATCATGCAGGCGGGGATGGCCGCTGCGCAGATTGGCGCCGCGGTCGGCGGCATGGACGCGGGACTCGCGAATCTCGCGCTCGGCGGCGCGTCGATCGGCCTGCAGATGGTGCAGATGCGGTACGGCCGCGACCAGGAGCTCGAGAGCGATCACTACGGCATGAAGTACATGAAACTCGCGGGCTACGACCCGTGGGGCGCGGTCACGCTGCAGGAAACCTTCCTGCGGCTCGCGAGCGGCAAGGGCGCGAAGCCGCAGGGCTGGCTCGAGGGCCTGTTCGCTTCGCATCCACCGTCACAGGAGCGGCTGGATCGCAATCGCGCCTACGCCAGCGAGCTCGGACGCGGCGGCACGATCGGCGCCGACACGTATGCGGCGGTGGTGAAGCCGCTCCTTGCGATGAAGCCGGGCTACGACAAGTACGACGAGGCCATCGCCGCCGCGCGCAAGAAGGAACTCGACAAGGCACAGGCGCTCGCGCTCGAGGCTGCGCGCCTGCTGCCCAGGGAAGGCCGTGCGCAGCAGCTTCTCGGCGACCTCGCGGTCGCGCAAGGCAGGCCGAAGGAATCGCTCGGCCATTTCCAGAAGGCGCAGAGCCTCAATCCCGATTACTTCGGCTCGTACCTTGGCGCCGGAATTGCTTCCTACAAGCTTGGCGACAGGGCGGCCGCTGCGACGGCGTTCGAGAGAAGCGCGCAACTGCTGCCCACGGCGGCTGCCGCGTACTACCTCGGCGCCATCGCGCGCGATCGCGGCGACAGGGCCGTGGCGCTGCAGCACTTCAAAGCCGCCGCAGGCTCGGGCAGCACGTATGGCAACGAGGCTGCCGAAGAGTATGTGCGACTTGACCTGCCGGAGAATCCCGGCAACTACGTCGCAGCGCTCGTGCAGACAGATGCCACTGGCAAGGCGTACGTGATCATCGAGAACCGCGCACCGGTGGCGCTTGCGAACATCGTCGTCACCCCGGTACTGGTCGATGCCAACGGACGCGTTCTGCAGCAGGGCAGCGCCGTGCAGATCCGCGGCCCGGTGCCAGCCGGCGAGCGCGCATCGGCCGCGATCAGCACCGGCAACCTGACGGCAGAGCAACTGAGGTTCCTGAAGGCGCGCGTCGAGTCGGCGCGCCTCGCGCAATAGCGCGTGCACTGGCGGGAGGCATTCGGCGGGCGCCATCGCGAGATTTTCGCGATGGCCTGGCCGATGATCCTCGCAAACATCTCGCCGGCGCTCATCGGGCTCGTCGATACGGCAGTCGTTGGTCACCTCGGCGACGCGCACTACATCGGCGCCGTCGCAGTCGGCGCGGTGATCCTGAGCTTCACGTTCACGGCATTCAACTTCCTGCGCATGACGACCACCGGTCTCGCCGCGCAGGCAGCCGGAGCCGGCAACGCCACGCGCCTGCGCACGGTGCTCGCACAGGCCTGCGGCACGGCATTCTACCTCGGCGCACTTCTGCTGCTCGTACAGGTGCCGCTCGGCGCGCTCGCGCTGCGCCTCATCGAGCCTAGTGCAGCGGTCGCCGATGCCGCCTGGAACTACTACGCGATCCGCATCTGGAGCGCGCCCGCGGCGCTCGTGAATTTCGCCCTGATCGGCTGGTTCGTCGGCCTTGGCAACGCGCGTGCGCCGCTTGCGATGGTGCTCACCGCAAATGCGGTCAACATCGTGCTCGATCTCACCCTCGTGCCCGGCCTCGGCTTCGCGGTCAAGGGCGTCGCATGGGCGTCGCTCATCGCGGAGTATGTCGGCACAGCACTCGGCGCGTGGCTCATCGGCAAGGAACTTGCGCTGCGTCCCGGCCGCTGGTCGCGTGCCGCAATCCTGCACCTGCGGGATCTCTACGCGCTCTTCTCCGCCAACGCGGCACTCTTCCTGCGCACTCTCCTGCTGATGTTCGCCTTCGCCTTTCTCACCACCATGGGCGCGCGACAGACGGATACGATCCTTGCGGCGAACGCGATCCTCGTGAACCTGCAGTACCTGATGGCCTATGTGCTCGATGGCTTCGCGAATGCAGCCGAATCCCTCACCGGGCGCGCGATCGGGGCGCGTGACAGCGCGGGGGTCGGCGCGATCGTGCACGAGTGCCTCATCTGGACGCTCGCGGCCGCGCTCGTCATCGCAATCATCTTTGCCGTCGCTGGGCCGCTCGCGATCCGCATCGTGACGAGCGTCCCCTCGGTGATCGAGACCGCGCATAGGTATTTGCCGTGGATGGTGCTCTCACCGCTCGTCTGCGCCTGGGGCTTCCTCTACGATGGCGCCTTCATCGGCGCACAGCGCCCGGGCGCCATGTTCGGCGTGATGCTGGTGGCGGTCGTCGTCGTGTTCCTGCCCGTATGGTGGCTGACCCGTGGCTTCGGCAACCACGGGTTGTGGTTCGCATTCACCGTTTTCAATGCCGCGCGTGGCCTGCAGCAGCACCTGATCTTCAGGGACTGGCTGCGCCACGGCAGCCTGCTGGAGGTTCGATGAGCAGTCCGGTCTTGCAGCGCGACCATCGCAGCGTGATGGGTCGCATCCTCTACACGAGCCGCAAGCCCGAGCGACTGGGGCAGGAGCGCGGCCGCGAGTATTTCCGCATCGACACGCATGCGAGCGGTGCGCGCACTGTCACTGCGCATTGCGAGATCGACGACCGCCCGAGCGTGATGCGCGACATCACCTACGCGCTGGATGCCGGCTGGATGCCCACCGACTGCTTCGTGCGCCTGTCCGTCGGCGACCGGTTCACGGGCTCCGGCTGGTTCCGCTTCGCGCCGGGAATGGCCGAATGCGAGACCTGGACCGCGGCCGAGGGGCGCGTGCGGCAGACAATGCCACTTGCGACCCCGCTCGTGACCTTCCAGAACCATGCCATCGCCTGCGACGCCTGGCACCTGCGCCTGATCGACCGGAATCAGCCTGGCATCGTGCAGCGGATCCACCCGATGTTGCTCTCCTCGCCCGACCACCGCGGCGCGACCGGGCCGATGCTGCACTCAATCGGCGTCAACATCGTCTACGTCGGACCCGAGAAGGTCACGGTGGGGGCGGGCGCCTTCGATGCCTGGCACTACCAGTTCGTCGCAAACAGGGAATTGCCGGAGGAGCACCCGCCGTATGACGTCTGGTGCACGGCCGACGGGGAGTTTCTGTTCCTCAAAGGCGGGGTCGCCGGCTACATGCAGACCTGGTACGAACTGGTCGAGCTCGCCAGGACGTAAGCCCCTCAGCCGGACGTGACCGCCGTCGCATGTCGCGCCGAAGCGACGTGGACATTTTGTCGACAGGGTTTACAATCCCGTTTCAAGGCAGTCCAGTTGCCTTGGTAAGTACCGGATTCAGCGAGGGTTCAGGAAGCTGGTCCGAGACTTGCTTCAAGTCTGTGTGGCGACAAGGCATCCGGGTGATGCGAGGAGCGCACAACGGTTTACCGATAAAAAGTCGAGGCAGTCGGCGCGGGCACGGGTCCAGACGGCGGTAAATATTGCCGCTATCGGGAGCGACGAAGAGCGTGAACTGACACGCGGGCCTTTAATGATTGGCCGGGGCACGGCCCCAACGTTCCAGCCGTAAATGATTAAGTCCGTGAAGACGCCGCCCACCGCGTGCGCTCCAGGGCGCGGGCGGTGGCAGCTGACAGCGACCGACCTCGAATGTGTTGAGTGAACTCCAGCCCCGCCTCGTGCGGGGCTGATTTTTTGCTGCAGCGATCGGCCATCGATCACGCGCGTGAGGTAATGAAGCGGCAGGTCGGTCCACTCGCCCTCGTCAGCCGCTCGTCCAAAGTTGCGAGCGGCAACTCAAGCACCTCGGCCGCCGCCACATACCAAGCGTCATAGCTCGTGACAGAATGGCGCAACTCCCAGATTCGATCAGCGAATGGATCGAACGGGTGCAGCTCCAGAGGGAGCTGCATCAGATCTTCAAACGCTGCATCGGCCTCGGCGGTCGCGATTTCCCTCGCGCGTTCCAATCTGCGCAAGATGTTGGCGGCTTCGACTCTCACCAACTGGGGGGCGTGCAAAGCTCCGGCTGCAATAATCCGTTCGGCCCACGCCCCGCGCGGCCCCGCATCGACCAGTGCGGCAACCAGCACCGAAGCGTCCACGACAGCGTTCACCGACGGTCAGCGTCGCGTTCTTTCAGAATCTGCCCGCCGGTCACACGGGTCTGCGACGCCCGCTTCCGCCTTCTCACCTGCTCCAGCCACGCCTCCACCGACGGGCGGGCGGCCAGGCGCTCGAGTTCCTCCCGCAGGTACTCCTGCATCGATTTTCCGCGCAGGGCGGCGCGGGCGGCAAGTTCGTCGCGGACCTTTTCAGGGATATGTCGAATCGTGATCTGTATCGCCATGCTGGCATTTTGACTGCATTCGATGCAATCTGCAAGCAGACCACCCAGCTCGATATCTGGTATGTATTCGCATGTACTTCAAATGCTTATTCGCGGTCGCCGACCCTGCGATTTCGGGGTCATGGCATAAACCCGATTGAGCCGCCTCTCAGCACCTTAGACTACTGTGCCACTGACGATAGAGGCTGCAAGGAGCGCGATCGTGAGTCGATGCCTGCCGGGTCGTAGGGTTTTTCTCGCTGCACTCGCCGTCGGGCTCGGCTCCTGCGGTGGCGGGGGTGGTGGCGGTGGCGGCGGCCCGCTCGTCGGGGGATCGGGCTTCACGCCCGGCGTCTTCGCAGCATCGACCACTTTCGAGGCGCGTTGCGCCGCCCCGCGCAGCGGCAGCGATCCGTCGGGTCGACCGTGGCCCGATCGCCTCGGCACCGTGCTCGATGAAAAGAACTGGCTGCGGTCCTGGACGCACGAGTTGTACCTCTGGTATCGCGAGGTGACCGATCGCGATCCAGCCGCCTTCTCCGTGCCCGACTACTTCGAGCAGCTGAAGACGAATGCGGTGACGGCATCGGGTCAGCCGAAGGACCGGTTTCATTTCACGCTGCCCACCGACGAGTGGCTGCAGGAATCGGCGTCGGGTACCTCCGCCGGCTATGGATTGCAGTGGGCGGTTCTGTCGGGTAGCCCGCCGCGAGACCTGCGGGTCGCGTACATCGAGCCGGGCCCCACCTCGCCCGCTGCGGCGGTGAACCTGGCGCGTGGGGCGCGCGTGCTCGCGATCGACGGCATCGATCTCGTCAACACGAACGTGAGCGCCGAGATAGACCGCCTCAACGACGCGCTCGCGCCGTTCGCCATCGGCCAATCGCATTCCTTCACGGTGCAGGACCCCGGCGGCGGACCGCAGCGCACCGTGTCGATGACCTCCGCGAATGTGACGTCAACGCCGGTGCAGAACGTGCGCACGATCACGACCGCAAGCGGCCCGGTGGGCTATCTCCTCTTCAACGACCACATCGCGACCTCGGAAGCCGGTCTCGTGAACGCGATCACGACCCTGCGCGATGCGGGCATCGTCGATCTCGTGCTCGACGTGCGCTACAACGGCGGCGG
>DAORVK010000085.1:0-9393 GCA_035433705.1 Steroidobacteraceae bacterium
TCGCCCCGTCCATCTGCGCCGCACCCGTGATCATGTTCTTCACGTAGTCCGCGTGGCCCGGGCAGTCCACGTGCGCGTAGTGGCGCTCTTTCGACTGGTACTCCACGTGCGAGGTCGAAATCGTGATCCCGCGCGCCTTCTCCTCCGGCGCACGGTCAATCTGGTCGTACGCCATGAACGACCCACCGTGCGTCTCCGCCATCACCTTCGTCAGCGCCGCCGTCAGGGTCGTCTTGCCGTGGTCCACGTGACCAATCGTCCCAACGTTCACGTGCGGCTTGCTGCGCTCAAACTTCTCTTTCGACACGACGATCTTCCTCTTGTCTTATTTCTTGATGATCGATTCGGCGATGTTCGGCGGAACCTCGTGGTACTTCGAGAATTCCATCGTGAACGTCGCGCGGCCCTGGCTCATCGAGCGCACGGTTGTGGCGTAGCCGAACATCTCGGAAAGCGGCACTTCGGCGGCGATCACCTTGCCCGAAGGGCCGTCCTCCATGCCCTGGATCTGGCCACGGCGGCGGTTCAGGTCGCCGATGACGTCGCCCGAGTAATCTTCCGGCGTCACGACCTCGACCTTCATGATCGGCTCGAGCATCACCGGCCTGGCCTTCCTGAAGCCTTCCTTGAAACCCATCGAGCCCGCGATCTTGAACGCCATTTCGTTCGAATCGACGTCGTGGTATGAGCCGTCGATCAGCGTGATCTTGACGTCGACCACCGGGTAGCCCGCGATGACGCCGGTTTCGACAGCTTCGCGAATGCCCTTGTCGACAGCCGGGATGTACTCGCGCGGCACCGTGCCGCCGACGATGCCGTTGACGAACTCGTAGCCCTTGCCTTGCGGCTGCGGCTCGATCTTGAGCCACACGTGGCCGTACTGGCCGCGACCGCCCGACTGGCGCACGAACTTGCCCTCGGATTCGACCGAGGCACGGATCGTTTCACGGTAAGCGACCTGCGGCTTGCCCACGTTCGCCTCGACCTTGAACTCGCGCTTCATGCGGTCAACGATGATTTCGAGGTGCAGCTCGCCCATCCCCGCGATGATCGTCTGGCCCGACTCCTGGTCGGTGCTGACGCGGAACGACGGGTCTTCCTTCGCGAGGCGCTGCAGCGCGAGGCCCATCTTTTCCTGGTCGACCTTGGTCTTCGGCTCGATCGCAACGGAAATCACCGGCTCCGGGAACACCATCTTCTCGAGGGTGATCACCTTCTCGAGGTCGCACATCGTGTCGCCGGTGATCACGTCCTTGAGGCCGACCGCAGCAGCGATGTCGCCGGCGCGCACTTCCTTGATTTCCGTGCGCTCGCTCGCATGCATCTGCAGCAGGCGGCCGATGCGCTCCTTCCTGCCCTTGGCCGGCACATACACGGTGTCGCCGGAGTTGAGCACGCCGGAATACACGCGGAAAAAGGTCAGGTTGCCGACGAACGGGTCGTTCAGGATCTTGAACGCGAGCGCCGAGAACGGCGCTTCGTCGCTCGCCGGACGCGTATCCGGCTCACCCGCTTCGTTCAGACCCTTGACGTCCGGAATCTCGACCGGCGACGGCATGTATTCGATGACCGCATCGAGGAGGGCCTGTACGCCCTTGTTCTTGAACGCGGTGCCGCACATGCACAGCACGATTTCGCTGCGCAGCGCGCGCTCGCGCAGGCCCTGCCGGATCTCTGCGTCGGAGAGCGTGCCTTCCTCGAGGTACTTGTGCAGCAGCGTCTCGTTGCCTTCCGCGGCGGCCTCGACCATTTTGGCGTGATACTCGGCACTCTGGGCCTGCAGCGCCGCGGGAATATCGCGGTACTCGAACTTCATTCCCTGGGTTTCCATGTCCCAGTAGATCGCCTTCATGCGCACGAGGTCGATGACGCCTTCGAAATTGTCCTCGGCGCCGATCGGCAGCTGGATCGCCACCGGATTGCCGCGCAGACGCGTGCGGATCATTTCGACGCAGCGCAGGAAATTCGCGCCCGCGCGGTCCATCTTGTTGACGAACGCGATGCGCGGAACGTTGTAACGGTTCATCTGCCGCCATACCGTTTCCGATTGCGGCTGCACGCCCGCCACCGAGTCGAAGAGCGCGACGGCGCTGTCGAGCACGCGCAGACTGCGCTCGACTTCGATCGTGAAGTCGACGTGGCCCGGTGTGTCGATGATGTTGATGCGATGCTCGGGGAAGGTCTTGTCCATGCCCTTCCAGAAGCAGGTCGTCGCCGACGACGTGATCGTGATGCCGCGTTCCTGCTCCTGCTCCATGTAATCCATGACAGCCGCGCCATCATGGACCTCGCCCATCTTGTGCGAGACGCCGGTGTAGAAAAGGATGCGCTCGGTGGTCGTCGTCTTGCCGGCGTCGATGTGTGCCGAGATGCCGATGTTGCGATAGCGCTCGATGGGGGTCGTGCGGGGCATGGCCGATTACCAGCGATAGTGCGCGAAGGCCTTGTTGGCCTCCGCCATACGGTGCGTGTCTTCGCGCTTGCGCACGGCGGCGCCACGATTCTCCGCAGCTTCCATCAGTTCGTGCGCGAGGCGCGCTGCCATCGACTTCTCGCTGCGATCGCGCGCTGCTTCGATGACCCAGCGCATCGCGAGGGTCTGGCGACGCGTGGCACGCACTTCGACCGGCACCTGGTAGGTGGCGCCGCCGACACGGCGCGACTTCACTTCGACGACGGGCTTCACATTGTCGAGCGCCTGCGACAGCACGGCAAGCGCGTCCGCGCCCTGCTTGCCGGTCTTCTCGCCGATCCGGTCGATTGCGCCGTAGATGATGCGCTCGGCCGCGGACTTCTTGCCGCTCTCCATCACGACGTTCATGAACTTCGCCAGCATGTCGCTGTGAAATTTTGGGTCCGGGAGGATCTCGCGATGGGGCGCCTGGGCACGACGTGACATGATGAATTACCTGGATTACTTCTTGGGGCGCTTGGCGCCGTACTTGGAGCGGCTCTGCTTGCGCTCGCTGACACCGGCGCAGTCGAGGGTGCCGCGAACGGTGTGGTAGCGCACGCCCGGCAGGTCTTTCACGCGCCCTCCACGGATCAGCACTACCGAGTGCTCCTGGAGGTTGTGGCCCTCGCCCCCGATGTAGGAGCTGACCTCGTAGCCGTTGACGAGACGCACCCGGCAAACCTTGCGCAGTGCCGAGTTCGGCTTCTTCGGTGTCGTGGTGTACACGCGGGTGCAAACACCGCGCTTCTGCGGCGCCGCCCCGAGAGCCGGTACTTTCGTCTTCTCTGAACGGGACCGGCGCGGTTGCCGGATCAACTGACCCGTAGTGGCCATGAAATCTCCAGAAATGTGAAGCAACACCGGGCCACCACGCGTGAGGAGACCCCGTGTTGCGTAACTGTCGCGTTTTCTCTGCCCGGAGTCACAAGAAGCACCGGGCGAAAAGGCGGGGGATTCTAGGTAGCCGCCGGAGGACTGTCAATGCATGTTGCAACGCAACACACCAGCTCCCGCCCGCGTCGGCGCTCAGTTCGTCGGCGGGGGTGCGCCCTTTCGACTTTCTTCGATCTGCTTGCGGGCAAGACGCTCTTCGACTTCCCACTCGTAGCGGGTCTGGCAGCGCGTTTCGGCGAAACGGCTACCGGTCGTCTGCTGGCGGCGGCAGATCTTTTCGTTCGGGTCGAGCCGCGCGCTGGTCTCAGCGCCGCCCTGCGCCGGCGTGGCGGCCGGCGGTGCTGGCGCGGCGCTCGGTGCTGTCGCGGTCGCAGAAGACTGCGCGATCGCAGGAGCGCTGGACGAATCGACCGGCGCGCCCGCGCACGCGCCAAGGAGCATCGTCATACCGATCGTCGCGAAACCTGCCATCGCTTTCATGCATCGCTGCCTTGGTAGCCGGGTCCTGTAGACTACCCTCAACATGAATGCCGCAAAAGCCTTCGATCAGCCATTTTCCGCGCTGCTCGTCGCAATCGGCCTCGCCGCGGCCGGCTGGTTCATCGGCCATGGATTTCTCGAGGCCCGGGCTGCGGACCGCTATGTGACCGTCAAGGGGCTCTCCCAGCGGGAGGTCAAGGCAGACCTCGTGATCTGGCCTCTGCGCTATGCCGTCACCGCGGACGACCTTGCCACACTGCAGCGGCTCTCCGACGACAGCGAAGGCAAGGTGCGCGCCTTTCTCGAGCAGCGCTTCCCGGGCGACGAGGTGAGCGTTTCGGCCCCGCAGATCCAGGATCGCAATGCCCAGGGAATGTCGGACCGCGGCGGCAATCTGCAGCGATACGTCGCAGAAGTGACCGTCACCCTGAGAACGAAGCAGATCGACGAGGTGCGCAAGGCGAACGAGCTGCTCGGCGAGCTCGTCAAGGCGGGGGTTGCGCTGGTGCAGAACTACGAGAGCCGCACCCAGTTTTCGTACACGGGCCTCGACCAGGTCAAGCCGGCGATGATTGCGGAGGCGACCCGGGACGCACGGCAGGCCGCCGAGCAGTTCGCCAAAGACTCGGGCAGCAAGGTGGGCTCGATCAGGAACGCCCAGCAAGGCTATTTCTCGATCGAAGATCGCGACGCGTTCTCTCCCGAATACAAGCAGATCCGCGTTGTGACGACCGTGCAGTTCTTTCTCGAGGACTGAGCGCCCCGTTCGCGGCGGATCGCGTTACCGATAGTAGTCGACGAACTGCACGCGATAGCGCCCGGGTTCCGGCGGGCCGGAAGCGCGTGCGCATGCACCCTCGATTACGGTTGTGACCGGGTACTCCCCCGTGTCATCCGCAATGCGCACGAGTTCGAGACCCTCGAGCCTGTCGAACTGGCGCTGTGAATCGTAAGAGAAGCAGAAGCGGGCCGGCAGCGGTGCACCGCGCGGGACTTCGAAGGAACCGATCCCGCGTGCGCTATATACCTGCAGGGTGCCGCCCCGCGTCATGACGACCTGCTCCACGTGCTGCGCCTCCCGCACATTCACGGGCGCCGCACACGCGGCAACCATCATCGCCGCAACAAGTGGAAGAAGTCCGCGCACAACCAACGACTCCAGGAAAACAAGGGCGCCGCGGGCGATGAACCCCGCGGCGCCGCTTCGCGGCGGGCCCGGGCGGCGTCAGCCGGCGGCGCTCTCTTCCTCCCCGACTGTCGTCTCTTCGATGTCCGCGACGCCACCGCCCACGTCCATGAAGCTGCGACGTTCGGCGGTCGACTTGCGACGGCGATGCGCGTGGGCCGCAAAGCCGGTACCTGCCGGGATGAGCCGGCCGACGATGACGTTTTCCTTGAGGCCGCGCAGATCGTCCTTGAGGCCACGCACCGCGGCTTCGGTCAGCACGCGTGTGGTCTCCTGGAACGAGGCCGCCGAGATGAACGACTCGGTCGCGAGCGAGGCCTTCGTGATGCCGAGCAGCACCGGAGAAAGCGTCGCCGTGACTTTGCCTTCCTGCGTCACGCGATCGTTGATCTCGAGCGCCCGGGCGCGGTCAAGCTGCTCGCCCTTCAGCAACGGCGCGTCGCCAGGGGTGGCGACCTCCGTCTTGCGCAGCATCTGCCGAACGATCACCTCGATATGCTTGTCGTTGATCTTCACGCCCTGCAGGCGATAGACATCCTGGATCTCGCGCGTGAGGTAATTCGCGAGCGCCTCGATGCCCTGCAGGCGCAGGATGTCGTGCGGGTTCGGCTCGCCGTCGGCAATCACCTCGCCGCTCTCGACCTGCTCGCCCTCGAACACGTTCAGCTGCCGCCACTTCGGAATCAGCTCCTCGTACTTCTCGCCATCCTCGCCGGTGATGACGAGACGACGCTTGCCCTTGGTCTCCTTGCCGAAGCTCACGGTCCCGCTGCGCTCCGCGAGGATCGCCTGGTCCTTCGGCTTGCGTGCCTCGAACAGGTCCGCGACGCGCGGCAGACCACCGGTGATATCGCGGGTCTTCGAGGATTCCTGAGGGATGCGCGCGATGACGTCGCCGACCGACACGCGCGCGCCATCCTCGAGCGATACGAGCGCGCCGGCCGGCAGCGTGTAGACCGCCGGGATCTCGGTGTTCGCGAACGTGACTTCCTTGCCTTTCGCGTTCAGCAGCTTGATCGTCGGGCGCAGTTCCTTGCCACCGCGCTGCTTCGAGTCGAGCACGACGACGGAGGAAATGCCCGTTACATCGTCCACCTGGGTCGTCACCGTCAGCCCGTCGACGAAGTCCTGGAATCGCAGGTTGCCCTGCACTTCCGTGACCACCGGGTGGGTGTGCGGGTCCCAGGTCGCAACGACCTGTCCGCCGGCCACCGTGTCGCCCTCGCGCACTGAAATGCTCGCGCCGTAGGGAATCTTGTAGCGCTCGCGCTCGCGGCCGAACCCGTCGACCACGCCGAGCTCGCAGGAACGCGACACCGCGACGAGATGGCCTTTCTCGTGTGCCACCGTCTTCACGTTGTGGAAGCGGATCGTGCCCTTGTTGCGCACTTCGACGCTGCTTGCCGCGGCGGCCCGCGAGGCTGCACCGCCGATATGGAACGTGCGCATCGTGAGCTGCGTGCCCGGCTCGCCGATCGACTGCGCCGCGATCACGCCGACTGCTTCGCCGATATTGATCAGGCGGCCGCGCGCGAGATCGCGCCCATAGCACTTGCTGCAGACGCCGTAACGCGTCTCGCAGGTGATCGCCGAGCGCACCTTCACCTGATCGACGCCTTCCTGCTCGAGCGTGCGCACGAGCTGTTCATCGAGCAGCGTGCCCACCTCGATCAGCACGGTGTCCTTGCCGGGCTTGTACACATCCTCGGCCAGCACGCGGCCAAGAACGCGCTCTCCGAGGCCTTCAACCACGTCGCCTCCCTCGACGAGCGGCGCCATCGCGAGACCGTGGGTCGTACCACAGTCATCCTCCGTCACGACCAGGTCCTGCGCGACATCAACCAGGCGGCGCGTCAGGTAACCCGAGTTCGCAGTCTTGAGTGCGGTATCGGCGAGACCCTTGCGCGCGCCGTGTGTCGAGATGAAGTACTGCTGCGCGTTCAGACCTTCACGGAAATTTGCCGTGATCGGCGTCTCGATGATCGAGCCGTCCGGCTTCGCCATGAGACCGCGCATGCCGGCGAGCTGGCGGATCTGTGCGGCGCTGCCGCGCGCGCCGGAGTCCGCCATCATGTAAATCGAGTTGAACGACTTCTGCCGGACCTTCTGGCCCTTCGCATCGGTCGCCTCCTCGGACCCGAGCTTCTCCATCATCGCCTTTGCAACCTGGTCGTTCGCGCGCGACCAGATGTCGACGACCTTGTTGTAGCGCTCACCGTTCGTCACGAGGCCCGAGGAATACTGGTCCTGGATCTCCTTCACCTCGCGGTCGGCGGACGCCACGAGGCGCGTCTTCTCACCCGGAATCACGATGTCGTCGACGCCGAACGAGATGCCTGCGCGGGTTGCGTACTGGAAGCCCGTGTACATGAGCTGGTCGGCGAAGACGACCGTCTCCTTGAGACCCAGCGCGCGGTAGCAGGCATTGATGGTCGCAGAGATGACCTTCTTCGTCATGTCCTGGTTCACCAGGTCGAACGACAGGCCGCGGGGCAGGATCTCGGAGAGCAGGCAGCGGCCGATGGTCGTCTGTACGGTGCGCTTGCGCTCCTGCTTCTCGCCGCCCACGAGCTGCCACTCGATGATGCGCACGCGGATGCGTGCCTGCAGGTCGACGTGCCGGCCTTCGTACGCACGGTGCGCCTCGCCGACGTCACTGAAAGCCATACCGTCACCGCGCGCACCGATGCGCTCGCGGGTCATGTAATAGAGTCCGAGCACGACATCCTGCGACGGCACGATGATCGGGTCGCCGTTGGCGGGCGAGAGGATGTTGTTCGACGACATCATCAGCGCGCGCGCCTCCAGCTGGGCCTCGAGCGACAGCGGCACGTGCACGGCCATCTGGTCGCCGTCGAAGTCGGCGTTGAAGGCCGTGCAGACGAGCGGATGCAACTGGATCGCCTTGCCTTCGACCAGCAGCGGCTCGAAGGCCTGGATGCCGAGGCGATGGAGCGTTGGCGCGCGATTCAGCAGCACCGGATGCTCGCGGATCACTTCCTCGAGGATGTCCCACACCTCTGGTCCTTCACGCTCGACCAGGCGCTTGGCGGCCTTGATCGTCGATGCGTCGCCGCGCAACTGCAGCTTCTGGAAGATGAAGGGCTTGAAGAGCTCGAGTGCCATCTTCTTCGGCAGGCCACACTGGTGCAGACGCAGGGTCGGGCCGACCACGATGACCGAGCGGCCCGAGTAGTCGACGCGCTTGCCGAGGAGATTCTGGCGAAAGCGCCCCTGCTTGCCCTTGATCATGTCGGCGAGCGACTTGAGCGGGCGCTTGTTGGTGCCGGTGATCGCGCGGCCGCGGCGGCCGTTGTCGAGCAGCGCGTCGACCGCCTCCTGCAGCATGCGCTTTTCGTTGCGCACGATGATGTCGGGTGCGTTCAGTTCGAGCAGCCGGCGCAGGCGGTTGTTGCGGTTGATCACGCGGCGGTACAAGTCGTTCAGGTCCGACGTCGCGAAACGACCGCCGTCGAGCGGCACGAGTGGCCGCAGGTCGGGCGGCAGCACCGGCAGCACCGTCAGCACCATCCACTCCGGCTTGTTGCCGGACTCGATGAACGATTCGGCGAGCTTCAGGCGCTTTGACAGGCGCTTCAGCTTCGTGTCGGAGCTGGTGTTGCCCATGTCTTCGCGGATCTTGACCATTTCCGCGGCGAGATCGAGCGTGCGCAGCAGCTCATAGACGGCCTCGGCGCCCATGCGGGCGTCGAATTCGTCGCCGTGCTCCTCGATCGCTTCGAGATACATCTCGTCGGTCAGCAGCTGGCCGCGCTGCATCGGCGTGATGCCCGGCTCGACGACCACGAAGGCCTCGAAATACAGCACCCGCTCGATCTCGCGCAGTGTCATGTCGAGCATCAGGCCGATGCGCGACGGGAGCGACTTCAGGAACCAGATGTGCGCGGTGGGGCTCGCAAGCTCAATGTGGCCCATGCGCTCGCGGCGCACCTTCGACTGCGTAACCTCGACGCCGCACTTCTCGCAGACGACGCCGCGATGCTTCAGCCGCTTGTACTTGCCGCACAGGCACTCGTAGTCCTTGATGGGCCCGAAAATCTTCGCGCAGAAGAGCCCGTCGCGTTCCGGCTTGAAGGTGCGGTAGTTGATCGTTTCCGGCTTCTTTACCTCGCCGTAGGACCACGCGCGGATCATCTCCGGAGACGCAAGTCCGATCCTGATCGAGTCGAACTGCTCGACCGGGGCGTGTTGCTTGAACAGTTTCAGCAGATCTTTCATGGGGTTACTCCTGTTCCAGCTCCATGTTGATGCCGAGCGAGCGGATTTCCTTCACGAGCACGTTGAAGGATTCCGGCATGCCCGCCTTCATCTCGTGGTTGCCGTCGACAATGGACTTGTACATCAGCGTGCGGCCCTG
>DAORVK010000086.1:0-9264 GCA_035433705.1 Steroidobacteraceae bacterium
TCGACATGATTGGCGAGCGCTTGCTCACCGCGCGATCCCTGCAGGAAGCGTTGGGCACCCGGTGAGATCGAAAACTCTGTAACGCAAGCAGGCTGCGCGTCTGCGGCTGGCCTTGCACTCGCCTTTCCGGTCGAACACGCCGGCATTGCCGATGGCGTTGATGTGAACGGGCTCGTAGCGTTGTCGTGTGCCTTCCCAACTGCACGAAGCGCTGCTGCTCCTGTTTCGCAACCGTCCCACGCTCGCCCCCGAGCTGTTGCGCGAGGCGCTGCATCGGGAGCTTCCCTCGTATACTGAAGTGCGGATCGACTCCGCCGACCTTACCGAGATCCCGCCCACCGAATATCGTGCCGATCTCGTCGTGTCACTGCTCGATGGGGCGCCTGTGCTCGGCATCGTCATCGAGATCCAGTTGTCGCCGGATGAGCGCAAGCGCTTTGCGTGGCCGGCGTACGTGGTCCAGCTTCGATCCCGGCTCGAGCTGCCGGTCTGTCTGCTGGTGGTGACCGCGGACGAGGCCACCGCCCGCTGGGCGGTGAAGCCGATTGATCTCGGCGGTGGGAACTGGTTTACGCCGCTGGTGCTGGGCCCCTCGCAGGTGCCCGAGGTGACCGAAGAGTCTCGGGCGCAGGTCCATCCCGAGCTGGCGGTGCTCTCGGCCATGACGCATGGGCGAGACCAGGACATCGGCAAGGCGGCGCGCATTGCGGCAGCCGCCCAGGCGGCGAGCTTGCGGCTCGACGAGGAGCGCTCGAGGTTGTATTTTGATCTGGTGCTGGCCTCGCTCAGCGAAGCAGTCCGACAGGAGTTGCAAAGCATGGATCCTGCGAAGTACGAATATCAGAGCGAGTTCGCCAAGCGCTATGTCGCGCAGGGGCGGGCCGAGGGGAAGGTCGAGGGGAAGGTCGAGGGTAAGGTCGAGGGGAAGGCCGAGGGCAAAGTCGAGGGGCAGCTTGAAGGTCGCGCGGAGCTCATAGTCCGCCAGCTCACGCTGCGTTTCGGCCCGTTGGACAGCGATGCGCGAGCCCGGATCGCGGCCGCTTCGATCGCAGATCTCGATGCAATCGGCGAGCGCTTGCTTGTGGCGCGAACCCTGCCGCAAGCCTTGGGCCCGCGATAGAGTTGCGTTCCGCGGCGCTGCTACTGCAAGCGCCTGTGAAGTCGGCTAATCTGCCGCCCCCATGCGAGTCACGATCTTCGGTTCCGGCTATGTGGGCCTGGTCACAGGCGCCTGTCTGTCAGATGCGGGTAACGATGTTCTCTGCGTCGACGTCGATGCGGGGAAGATCGAACGCCTGAAGCAGGGTGAGGTGCCCATCCATGAGCCGGGACTCGAGGCACTCATCAGGAAGAACGCGGAGGCGGGGCGCCTCAAGTTCACGACCGACGCTGCGGAAGGCGTCAGGCACGGTCTTTTTCAGCTGATCGCCGTCGGCACACCGCCCGACGAGGACGGCTCGGCGGACCTGAAGTATGTCCTCGCCGTCGCGCGCACGATCGGCGAGCACCTCACCGAGTACCGCGTCGTGATCGACAAGTCGACGGTGCCGGTCGGCACCGCGGACAAGGTGAAGGCGGAGATCGCAAAGGCGCTCAAGAAGCGCGGTGTGCAGGTCGAGTTCGATATCGTCTCGAATCCGGAGTTCCTGAAGGAGGGCGCGGCGATCGCAGACTTCATGAAGCCGGACCGCGTGATCGTCGGCACCGACAACCCGCGCGTCAGTGAGCTGATGCGCGCGCTCTACGAGCCCTTCACGCGCAACCACGACCGCCTGATCGTGATGGACCTGCGCTCGGCGGAGCTGACGAAGTACGCCGCGAACGCGATGCTCGCGACCAAGATCAGTTTCATGAACGAACTCGCGAACATTGCCGAGCGGGTGGGCGCCGATATCGAGAAGGTGCGCGTCGGCATCGGTTCCGATCCGCGCATCGGCTACAGCTTCATCTACCCCGGCACGGGCTACGGCGGCTCGTGTTTCCCGAAGGACGTGCAGGCGCTGATCCGCTCCTCGAACACGGTGGGGCACAGACCTGCGCTGCTCGAGGCGGTGGAGGATGTGAACGAGCGTCAGAAGGCGTTCCTTGTCGGCAAGATCGGGCGGTACTTCAAAGGTGCCCTGAAAGGCCGCACGTTCGCGCTCTGGGGTCTTGCGTTCAAGCCCAACACCGACGACATGCGCGAGGCGCCGAGCCGCACGATCATGGAAAAGCTGTGGGCGGCAGGCGCCAGGGTGCGCGCGTACGACCCGGTGGCGGGCGAGGAGGCGCGGCGGGTTTTCGGTGCGCGCCCGGATCTTGCGATCTGCGCTTCCGCCTACGAGGCGATCGAGGGCGCCGATGCGCTCGTGATCGCGACCGAGTGGCAGGAGTTTCGCAGCCCCGATTTCGATCGGCTGAAGGCCGGCCTCAAGGAGCCCGCGATCTTCGACGGCCGCAACCTTTACGACCCGCAGCTGCTTGCGCGCTTCGGTTTCAGCTATTACGCGGTGGGGCGGGGGCTGGCGTAGCGGCGCGCGCGTGCGATCACGACCTCGTCACCGTGCTCCACGGCGGCGATCAGTTGCGAGAGCGCCGACTTGGCTTCGTGCTGGCCTCGTGCGCCCGGACGTCGGTCGCCGCGAAGTCCGCGCCCTTGAAGAGCAGGTTGTCGTCGAGTGACACCGCAAGCGCGTAAGCGAAGCAGTCGCCGTAGTTGAGCCCTGCCGCATGGCGTCCCTTGCCGAAGAGTCGCCAGGCTCGGCGTGCGAGCTCCGCCTGCGCGGCATCGACGGACGTGACGACGAGGCCGGCTTTCGCGCATAGCAGGTCGAGGTCGCGTACGCCCTCCGCCCCGTACCGCGCTTCCAGCACGATCGAAGCCTCCACGAATGTGGCGGCTGAAATCTTGCGGTTGTCGGCAGCCTCGATCGCTTCAGTGAAGCTCCGCCGCTCCGGTTCGTTGCGAAGGATTGCGACCAGCGCAGACGTGTCGATGACCATCAGCGCGGGAGCCCGTCCGGCCCGTAACCAAGAATCTCTTCGTCACTGCGGCGATCGAGCACGGGCAAGGCGGCGCAATGGGCTGCGATTTCGTCGAGTTCATCGGCCAGACTCCGTCGGGAGCGCGCTCGCTGCGCGCGTTCCAGCCGTTCCCTGAGCGCCTGGGTGACCGCTTGGGTCTTGGTCTCCCCGGTAAGCCGGGAGAGCGCGGTCGCGAGTTCGTCCGCTTCCCTGCTACGGATGTTGAGTGCCATATGGCTACACGTATACATATGACGCTACACGTGGTCAATCCTGGGCCTGAACATTTGAGAGCCGCTTGCGCAATCGTCCTTGAAGCTCCCGTATCATGCCGCCCCGGAAACGGCTGAAAAAAGAAGGATTTCCGTGCTGATTCCCGTGATTCTCTCCGGCGGCGCCGGAACGCGTCTGTGGCCGCTATCGCGCGAGCTCTACCCCAAACAGCTGCTGCCCTTGGTCGGCGAGCAGACGATGCTCCAGGCCACGGCGGGGCGTTTGGCGGGCACCGGGGCAGGTGGGCCGATCGTCGTGTGCAACGAGGCCCATCGCTTCATGGTGGCCGAGCAATTGCGCCAGATCGGGGCCACGCCGCGCGCCATCCTGCTCGAGCCGGCGGGGCGCAACACCGCCCCCGCGATTGCGCTGGCCGCACAGGTGGCTCTCCAATCCCTGCCCGGCGCCGACCCAATCCTGCTGGTGCTTCCAGCCGACCATGTCATCCGGGGTGTGCCTGCCTTCCATGCGGCGATCCGCACGGCGGTGGCCGCTGCGGGCCTCGGGCACCTGGTGACCTTCGGTGTCATACCGACGGCGCCCGAGACGGGCTACGGCTACATCCAGCGCGGCGCGCCGCTCGCCGGCGCCTCGCGCATCGGGGCTTTCGTCGAAAAGCCTGCGAAGGCAGTCGCCGAGCAGTACCTGAAATCGGGCAACTATCTCTGGAACAGCGGCATGTTCGTGTTTCGTGCCTCGCGCTACCTCGAGGAGCTGCGCAAGCATGCGCCCGACATCGCCGAGGCTTGCGCCGCCTCGCTGGCTGCGGCGAAGCGCGACCTCGATTTCACGCGCGTGGAGGCCAGGAGCTTCGAGGCCTGCCGCAGCGATTCGATCGACTATGCGGTGATGGAGAAGACAGGCGATGCCGTGGTCGTGCCGCTCGATGCGGGCTGGAGCGACGTCGGCTCGTGGTCGGCACTCTATGAAGCGATCGAGCGTGACGGGGCGGGCAATGTCTCCCAAGGCGACGTGATCGCCGAGGACTCGAGCGGCAATTATCTCTTTGCGGAGAGTCGTCTCGTGGCCACGGTGGGCCTGCGCGACCACGTGGTCGTCGAGACGAAGGACGCGGTGCTGGTCGCGCCGAAAAGCCGCGTGCAGGACGTGAAGAAAGTGGTCGAGCGCCTGAAGAAGGACGGCCGCTACGAGCACTCGTTGCACCGCGAGGTGTATCGCCCCTGGGGCAGCTACGACAGCATCGAGAACGGCGAGCGCTACCAGGTCAAGCGCCTGTCGGTGAACCCCGGCGCCTCGATGTCGCTGCAGATGCACCACCATCGCGCCGAGCACTGGATCGTGGTCTCGGGCACCGCGCGCATCACGCGCGGCGAGGAGGTGTTCCTGCTCGAGGAGAACCAGAGTACCTATATCCCGATCGGCACGAAGCACCGCATCGAGAATCCGGGCAAGATCATGCTGCACATGATCGAGGTGCAATCGGGCAGCTATCTCGGGGAAGACGATATCGTGCGATTCGAGGACATCTACGGCCGATGAAGAACATCCACCTGATCGCGGCGGCGCGCCCGAATTTCATGAAGATCGCGCCGCTCTGGCACGCCCTGTCGAAGGAATCCTGGTGCCGCGCGTCGATCGTGCACACGGGACAGCATTACGACCCGAACATGTCGGATGCGTTCTTCCGGGATCTTGCGATGCCGAAGCCGCATTTCCACCTCGAAATCGGCAGCGGCTCGCACGCCGAGCAGACGGGCGGCGTGATGATCGCCTACGAGAAAGTCGCGATGGCGGAGCAGCCCGACTGGATCGTGGTGGTGGGCGATGTGAACTCGACCGCCGCCTGCGCGATGGTCGGCGCGAAACTCTGGATCCCGGTGGTGCACCTCGAGGCGGGGCTGCGCAGCCGCGACCGGCGCATGCCGGAGGAGATCAACCGGCTCGTGACCGATTCGATCGCGGATGTACTGTGGACGCCCTCGCGCGACGGCGACGAGAACCTCCTGCGCGAGGGCGTGCCGGCCGATCGCATCGAGTGCATCGGCAACATCATGATCGATAGCTACGAGATGATGCGCGGCGCGATCGAGGCGGACGGCACGCGCAGCGGGCTCGGGCTTGCGCCGCAGGGCTATGGCGTCGTGACACTGCACCGGCCGTCGAATGTGGACACGCGCGAGGCGCTCGCGCCACTCGTCGAGGCGCTGCTCACGGTGTCGCAGCGCGTGCCGCTCGTGTTCGCCGTGCACCCGCGCACGCGCAAGAAGCTGCAGGAATTCGCCCTCATGGAGCGCCTGTCGGGCAGCGGCGCCGTGCGCGTCGTCGATCCGCTCGGCTATATCCAGTTCATGAACCTCGTGACCGGTGCCCGTGTCGTGATTACCGATTCGGGCGGCGTGCAGGAGGAGACGACTTATCTCGGCATTCCCTGCCTCACGCTGCGCGAGAACACGGAGCGGCCGGTGACCGTCACGGAGGGCTCGAACCGCCTCGTCGCGCCCGCGGCGCTGGTCGAATCGCTCGACGCGGCGCTCGCGCAGCGCGGCCGCGCGGGCCGCGTGCCGGACCTGTGGGATGGCCGCGCGGCGTCGCGCGCCGTCGCGAGCTTGAAGCGGCGCAGCGGGGTCGCGGCGTAGGATCTTGCGATGAATAGCGAACTCGAGGTCTTGCGCATCGTCAGCGAGCGCCTCGATTCGCTCGGCTTGCGTTTCATGCTGACGGGGTCGTTCGCGATGGCGTTCTATGCGACGCCACGCATGACGCGCGATCTCGACATCGTCGTGGCGCTCGAGATGCGTGATGTGCCGCGCGTGGTTGCGGGGTTTGCGGCCGATTTCTATGTGGATGAGGATGCAGCGCGCGAAGCGGTCAGAGACGGGCGGTTGTTCAACCTCATGCACCTGGGGTCAGGCATCAAGATCGATTTCATTGTTCGCAAGAACGACCCGTATCGACGCCTGGAACTCGATCGGCGCCAGCGCGCCGAGGTCGGAGGCTTGGCCACCTGGGTCGTCAGTCGCGAGGACTTGATCCTTTCGAAGCTCGTATGGGGGAAGCTCTCGGGGTCCGAGTTGCAGCGCCGCGATGTGGCGGCCTTGTGGCATGTGGACATGGATTGGCCCTATCTGCGACGTTGGGCACGGGAGTTGACGGTGGCGGATGAACTGGCGAGCATCGAGCCGTGAACGATACGAGTGAAGAAGTGGCGGCGATGGTGGCCGCCCGCCATGCGGCAATGTCGGTCGAAGAGCGGGTGAGGGCCGCTTCGTCCATGTACGACGCCGCGCGCGGGATCGTGGAAGCGTCGATTCCGCGGAGTGTTCAGGGAGTCGAACGTCGCTATCAAGTGCTCAAGCGCTTCTACGGCGATGAAGTGCCGGACGCCGCGCTGCGGGCTTGTGCGGCGAGCGCGCTGGTATTACTATCGTAATACCGTGAGCAAGATCACTTCCAAGTATCAGGTGTCGGTGCCGCGCGATCTCGCCCGCGCCTACGGTATCAAGCCCGGAGACGATCTGGAGTGGCAGGCGGCCGGCGAGAGCCTGCGTGTCAGCCGTGCCCGCCGTACACGACGTCCTGGAGCGGGTTTGCCGGTCGCTGCCCGCCTGCGATTGTTCGATGCCGCAACAGATCGGCAACACGCCCGCAACCGCCCGGATGCTCCGGTCGCGAAGGACCGTGGCTGGACGCGTGAGGATCTCTACGCCGATCGGCTGAAGTAGGGTCGGCCGTGGACGCGGCTGTCCAGCTGGTTGATACGAACGTTCTCGTCTACCGCCACGACGACCGGTACCCGGAAAAGCAGGCCGTGGCCGGCTCCGTGTTGCGCGCGGCGATTGCCACTTCGTCGCTGCGCGTGCCCTACCAGGCGCTCGTCGAGTTCGTCTCTGCGACGACACGCGTTCGCGCGGATGGCCGCTCCATCCTGCCGCCCGATGAGGCGCGGCGCGAGGCGGAGGAGATGCTGGCGATCTATCCCATCCTCTATCCCAACGAAGCGATCGTGCGCACGGCGTTGCGTGGTGTCGCGTCCTACAAGTTGAACTGGTTCGACGCCAACATCTGGGCGTGTGCCGAGCATTACGGTTGTGGCGTGCTGCTCACCGAAGACTTGCAGCATGGCCGTATGATCGGCGCCGTGATGATCCACAATCCATTCCAGGATCCAGAGGCGACATGAACCTCAAAGCCTTCAAAGCCTACGATGTCCGGGGACGCATCCCCGACGAAATCAACACCGACCTCGCGCGCCGGATCGGGCACGCTTATGCGGCTTTCGTACAGCCGAAGAAAGTGATCGTCGGGCGCGATATCCGCCATTCGAGTGAGGAACTCGTGCAGGCGCTGACCGCCGGGCTGCTCGAAAGCGGTGTCGACGTGTACGACATCGGGCTTTGTGGTACCGAGGGCGTCTACTACGCGACCTTCGCCGAGCGCATGGACGGCGGCATCATGGTCACCGCGAGCCACAATCCGCCCGACTACAACGGCATGAAATTCGTGCGCGAGGGCTCGCGCCCGATCAGCGGTGATACGGGCCTGTTCACGATGCGCGACTGGCTCGCGGCCCAACTAACCGAAAACCTGGTGCCCGGCACCAAGTTTTCGGTTATCGGGGGGCGGGCGGGGAAGCGACATGTGCTCGCGACCGGCGGGCGCTATCTCGAGCACCTGCTGGGCTACGTCGATCGGTCGAAGCTGCGCCGCCTCAAGGTCGTCGTGAACGCGGGCAACGGCGGCGCGGGGCTCATCGTCGATCAGCTCGAGCCGCACCTGCCGTTCGAGTTCGTGAAGCTCAACAACGCGCCCGATGGATCGTTCCCGAACGGCGTGCCGAACCCGATGATCGAGGCGAATCGCGCGCCGACCATCGAGGCGATCCGCAGGAGCGGCGCCGATGTCGGCATCGCGTGGGACGGCGATTACGACCGCTGCTTTTTCTTCGACGAGCAGGGCACCTTCATCGAGGGCTATTACCTCGTCGGGCTCCTTGCCGAGGTGTTCCTGAAGCGCGAGAAGGGCGGGCGCATCGTGCACGACCCGCGTCTTACCTGGAACACGCTCGATGTCGTTGCGAAGAACGGCGGCAAGGCGGTGCTCTCGAAGTCGGGCCACGCGTTCATCAAGCAGGTGATGCGCGAGGTCGACGGCATCTACGGCGGCGAGATGAGCGCGCACCACTATTTCCGCGACTTTTCCTACTGCGACAGCGGCATGATCCCGTGGCTCATCGTGCTGCAGGTGATGAGCGAGACTGGCAAGTCGCTCTCGCAGCTCGTCGGCGAGCGCATGAAGCTCTTCCCGGCGAGCGGCGAGATCAACCGGCGCGTGCCCGATGGCCCGGCAACCATCGCCGCGATCCGCGCGAAGTACGAGCCGAAGGCGGCCTCCGTCGATTTCACCGACGGCCTCTCGCTCGAGTTCGACCGCTGGCGCATGAACCTGCGCACCTCGAACACCGAGCCGCTGATCCGCCTCAACGTGGAAAGCCGTGGCGATGCGGCGCTGATGCGAGCGAAGACGGACGAGGTGCTCGCCGAGATGGCGAAGCTCGGGGCGGTCGCCGCGGATCATTGACCGCTGCCAGCGTGCCGGGGGTAAAGTAAAACAGCAGAATTACTTTACGCATGGGCTTGCGCCATGAAGTCAGTCGTTACGCTGAGCAGCAAGTATCAAGTAGTCATCCCGCGCGCCGCGCGCGAAGCCATGTCGCTGTCCGCCGGCGACGAGTTGCTGGTGCTTTGCAAGCAGGATCGAGTGGTGCTGATGGCGAAGCCCGCGAGTTTCCGCGCGAAGACCGCGGGTTTGCACGGCGAGTTGTGGCGTGGGGCCGCCGCATACTTGAAGGATGAGCGCGACGACTGGTAGCGCGGCCCTGCGCGGCCGCAAGCGGGTCCTGCTCGACACGAGCCTCTGGATCTACCATTTCGGGGCGCATCCGCGCTTTGGCGCTGCGGCTGGACGTATCCTTGGCGATCTCGAAGCAGGTCGCTTCACGGCGATCGCTTCAGAACTCACGCTCCTCGA
>DAORVK010000087.1:0-9048 GCA_035433705.1 Steroidobacteraceae bacterium
AATCTCAGCGAACTGGCAGGAATGTCCTCGAGGCGGGGCTCCGGGCGCGTCATGGAGGTCAGGCCTTATAAAGAGGAATGATTTCCTGCGAGAACCATCCCACCCACTCGAGACACTCCTCGTAGGAACCCGTTCTGGGCAGATGCACTATCATGCCCGTGGCACCGGCCTCCCTCAGGAGGCCGATCAGGTCGACGATCTCGTCCTTGTGCTGCGGGCAGTGCGTCCTGTCGAAGTCCAGCCGGTTGTCCTCCGGGATTTCCGCCAGCAGCGTGTAGATTTCGAACGGCTTGCTGCGCGCCTGCATCGCCGGTTGATCGTAGATGTACGCAATTGCGCTCTTCATCTCCCGGTGCGTTGTCTGCCAGGGCAGCCACCCATCACCCAGCGTCGCGGCGCGACGCAGCGCAGGCCTCGCGTCACCACCGATGAGCAGCGGCGGATGCGGCGACTGGCAGGGCTTCGGCTCGAAGACCATGTTGCCGAAGCTCACGAACTCGCCGCGAAACTCCGGTTGATCGCTCGTCCAAAGCGCTTTCATCGCCTGCAGGTATTCGTCGCAAATGGCGCCCCGCTTCTCGAAGGGCACACCCAGGGCCTCGAACTCGCGGCGCAGGTGTCCTGCCGAGAGCCCGAGGCTCAGCCGCCCGCCGGAAAGATGATCCACTGATGCGATCGCCTTGGCCCACACGAGCGGGTTGTGATACGGAATGGGACACACGTAGGTCAGAACACGGATGCGCTGTGTGGCGCCCAGCAGAAAACCCGCCGCCGCCACCCCTTCATAGAACTTCGCACCCATCGAGGGCACAAGCTTCGGATGCTGGACGATGTGCTCGGCCACCCAAAGATAATCGAAGGCAAGGCCATCCACTTCCCGTGCGAAATGCACCGCCTTGTCGGGCGTCAACGTCGCTTCCCAGGGGCTGGTGAATGCCTTGTAGAGAATATTGGCCGGTAGCCGAATCGCGAACTTCATTGAGTCTTTGCCTGCTCAGTCCAGACGCCCTATCGGCGTGGTGCTCTACCCCTGGGCCGCAAACTGCTGTTGCAGCTCGGAAAATGCTAGGGTTGCCGCAACCGGCGCCACATCGTCCACATGGATGATGCCCGGCGCACGGACTTGTCAGCGCCGCACGCGGCACCCGCTTCGAGCACAGCGGCCCGCAAGTCATCGCCGCTGCAATAGTTCCTTCGGTGCACTACCGTGCGCCTCGACCGTCAGTTCCACCCGCAGCTCACCGGCCTTGGCGAAACGCAACAGCAGCGGGATCGTCTCGCCGGCTACCAGCGGACGCCGCAGGCCCAACAGCATCAGGTGCAGCCCGCCCGGCTCGAAACGCACCTCGGCCCCAGCGGGCAGCGCCACGCTCGGCATGTGGCGCATCTTCATCATCCCGCCCTCATTGCGGGTCTGATGGAACTCCACCCGCTCGGCGACGTCCGTGCTCGCCGCCACCAGCGAGTCGGCCTGCGCGCCGCGATTGGTGATGACCAGATAACCGACACCAACCGGCACGCCCTGCGCCGTGACACGCGACCAGGGATACTCGATCTGCAAATTGCCCACTGCGTAGCTGTGCGCGGCGGCCACAGCGGGGCGAAGCGAAAGCAGACCGCCGAACAGAAGCAGCATCGCGAACAGTGTGCGGCGCCGGTCGGGCTGCCGCGTCGTTTGGAAAGCTTTTTCATTCGTCATCGATCTGTCTCCTTCGGTTAAGGCAGGTTGGCACTGGCCTTGAGCCAGAGCGTCCGGCCGGGTTCGTTGACACGTCGGGTCTGCACGTAGCCCTGCACCATCGCGCCAGCGCGACTCAGGTGCTCCGCATAGACGCGATCGAACAGGTTGTCGACGCCCGCCGCGACGAGCATCCCGTCGCGTGGGCGCCAGGCGGCGTTCAGCGACAGCAGCGAAAATCCACCGGTGGGACCGATGTCCTGGCCCACGATGTTGCCTTGGCCCACGACGTAGCGGTCCTGCGCCGCGACGGCTCGCACCAAGGCGCCCGCCGTCCATGCGCCGCGCTCGTAACCGAGCGCCAGCCGCGCCTCCAACGGCGACATCTGCGCGAGTGGCGTGCTGTCGGTGCGATTGTCGCCGCGCACGTGCGCGAGCGTACCGGTCAGCGACCAGGGCTCACCCATGCGCAGCGTCGCATCGAGCTCGCCGCCCCAGGTACGCGCCGCGACGTTGCGGACCACGGTCGTCGCGCGCATGCCCTTCATGTAGTTCGATTGCACCAGAATGTAGTCGCCGACGTCGCTGACAAACCCGGACAGCGAGAAGGTGATCCGGTTCGCCTGCCAGACCAGGCCCGTGTCGAGCTGCGTGGTTTTCTCCGGGCGCGTCCCGAACGCGCTCAACCCCGTGACGCTTTCCTTGCCGGCGGAGACGAGCTCCCAGTAATCGGGAAAGCGCTCGACATGCCCTACACCCGCGTAGAGCGTCACGGGACGCGCGGCAAGATCGGACTCGAGCCGCAGGAACCCGCCATCGAGCCGTTCGTGACGCTGCGCATCGGCGGTCGGGTTGGCGACACTACCCATGCTCACCGTGAGTACCGTACGAGCATCGCGCGCGCGCCAGTCGTCGCTGCGCAGACCGCCGATCAGTCGTCGCCGCTCGTCGAGGCGCCACATGATCTCACCATAGACGCTGTCGCTGCGGAAACGCGCATCCTCGACCCGCGCCATGGAGGCATAGGAACGCATCGTCTCGTTCATGGTCGAACGCAACGTGTGGCGATTCTCCTGCCGCTCGAGGCCGAGCGTCGCCGACAACGTGGGCGTGAGCACGAGATCGATCTCGGTGCGCGCGCCGCGGGTGCGGCGATCCGGGTTCGAAACGCTGCGGCCCGGCATCATCGTCGTGGGCACGAATTCGCGCAGGCTGAAGTTGTCCATTACATGATCGGCGTAGTTGTAGAACGCCTGAGCCTCGAAGCGCGCCACGTGCGCCGACAGGCGGCGCCGTTCGAATCGCAACCCGACGTTCTCGCGATCGAACGCGGCCCCGTCCATCATGCGGTCCGCATAGGCGGCTTCACCGTCGCTCAGCACGCTGGTGAGTTCGATCCGCGTGTCGTCATCGGGCGTCCAGCCGAGCGCGGCGTTCGCGCTCCAGCGGCGATAGGCCGAGTTGACACGGCGCCCTGCTCCGTCCGTGAAGTCCTCCGCCTCGGAGCGCGTGCCGGTCAGCCAGCCGTACACCACGGGCGTGCCGAGTCGCAGGTCGCCGACCACGTCGTTGCGACCGAAGCTGCCGCCGAGCAGGCTCGCGTGCGCCTCGTAGCCGGGCTCGAGGAACCTCTCGAGGTTGCGTTCGAAGGACACCGAGGCCGCAGAATTGCCGGGCCCATGCCGCACGGTCTGCGGGCCCTTGATCACGACGATGCGGTCGTAGGCTTCCGGAAACACATAGGCGGTCGGCGGGTCCATGCGCATACCGCACCCGCCGAGCACCTGTTCGCCATCGATCTCGACGTTGATGCGCGACGCGGCCATGCCGCGAAATACTGGGTCGCCGCCGGCGCCACCCTTGCGGATCACCGAGAAGCCCGGGACAGTCTTGAGATAGTCCGCGCCGTCGTGCGCCGGCACAGGCTGGCGCGGCGCGCGCGCATCGGTGACGACGACAAGCGGTTCGTGCATGCGTGCCGCGGTGACGACAACCTCGGAAAGCTCGCGATCGCTGGGGGTGGCGGCCGCAATGCCAGCCGGCAGCAGGACGAGCGAGGCGAACCACAGGGCTCGCATCGCGTCGGAACGGTTCGACATGAAAAAAACTCCCTGGCTGCCCGTCATGCAGGGACCGCGCGCGATGGCGCAACGCCCGCCGACGGGGAACCTGAAACTGGATCTGGTGAAATGGCGCCCTTGCGGCGCCGGGTTTCAGGCGGGGAGCGGCGCCGGCGGACCGCGTGGGGACTGCGCGCGGACGATGGCCGGCACGTGCACGCAAGCCGCAGCGACGCGCACGAGGGAAACGAGGATGGTGGGCGTGGCTCCCTGCATTGACGGCGCCGATGGGGGCGCCGCACCGGATGCCAGGGAGAACAAGCAGGCGCCGTCGCCATGGACCCGCGGCGTGGGCGGACCCGGCTCGTCGGGCGGCAGCGTGATCGCGCGGAGGCCGGTCGCGGTGCACAGCTGCACCGTCAGGCTGCCGCCGGCGTCCTGGCCCGCCATGAAGCCGGCGGGCACGAGCGCACGCATCGTCATCGAGACGATGAGAATGGCCCAAGCGGACCGGGCCGACGACAGGCGTCGCGGGGAGATCATGCACGGCGAAGACTATCGGGGCGCTCCGATTGGTTCAATCCCCGCTTGCCGCGCAGGCCTGAACGGTCAGCGCGCGCTCCGCGGGGCGAGGTTCAGCCCGGCCCGTGATACGGCAATAGCGTCGGCGGCACCCAGTCCGGATCGATCCGACCATCGACGATGCCGATGCGGCGATCGGCTCTGCCGGCAAAGGTGGCATCGTGTGTCACGGCGATCACCGTCTTGCCGCGTTCGTCGACCAGCGTGCGCAGGATCTTCTGTACGGTCGCAGCCGAGCCGGAATCGAGATTCCCGGTGGGTTCATCGGTGAGGATGACGAGCGGATCGTTCGCGAGCGCACGCGCGATCGCCACACGCTGACGCTGGCCTCCGGAGAGCTGGCCGGGCCGCTTGTGCGCGTGCCCATCCATTCCAAGCATCGACAGCAACTCGCGGGCCCGTGCGGCCGCCGCATCGCGATCGAGCAGGCCCAGCCGCATCATCGGCAGCAGCATGTTGTCGAGAACGGTGAATTCCGCGAGCAGGAAATGGAACTGGAACACGAAGCCGAGTTTGCGCAGGCGCGCGTCGGCGAGCTGGTTCTCGTCGAACGAAGCAGTGTCCTCGCCGTCGAGTTCAATACGTCCCGAGGTCGGTACGTCCAGCAAGCCGAGCAGGTAGAGGAGCGATGATTTCCCCGATCCCGATGGTCCCATGATTGCAACGAACTCGCCCCGATCGATCGTGAGACTCACGTCATCGATGAGGGTGACAGGCACCACACCGGGCAACGTGCGCCGCAGATGTTCGGCCACGAGCAGTGCACTCATGTCGCGCCCCGGAGGATCGAGACCGGGTGCACGCGCGCGCCCTTGCGCGCCGGCAGGAATGAGGCAACGACCGTCGAAACCATCGCGAAGCCGAAGGCGATCAGGAATTGATCGGGGCTGCGGTCGAGCGGCAGATGCGTCAAATCGCCCGGCATTTCGGGGACACGGATGCTGATTCGGCCGAGGACGTGCATCAGCCCGAGGCCCGCCAGCAAGCCGCCGAGGCTCCCGCAGAGTCCGACGATCACGCCTTCAGCCACGAAAATGTCGCGGATATCGCGCGCGTGGAACCCCATGGACTTCAGGATCGCAATGTCGCGTGTCTTTTCCATCACGATCGTCGAGATGGTGTTGTAGATGCCGAAGGCCGCGACCAGCAGAATCGCAATGACCACGGTGTACATGATGATGTTGCGCACCAGCAGCAGGCTCATGATGTCCTCTGAGGCCTCGATCCAGGACAGTGACTTGTAGCCGATGCGTTGCTCGATCTGCCGCGCCACGTCTCGAGCGCGATACGGATTGTCCAGCTGGATGATGAAGCGGTTGACGCGGTTCGGGCGATCAAGGAGAGTTTGCGCGCGCTTCAGCAGCACGTAGCCTTGGGTCTCGTCGACTCCGGCGTTGCCGGTGCGGAAGATGCCGACGATCTTGAGCGTGCGGATCACGCCTTCCGAGGTTGCGACCGTCAGGTTGCGCCCCATCGCGAGGCGGAATTTGTCGATCAACCCCTGCCCCACGACGATGCCGTTCGGATTCGCAGTCAGCGCAGCGAGCGAGCCGGCAGTGAGTTTCTCCTCGATCGTGGTCACATTGACTATCGTCGCGGGGACTACGCCGTTCACCGTCATGCCCTGCACGCGACCGGCGAAGGTGAGGACCACCGAACCCGTCAGCACCGGCGCCACCCGCAGACCATCGATCGATTCGATGTAGCGCAGCTTCTCGCGGTAGTTGCGGATGCCCCGCACCTCGCGCTGCGGCTTCACGCCCTGAATCGCGATGACGGCATCAGGCCAGCGCTCTTCGGCCGGCTGCAGATTCGCGCTGCGGAAATCATCCGATACCGTGATGTGCGGACTGTTGTCGATGAGACGCTTGATGAAATCCTGCTCCGAGCCGCGCATCAGCGCCGAGACGGCGAGGAAAAATGCCGTGCCGAGCACGATCCCCGAGAGCGACACCAGCGTCTGGCGCTTGCGTGCGAGGATGTGCGTGACGGCGATACGCAGCGCGAGCGCCATCGTTGCCTATCGGCCCGCTGGTTTCGCCCGCACGCGCCGGGCCGCGCGGAGCGTATCTGTCGGCTGCGCGACGACGAGATCCCGTTCATCGATCCCGGAGCGGATTTCCACGCCCTTCTCGCTGCGGATGCCGGTCTGCACGGGGAGCCCCGCGATCTGCTTACCGCGTACGACCCACACTTGCCCATCCACCAGTGCCGCCGCCGGCAGCAACAGCGCCGTCTCGTGCCGCGCGATGATGATGTTTACCTCGGTCGTCATGCCGACGCGCAGCGGGGTCTCGCCGTGCAGACGGACCCGGACCCGATAGCTGCGCGTCGTGGCATCCCCCTTTGCCGTGATCTCGGCGACCTCGCCGTCGAAGACCTTGCCGGAAAAAGCATCGGCATGAATCACCACCGGCTGGCCGACGGCCACGCGCGCGATGTCCTCCTCGTCGACATCGGCCGTGATGCGCAGCGGTGCCTTCGTCGCCATGTAGAAGATCGGCTGGTTCACGGCGATGTACTGCCCGACCTCACCGTCGCGCCGGATGATCTGCCCATCGGCGGGCGCAACGAGTGTCATGAATCCCAGCTGTTTGCGGTTGCGTGCCGCCGCCGCATCGGCCGCCTGCAGATCGGCCAGTGTGCGGTCGCGATCTGCGCCGCTGCCGAGACCACGCTGCACCAGCATCTCCGCGCGCTCGAAGGCCTGACGCGCATAGCGGGCACGCGCATCGAGTTCATCCTGTGCGGCCTCGAGATCCGCAGTCTCGAGTCGCGCCAGCACCTGCCCATTGCTCACCCGCGCGCCCTCATCGACCGCGAGCTCGACCATGCGCCCCGCGATCCGCGGCGCGATCGGCACCTGAATCGTCGGCTCCACGATCCCCGTCCCGTACACGGCCTCGATCGCATCGCCGCGCGTCGCGTGAACGACCTCAACGACGAGGGGGCGCGCCTGCCACCAGAGCGCAGTGCCGGCTCCGGCGGCAGCGAGCACGATGAGGACGAGGAGCGGGCGGAGCCGGACACGCATTGGTCGATTGTACCCAGCCCAGACGGCAGGCCGTTGCGAACTTCACGACTAAACCGCAGGTATCCACTGCCTGAGTTGCGGCAGCGACGACCGCGCTCGCGTCGCCAGACGTGCTTCAGGAAGTGCTTATGATTGCCCGAATGATTGTGTCCGCCGTGCCCCCCGTGTAGGGTACATGGAATATCACACTGCCACTGCGACACGACGCTCGACAGCAAGGCAGGGTTTTTCGACGCAGTAATGGTTTTCCCGGCTCAACGTCGTCTTTATGGAATCGTCATGAAATATCCCAAAGTGGTGATCGTCGGCATTGTCGCGGGTCTGATCGTGGTGTCCGCTTTGGTCGTCGCGGAGAAAGTACGAGCGGCCGGCCCTCCCGTCGTCGGCAAAGCGCCCGCGCTGGCCGTGGAAGACCCGGCTATACGAGCGCTGAAGGATCGCGTGAAGGTGCTGGAAAATGCGTTGGAAAATGCGCTGGCGAATGCCGAGGCGCGTAACAACACATTGCAGGATCGCATCAAGATCGTGGAGATGAAACTGACAGTCGTCGAGGCGAATGGAAAAGGCAATGGGAAATCGCTGTCGAGGCTGTGGGACTTCTACGAGAAACACACGCATCCGTTCGTCGCTATGGAAGTGGGGCTCCACGTGATGCAGATCAATGGATCATCCGTGCCGCTCGCAATCAGTCCGAGCAGGGAGCTCTTTTTCACTCGCGCTCCCCGCGAACAGCCTTGACAAGGAGCTCCGATGAGGACTCGATCATTCGCCGCTATCCTCGCCATAATCGTCTCGGTGGCCTTCCCGGGGCCTGCTGACGCGGCACCCCCCGGTAGCCAGCCCGTCTTGCAGCAGCCTGCGCCTGTCATCACCAAGCCGGTTCAACCGGTGCCGGGACAAATCAGTTCCAGGCCCGTGGTCAGGATAAAGGAGAAGCAGGCGGCGGCACTGACCGTCACCAGCGCGTCGGGCGCGCCGGGTGAAAAAGCGACTCTCGAGGCGACCCTCAAGTCCGGGCAGACGCCGCTCGCGGGAAAGATGGTCACCTTCCAGATCGAGAGCAAGGGGAAGTCCAAGGTACCCGGCGGCAGCATCCAGGTGGGCTCCGGAGCGACCAACGCGGCCGGCAAAGTCGCTGTATCGATCAGCGTTCCCGAGCTTGCACGGGGCAGCTATGAATTAACGGCGTGGTTCTCCGGCGACGAGTCCACGCTCGAAGCGAACGCCCAAGCGAGCTTCCTTGCGAAAAAGGCGAGCACGAAGATCGATCTCACCGTGCGCTGGCAGGAGGGTACGCCTTTGGTGTCGATGAGCGGCCACGCCATCCTGAATGCCGCGCTCGTGCGCAAGAGCGACGAGAAGAGCCTCGACCGGCGCGTCACCGTCGTCATGGAAGGCTACACCTATGTGCGCGACGCGCAAGGCTTCGTGAAGGGCGACCCCATCCTCACCCACCAGTCGAGCCGCGAGTTCATGAGCAACTCGGATTTGATTGTTGAACCATTGGATGGGATCAAATGGAAAGTGGCTGTGCGGTACGACGGTGACGACAGCAGCTTGCCGAGCACGACCACGCTTTCGTACGTGAGACCGAAGGAATCCGGGCCCTGATCTCGCGGCTCGGAGCGCCGATGCCGAGGTCGGCTGAACCGCCGCGAGATCGTCAAGTTGGCGGAAGGGGTGGGATTCGAACC
>DAORVK010000088.1:0-9040 GCA_035433705.1 Steroidobacteraceae bacterium
CCTCCTGGTCATCAGAACGTGAGTGCTTGGCAATGTGGGGGCGTCCATGTACGGTAACCACGCGGCGTTCTGTTTCTCCTCCCGCTGATGGGTGATCGTCTCGCTGAACGATTGCAGCGAGGAGGAGTGATGGGGATCGATCGGCGGGTTCATCGGGACGAGGCGGCGTGGCGGGAGATCTTCGCACGGCAGGAGGCGAGCGGACTGCGCAGATCACAGTTCTGCCGACAAGAAGGGATCAACCCCGGAGTGTTTCGGCGCTGGCGGGAGAAGTTGAACGGTGAAGCGCGGGGCCCGACGCGCCGATCGCGCACGGGGAGCAAAGTGGCCGCGCCGTTCATCGACATGGGCGCGCTGCAGACGACGCGTTCGAGATGGGAGGTTCAGTGGCATTCAACAGGCTGCACGGATCGTAGCGAAGCCGAGCGGCACCTGGCCGAGTACGTACTGCGACACGAGGAACTCGATCGAGAGCGCCTCGAGGACGTGCCGCTGCTGGCGGTGCTCGACCGCTATCTGCACATCACCACGCGCGTAACACGGCGCGCGTCGAGACGACGGCGGCGCACGAAAAAGGGCCGGCCGGTGCTCCCGATCGGCGACACGCTGCTCCATTGGCTCGAACAGTCCGGCCCCGGCTACGTGATCCAGTGGAAGAAACTGCAGGCGCAGCCACTCGGGCGGATTCAGACGGCATTCGAGGCGGCGCGCAGGCGGGCGGGGCTCGGCGCGAGGCCAGTGTTCGAAATGGTTACCATTTGCTTGAGAACGAATGACGCTGCCATCTGAAGCTCAGAAGATGGAGGTAGCGCGTTCCTCGCTTCCGTCACTTGCGACGCTTGGAACGCGACGCCAGTCCTTCCGACCGACCAACAACCCGCGCGGGCTCGGGCGGCTCCGGATCGGAGAATCCCGCGGCTTCAATATGCGGTGTCAGCTGTCTGTGCACCTTCTCTGAGGGCGGGCTTCGCAGGCTGGCCATGCCTTCGTTCCATGCGTGCAGCATCTGCTTGGCAATCGTGTGCCATGCGGGATTCTGCTTCGCGGCTGCGATGACTTCCTTGCCCGTTTCCACTGCGGATTCGCATAGACGCTCCACCATCTCCTTGTAATCGCCGGGCGCGATACCCAGCCGACCTTTGAAGAAGATTTCAAGGGACTTTCCCGGCGCCCATGTCTTGCGACCGCCGACTGAAAGTCCCGGAGGGTTATCTGCGAAGCGCGGATAGGCTTGCGTGGTGACGATGTCGTACACGGGCGTATACGAAACGTTCGCTCGCTCGGTGTAGAACAGGGCAATGTTCTTCGCGTGACAGTCCGCATTTCGAACGACGTAGTTCACGAGGATCTGCCAGCCGAGTTGCTGAAGCAGAGCACGACTCGTTGCTCCCGGGAGATACACGCGCGTCGCTGCTTCGACCTTTTCCATGGAAGGTGAATATTTCTCATGCGGAGCGAGACCAAGGAGACTGCAGGCATCCTCGACGCCGGCAACGACGACACCTCGATCGTCGATGTCGAAGCGATCGACGATCAGGACGCGCCCATCATCGGACATGCGCGTGTTGGCCACCGCGACGACGTTCAATCGCGAAAGGACGCGCATCGAGTAGTACTCGTTGAATCCAAGATACTCGGTGCGCTCGTCGGACCCTTTTACGATGTGCCGGCTCGTGCGCAGCGTCGACTTGCCGAGCGCGCGCGCCGCATCGTCCGCATTGACAGGCGCGCCAGGACTCAGGAATTTCGGCACAGCACCCGAGATCGCTGCGCGTGCGTATTGGCGAACGAGATCGGTGAATCGCTGGGTGATGTTCTCCGCGGTCAGAAGCTGCTCGACCTGGAACGGCTCGAGTTCCACGCCGGGAGCCACGCCTTCGGGCGCGACTGTTACGCGCCCAATGCCTGCGCCGCCGACGACAGCCAGCAGAGACAGATCCGTTCCATCGAGGTATCGACCGAACTCCTCTCGAATAACGTCGAGCAGAAAACCCTCAGGAAGGTTCTGGCGGAAGAACGGATGCAGATCGCGAGGCCATCGCCAGGGCTCTTCTCTCACTGGCATCGCGAGACTGACGAAGTCTGTCCCCTGCGCGTCAGGCAGATACTTGAGGACATACTCGTCGCGCTCGCGATAGAGCGAGGCGACTTTCTTGTCCTTGACATGAACGTCGAGTTTCATCGCGAGCTCGTGCGCCGCTCAGCCCTGCCGCTGCTCGGCAAGGATGTCTTCGAGCGTGCGTTGATGCCCCTTCTTGACGACCTGCACGTCATATCCAGCCCCTTCGAGCAACTTCAGGAGGACGGACACGCTCATGTCCCCTCGTGCGAGCGTCTCCATGCGGGCGAGCGTCGTGCGTGATACGCCGGCGCGCTGGGCGAGCTCGGCCTGAGAAAGGGCCGCCTCCTGACGCGCGCGCTTGAGCTGTTCGGCCATGTCCGCCAGGGTCGTCATTTTGTAGCCTCGGGGCAGCAGAAACGGCCGATTTCCGGCCTCATGGTAGCCCGTAGGCCACTAATAGCGCAAGTGACTTTGTGAACTCAGGGCTACAACTATGGCGCGGATCCGCGATTTGGTAGCCCTTCGGCTACAAATAGGTAATCAGGAATTCATATGGCCGCTTCATTACGGGCCACCCAGCCTTTGTCGCTCAATTACGCGCAAGAGCCAAGAATGTCGCCTTCTTATGCATAAGAGTCCGTTTTTTTTCACGATCTTGAACGGAAGATCGGCATCGACCATGCGACATGCCTCCTGCGGAACGCGGACGGTCAGCTTTAAAAGGCAGAAAAGCCCGACTTTTCTGCTCTGAAAGGAAGTAACGACTCGGCTCGGTTGCCTGCACTCACTGCAAGCAGCAATGCTTGTACTTCTTTCCGCTGCCGCATGGGCAAGGATCATTCCGTCCGACCTTTGCTGCGGCACGCCGTATGGGCGTGGATTGTAGTGCCCTGCGCTCGAGCCAGTACTTGTGTAGCGCGCGCACGCTGTGGGCAATTGCATTCCGCTCGCGCTCCTGCTCTGCGTCGCTCATCACATCAATCTTGCGCCAGCCTTCTTCGGTACCCCAGAGCTCGATTGGCTGTAGCAGCTTTTCGATGTCTCCGCCGCCGGCGCACCAAGCCTGTTCGTCCAGCGCGATGCCGCGCATGTAGCCGTGACACCATTCGTTAACGATGAAGTACGTCTTTCCCTCGACCTCGCGCTCGCCGAACATCGGCTCGAACGCATCAGGATCGTCAAGCAGCGTCTCGACGATGGAATTCTGATGACGGATGATCAGTCCGAAGATTTCCTGAAACTGATCCGCCGACCCCCAGATCGGCCCCTCTGCGCCCCACACTGCCGGCACCCACCTCGATGGAACGATGACGTTCGGGCTGCTGACAATTGCGGTTAGAAAGCCGTCGAGCTCCGATACGTCGAGAATGCCCTCATCGCCGCCCGCGGTCGCGATCCTGTCACCCGTCTCATCATCGATGCGGTCGAGCAGGAAGTCGTCCAGCCGCGTGAGTTCTTCGTCATCGAGTAGCTCAGAAAGACTTTTCATCAAGGCGCGCAGACTCTGATGGCTTGGGATTCATCCGCTCACTATCATCTCAACTTCTCATTCCACTACTCGACGTATCGCTCGTACTCCCGAGTAGAGGTGAGAAATTGCACATGGTGCGGGCAAGCGTCGGGCACCCTTCTCGTCGACATCGAAGCGATGGACAACCAGGGCCTGGCCGTCACGCGATATCTCGGTGACCGCAGCGGGCATCACGCGGCGAGTCACCTGCATGCACAGGTGCTGGTTCAGGGACACGAAGGGCAGGAATCGTGATGAGCCCTTGATGATGTGCCGATGCGTGAGCAGCGTCGTCTTCCCGATCCGCCTCACACGGCACCTGCCTTCCGCGCGTCAGTGGTTGCGGGAGCAGGCGCGCGGCAATGAACGTTACGGAATGGTGGTCTCATCACGGGCGCAGCGCCTCAAGCCCCTCGCCATCGACGTGCGCGTCAAGGTGGACCCGGTGCGCTGGTTCCTGGACGAAAAGGAAGATGTGCGCTCGTCGTACTATCTGGAAGATGCCGCCACGGAATTCCAGGTGCAGGGGCTCGAACTCGACTGGTCCTGCGTGGTCTGGGATGGGGATCTGCGCTTCCGCGACGACGGCTGGGAGCACCACAGCTTCGAAGGCAGTCGCTGGAAGCGCGTCCGCAACCCCGAGCGCCAGCGCTATCTCCTCAACGCCTATCGCGTGCTGCTGACTCGCGCACGACAGGGCATGGTGATCGTCGTGCCTGAAGGCCAGCCGGATGACCCGACACGCGACGCGGCTTACTACGATCCTACCTACCGGTGGCTCTCTGATCTCGGGATCCCCGCGTTGTAAGTCAACGCAGGATCAATCACCGCCTCGACCGGCATCTCGACGCGCGCCATGTGTAAATCGTCCGGCGCGTACAGATCCCGCGGCGCAACCGACGATGAAAAGTCCGGCGAGACAGGCCCCAAGGGCAGCCCGTGCTCGCATCTCTATTCCCGGATCTCCGGCTCGACGAGCCTCGCAAGCAAAGTGAGCGACTGCTGCCAGCCGAGATAGCACGCCTCGACGGGAATGGCAGCCGGAATGCCTTCCTGCACGATGTTGAGCTCCACGCCGACCAGGACCTTGCTGATCGTGACCGTCGTGATCATTTCGCCGGGCAGCCCCGGATCATCAAACCGGTCCGAGTAGCGCAAACGTTCATTCGGGATCAGTTCGAGGTACTCGCCGCCAAAGGTGTGACTCTGGCCAGTCGTGAAGTTGGTGAAGGACATCCTGTACGTGCCGCCCACGCGTGCATCGGATTGAAGGACCTTCCCCGTGAACCCGTCCGGTGGCAACCACTTCGCCATGGCATCGGGATCGAGGAAGGCCCGATAGACGCGCTCGGGCGTGGTGGCAAGGATGCGGTGCAGCCTGACCGTGCTGGTGGACATCGTGGCTCTCCTGCTGGACTTTACATTACAGTAGCCGTGCTTCGATCACCGGAAGGAATTGTTCAGCGTGATCCTGTCCACTCCATATCCGATCGGCACGCCTGGTGTCCCCTGGAGCGACGCCGAGCGTGCCACCTGGCTGTCACGCCAGGTTCGCCAGCGCAGCTATCAGGACGATGTCGTGAGCACGATTGAGCGCCTGTCCGCGCGATTCGATGTTCAGGAATATGGCCGGCTCGATTATCCGCCGGATTCGTACCGCATGCTCGCGCTTCGCAATCGCCATTGGAGCGACGAGCTGCCGGTGGCGCTCATCACCGGCGGCGTGCACGGCTACGAGACGAGTGGCGTGCGTGGCGCGTTGCAGTTCCTGGATCGTCGCGCGGAAGAATACGCGGCGCGACTCAACCTGCTGGTGGCGCCCTGCGTGAGTCCCTGGGCCTACGAGCGCATTCACCGCTGGAATGCCAACGCCATCGACCCCAATCGTTCGTTTCGCGAAGGCGGCCCTGCAGTGGAGTCCGCTGCGTTGATGCGCCTGATCGCCCCGCTGCGTGGAAAATTTCTGCTGCACATCGATCTGCACGAAACGACAGACACCGACGAAACCGAATTCCGCCCTGCGCTCGCCGCGCGCGACGGCAAGACCTTCGAACCAGGTGTCATTCCGGACGGCTTCTATCTGGTCGACGACAGCGAGAACCCGCAACCGGCATTCCAGCAGGCGATCATCGAGGCAGTCGGCAAGATCACGCACATCGCCCCGGCGGACGCGCGGGGCCGGATCATCGAATCGGACATCGTGGCGCGCGGAGTCATTCGATACCCCATGCGGCAACTGGGCCTGTGCGCCGGGATCACGGGAGCTCGCTATACGACCACCACCGAGGTCTATCCTGACAGCCCGCTCGTCACGCCTGAGAAGTGCAACGCGGCCCAAGTGGCGGCAGTGTGCGCAGGGATTGAATTTGCGCTCAGAGCGGATTGAGGGTTCGAGGCTGAGTCAGTCGGCTTCGACCGCAAATACAAGCAACGCATTGCCGGGCCGCCCCATCACGCTCGCGCCTGAGGTGATGTAGACCGTGCCCCCGCTCACCACGACGGGATAGCCACCGACCTGACCGCCGCGCGCCTCGATCCCGTTCACGGCGGCCACGGGCACGGCGGTGTCCACATCCCAAAGCAGCCGCCCATCGGACGTCGAGTAGGCGCGCACGTGCCCGTCCCAACCGCCAGCAAACACTGCGCCCGGTATCGCCGTGGTCGCTGCGACCTTGGCGCTGCTGCAGGTGCAGGTATTCACATCGGTGCACGCAGCCGGCGCGCCGGCAAGCCAGCTGCAGACTGGTGGCTCTGACTCGAGGCGCCAGCGCATCTTGCCGGTCGCAAGATTGATTGCGACGAGGCCTCCTGCCCGTTCCGGAGGCAACACGACCGTATCGGCGATCGGGACGTAGACCGTGCGGGCGTCGGCCGCAAACCCGTACATGATGCCGCCGAGATCCCCGCCTTTGCCGACCTTGCGACTCCAGAGCGTGCGCCCCCGGGCGCCCGGGTCGAGGGCATACACCCAGCCCCACTTGCTGCCGACGAGAAGCATGTCCTTGCCATCCGGCAGGGTGTGCACCATCACCTGGGTGCTCATCGAGAACATGTTGCGACAGTCGCTCTCGCCGGCCTCGTGGCAGATGCGCGAGCGGTCTTTTTCGGCGGGCATGAACTGCCGCTGCCAGCGGTGAGCCCCCGTCTCCATATCGAAGGCGATCACCGAGTAGGCGCCTGCGGGATTCTCGCGCCTGTAGGCTTCGGCCGTCGCCGCATACACAAGCTTGCGCCGGGTATCGATTCCGAGTGGTGTGTACACCGAGCCACCGGCCGGTGCGAAGTGCTGCACGGCCTCAGCGCTCGCCTTCGGCAGCGGCTTCGGCTCTTCCTGCACCGTGTAGCTCTTCCAGAGGAGCTTGCCGCTCGCGGCATCGAGCGCGGCGACACTGCCGCGATGTGTACAGCAGGCATAACCCGGGTCGTGAGTGAGCGGATCCTCCATCCCCGAGACCGGTGCGTACACCCGCCCCTCGTACACGACGGGCGGCGCGGTGATACGCGCGAGGGGATGCGTCTCGACCGGCGTCCTCCACAGCAAGGCGCCGCTGGTCGCATCGAGTGCCGTGACGGCGCTCTGGTCATCACCGAAGAAGACGCCTATACGTCCACCGGCCGCGTTGTCGGGGCCGATCGCCGCAATCGTGACCGCACGCACTGTGCGTCCACTGTCAAAGCTCCAGTAACTGCAGCCGGTCCGTGCATCGAGCGAATGCACCTGCCCGTCCCCCGAGGCGAGAAACACCCGCCCACCCGCCACCTGGACCGGCCCCGACGCACCCTCCGGGTACGCAAAGGCCCATTTCAGTTTCAAACGAGACAGATCCTCGGCCCGCAGCCCGGGCTCCGGCTCGTAGCGGCTGCCCGCGACATCGCGCCCGATGACGGGCCAGTCACCTTTGTTCACCGCGACCGGCGCACCCGGCTGCGCGCAGCGATTGGCGGCCGGTCGCGCCTCCTGGCCGGGCTCGCGACCGGTGAGAAAGGCGGCCAGGTCAGCGATTTCGGCGTCGCTCAATCCTTCCGCCATCGGGCGCATGGTGCCGCGGGCAAGCGCCCGCACGACCGCATTCGGTGAGCGAAAGCCGAGCAGCAGCCGCGGCGGCACACGATCGTGCGGGTGATCATGGCAGGCTGCGCAGCGCTGCGCATAGAGCGTTTCACCACGCTCGGCCGCGGCGGCCGGGACGCCGAGCAGCAGCGCCAGCCACAATGCGCTGCCGATTCCGGGCCCTGTCAGCACATTCCAAAAAGATACAGGTCGAGTCATTCACCGGATCCTTGTCAAGAAGCCCAGACCCGATCGATGCAGCGGGCCGCGGGGACCAGCAGATGGCGGATCTTGATCTCGAAGAGACGCGGAAAGCGGACGGCGTGCGGGGCGCGCAGCGGGAACATGAAGTCCTGCGGGCGCTCCTCGGCGAGTGCCTGTGCGACATTGCGCCCGAGCAGCGGGCCCATGACATTGCCCCAGGTACCGAGGTTCATCAATCCCACGACGCCGTCAGCGATCTGGTAGAGCCCGGGGAAATCGGCGTGCAGGGTCGCCGAAGTGCTCGAGGTCATGCCGGTCCAGTACCAGCCGGGTTCGATCGGCACCGCGCGACTCTCGGGCCAGGTGCGATGAAGGTAGCTCAGGAAAGCCTCGAAATAGCGTGCGGGGCGATCCGCCTGTCGCGGGCCCGGAATGGTGGCGGTCACGAGGCGACCGCGGCCATCCACGACCATCGGGTAGAGGCCGGTGGGCACCTGCGCGAGCGCCGCGCGCGACGGGTTGATCACCTCGAGCAACGAGGGCGGCAGCGGCGCAGTTGCGAGACCACACGCCACCAGTGGATAGCCAGCGCGCGTTACCTCGGGAAAGAATGCGTTGCCCGCATGTCCGTTCGTGCACAGCACGATGCGCGCCGCACGGACGCTGCCGCGATGCGTGCGCACCTGCCAGCGTTCCCCCACCCTCGTGCAGGACACGACAGGCGAGTCGCCATGGACACGGACCCCGAGACGGGTGGCCGCTGCGGCCATGCCCTGCGTGAACCGGAAGGGATTCACGCGACCGCCCTCGCGCCAGTGCACTCCATGGCGGTAGCGGCGAGTGCCCAGCAACTCGTGCAGCTGAGCTGGACCCACGGGTTCGACCTGGTAACCGTGTGCACGCCAGCGCGCGGCCATTTCCTCCAGCGACTTGCTGCGGCGCGTGACGGTTTGCACGACACCTGAGGGCGCAGCATCGGCATCAATGTGATGACGGCGGCAGAGATCGAAAACGATGTTCCGGTCCCTCACGAAGGTCTCGAGCAGCCGGGCGCCCCGGTCGGGCCAGTTATCGAGTGCCGCGAGCCCATCGAGCCACGGCTGTACGTGACCCGCGTTGCGGCCGGATGCGCCATTGGCGGGTTGGGCCGCCTCGAGAAGCACGGTCGGCACGGCGCGCTCACCGAGATGCAGCGCCACCGAAGTGCCGGCCA
>DAORVK010000089.1:0-8976 GCA_035433705.1 Steroidobacteraceae bacterium
TGCCGCCGAGCGTCTCGATGCCGAGCGACAGCGGCGTCACGTCGAGCAGCAGCACATCCTTCACCTCGCCCGCGAGCACGCCCGCCTGGATCGAGGCGCCCACCGCGACCGCCTCATCCGGGTTCACGTCCTTGCGCGGCTCCTTGCCGAAGAAGTCCTTGACGTACTTCTGCACGAGCGGCATGCGCGTCTGGCCGCCGACCAGGATCACTTCGGAGACTTCGGCAGCCGCAAGACCCGCGTCCTTGAGCGCGACCTTGCAGGGGTCGATCGTGCGCCGGACGAGTTCCTCGACGAGCGATTCGAGCTTCGCGCGCGTGAGCTTGATGTTCAGGTGCTTCGGGCCCGACGCATCGGCCGTGATGTACGGCAGGTTGATGTCGGTCTGCTGGCTCGAGGACAGCTCGATCTTCGCCTTCTCGGCAGCTTCCTTCAGGCGCTGCATCGCGAGTGGGTCCTTGCGCACGTCGACGCCGGACTCCTTTACGAACTCGTCCGCGAGGAAATGGATGATCTTGAGGTCGAAGTCCTCGCCACCGAGGAAAGTGTCGCCGTTGGTCGAGAGCACCTCGAACTGGCGCTCTCCGTCGACCGCGGCGATCTCGATGATCGACACGTCGAAGGTGCCACCACCCAGGTCGTACACCGCGATCTTGCGATCCCCGCCATCTTTGTCGAGCCCGTAGGCCAGCGCGGCTGCGGTCGGCTCGTTGATGATTCTCTTGACGGTCAGACCCGCGATACGGCCGGCGTCCTTGGTCGCCTGGCGCTGCGAGTCGTTGAAGTAGGCGGGCACGGTGATGACGGCCTCGGTGACTTCCTCGCCGAGATAGTCCTCTGCCGTCTTCTTCATCTTCATGAGGACGCGCGCGGAGACTTCCGGCGGCGCCATCTTCTTGCCGTGAGCTTCGACCCAGGCATCGCCGTTGTCGGCCTTCACGATCTTGTACGGGACCATGTCGACGTCTTTCTGCACGACTTGATCGCCGAACTTGCGGCCGATCAGCCGCTTCACCGCGAACAGCGTGTTCTGCGGGTTCGTGACTGCCTGGCGCTTGGCCGACTGGCCGACCAGCACCTCGTCATCCTTCGTGAAGGCGACGATGGACGGGGTCGTGCGATCGCCCTCGCTGTTCTCGACCACGCGCGCCTTGCCGCCTTCCATGACCGCCACGCACGAGTTGGTCGTGCCGAGGTCGATGCCTATTACCTTGCCCATGTCTCTCTCCGCCAATCGTTTAGCTGAAACCTTGCCCCCGAAATGGGGTCACCCCGTGTCGATTCAAGCACCCTGCCCCGGCGCCTTGGCGACGATCACCCGCGCCGGCCGCAGCAGCCGCCCGTTGAGCGAGTAGCCGCGCTGCACGACCGTGAGCACCGAATCGGGCTCGACGCTCGCCGAGGGCTGCACCATCATCGCTTCGTGCTGCGTGGGATCGAAAGGCTCGCCCACCGGATCGAGCTCCACGATGCCGAGACGCTCGAAAGCCTTCGACAGGAGCTGCTGGGTCGCAAGCTGTCCTGCCGCGAGACTGTCGCGATCCGCCTTCGGCGCGTTCTCGACCGCGAGATCGAGGCCTTCCTTCACCGGCAGGAGCTCTTGCGCGAAGCGCTCCAGGCCGAAGCGGTTGGCGGCCTCGACATCGCGCTGGGCGCGCTTGCGCACGTTTTCCATTTCCGCGAGGCTGCGCAGGTATTGGTCGTGGCTCTGCTTCGCCCGCGCGTCGGCGGCTGCGAGTTGCGCCTGCAGGTCCTCGATCGAAATTGCCGCTGCCGCCCCGTTCCCGCCCGCAGTCGTTTCCGGCGTGCCGGTGTCCGCTTCCGCCATCAATACTTCCCTCGAATCAAATAGTTACGGCTTCGCCCCCGATATGGGGATTCAGCGGTGGGAATTCAAGGCCGCGCCGAGAAGTCTGGCGGTGAGATCGACGATCGGGATCACCCGCTCATAGGCCATGCGCGTGGGCCCGATCACACCGAGCACGCCGACCACTTCGTTGTCGGCCGAATACGGCGCGGTGACGACGCTGCAATCGTCCAGGATCTGGAAGCCGGATTCGTGGCCGATGAAGATCCGCACGCCCTCGGCCTTGAGGCTCTGATCCAGGAGGTGCAGGAAGTCGCGCTTTTCATTGAACGCCTCGAAGAGCCGCCGCAGGCGCTCGACGCTGGCAAGCTCCGCGACCCCCATCAGGTTTGTCTCGCCCGCGATCACGTACTCGAGCTGCCCGCCCTCGGACGCGCTGAAGACCTGCTGCGCGACCGAAATGGCGCTGCCCATGACCTCGTTCAGGTGCTCGCGTGTTTCCTTGAGCTGTCGCAGAATCTCCTGCCGCCCCTGCGACAGGGTACGCCCGCGGAACTGCTCGCTGAGGTAGTTCGCGGCGCGCTTCAGCTCGTCCGGCGAGTAGTGGCGCCCGGCCTGGATGATGTGGTTCTGCACTTCGCGGTCGTTGAAAACCATGATCACGAGGATGCGGTTCTCCGAGAGGCCCACGAACTCGACCTGCGAGACCGCCTGCACCTGCGAGCGCGGCAGCGTGACGACCCCCGCGAGGTGGGTGACGCTCGAAAGCAGCCGCGACGCCGCGCCGACCAGCGCCTTCGTGTCGGCGCTGCCCGAGGTGAGCTCGCGCTTGATCTCCGCGATGTCGGCCGTGTCGAGCGGCTGCACCTTGAGCAGCGAATCGACGAAGAACCGGTAGCCCTTGTCGGTCGGAATGCGGCCCGCCGAAGTGTGGGGCGAGGCGACGAAACCGAGCGCCTCCAGGTCCGCCATGACGTTACGGATCGTCGCGGAACTCAGCGCCAGCCCCGAATCGCGCGACAGCGCGCGCGACCCGACCGGCTGTCCGTCGCGGATATAGCTCTCGACCAGCGCGCGCAACAGTTGCTGCGCGCGTTCGCCCAGTGGCTCGTCCCGATACTCGTGCGCCATATCGATCCACGCTAACGGAGAACTCAGACCCACGCAATCCGTGCTAAAAAGGGACGCATTGCCATGGCCCGGTGATGCATGCCCAGCGCCCCTCGATCGTTTGCCCTGGTCGGCCGTTTTACGGACCCTCGCGTTGCGGAAAGTGCCGCCACCGCGGCGACCCACCTCGCGACCCGCGGCATCGCGACACTCGTCGTCGATGATATCGAAGCCGCGGCCTTCGAGCCGGGGGCGGCGCCGGTCGCACGCGTCGCCGAACAGGTGCTCGCCGAGCGCGCCGAAGTGGTGCTCGCGGTCGGCGGCGACGGCACACTGCTCTACGCCGCCCGCCTCGTCGCGCACCGCGGCGTCCCACTCCTTGGCATCAACCGCGGGCGGCTCGGCTTTCTCACCGACGTGCTGCCGCAGGACATCGCCGCCTCGATCGACGCCGTGCTCGACGGCGACTGCGACATCGACGAGCGGCCGATGCTCGAGGCGCGACTCGACCGCGCCGGCGGCGAGCCACTGACACAGCTTGCGCTCAACGACGTCGTCATGCAGAAGCACGGAACGGGCCGCATGCTCGATTTCGAGTCGTGGATCGACGGTCGCTTCGTGAACAGCCACGGAGCCGACGGCATGGTGGTCGCGAGCGCCACAGGGTCCACGGCATACGCCCTTTCCTGCGGCGGCCCGATCGTCGAGCCGCACCTCGACGTCGTCGTCGTGGCGCCGATCTGCCCGCACACCCTGTCCGACAGGCCGATCGTCGTGCCGCGACGCTCCATCGTCGAGATCATGCTGATCGATCGGCCGGGCACGCGCGCACACGTCACCGTCGACGGGGTGGTAATGGCCGATCTTGTCGCCGGCGACCGGCTCACCGTCGCTCCCTCGAACCATACGATCCGCCTCCTGCACCCGAAGGGCTACGACTACTACCGCCTGCTGCGCTCGAAGCTGCACTGGGGCCGCGGCGGCCACGCACACCAGCGATGAGACCCGCATGCTGACGCACCTGCAGATCCGGGACTTCGCCCTCATCGATGCGGCGGAGATCGAGTTCCGTCCCGGCCTCACCGTGCTGACCGGCGAAACCGGCGCGGGCAAGTCGATCATCGTGGACGCCCTGCAGCTGCTGGCCGGTGGCCGCGCCGGTGCCGAAGTCGTGCGCCATGGCGCAGGGCGTGCCGAAGTGAGCGCGAGCTTCGATCCCGGCGACCCCGCCGGCGCACTCGCGCGCCTGCTGCGCGAACAGTCGATCGACACGGGTGAGGAACTCACCCTTCGCCGCATCGTCGCAAGCGACGGCCGCAGCCGCGCGTATCTCAACGGCCAGTCGGTACCGGTGCAGCTGCTGCGGGAAGTCGGCGTGCTGCTCATCGACATCCATGGCCAGCACGAATTCCAGTCGCTCGTGCGCCCGGCGTCGCAGCGCGAGCTGCTTGACGCCTCGGGCGGTCTCGACCCACTCGCGAGCGAGGTCGCCGGGCTGCAGCGCGTGTGGCTCAATCTGCTCAATCGCGCACTCGATCTCGAGAGCCGCGTGCGGGATCGCGACGCGCGCACCGAGCTCGTGCAGTTCCAGGTACGCGAACTCGAGGCGCTCGACACGAAAGTCGGCGAGCTGGCGCAGCTCTTCGAAGAACGGACCCGACTCGCGAACCGTGGCCGCCTCGCAGAGGCGGCGCAGGCGGCCATCGCCCTGCTCTATGAGGCCGAGGACAACAACGCGCACGCTGCGACGAGCCGCGCGCTCGTCGCGCTCAAGGCGGCCAGCGCACACGACCCGCGCCTCGGCGCCATCGCGCCGATGGTGGAGGAGGCGCTGATCAACCTGCGCGAAGCGGCGCGCGAGCTGTCACACTACGCCGACACCCTCGATCACGACACGAACCGCCAGGGGGAAGTCGAGCGGCGGCTTGCCGCCTGCGAGGACCTTGCGCGCAAGCATCGGGTCGCAGTGGCCGAACTTCCGGCGCGACTCGCGCAGCTCCGGGACGAACTGGCCGGCCTCGAGCACGCCGATACGCAGCTCGCCACGCTGCGCAAGGAGCAGGCCGAAGCGCTCGCCGCCTGGCGTACGCGCGCTGCGCAGTTGTCATCGCGGCGCACGACCGCCGCGAAGTCGCTCTCGAAGGAGATCACGCGGCGCATGCAGAGTCTCGGCATGGCGGGCGGACGCTTCCAGATCGACGTGTCGCCGCTCGAATCGCCGGAACCCGCGCCGCACGGCCTCGACCAGATCGAATTTCGCGTCACGGCGAACCCCGGCCAGCCGCTGCGACCGCTCGCCAAGGTCGCCTCGGGCGGTGAGCTCGCGCGCTTGTCGCTGGCGGTGCAGGTGGCGCGCGCGGGTCGCGAGGGACGCTGCATGATCTTCGACGAAGTGGACGCCGGCGTGGGTGGCGCCGTGGCCGAGATCGTGGGCGGCGAATTGCGTTCCCTGGGCGACCGTGGCCAGGTACTGTGCGTCACGCACCTGCCGCAGGTGGCCTCGCAAGGCCACCATCAGTTGCGCGTCAGCAAACTGACCGATGGCAAGACTACGCGAACGCAGCTCGCCGCTCTCGACGCCGATGCGCGCATCGAGGAGATCGCGCGCATGCTCGGAGGTCTCGAGGTCACCGACAAGGCGCGCGAGCACGCACGCGAAATGCTAGGTCTTGCGCGACGGACAGTTCGGGCGGCGGCAGTGCCCGTAAAGAATAAGTGAGTGGTCGCGGATCTCGAACCCGAGGCGATCCGCCACCGCCGTCTGCCGCTCCTCGATGCCACTGTCAACGAACTCCTCGACCTTGCCGCAGTCAAGACACACGATATGGTCGTGGTGAGTACCCTCGTTCAGCTCGAAAACGGCCATCCCGTTCTCGAAATGATGTCGGGCGACGAGGCCGGCAGCCTCGAACTGCGTGAGCACGCGGTACACCGTCGCGAGGCCGATATCCTCGTTGGACTCGAGCAGTTGCTTGTAAATCGATTCCGCACTCTGGTGCCGCGTCGAGCCATTCTCGAGAATCTCGAGGATCTTGAGACGGGGCAAGGTCACCTTGAGGCCGGCCTTGCGCAGATCTTTGCCTTCCAAATCAAGCGCTCCCGGTTATGATTGGCGGATTATCCTCCAACTTCCCATCATGCAACCACCCTTGACACGTCTCGCGCGCCTCGTCGTGCTCGGCTTTCTCGTTTCCGGCCTCGCCGCTGGCTGCGTCTACCGCATGAACATCCAGCAGGGCAACTACCTCGATCCGGACGCGGTCGCACAGCTCCAGAACGGCATGACGCGCAGCCAGGTGCGCTATCTCCTGGGTACGCCCATGGTGCCCGACGCGTTCAACGAGGACCGCTGGGACTACCTCTATTACCTCAAGCGCGGCCGGCTGCGCGACGCCGAGAAGCGTCAGCTCACCGTCTGGTTCGAGAACGACAAAGTCGCACGCTACGAGAAAGTGAACGTCGTCGCCCCTGTCATCGTGCCGACGACGCCCGCGCCGAGAGCGCCTGAGGCGCCGGCGCCCGCCGCACCCGAGCCCGACGCAGCCACCGCTTCGCAGGGCGACGGCGCGGGCTGACGCGCAGCGCGCGCTTGTTCCGCGCGGCGCGTGCACGTCGCTCTCAGCCCGAAGCCCGTCCCCGGCGCTTCGCGCCCGCCGCGCGTTCCCTGCGCGCCGCGCGCGGATCCACGGTGAGCGGCCGGTAGATCTCGATGCGATCGCCGTCCGCGAACACGAACTCGCGTGCGCACATGACACCGAAGATGCCGACAGACACGCTCTCCCAGAGAAGCGCTGGCGCGTCCGTGGCCACACGCTGCGCGGCGGCGAGCGCATCGGCGACCGTTGCATCCATCGGTAGCTCAAGAGGCCAGAGCCACTGCGCATCAACGAGCGCGTAGGCGACGGTACAGCGTTTCACGCCGCCACCGCTCACACCACCACCGTGCGCGCACGCGCAACGAAGGCGTCGACCAGCGAGCCCGCCGTCTCCTCGAACATCGGCTCGAACACGGCCGCCGTCAGCCGGTTCGCGAACGCAAAGCGCAATGTGAGCTCGATGCGCGTGCCGGCATCCCCGATCGGAGTGAGCGTCCAGAGGCCGTGCAGCATTTCGAAGGGCCCGCGCAGGTGCTCCATCGCGACGCTGCGCCCGGGGTCGAGCGTATTGCGAGTCGTGAACTCGGTGCGCAGCGGGCCGCGACGCACGCCGAGCGTCGCGACGATCTCGCGCTCGCTGCGCGACTCGATCACGGCGCGCGTGCACCACGGCACGAACTGTGGATAGGCTTCGATGTCGTTGATCAACGCGTAAATCAGATCGGGCGATTTGCCGATGAGCGCCGAGCGTGTCAGTTGCCGCATGGCGCAATTGTCTACAATACGGCGTGGCAAAGGAAAAGACCGACAAGCCGATCGCGGAAAACCGCAAGGCGCGCTTCGATTATTTCATCGAAGACCGCTACGAGGCGGGGCTCGCCCTCGAGGGCTGGGAGGTGAAGGCGATGCGCGCGGGGCGCGCGAACCTCACCGAAGCCTACGTGTACCTCAGGGGCAGCGAAGCGTTCCTGATCGGCGCGCACGTGACGCCGCTCAACACGGCCTCGACGCATGTGCGCACGGATCCCACCCGTACGCGCAAGCTCCTGCTCGCGCGCAGCGAAATCGACCGTCTGATCGGCGCCGTCGAGCGTCGCGGCTACACGATCGTGCCACTCGACCTGCACTGGAAGAACGGCCGCGCGAAGCTCGATATCGGCCTCGCGAAGGGCAAGAAACAGCACGACAAGCGCGCGACCGAAAAGGACCGGGACTGGAAGCGCGACAAGGCGCGGCTCATGAAGCGGGGCTGATCGTGGGCCGCACCGACTACGCCATCCTCGGGGCAGGCGCGATCGGCTCGGTGCTCGGTGCCCACCTCGCACGTGCCGGCCATGCGGTCGTCATGCTTGCGCGCGGCGAGCGGGCCGCGCAGATCGAACACCAGGGCCTCGTCATCCGTGGGCTCGCCGAATTCACGATGCCCGTGCCGGTCGTGCGCGACCCTTCGGCACTCAAGTCGGCGCGGGTACTGGTCGTGGCGACCAAGACGCCGGGCACGGCAGCAGCCCTCTCCGCGCTGCGTCACGCCTCCTTCGACGCGGTGCTTTCGATCCAGAACGGGCCCGGCAAGAACGACCTGCTCGCGCAGGCCTTCGGATCGGCGCGCGTGCTCGGCGCCCTCGCCGACACCAGCGCCGAGCTGCTCGCGGGTGGCGAGGTGCTTTTCACCCGCAACGTCAACGTGGTGGTCGGTGAACTGCCGGCCGGCACCAGCGAGCGCACGCGGCGCATTGCGGGCGAAATCGACTCCGCCGGCGTGCGATGTGTGGAATCGCCGCAGGTGCTGTCGCGCGAGTGGTCCAAGTTCTGCGCGTGGACCGGACTCATGGTCGTGTCGGTGACCACTCGCCTGCCTACCTGGCAGTTCCTGTCGGATGCGGACTCGGCGCGGGTGATCGTGCGCCTCGTGCGCGAAACGGCGGGCCTCGCGCGGGCGCTCGGCATCGAGGTCACGGACGAATCCGTACTGCCGGTCGCTACTCTCGCGGGCGGCAGCGAGGCCGCCGCGGTCGAGGCAATCCAGGCGCTGGGCGCGCGCTACCGGGCGAGCGCGCCGGGCCACCGCATGTCGTCGCTGCAGGACATCGACCACGGCCGCCCGCTCGAGGTACACGAAACGCTGGGCTACGCCGTCGAAAAGGCGACGGCGCTGGGCATCGAAGTGCCGCTCCTAGAGGCGTTCCATCACCTCGTCGCTTCGCTCGACCCAATGCGACGCGCGCCCGGGCCTTGAAACAGGCCCGATCGGCTATACTCATGGGGTACCTGTTTGGGGGCGACCGGTTTCGACGTGGGTTGCGAACCTTCAGGGGCGTACCGAGGCGCATGGCCCTCGTTAATCACTGTGCAAAACTTAGTTGCCAACGACGACAACTACGCTCTGGCGGCTTAACCCCGCCTAACCCCTGACCACTCGGTGCCTGTGCCGGTGAACCAGGGGACGCGCTCACAGGATCGCGG
>DAORVK010000090.1:0-8530 GCA_035433705.1 Steroidobacteraceae bacterium
TGCGCTTCTGCGCAATTCAGCAAGACTTCTCGCTGACCAGGCCAGGGTATACGATGCGCGTTCACCTCAGTTGCGGGGGGGGCAAGGAGGCATGGCATTCGTCGTCGGAACGTATGCGAGGTCGCCAGCGGCTCCGCTTCAGCAGATGGAACTGGCGGCGCTTCGCAAGGCGTTGCAGATCGGCCCGACAGTTAGCGCGGATTTTACCTGCACGCCGCGTCTGCAGCTCGCGTGGGTTACTCTCGACGGTTCCGTTGGAGCACCTGACAGGCGCGAGGACGGATCGCTCGCGTTACTTTGGGGCGCATTGTTCCGCGATGGGCACGATGATGTGTCGAACCGCAAGTTATTGCGGGACGAGGCAGGCAAGGACTCCCCGAAGCTGACTGACATCGGCGGTGATTTCGGATACGCCCTGCACGACACCGCTTCGGATTCACTTTGCCTGCTCACTGACAAGCTCGGCATTCGCGCGCTGTTTGTGTGCTGCACAAAAGACCGCGTGTGGTTTTCCAGTTCATTGCGTGTGATGGAGCGCCTGCCGGCTGTGCGCAAGGTCATGGATTTGCGCGCAGTGGCCGAAATGACAGTGTTCGGCTCGCCGTTGGGCGACCGGACGGCTTACGTGGATGTCCGGGTTCTGCGACCCGGAGAACGCCTGCGTGTGGGCGCCACGAGTGCCCGGCGGGACTACTATTGGCGGTGGAACACGTTGCCCGTGTGGCGCGGCGATCGTGCGGACTGCCTGGCAGATCTTGCGGAGCGCTTTCGAACGGCGGTACGGCGAAGGAGCGGGACCGACAAACGTGTGTTGTGCCTCCTGAGTGGTGGACTCGATTCGCGGATGATTGCTACTGCATTGCGCGAGCAGGGGACTCAGGTTGTCGCTTGCAACATTTCTCCGGCGGGCACGCAGGACCAGTATTACAGCGGAGAGGTCGCGCGAGCGCTCGGGTGCCAGTATGCCCCGGTGCTCCTGGCGCGCGGCCACAAGCCGAATCTGTACATGCAGCTCAGCAAGGCCTGGCGTTCGGGAGCGATCGACAGTGAAGGGCCGATCGAACGTCCGCACTGGGTGTTCACCGGACTGGGAGGTGATACGGCTTGCTCGGGAATGCTGTACGACGAGGAACTCCTCGGTCACTTCCGTTCGGGGCGGGAACGCGAGGGGATGGAGCTCTTCTTCAAGCGGAGGGGCTATCAGCTCATCGAACGGTTGTATCGGCGCGAGGAGGCGGCGCGCATCCGCGAAGCGCTCGTCGAAGGCGCGCTCGAACAATTACGGGAATTTCCTTGTGAAGATCCCGCTCGAAGCCTGAATCTGTTCGAAATGATGAACGACCAGCGCCGACATTTATATCCGCACTGGGACAACGCTGCAGCACATGGTTTGCAGTTCCACCTGCCATTCTTCGATTCCCGGTTCCTTGAGCGTGCGCTGACGATTCCGGTCGACTGGACCCTGTACCACGGCTTCTACCATGAGTGGATGGGGCAGTTTGACCGGGCCGCTCGCAGCGTGCCTTGGCAAACGTATCCCGGGCAGCAGCCCTGTCCCGTACCGGTCACACAATCGTTTCCGACACAATGGGAGGCCTCTGGCAAGTACGAGCTGTCTGACCGGGAAGCATGGACGGCGCCGCTTGCCGATGTCCTGGCGACGCGGCCGTTTCCCGAGATCCTGAATCGCAATTACCTGCGTTACGTTCGTGTGCGCCGCAGATTGGGTGGCGATCACGGCTACGCCGTTGCGGCGGCACGCAAGGTTCGTGACATCTGGGTTCGCAGCGACGGCCGGTTCGAATGGCGCTGAATGTGTTACCCGCTGCACTCCAGGATCGCGTGGGTATAGGGAATTCGCAGCAAGTCGTTGCGCAAGTGCGCCGAGGTCTTCGCGAACGAGTCGGAAGCGAGCCTGCAGTAGCCATCGAGGCTACGAACGTTCTGCCCGCGATCGTGCGAGATGATCCACCTTGCCAGCGACGACTGGGTACAGTCAAAGCACGGGTCGAGAGTGACCAGACGCCCGGCGCGCGCGATCGCAGCCCTGCATAGCCGCAGCAGTTGCCTGGCCTCGTCGTCGTCGAGGTGATGCAGGAGGCCGATTGCGAGCACGAGGTCGAAAGGCCGTTCACGATCGAGAGAATGTTCGGTGAGCAGTGCTGCGACGAAACGGCCGCGTTCGCCGAAGCGCTTTCTGGCTTTCTCTATGTATGCCTGACTGATGTCGTATCCGCAGTAATCCACGGCGGGCAGGCAAGTGAGTATCGCAGCCGTTCCGCAGCCGACGTCGAGTACCCGCTCGCCGGCGACGGGTCTGACAAAATCGTGAACGAACGATGCGCGGCAGCGCGACGCGCCGACCAGGTTTTCAAACAGGTCGTAGATGGCGGGTGCGGACAGGACCGCACGTATCCCCGATGTGACCTGAGCCATGACAATCCCTTGTTCTGGCAGGCACTTTCAATCAGTTCGAAATACCCAGACACGAAACATCAGGAAAAAGTATACAACGAGCCCGCCCATTATCGCGATCTGCACCAGTTGGTGGGGTAGCCCGAACCGGTCGGACAGCAACGCGAGACCAGCATAGTTCAGGACGTATCCGGACGCATAGAGCGCTATGAAGCGGCGCAGGGTTTGCATGTACGGCAGGCCGCTCTCGAACGTCCAGCGGCGGTTCAAGTGGAAGCTCAGCGCGACGCCTGTGACGTAGGTGACCGTCATCGCTGCCTTGGGGTCCGTCCCCATGGCGGTAAGAAGCAGATACGCCGCATACAGCAACAGGTTTGTTACGACTCCGATCGTGACATAACGTGAAAACTGCCGGAGAGCGGTCACTGCGACGGCTTTCTCACGACCCAGCCGACCAGTTGCCCACGGGTCGAAAGGCCGATGCGCGCAAGCCAGACCCGGGCAGTATCGTAGGGAACCCGTACTTCCTCGACGGAGTAGCGGCGCGCATGCGCCTCGTGCATCAAAGCTGCGAAGGCTCCGTAAGCCATATTGTCGCCGTAGTCTCCGGTGCGCAGTTTTTCCTTGATAGCCCGATAGGGAGTGCGAAACACAACAATCGCCGTCGAATGGTCCGCCGCGATGGCGTCGAGTGCCGCAGTCGCGCCAGCAGGCGATGCGAGGTCGGCAAAGCGAAGGTGTGCACCGTGTTCCCGGTAACTGGAGGGCACGAGCCTGCGCAGGTAGGCAGGGAGCAGCAGTTGTGTCGTGCCACGCTTCGGCGCCGCTGTGACGATTTGGGCCAGTCCGCGAAGCTCCAGTCTGCCGTAAGCGTCATGCATCCCGTTGGGGACCCATACGCTGTAACCCACGATCGCAATGAGGGCGCCGGCCGCGGCGATGCGAAGAGCCCGGTTGCCAAGAGTCGCCCACAAATTGGCCATCGCGACGCCCGCCGAGAGCGCCAATGCCGGCAGAAGGACGGTGAGGTAGCGCTCATGCAGTTGTGTAAAAGTCAGGGGCGAAAGCCGAACGGGCATGAACATCAGGAAGAGCAGGAAGAGGAGCGCCATGGACGCCACGAACAGGTGGGCGGGCTCGCGGCGAGACTCGCACAGGGAGTTGGCCGCGCCGAACAGCGTCAAGCAGCCCATCAGGGCGCCAAAGCCGAAGAAAAGGGTGACCAGCGCTTCCGTGCGCTCGGCACAGAGCATGATGAGCTGTCGGATTCCCTGATCTGGGGCGCTCACCGGGCTTTGCGAGATATAGAGGGCATAGTTGCCAAAACTGGCGACGTGCGAGGAGGCATCAATCCGTGCGGCGACCCCGAGGAGCAGCGCAAATCCCAGGCCGACGATCGATGCGCCTGCCAGGGTGCCGATGTGGTTGATGCGTAGTTTCCAGTCCTTTGTGGAGACGAAAATCGTCAATGCACATGGAATGCTGGCCAGCATGAAGTAGTTCTTGACCCCGAAGAGGAGGCCAATCAGCAAACCGGGGACGATCAGCCGAGCCGCGCGCGGCGCACGCAGATAGCGCATGAAGCACCAGGTCGTGGCGGCCAGCAGGCAGACGGCCAGTCCATCCGGCAATGTGGCCGTGTCGTAGGCGATGGCAATCGGATGGGCTGCGTACACGAGGGCGGCGAGCAGCGCGGCGCGCGCACTGAAAGAGGCGCGAGTCGCTTCCGCGATGAATGCCATCGTGAGCCCGCTCAGTGCAAACATCAGCACGGCGGACCATTCGAGACTGATGGAGCCGAGGTAGCCCCAGAGAACCAGCAGCCAGGTCCAGACAAGACGCGTGTAGTACACGGGCTCGTCTGTTCGGGGCGCGCCAGAAGCAATCTCCCTGGCGACAGTGACCCAGACCTGGTCATCGCTGCCGAGTGTCAGTGAGAAGTGCACGTACCTGATTGCAAGACCGCCGATGACGATCATTGCGAGCGGGAGCCCGTAAGTGCGCAACGTTCCAGATGTCGTGGTGGTCATCTTCGGAGTCCTTCGAAGATTGCGGCAATCTCTTCTGTCCGGTGTTCGCGGGAAAATTCGCGGACTGCCTCGGCGCTCATCGGCCGCCATTGATGTGAATCGGTCCGTTGCACGAATTCTCGCAGTACGGCGGCGATTCCTGCCACGGAGTCCAGCGGTGCAATGAGGCTGGTGCCGGCGCGCCGCAATGTCTGTGCGGTGTCTCCTTCGGCGTCGGTCAGCGCGACGATCGGCCGACCGGCGCGGAAGTATTCATAGATCTTGGCCGGCACCTGCGCATTGCAATTCGCCGCCTGCAGTATCAAGAGGCCGTCGACCGTCAGCATCTCTTCGAGAGCCGAAACGTAGTCGATGGCGGGTGCGAGTTGCACGATGTCCCCGATCTGCCGCTCGTCAATCATGCGCTGGTACTGCAGATCGCTGCCGGGGGCCCGCAGTGTCACCTCCAGACGACCCGCGACAGGGTCCCTGTGCAACTTCAGCAGGGCAATTGCGTCGAAGAGACAGGTGGGGTCGCGCTCACTTGGATAGATGACTCCGCTGTGAAGCAGTTTCAGCCTTCTGTCGGGCGCAGGCGGAGTCGGGGGGCGGACGCGAAAGCGGGATTCCGCATTCGCGAATGTTTCCTCGTCGAAGCCGTTTTCGATGACATGGATGTTTGCGTCACCGAACTGTGGGAAGCGTGCGCGGTAGTCCTGCGCGGCACCCGGTGTCGTGACGACTACCCGCCGGGCGCGCTCGAATACCTTCGATTCGAGCTGCTTCCATGCGCGATTCACACGCGGATCGGGCGGATAGTCGCCCTGCCACATCGGGTCCCGGAATTCGGCCACCCACGGCACGCCCGAGCGCTGTTCCACCGCGAGGCCGACCGCGTGCGCGGTAGCGATCGGGAAGGTTGTCCAGACGACGTCAATACGCGTCTCGCGGATCAGGCGCAGGGCTGCGGGTACGGCGCTGTACTTCCATGTCACCCAGCGATCGGGAATCGCGAGGCTGCGCGGGTAGCGACCGAACAAGCTCAGGTGCCGTGCGGTGTCCAGGGCGCGCGTTCGCTGTACACGGATCTCGCCGGTGTCGCTGTCGGCGCCGGTACTCACCTGTTCGTAGGCGCCGGGTGTGGCCGTCAGCACTAGCGGCTTCCAGCCGAATTTCGGCAGGTGCTGCGCGAAGCGCAGCGTGCGCTGAATGGCGCTGCTTCCGCGCATCGGCGGAAACTGGAAGGCGATCAACAGGACGGTGCGAGCCGCCACCGCAATCAGACGAGCAGTTCGACGGCTGGAGGATGGCTCAGGAAGGCCCGCGGACTCGAGCTGAGGCCGTACGCGCCGCTCTGCAGGACCACGACGAGATCGCCTTCCTCTGCGCGTGCGAGGTTCATCCGATCGGCGAGGAGATCGAGCGGCGTGCACAGAGGGCCGACGACGGAGGCCGTCTCCCTCGCGGTGCCCTGGACGCGGTTGCCGATCAGCACCGGGTAGTTCTTGCGGATGACCTGGCCGAAATTGCCCGAAGCAGCGAGATGATGATGCAGACCGCCGTCGCAGACGAGAAACACCTGCCCGCGAGAGACCTTCCGGTCGATGACCCGGCACACATACGCGCCCGACTCGCCGACGAGATAGCGGCCGAGCTCGAGTACGAGTTGCGCGCCCGGCAGCGTCTGCGCCACTCGCGGCACGAGCTCCCGCAGGTTCGCCGCGATCGGCGCGATATCGAGCGGGCGTTCTTCCGGGAAATACGGGATGCCGAAGCCGCCCCCGATATTGAGGGTACGCACAGGCCCCGGTGCGTGCCGCGCGAGCCGCTCTGCGAGCGCGACCGATTTCTGCTGGGCTTCGACGATGGCCTCCGCACGCAGGTTCTGCGATCCGCTGAAAATGTGAAAGCCCTGGAAATCGAGCGGCAATGCGCCGATGGCGGCGAGCACTTCCGGCACCCGTTCGGTGTCGATGCCGAACTGCTTCGGGCCGCCGCCCATCTTCATCCCGGAGGTTTTCAGCTCGAAGTCGGGGTTGACACGCACTGCGACGCGAGGTCGCTTGCCGGTACGTGCACCAATCTCCGCCAGCACGCGAATCTCGCGCTCGGATTCGATGTTTATCGTGATGCCGGCCGCGGCAGCGCGGGCCAGCTCGACATCCGTTTTGCCGGGACCCGCGAAGCTCACGAGGGCAGGTGCGGCGCCTGCATCGAGCGCAACCTGCATCTCGCCCGCCGATGCGACGTCGAGACCGTCGACGAGATCGAGCATGTGTCGCACGACCGCCGGCATCGGATTTGCCTTCATCGCATAGTGCACGTGCACTTCGCGCGGGAGCACCGCGCGCAGCTCGCGCAGCTTGCGAGTCATCACGCTGCGGTCATACACATAGAAGGGTGTCTGGCCCGCCTGGGTCGCAAGGTCGACGACCGAGCGCCCTCCAATGTTCAGACAGTCGCCCTCGATCCCGAACCACGGGTGCGGTGCGTGTGGCGGGATTGCGATCGTCATGCCGCACCTGCCATGTACAACCCCTTCAGTTCGGCCGCGAGCCCCGCGCGGTCGTACTTGCCGTTTGGATTGCGAGGTAGTGCTACGCGCCACTCGACTCGGGCAGGCGTCATGAAGGCGGGCAGTTCCTTGCGGATCGCATCGAGCAGCGGGCCGTCGTCGGGCGTGCGCCCATCGGCCGGGGCCGCAACGAGCACCACCGCTTGACCAAGCGTCGGGTGCGGCACACCAATTGCGGCCGCGTCCGCCACGAGCCCCGACGCGAACACGACCTCTTCAATTTCCGTCGGGCTCACACGATATCCGGATGTCTTGATCATCTCGTCGCGCCGCCCGACGAAGTACAGGAAGCCATCCTGGTCCATGCGGACCGTGTCGCCGGACCAGACCGCAAGTTCAGTCAGGACTAGCCCCTTGTCCTGGCCGGGGCTTGGCTTGAAGCGTTCGGCCGTCTTTACGGGATCGTTCCAGTAACCGAGCGAGACGAGCGAACCGCGGTGCACGAGCTCGCCCGGTTCGTCCGGTTCACACGCGCTGCCGTCAGGGCGCACGACCATGATCTCGGCGTTCGGGATGGCCTTGCCCATCGACCCTGGCCGATTGTCGATTTCGGAGGGTGGCAGGTAGGTGGAGCGGAACGCTTCGGTCAGGCCGTACATCAGGAAAACCTGCGTGCGTGGCAGTGCGTCGCGCAGCTTCTGCAGCGTGGCTCCCGGCATCGCGCCGCCCGAGTTGGTGATGTAGCGCATATGTTCGGTGATGGTTGCCGGCCATCGCAAGTCGGTCAGTTGCGCCCAGAGCGGCGGCACTCCCGCGAGGCCTGTGATGCGCTCGCGGCTCAGCGCTGTGAGAATGTCGCGAGCAAGGAGATAGTCCATCAGCGTGACGCTCGCGCCTGCATGAAAGGCGGTGGAGAGCTGGCTGAACCCGTAGTCGAAACTGAACGGCAGCACCGCGAGCAGTCGGTCGTCCGGCGTATTGCCCAGGTAGCTCGCAACACTATGGGCGCCTGTCACCATGTTCCGGTGCGACAGCACGACACCCTTGGGTCTGCCGGTGCTCCCGGACGTATAGAAAATCGATACCATGTCGGTGTCGATGATCCGATGCGGTCTGGGGGTGCCTGCGCCGTCTCTGAGATCGTGCCAGCGGTGTACCGTGTAGTGTGTGCCCGGTAGTGCCGGCTCGTCCTGCCCGGTCAGGACGAGGTGCCGCAGGTCGGTGCAGCCCTGCAGTTCATCGGCCAAGGTAGCCGCGCGCTCACCGGAGGTCACGAGTACGCTGACGTTGCAGTCGCGGAGAATGTGCCCGACCTGTGCAGGCTTCAGCAGCGGGTTGACGGGGACGAATACGCACCCGGCACGCGCGGCACCGAACATCGTCACGACCGTCTCCGGTACCTTGGGCAGGTAAACCGCGATCCGTTCGAGCTTGCCGATCCCGAGCGTCCCTGTGGCGGCAGCCGAGAAGCGGTCGATCGCCTGCGCCAGCGATGCATAGTCAACAGCGGTGTCCTTGTGGACGAGTGCGCGTGCGTGAGGGGTTCGTTCGGCTGAACGCAGGGGCAGCTCGAAGAGTAACTCGCTCATGA
>DAORVK010000091.1:0-8243 GCA_035433705.1 Steroidobacteraceae bacterium
GAGGAGATCATGCGCACCTACGGCCTCTCGATGGAGGAGGCCGGGCGCGCGAAGAAGGAAGGTGGCCTGCCCGGCAACTTCCAGACCGAGGTGCTCGACCCGTTCATCGACGACATGACCCAGCAGGTCAGTCGCTCGCTGCAGTTCTACCTCGCCTCGGGCAGCGGCCGCGAACAGCCCGAGAAGATCCTCGTATGCGGCGGCTGCGCCAACATCCCCGGGGTCGCCGAGGTGATCGCGAGCCGCGTGGGCATCGCGGCGGAAAAGGGCGATCCGCTCGGCCAGATGAAACTCTCGTCGCGCGCCAAGGCCCAGGCGGTGCAGCGCGACGCCACCGCTCTGCTCACGGCTTGCGGACTTGCGCTGCGGAGCTTCGACTGACATGCCACAGATAAACCTGCTCCCATGGCGCGCCGAGCAGCGCAAAGAACGCAAGATGGCGTTTCTCGCGGCTCTCGGCGGCGGCACCGTCGCAGCGCTGCTCGCCACCGGCGTGATCTACATGCTGTTCAGCTCGATGATCTCGGGCCAGCAGCAGCGCAACGAGCGGCTGAAAGCCGAGATTGCCACCCTCGACAAACAGATCGAGCAGATCAACAACCTCGAGGCGCAGAAGCAGCGTTTCATCTCGCGCATGGACATCATCGAGAAGCTGCAGCGCTCGCGACCCGAGATCGTGCATGTCTTCGATGAACTGGTGCGCACGCTCCCTGACGGCACCTTCCTCACCGGGGTCACGCAGACCGGGCATCGGCTGAAGCTCGACGGTGTCGCGCAGTCCTCGACCCGCGTGTCGACCTTCATGCGCAACATCGACAAGTCGCAGTGGCTCAAGAACCCCGATCTGTCGGTGATCGAGACGAAGAAGGACCAGGCGCTCGGCGCCACGTTCACGCTGTTCGCCGACGAAGTCACCACGGCCGGCGACGAAGACGATGCGGCCAAGCCGCGCGCGAGGAAGGGAGCCAGCCCGTGAACCTGCTCGAAGAACTGCGCGCGCTCGACCCGAGCGACCCGGGCCGCTGGCCGCTGCCGATCCGCATCGGTGCGGTCGCCGTCTGGTTTGTCGTGCTCGCGCTCGTGCTTTCCTGGGTATTCGTCTGGCAGAGCCAGCGGCCCGAGCTGCAGCGTTTCCAGGCCGAAGAGCAGCAGCTGCGCACGCAGTTCCGTGACAAGCACGCCAAGGCGGTGAACCTCGAGGTCTACAAGCAGCAGCTCACGGACATCGAGCGCTCCTTCGGTGCGATGCTGCGCCAGCTGCCCGGCAAGACCGAGGTGCCGAACCTGCTGGTCGACATTTCGCAGACCGGACTCGCTGCGGGGCTCGACGAGAAACTCTTCCAGCCGCAGACCGAGCAGAAGAAAGATTTCTACGCCGAGCTGCCGATCAGGATCCGTCTCACTGGCAACTATCACGAGTTCGGCGCGTTCGTGAGTGGCATCGCGGCCCTGCCGCGCATCGTCACGCTGCACGACATCGCGATCAAGCCAGACTCGAAAGACGCCTACGACGTCCTCACGCTCGATCTGACCGCGAAGACGTACCGCTACCTCGACGAGGATGAGGTCGCCGCCGCCGAGGCGCAGCGCCGCGAGGCCGACAAGGGTCGCCGCAAGTCTTCGGGAGGTGGCGCATGAGTCGCAACACGATCGCGTTCGCAGGCCTCGCCTGCGTTGTCCTTCTCGCGACCAGCGCCTGCTCGAGTCGCGACAGCGAGCTCGAAGAGTTCATCGCGGCCACGATGAAGGAGCCGGGTGGTCGCGTGGAGCCGCTGCCGGAAGTGAAGCCCTACGAGAGCTTCACCTATACGGCGCAGAGCCTGCGCTCGCCGTTCATGCCGGGCGGCTCGGGTTCGTCGAGCGCCTCGAGCGTGCGCCCCGACATCAAGCGCAACCGCGAATTCCTCGAACAGTTCTCGCTCGACACCATGCGCATGGTCGGCACGCTGAAGCTCGGCGGCCGCACCTACGGCCTCGTGCAGACCAAGGACGGCATCGTGCACCGCGTCCTGCCCGGCAACTACATGGGCCAGGCCGAGGGCAAGGTCACCGATATCGCAGCGTCGAAGATCGACTTGGTTGAAATCGTTCCGGACGGCCTCGGCGGGTACATGGAACGTCCCGCGTCGCTCGCGCTGAACGAATGATCGGCAGGGAGAAAGTCAGAATGAACCGTAATTTCGCGTTCCAACCCGTGCGGAGCACGCTGATGTGGCTCGTGGCTGCATGCGTCCTCACGTTCGCAGGTCAGGTCGCATCCGCTGCCGATCCCGGGAACCGGCTTGAGGCGGTGGATGTGCAGACTTTGCCCGGCCAGGTGGTGCAGCTCACGCTGCGCACCTCCGGCCCCGCCCCCGAGCCGATGGCGTTCACCATCGACAATCCGGCGCGTATCTCGCTCGACCTGCCGGACACGGCGCTTGCGCTGCCGTCGCGCCGCGTCGACGTGAATTCCGCCGGTGTCGATACCGTGCTCGCGGCCGAAGCCTCGGGGCGCACGCGCCTGGTCGTGAACCTCGATCACATGCAGCCCTACACCACGCGTGTCGCCGGCAATGAAATCGTCGTGACGATCGGCGCGGGCCAGGGCGCGGCTGCGACAGCCGCGGTTGATGCGCCTTCGTCGGGCGTCTCCGCGCCCGCGATGCGCGCGCTGCGCAGCATCGATTTCCGCCGTGGCGCCGACGGCACGGGTCGCCTGATCGTCAAGCTCACCGATCCGCGCACGCCCATCAATGTGCGCCAGCAGGGCGATCAGATCGTCGTCGACTTCGCCGGCGCCGATGTGCCAAAGAGCCTGATCCGCCGCTATGACGCCAGCGACTTCGCCACTCCGGTCACCGGGTTCGATGTCGTGAAGGTCGGCGACGGTGCACGCATCGTCATCAACGGCTCGGGCAACTACGAGCAGCTCGCCTATCAGTCCGACGACCAGTATGTCGTCGAGTTGCAGCCGGCTCGCAAGGTGGCGGCTGAAGCGGACGCCAAGCCCGTCTATACCGGCGAGCGCCTGACCCTCAACTTCCAGGACATCGAGACTCGCGCGGTCCTGCAGCTGCTCGCCGACGCGAGCGCCCAAAACATCGTGGTGAGCGATTCGGTGTCGGGCAGCGTCACGCTGCGCCTGCAGAACGTGCCCTGGGATCAGGCGCTCGACATCGTCCTGCGCACCAAGGGCCTCGACAAGCGCCGCCAGGACAACGTGATCATCGTCGCGCCGGCCGACGAGCTCGCCGCGCGCGAGAAGGCCGATCTCGCGGCGAAAAAGGACATCCAGGAACTCGCGCCGCTGCGCTCCGAGTACCTGCAGGTGAATTACGCGAAGGCGGGCGACCTCGCCGAGCTGATCAAGTCGCAGGGCGGCTCGCTCCTCTCCGAGCGCGGCAGCGTTGCGATCGACGCGCGCACCAACACGCTCCTGTTGCAGGACACGGCGGACAAGCTCGCCGACATCCGCCGCCTCGTCGGCACGCTCGACATCCCGGTGCGCCAGGTGTTGATCGAAGCGCGCATCGTTGTCGTGAACGACGACTTCACGCGCGAGCTGGGTGTGCGTGCGGGGTTCACGGGCATCGACGTGAGCAACGGTGGCACACAGCTGGGTATGGTGAGTGGCAGCGCTGCGGCGACCGACACGGGTCTCGCCTCGGCGCTCGACAACCTCGCGAACAACGGCGTCGTCACTCCGGTGGAGATCCCGACCGGCGCAGGCGCCGCGAACCGCTACAACGTGAACCTGCCGGTTGCAAACCCCGCCGGCCGGCTCGCCTTCATGCTGCTCGGCTCCGATTACATCGTCGACCTCGAGCTCTCGGCTGCGCAGGCCGAAGGCCGCGGCGAGATCATCTCCTCGCCGCGCGTCATCACGGCGAACCAGCGCGAGGCGAGCATCGAGCAGGGTGTCGAGATTCCCTATCAGGAATCCGCCTCGAGTGGCGCGACCACCATCCAGTTCAAGAAGGCCGTGCTGTCGCTGAAAGTCACGCCGCAGATCACGCCCGACAACCGCATCATTCTCGACCTCAACGTCAAGAAGGACAGCGTCGGCGCGGTGATCGTCGGCTCGGGCGGCGTGAACGTGCCCTCGATCGACACGCGCGAAATCACGACGCAGGTGCTCGTCAACGACGGCCAGACGGTCGTGCTCGGCGGCATCCTCGAGACCGAGCGCCGCGACACGGAGAAGAAGGTGCCCTACCTCGGCGACATTCCGGGTCTCGGCATACTCTTCAAGCAGAAGAGCAAGACCAACAACAAGGACGAACTGTTGATCTTCGTGACTCCGAAGATCCTGCGCGAAGGCGTCAACGTCTATTGATCCTGGCTGGGCCCTGCGGCGTGTGCCGCAGGGCCCGCCTCCCCGCTCGCGTTACACTGGGCGCCGATGCTCGGCAGGCGCAACATTTTCCTGATCGGCCCGATGGGATCCGGCAAGTCGGCCGTGGGCAAGCTCCTCGCCCGGCAGCTTCGTGCGCCCTACTACGACAGCGACGCCGAGATCGAGAACCGCACCGGCGTCGATATTCCCTATATCTTCGAGAAGGAGGGGGAGGCCGCCTTTCGCGAACGTGAGCGCGAGGTCATCGAACTCCTTACCGCGATGGAACCTGTGGTGGTCTCGACTGGCGGCGGAGCGATCCTGCGGCCCGAGAATCGCGCGTGTCTCGCCGAACGGGGTGTCGTGGTGTATCTCGAAACGTCGATCGATCAGCAGGTCGGGCGTGTGCAGCACGGGCGGCACAGGCCGCTCCTGCACAACGTCGATCCGGGCGAGAAACTCGCCGAGCTCATGGCGCAGCGGGAGCCGCTCTATCGCGGCACGGCCGACATCACTATTGCCACCGACGGCCGCAAAGTCCATCAGGTCGTGGATCGCATCCTCGCCGCGATCCGGGAACCCGCCCCGGGCTGAGACCCGGGCGCAACGCGCGGGCCGGGCCACTATACTGGCGGTCGCGTGGATACCCTCAGCGTCGATCTCGGTTCGCGTTCCTATCCGATCCTGATCGGTGCCGGACTGCTCGCGCGCAATGAGGGCGCCATCGCGGCGCGCATCGCCGCGCGCGACGTGCTGATCGTCAGCAACACTACCGTCTCCGCCCTCCATGCCCCAGCGTTGCGAGCCGCATTGCCGGGCCGGCGCATCGTCGAGGTCGTGCTTCCCGATGGCGAGACACACAAGACGCTCGCCAATGTCGGGCGCATCCTCGACGTGCTGGTGGCCAACCGCTTCGGCCGGGATGCCTGCGTCGTCGCGCTCGGCGGCGGGGTCGTCGGTGACATGGCCGGCTTCGCGGCCGCCTGCTATCAGCGGGGCGTCGCCTTCGCGCAGGTGCCGACCACGCTTCTGGCCCAGGTCGACTCGTCGGTGGGCGGCAAGACGGGCGTGAACCATGCCGGTGGCAAGAACCTGATCGGCGCCTTTCACCAGCCGGTCATCGTCATCGCCGACACTGCGACGCTCGACACGCTTCCCGACCGAGAACTGCGCGCGGGCCTCGCCGAGGTGCTTAAGTACGGGCTCATCTGTGATCGCATCTTCTTCGAGTGGCTTGAAGCGCACATCGATGCCCTGCTTGCGCGTGATGCCGCGGCGCTGGCGCACGCCATTCGCCGCTCCTGCGAGCTGAAGGCGCAGATCGTCGCGCGCGACGAGTTCGAGCACGGCGAGCGTGCCTGGCTCAACTTCGGTCACACGTTCGGGCACGCCATTGAGTCGGCGACTGGCTACTCGGGCTGGCTGCACGGCGAAGCCGTGGGCGCCGGCATGCTCGTGGCAGCCGACATGTCGCGGGCTTGTGGAATGCTCACGCGCGCTGACGTCGAGCGCGTCGAGAAGTTGCTGAGGCGAACCGGCCTGCCTCTCGACGTCCGGTCGATCCCCGGGGCGACCGCGCTCGAGCTCATGCGCCTCGACAAAAAAGTGCTGGCGGGGCGCATCCGGCTCGTTCTTCTCAGGAACATCGGTGAGGCTTGCGTGACGGCCGACTACCCGGACGACGCACTCGGCGCCACGCTTGCGGCGCATTTCGGATGAGCGTCGTGCCGGCGAGTGGTGGGCAGGCGAGCGGCGGTCGGGCGGTCGCCCCCTACGCGGCGCGGCGCGAGACCTCGCGTGGGCGCCGCTATCCGGAACCGGTGTCGGAGCATCGCACGGAGTACCAGCGCGACCGCGATCGCGTGATCCACTCGAATGCGTTCCGACGCCTCGTCTACAAGACCCAGGTGTTCGTCAATCACGAGGGCGACCTCTATCGCACCCGCGTCACGCATTCGATGGAGGTGGCGCAGATCGCGCGCTCCATCGCGCGGGCGCTCGCGCTCGATGAGGACCTCACCGAGGCGATCAGCCTCGCGCACGACCTCGGCCACACCCCCTTCGGCCATGCCGGCCAGGACGCGCTCAACGAGTGCATGCGCGAATACGGTGGCTTCGAGCACAACCTGCAGTCGCTGCGCGTCGTCGATGAGATCGAAGAGCGCTACGCCGATTTTCCTGGCCTCAATCTCACTTTTGAAGCGCGCGAGGGCATCCTCAAGCACTGCTCGGTGACGAACGCAAGGCAGCTCGGTGCGATTGGCCTGCGATTCATCGAGCGTCGTCAGCCAGGCCTCGAAGCGCAGCTCGCGAATCTCGCGGACGAGATCGCCTACAACAATCACGACGTCGATGATGGTTTGCGCGCCGGGCTGATAGAAGTCGAGGATCTGCGGGAAGTGCGCCTCTTCGCGCGCCATCACGACGCGGTGCGTGCGGCGTATCCGGAGCTTGCCCCGCGGCGCATGATTTACGAAGTCATCCGTCGCATGATCAACGAAGTGGTGCTCGACGTCATCGATACGAGCGAGGAACGGATAGCACGCGCAGGCGTCGCGAGCATCGACGACGTGCGCAGTGCAGAGGGGCCGTTGATCGCGATGAGCACCGTGGTACACGCCGACCACGTTGCGCTGAAACGCTTCCTCGGCGAGCACGTGTATCGTCACTACCGCGTGCTGCGCATGACTGCCAAAGCACGCCAGGTGCTGAAGAACCTGTTCGACGCGCTGTTCGATGACCTGCGATTGCTGCCCGAGGAATATGCCGACAATGCGCGTGCCGCCGAGGCCGAGCTGGGCAAAGCGGGGCGCGCACGGGCAGTGGCAGACTACGTGGCCGGCATGACCGACCGATTCGCGATGCTCGAGCATCGCAGGCTCTTTGATCCAGGCGAGCGCACATGAAGACGATCCCACCGCGTGAGCGGCTGATATTCGCGATGGACGTGCCGGAACCACAGGCGGCGCGGCGGCTGGTCGAGACGCTGGGCGAGAGCGTCGGCTTCTACAAGATCGGCCTCGAGCTCTTCATGAGCGGCGGGTATTTCGAACTGCTCGACTGGCTCGCGGCCCGCGGCAAGAAGATCTTCGTCGATCTCAAGTTCTTCGACGTGCCGGCGACGGTCGCTGCGGCCGTGCGCCAGTTGCGAAATCGCGGCGTGACCTTCGCGACGGTTCATGGCAACCAGTCGATCATGGAGGCGGCGGCCGCGGCCAAGGGCGACGTCAAGGTACTCGCGGTGACGGTACTCACCAGCCTCGATCGCGGCGATCTCGACGACCTCGGATTTTCCTGCGATGTCGAGCAGCTCGTGCTGTCACGCGCACGCCGCGCGCTCGAGGCCGGTTGCGATGGCGTCGTATCGTCGGGCCTCGAGGCAAAAATGCTGAGGCAGTTCATCGACGATCGGCTGATCGTCGTGACACCCGGCATTCGCCCGGTGGAGAACCGCCCGAGCGATGATCAGAAGCGGGTGGTCACAGTGGAGCAGGCGTTTGCGTGGGGCGCGGACTACATCGTCGTCGGGCGACCGATTCGCGATGCCGCCGATCCGCGCCAGATGGCCGAAAGCATGCAGGCGAGCATCCTCGCTGCAGTTGGCGGGAGGTAGAGATGGCTGAGGACAAGGTACCTGAAGCCGGCGCCGCGAAGGCCATAGTCGAGATGACCGCGGAGGCGCGTGCGCACGCGCTGCACGCATGCCGTCGCATTCTCCGCCCACTCGTGAAAATCCTGATCCGTGCGGGTGTGCGCTTCGATGAGTTCTGCGAAACCATCAAGGGCGTGTACATCGAGAGCGCAGTGCGCGACGGCCTTGGGCCGCTGGGCAAGGGAACACGCGCGCGGATCACTTATCTCACCGGCATTCCGCGACGCGATGTTGATCGGTATATAGATGATCCGAGTTTGCTTGCGGGGCCGC
>DAORVK010000092.1:0-7905 GCA_035433705.1 Steroidobacteraceae bacterium
CGCACGAACGCCGCAATGCGCGAAAAATCCTCGCCGAAGACATCGCGGCCCGCGTACAGCTCGCCACCCACCGAGAAGGCGCCCACCGGGCGCGCATAACTCAGCGTGATGTCATAGCCGCGTTCGTAGTTCGCGCCCGAGTACGACGCGTTGTCGATCACGCGGCCCCGCAGCGCGAAGCTGCCACCGAAGGCCGGTCGCCAGCCGAGGCGCGCCATCGCGCTGCGTGCTCCGACACCGTCGCGGAACACCCGCTGATCGCCGCCCCAGTGGCCGAGCACGTGCCCGTCGTTCACGAGGCCGTCCTGATAGACCGAGTGTACGTACCAGCCGTTCTGCCACTCGGAAGCTTCGAAGGTGAGATCGAACCGCCGCCACAACAGCGGAAAATCGATGCCGACGGAGAGGGCGGCATTACCGAGCAGGTAGTTACGGCCGCGCGAGGTGTCCTCGCCCGCGTACTCTGCATAGACGGAGAAAGGCACCGCGCCGGGAAACACGAAGCGGCTCGTGAAGGACGCCGCCTGGTTGCCGAACTGCCGGTCCGTCACAGACGCGACATTGTCGCTTCCGGAAGGGTTGAAGAAGGCATCCAGGATGTCGCCGATGGAATTCCCGCCGCGCGCGCCGCCGCCGAACTGCATGAGGCGATTGAAGCCGAGCGACCAGCCGCTCGCAGGCTCGATCGACAAGTGCAGACCCGCGAGCTGCGGGTGACCCGACGTCAGCCCGCCTTCAAAGAGGATGTTGTCCGATTCCGACATCCGCGCCACGAAGGCTTCGTAGTGGATCCCGAGGCGAGTGAGCGGCTGGTAGTTTGAAATCGTGACCGACGGCATTGTCGGCGCCTCGGTCGACAACAGCATCCCGCTGTCGGAGAACGGCGAGATCCAGTGATCGCGAAAGCCCGCGTCGAGCTGCGCGAAATTCCAGCCGAGGCTCAGCAGCGAGCCCGTCGGCGTGGCTTCGTCCTCATACGCCACGCCGCCCAGGGTCAGCAGCGCGTGATCGAAGGGCTGCCAGTAGGCGCGCGCGGAAACCTCCCACGCGCTGTCATTCCGCAGGCCGTGCCGGTTCGGCAGAGAATGATCGGCGCCGCTCGAAGCCGCGCCGGAGATTGACACCTCGGCTATTCCGGCGCGATTCATGTAACGCGCGAGATAACGTTCCACATTGCGGCAGAGCACGGCATCCTGCGTGCAGGCCTTCGGCAACGCATCCCATACCACTGCTGCGGCAATCGGGCGGGTGAGGAAGGGCTTGCCCGCCAGAGTCAGCACCTGTTCGACCTGGCGTTCCATCTCGGGCTCGAGATTGACCGGCAGGTACGGCGAAACACCGCGGGCCTGCACAACGCCGCCCCCGCCCAGGAGCGTGCCAAGGACTACACCGAGCAGCGCCGCGGCGGGCGCGGCGCTACGCGGCCAGCCGGACAAGCGAATCCACCGCGAGATCGAGTTGGTTGCGGATCGGTCGCTGCGCCATGCCTGCTACCAGGCGCGCGCGCTGATCCCCGTCGCGCAAGAGCTCATCGGCTGCGCACGCCACCGCCCTCTCGTCGAGTTCGACGCCGGTCGCGATGCCCGCGTCGGCGCAGTGACGGATGCGCCCGATCTGATCTTGCGCGAGCGGCGCCGCCACGCAGATACGCTGGAACGACAACGCCTGCAGCAGCGTGTCACCACCATTCGCCACGACCACGCGCGCGCGCGCCAGCAGGGCCGCCAGTTCCCTGATCGGCAGATGTGCGCAGTGTCGCAGTCCTGAGCTGCCATCGGACACCTGCCCCTGCGGCCCGACCAGCAGGGTGGGGTGGCCACTCCGCGCGAGGCGTAGCGCCGCCGCCGCCATGGTGCGCGGACCCTGTTCGGCGCCGGGGTGCGCGCCGCCACCCCCCGGTACGACGAGCGCGAAACCTTCTGGTTCGAGCCCGAAGCGCGCGGCCACCTGCGCCGATTCCTCCGGCGAGGGCATCGGGACGATCGTGTCGAAGAAGCGCACGGTGGGTCGGTGCTCGCCGAGGCGCATTTTGAACCGCTCGGGCGCGCTGAGGGGCCCCGCCATGAACTCGGGCCACGCGATCCAGTGCTCGTCGAGCAGCGGCAGCCATTTGAGGCGAAAGGCCTTGCGGCGCTGCCGCGGGCGCGAGCTGATGTACACCACGCGCGCGCCGCTGTCGCGCGCGGCGCGCAATTGCGCGGTTCGGCCCGCGTTGTCGAAGACCACGAGGTCCGGGCGCTCGTCGCGGATCAACGCCGAGACTTCGCGGGGGTGAAAGGTCGGCGAGGTCGGCAGCAGGACCGCCGGAAAGGGCGCCGCAGCGGCATAGGGCGCGTGGCGGTTCAGCACGAATGAAATCTCCGTGTCCGCCTTCAGCGCGCGCAGCGCCGTGGCGATCGCGAGCGATCGTGCATACTCCCCCGAGCCGGTCGGGGCGGAGACCGGGATGAACAGGACTCGCATGGGGCGCAAGCCTACCCTGAAAATGGGGGGTCTGTGATGTCAGAATATGACGACATCTTCATGCGCCGGCTATACGAGCTTCCGCAGGAATTCAAGCGCCGGCGCGACCGCAATTCCGTCGGGTGTCTGATAGTGCTTGCCGCCCCGGGCGGAAATCTGCCAGGCCTCCGCAGCCGGAAAGCGGGTATGGAGGTAGCGGAGGCCGCGATCCACATCGGTATCACCCAGCTTGCACTCGACCAGCCACAGGGGTCGGCCGTGCTCGGTGACGACGAAGTCGACCTCGCGGCCGTCGGTATCGCGAAAATAGCGCAAATCGACGTCCCGTCCGGCCGAGTCCTGCTGAAAATGCACCCATTTCAACAGGTGCACCGCGACCAGGTTTTCGAACCGGGCTGAATCGTCGGGCACAACAGCCCAATTGAAGTGGTAATGCTTCTGCTCCTTCCTGACCGCACGGATGCGGGGTGCGCCGAAGGGTGCGAGGCGGAAAATGGCGTAGAGGCGTTCGAGCGCGGAAAGCCAGCTCGCGACGGTCCGGTGTGCAAGCTGCAGGTCTTCCCGCAATGCGTTGATCGATAGTGGCGATCCTACGAGCGCCGGCAGACGCCCGATCAGGAGCTCGAGAGTGCCGAGATCCACGATGCGCTCCAGCGCGGCCACTTCCTCGCGAACGAGGCGGGAACCGAACTCGCGCGACCAGCGCCGCGCAAAAGTCTCGTTGCCGGCGAAATACGGCTCGGGGAAGCCCCCGAGTGCCAGCAGGTCCCGCAAGTCGTTGGCGGTGGTCAGTCCCAGTTCCGCGACGGAGAGCGGATGCAGTCGCAGCAGGTGATACCGGCCCTGCAGCGAATCGCCGCCGAAGCGGTAGAGATCGAGCCGGCCGCTCCCCGTGACCAGGATGCGCTGACCGCTCGCGCGCCCGTCGTAAAGCCCTTTGAGGTAATTGCGCCAGCGGCGGTACTTGTGGATCTCGTCGAAAATCCACAGCGGGCCGGGCGGCATTTCGCCCGCGAGAATGCGGCCGCGATCGGCGGGGCTGTCCCAGTTGAGATAGCCTGCGCGGGCGCCGGGGAGGCCGCGCGCCAGGGTCGTCTTGCCGACCTGTCTTGGTCCGGCAACAAATACCATGCGGCGCGCAAGGTCGGCGCGCACCTGTGAAAGCAGATAGCGCGGGCGGGGGCGCATGCGGTGAAGGTACGTGTAATTTGGATGGCAGTCAAAAATCACCGTGAGTAATTTTGACTGGTATCAAAATTGACCAGATCGACTCACCGATGGAATAATCGCCGCCCCATGCGCCGTCGACACCCACGTCTTCGCTGCTCGATGGCGCTTGCGACTGCTTGTGCCGTTTTCTGCGCCCATGCAGGTCCCTGGCTCGCGCCGGGCGATCTTGCTGTCCGCCACGACATCGAAATACTCGCAGACGCCGGCATCCTGCGCGGTCCCGTCACCACCTGGCCGGTCTCCTGGCCCGACGTGGCGCGCGACGCGAACGCGGCGCGGCTGCCTGATGATGCGAGCGAGGCGCTCCGTCAGGCGCTGATGCGCATTCAGAGCGCCGCGCGGCGCGAGTCGAAGACGGGATTCGAGGGGCTCGATGTGCGGGCGTCCGGTGCGCGGGATCCGGATTCGCTGCGCACCTTCGCCGATACGCCGCGCGAGGAAGGCGAACTCGAGCTCGCCGCGGCATGGATGGGCAACCGCCTCGCCGCGAACCTGCAGGTCACCGGCGTCACCGATGCGAGCGACGACCAGACAGCGCGCTTCGACGGCAGCTACGTCGGCCTCAATGTCGGCAATTTCATGATCTCGGCGGGCTGGATGGAGCGCTGGTGGGGACCAGGCTGGGAGGGCAGCCTGATCCTCGGCTCTGCGGCACGGCCGATCCCGAGTGTGCGGGTCGAGCGCAACTACACCGACGCCTTCGAAACGAAGTGGCTGCGCTGGATCGGGCCCTGGCGCGCGAGCCTCGAACTCGGGCAGATGGAGGGCAGCGACGTGCCCGTGCCCGATGTGCGCTTCTTCGCGGCGCGCGTCAATTTCAAGCCGCGGCCGTGGCTCGAGTTCGGCCTCAGCCGCACGGCGCAGTGGTGCGGCGAGGGGCGGCCGTGCGGGTGGGGAACGTTCAAGGATCTCCTGATCGGCAACGACAATTCTGACGCCAATCTCGGCACGAACGATGAGCCTGGCAACCAGATGGCGGGGTACGATTTTCGTCTGCGATCACCGTGGCGCCCACTGCCACTCGCACTCTACGGCCAGTTCATTGGGGAGGACGAAGCGGGTGGGCTGCCTGCGAAGTTCCTCGGGCAGCTCGGCGCCGAGAGCTGGGCCTCGACCCCGTGGGGCGCGCTACGCGGGCATTTCGAGTACGCCGATACGAGTTGCAACTTCACGCGCAGCCAGCCGATGCTCGGCTGTGCCTATCGCAATCACCTCTATCCGCAGGGCTACACCTTTCGGGGTCACTCGATCGGGCACGCGATGGGCGGCGACGGCCGCATGTATTCGCTCGGGAGCCTTCTGGTGAGGCCGAATGGCGACAGCCTCAGCGTGCTCCTGCGCAAGGTGGAGCTGAATCGCGGTGGGGCTGCATCCAACCGCCTCAAAAACATCGAGGTCCAGTACAATCGCCCCTTCGCCCGAGGCGAGCTGCGGCTCGGACTCGGCTACAACGATTTCGATATCGAGCCGGCTGATGGCGCGGATTTCACCGGCTTCATCGAATGGCGACAAGGGATTTGATGCGCAGATTGTTCTCCCTGGTGCTGTGCGTGCTGGCCCTGCCGGTGCTCGCGCAGGTCCCAAGCGCCGAGCAACTCGAGATGCTGCGCAACCTCACGCCCGAGCAGCGGCAGATGCTGCTCGAGCAGCTGGGCGTGGGCGTCGAGGCGGCCCCGCGCAATGGAGACAAAAAACCTGCGGAGTCTTCCGAAGCGCCGCGCGCGCAGGGAGACAAGGGCGCGAGCGCAGAATTGGCGGAACAGGTGAAGCGCGCGTCGACGCTGCAAGGTGAAGATACGCTCGTCATCACGATCGGGTTTCCCGAGCCCCGCACTGCGCCATCGACACAGGAGGGGCAACCACCGATCGTCATCGACCCGACGAAGGACTGGGATCCGCTCCGCAAGGAAGAACTCGGCAAGACGATCGAGCGCATCAAGGCGAAGAACCCTTACCGGCTGAACCGCGAGGGCGCACTGCTGCTGCCCGGGTTTGCGCCGATGCCGCTCGCCGGCCTCAACGAAGAACAGGCTGCGCTGCGCCTGACTGCAGAGCCCGCACTCGACGGCCTCGTCATCAAGGTGACGCGTCTGCCGCTCGAAAGGTCGGGCCCGACGGGCCTCAAACCTTTCGGCTACGAGCTCTTCAAGGACTCGCCGTCGACTTTCGCGCCCGTCACCGACGTGCCCGTGCCGGCGGACTATGTGGTCGGTCCGGGCGATGAGCTCGAAGTGATCCTGTACGGCAACCAGAACCGCACCCTGCGCCTGACTGTCGGCCGCGACGGTCGCATCAACTTCCCCGAGCTCGGCCCGATCAGCGTCGCGGGGCAGCGCTTCAGCGCCGTGCAGGCGGGTATCCAGGATCGCGTGTCGAGCCAGATGATCGGCGTGCGAGCGAGTGTGTCGATGGGCGACATCCGCTCGGTCCGTGTGTTCGTGCTCGGCGAGGCAAACCGGCCCGGCACCTACACCGTGAGCGGCCTCGCGACGATCACGTCGGCGATCTATGCGGCCGGCGGCGTCAAACCGATCGGCTCGCTGCGCGACGTGCAGCTGAAACGCCAGGGCGCGGTCGTGCGTCGCCTCGATCTTTATGATCTCCTCATCCGCGGTGACACGCGCGATGACGCGAAGCTGCTGCCGGGCGACGTGATCTTCGTCCCACCGGTGGGTCCCACCGTGGCGGTCGACGGCGAAGTGCATCGCCCTGCGATCTATGAATTGAAGGCCGGCGCGCGCGCCGCCGATGTGATCGAGCTTGCAGGTGGGCTCACACCCGAAGGCGACCCGCGAACCGCGTATCTCACGCATGTCGACGAACAGAAGCGCCGCGTTGTCGTCAACGTCGATCTGGCGGCGGCCGAAGGGCGTGCGCAATCGATCGGCAATGGCGACATACTGCGCGTCGCGCGGCTGCGCCCGACGATTGATTCGGGCGTAGCGGTTTCCGGGCACCTCTATCAGCCCGGCGCCGTGGCATGGCATGAGGGACTGCGGCTGTCCGACGCGATCCGCTCGCTCGACGACCTGAAGCCCAACGCCGACACCCACTATGTGCTGATCCGCCGCGAACTGCCGCCCGGCCAGCGCATCGCCGTGTTGTCCGTGGACCTCGCCGCCGCGCTGCGCGTGCCGGGCTCGGAGGCGGATGTCCCATTGATGCCGCGGGATCAACTCACCGTGTTCGATCTCGAATCCGGCCGTGAAGCCGTGGTGGAGCCCTTGCTGCGGGATTTGCGGCTGCAGTCGAGTGCCGCGCAGCCGACCGAGTCTGTGCGTGTCGAGGGTGCCGTGAAGGTCAAGGGCGAGTATCCGCTCGAGCTGAACATGCGGGTGTCCGATCTCGTGCGCGCTGGCGGCGGGCTCGATGATGCGGCGTTCACGACCAGCGCCGAGCTGACCCGGTTTCGGATCATCGGCACCGAGCGACAGACAGAGACGATCGAGATCGATCTCGCCGCAGCGCTTGCCGGCGATGCCACTGCGAATCTACCGCTGCAGTCCTTCGACGTCCTGCTCATCAAGGAGACGCCTGAGTGGCGCGAGCAGGAAGTCGTGAGGCTCGATGGTGAAGTGCGTTTCCCCGGCGACTACCCGATCCGGCGTGGCGAATCGCTGCGATCGGTGCTCGAGCGTGCGGGCGGGTTGACCCCGCTTGCAGCGCCCCGCGCGGCTGTCTTTACCCGCGAGGGTCTGCGTGATCGCGAGCAGCAGCAGATGGACCGGCTTGCCGACCGGTTGCAGACCGATCTTGCGACGGCGGCGCTGCAGAGCGCGAATGCGAATCAGGTCGGGGCGGGTACGGCGCTTTCTGTTGGGCAGTCTCTGCTGGCGCAGCTACGCTCGGCGAAAGCGGTGGGCCGTCTCGTCATTGATCTGCCCGCAGCGATCTCTGCGGTGCCGGGCTCGGATGCCGATATCCTGCTGCGGGACGGCGACCGGCTGGTCGTTCCGAAGCAGCGCCAGGAAGTGACGGTACTTGGCGAAGTGCAGAACTCCACTTCGCACTTCTATCGGGCAGGCTTGTCGCGCGATGATTACGTTGGCCTCTCAGGCGGTGTGACCCGTAAGGCCGATGATGGGCAAATCTACGTCGTGCGCGCCGATGGCAGCGTGGTGGCGCACGGCTCGAGCCGCTGGTTCAGCCGCGGGTCCAGTATCAGGATGGAGGCGGGAGATACCGTAGTCGTGCCGCTTGATACGGAGCGGT
>DAORVK010000093.1:0-7569 GCA_035433705.1 Steroidobacteraceae bacterium
CTTTGCGATCCGCGAGGGCGGGCGCACCGTGGGCGCCGGCGTCGTGGCGAAGATTTTGAAATGAGCGAACAGCGTTCGCAGTTTTAGTTCACAGGCCAGTAGCTCAATTGGCAGAGCGGCGGTCTCCAAAACCGCAGGTTGGGGGTTCGATTCCCTCCTGGCCTGCCAGTGAAGATCAATGAACGAAGCAGTCAGACAAACAGGTACCAGCGGGCTGGATACCGCGAAGCTGGTGGCCGCGATCGTGCTCGTGCTTGCGGGCATCGTGGCGTATTACGCGCTCACCGCGCAGCCGGCGTACGTGCGCTGGCTCTCGATGGTCGGCGGCGTGGTGCTCGCGGGCATCGTGTTCGCGACTTCGGGCTACGGCCGCGATTTGTGGCAGTTCACGCGCGATTCGCGCGTCGAGCTGCGCAAGGTCTTCTGGCCGACGCGCGATGAGACCCTGAAGATCACTGGCATCGTATTCATCTTCATCGTGATCGCGAGCCTGTTCTTCTGGGTGCTCGACCTGGCGCTCGCGTGGGCCACCCGCGCCCTCACCGGACAGGGAGGCTGATCATGGCGCTGCGCTGGTATGTCGTGCACGCGTATTCAAACTTCGAGCACACGGTGCAGAAGGCGCTGCGGGAACGCATCGCGCGGGCCGGGCTCGAAGCGAAGTTCGGGGAAGTCCTCGTGCCGACCGAAGAAGTGGTCGAGATGCGCGACGGGCAGAAAAGAAAGAGCGAGCGCAAGTTCTACCCGGGCTATGTGCTCGTGCAGATGGAGATGGACGAGGAGACCTGGCATCTCGTACGCGAAGTGCCCAAGGTCCTTGGATTCATTGGCGGCACCTCCGACAAGCCGGCGCCGATCTCGGATCGCGAAGCGAACCAGATCCTGCGTCGTGTCGAAGAGGGCGTCGACAAGCCGCGGCCGAAGGTGCTGTTCGAGGCGGGTGAAGTGGTGCGCGTCAAGGACGGCCCGTTCAACGATTTCAACGGCGTGGTCGAGAACGTGAACTACGAGAAGAACCGCCTGCAGGTGGCGGTGCAAATCCTCGGGCGTTCGACGCCGGTGGAGCTGGATTTCTCGCAGGTGGAAAAGGCATAACGGACGGCGTTGGGGAGCCGCGAGGCGTTTGAACCCATAAGAGGTGTGAAGTGGCGAAGAAGGTTCAGGGCTATATCAAACTGCAGGTGCCTGCGGGCGCGGCGAATCCGTCGCCGCCGATCGGGCCCGCGCTCGGTCAGCAGGGCGTCAACATCATGGAGTTCTGCAAGCAGTTCAACGCTGCGACGCAGAAGCTCGAGAAAGGCCTGCCGATCCCGACCGTGATCACCGTCTATTCGGACCGCAGTTTCACTTTCGTGATGAAGTCGCCGCCCGCAGCGGTGCTGATCAGGAAGGCGGTTGGCATCGAGAAGGGCAGTGGCACGCCGAATACGGCGAAGGTCGGCAAGATCTCGCGCAAGCAGCTCGAGGAGATCGCGAAAGCCAAGACCGCTGATCTGACCGCCGCCGATCTCGACTCTGCTGTCCGCACGATCGCCGGCAGCGCGCGCTCGATGGGCGTCGACGTGGAAGGAGCCTGAACATGCCTGTGACAGCCAAACGTGTGAAGGCCTGGGCGGAGAAGCTGCCGCCGGGCAAACAGTTCCCGCTCGATGACGCGCTGAAGCTCGTCAAGGAGCTCGCGACTGCGAAGTTCAACGAGTCGATCGACGCCGCCGTCAACCTCGGCATCGACGCTTCGAAGTCGGACCAGCAGGTACGCGGCTCGACCGTGATGCCGCACGGTATCGGCAAGGCGGTGCGCGTCGCGGTATTCACTTCCGGCAAGAACCAGGACGTCGCGCGCGCGGCGGGGGCCGATATCGTCGGCCTCGAGGATCTTGCGGAGAAGGTGAAGGCGGGCGAGATGAATTTCGACGTGGTCGTGGCAAGCCCCGATGCGATGCGCATCGTCGGGCAGCTCGGCCAGATCCTCGGTCCGCGCGGCCTGATGCCGAACCCGAAGGTCGGCACCGTGACGCCGGACGTGGCAACCGCCGTGAAGAATGTGAAGGCGGGCCAGGTCCGTTATCGCGTGGACAAGGCGGGCATCGTTCACTGCACGATCGGCAAGGCGAGCTTCGAGGTCGACAAGCTGCGCGACAATCTGCTCGCGCTGATCCAGGACCTGCAGAAGGCGAAGCCGGCATCGTCGAAGGGTATCTATCTGAAGCGCGTCACGTTGTCCTCGACGATGGGGCCGGGTGTCGCGGTGGACTCCGGAACGCTCGGAGTCTGAGCAGGTTTTTCGTTCAACAGTATTCGTGAAGCCAGCGCGCGGCTGAAGGCGCTGGTTCCATCGAAGACCGTGGGCGGGGAGGCCGCGGGGTCGTGGGCATTGAGCCCTGAGCCCTGGGCTCGCCCCTTAATGGGCGCCCACGCAGGTGGTGATTCACTCATTCGAGGATGTCCCCGGATGAAGATCACCGTCAATTGGTGTGATCTTCAGGCCAGGAGATAACAGGAATGGCACTCAACCTTGAAGGCAAGAAAGCGCTCGTCGCGGAGGTTGCGGAGGTGGCCGGCAAGGCCCTTTCCGTGGTCGCCGCCGAGTATCGCGGCCTCTCGGTGACGCAGATGACCGATCTGCGTGCCAAGGCGCGGGCCCAGGGCGTGTATATGCGTGTCGTCAAGAACACGCTGGCGCGCAAGGCCGTCGCAGGCACGTCGTTCGAGCCCATCGGCTCGCACCTGAAAGGACCGCTGGTTCTCGCCTTCTCGAAGGACGATCCGGGCGCTGCGGCGCGCGTGATCAAGGCCTTCGCGAAGGACAACGACAAGCTCGTCGCGACCCTCGTGTCGCTCGGCGGCCCCGTGCTGCCCGGCAAGGACATCGAGAAAGTGGCGAGCATGCCGACGCGCGATCAGGCGCTGTCGATGCTGCTGGGCGTGCTGCAGGCACCGATCCAGAAGCTCGTCGGCACGATCGCCGCCCCGAACCAGAAGCTCGTGCGCACGCTCGCGGCCGTGAGGGACGCGAAGCAGGCTGCCGGCGCGTAAATGCCCGTTCGAAAATATTAAGGAGCAATGACAATGGCTGTTAGCAAAGACGAAATCCTCGAAGCAATTTCCAGGATGAGCGTGATCGATGTCGTCGAACTGATCTCAGACATGGAGAAGAAGTTCAACGTGACGGCGGCCGCGCCGGTCGCAGTGGCCGTGGGTGGTGGCGCTGCCGCCGCTGCCGCCGCGCCGGTCGAGGAGCAGACCGAGTTCACGGTTACCCTGAAGGAGTATCCGGCGGACAAGAAGGTCACCGTCATCAAGGTGATCCGCGAGATCACCGGCCTCGGCCTGAAGGAAGCCAAGGACCTGGTCGAGGGCGTGCCGGCCCTCGTCAAGGAAGGCATTTCCAAGGCCGACGTCGACACGATCAGGAAGAAGCTCGAGGAAGCCGGCGCCAAGGTGGAGGTCAAGTAACTTCCATGCGCGGCGTTTCGCCGCGTGGCGCGCGCACGGCGCCCGGCCGTTTCCGGTCGGGCGCTCCGTGCCGCGCGCGTATTTTCCGCGTGCGCATTTTGCAGTTTCAGAGGTAAATCCAGATGGCTTATTCCTTCACCGAGAAAAAGCGCATCCGCAAGAATTTCGGCAAGCAGGCGAGCATTCTCGACGTGCCGTACCTTCTTGCGATCCAGCTCGAGTCCTATCGCACCTTCCTGCAGGCAGACATTGCCGAAGGAGCGCGCGTGGACATCGGCCTGCACGCGGCCTTCCAGACGGTGTTTCCGATCTCGAGCTACTCGGGTAACGCGACGCTCGAGTACGTGAGCTATCGCCTCGGCGAGCCCGTGTTCGACGTGAAGGAATGCCAGTTGCGTGGCCTCACCTACGCCGCACCGCTGCGCGTCAAGGTGCGGCTGATCGTGCTCGACAAGGAAGCGCCGGGCGCCAAAAAGCCGGTCAAGGACGTGCGCGAGCAGGAAGTCTATCTCGGTGAACTGCCGCTCATGACCGACAACGGCACGTTTGTCGTCAACGGTACCGAGCGTGTCATCGTCTCGCAGTTGCACAGAAGCCCGGGCGTGTTCTTCGACCACGACCGCGGCAAGACCCATTCCTCGGGCAAGCTGCTGTTTTCGGCGCGCATCATTCCCTATCGCGGTTCGTGGCTCGACTTCGAGTTCGATCCGAAGGATTGCGTGTTCGCGCGCATCGACCGCCGCAGGAAGCTGCCGGTCAGCATCATCCTGCGCGCGCTCGGCATGAACGAGGCCGAGATCCTTGATGTCTTCTTCGAGAAGAACACCTTCTTCGTCTCGAAGGAAAGCGTGTCGCTCGAGCTCGTGCCGGCGCGCCTGCGCGGCGAAACCTCGAGCTTCGAGATCCGCATCGGCGACAAGGTGATCGTCGAGGAAGGCCGCCGCATCACGGCGCGCCACGTGCGCCAGCTCGAGGACGCGGGCGTCAAGCGCCTCGCCGTGCCGCGCGACTACATCTACGGCAAGATCCTGGCGCACGACGTCGTCGATACCGGCAGCGGCGAGATCCTCGCCAAGGCGAACGAAGTGCTGACAGCCGCGTCGGCCGAAAAGATCATCGAAGCCGGCATCACCGAGCTGCGGACGCTTTACGTCAACGATCTCGACCGTGGCGCGTACATCTCCGATACGCTGCGCATCGACCCGACGAAGACCCGCCTCGAAGCGCTCGTCGAAATCTACCGCATGATGCGTCCCGGCGAGCCGCCGACCAAGGACGCCGCGGAAAACCTCTTCACCAACCTGTTTTTCAACGACGATCGCTACGACCTCTCGGGCGTCGGCCGCATGAAGTTCAACCGCCGCGTCAAGCGCGAGGCGATCACGGGTTCCGGCGTGCTGTCGAAGGAAGATATCCTCGAAGTGCTGAAGGTGCTGATCGACATCAGGAACGGCAACGGCACGGTCGACGACATCGACCACCTCGGCAACCGCCGGGTGCGCAGTGTCGGCGAGATGGCCGAGAACGCCTTCCGCGTCGGACTCGTGCGCGTCGAGCGCGCGGTCAAGGAGCGCCTCACGGTCGCGGAAAGCGAGCCGCTGATGCCGCAGGAGATGATCAACGCGAAGCCGGTGGCCGCCGCCGTCAAGGAGTTCTTCGGCTCCTCGCAGCTCTCGCAGTTCATGGACCAGAACAACCCGCTGTCCGAAGTCACGCACAAGCGGCGCGTCTCGGCGCTCGGGCCGGGCGGCCTGACGCGCGAGCGCGCCGGCTTCGAGGTGCGCGACGTGCATCCGACGCACTACGGCCGCGTCTGCCCGATCGAGACGCCGGAAGGCCCGAACATCGGCCTGATCAACTCTCTGTCGGTGTACGCCCGCACCAACCGCTATGGCTTCCTCGAGACGCCGTACCGGCGCGTGGCCAACGGCCGCGTGACCGACGACATCGACTACCTGTCGGCCATCGAGGAGGGTCAGTACGCGATCGCGCAGGCCAACTCGCGCATCGAGAAGGGCAACCTCGTCGACGATCTGGTGTCCTGCCGCTATCAGAACGAGTTCACGCTGATGCCGCGCGGCAACATCAACTACATGGACGTGTCGCCGAAGCAGATCGTTTCCGTGGCTGCGTCGCTGATCCCGTTCCTCGAGCACGACGATGCCAACCGCGCGCTGATGGGCTCGAACATGCAGCGGCAGGCCGTGCCGACGCTGCGCTCGGAAACGCCGCTCGTCGGTACGGGCATGGAGCGCCCCGTGGCGATCGACTCGGGCGTCACCGTGGTGGCGCGCCGCGGCGGTCACGTCGACTCGGTTGACGCTTCGCGCATCGTGGTGCGGGTCAACGACGATGAAACACTGGCCGGTGAGCCGGGCGTCGACATCTACAACCTGACGAAATACACGCGCTCGAACCAGAACACGTGCATCAACCAGCGGCCGCTCGTCAATGCCGGCGACCGGATCGCGCGTGGTGACGTGCTCGCCGATGGCCCGTCGACCCACCTCGGCGAACTGGCGCTCGGCCAGAACCTGCTGGTCGCGTTCATGCCCTGGAACGGCTACAACTTCGAGGATTCGATCCTGATCTCGGAGCGTGTGGTCCAGGAAGACCGCTTCACCACGATCCACATCGAGGAGCTGACCTGCGTCGCGCGCGACACGAAGCTCGGGCCCGAGGAAATCACCGCGGACATTCCCAACGTCGGCGACGCTGCGCTCGCCAAGCTCGATGAGGCCGGCATCGCCTTCATCGGCGCGGAAGTACGCGCCGGTGACATTCTGGTGGGCAAGGTCACGCCCAAGGGCGAGACCCAGCTGACGCCGGAAGAGAAGCTGTTGCGGGCGATCTTCGGCGAGAAGGCGTCCGATGTGAAGGACACGAGTCTGCGTGTGCCGCCCGGGATGGACGGCATCGTGATTGACGTGCGCGTGTTCACGCGCGACGGCGTCGACAAGGACTCGCGCGCGCTCGCCATCGAGAAGGCGGAGATCGAGCGTGTCCGCAAGGACTTCGCCGACCAGCAGCGCATTCTCGAGGACGACATGTTCGCGCGCGTGCGCAGCATGCTGATCGGCAAGCATGCCGCCGGCGGGCCGCGCAGGGTGAAGGGCGCCGTCACGGCCGAGTACCTCGATTCCCTGTCGCGTGAGGAGTGGTTCGAGATCCGTCTCGACGACGAGGAAGCGAACTCGCAACTCGAGGCGACCACCGAGCGGCTGGCGGCACAGCGCAAGGCGTTCGAAAAGAAGCTCGACGACAAGAAGGTCAAGATCACGGCCGGCGACGATCTGGCACCGGGCGTGCTCAAGATGGTCAAGGTGTACCTCGCGGTGAAGCGTCGCGTACAGCCGGGCGACAAGATGGCCGGCCGTCACGGCAACAAGGGCGTGATCTCGACCATCGTACCGATCGAGGATATGCCGCACCTCGACAACGGCGTGCCGGTCGACATCGTGCTGAACCCGCTCGGCGTACCGTCGCGCATGAACGTCGGGCAAGTGCTCGAGACGCACCTCGGCTGGGCGGCAAAGGGCCTTGGCCTCAAGATCGGGCGCCTGCTCGAGCAGCAGGCGGCGATCGGCGAACTGCGCGCATTCCTCGGCCGCATCTACAACGAGACGGGCGGGCAGCACGAGGACATCGGCGGCTTGAACGATGCGGAGGTGGTGGCGCTCGCGAAGAACCTGTCGAACGGCGTACCGATCGCGACGCCCGTATTTGACGGCGCGAGCGAGGAGGAGATCAAACGCCTGCTCGTGCTCGCGGACCTGCCGACCAGCGGTCAGACGCATCTCTTCGACGGACGAACGGGCGAGCGTTTCGAGCGCGAGGTTACGGTCGGCTACATGTACATGCTCAAGCTGAACCACCTGGTCGACGACAAGATGCACGCGCGTTCCACCGGTCCCTACAGCCTCGTGACGCAGCAGCCGCTCGGCGGCAAGGCGCAGTTTGGTGGCCAGCGCTTCGGCGAAATGGAAGTCTGGGCGCTCGAGGCCTACGGCGCGGCATACACCCTGCAGGAAATGCTGACCGTCAAGTCGGACGACACCCAGGGCCGCACGCTGATGTACAAGTCCATTGTCGACGGCAACCACGAGATGAAGG
>DAORVK010000094.1:0-3300 GCA_035433705.1 Steroidobacteraceae bacterium
CCGAGCGCCTGCAGCTCGGGGATCAGCGACTGGAAGTTGTAGATCTCGCCGTTGTAGACGACGACCACCGACCCGTCTTCGTTGTAGAGCGGCTGCTGACCAGTCGCGACATCGATGATGGCGAGCCGGCGGTGCCCGAGCGCGACGCCCGGCTCGTGGTGCTCGCCCTCGCCGTCCGGCCCGCGGTGTGCGATCGAATCGTTCATCCGGCGCAGCAGCGATCGGTCGGGATCGCGCCGGTTCCGGAGGTCGACAATGCCTGTTATTCCACACATGAGCGTCAGTTCCGCGCCAGCAGGCGATCGTAGAGGTCGGAGTAGCCGCGCACCATCGCCTCCATGGAGAACTGCGCGATGCAGCGCTCGCGTGCCGCAGCGCCATGCGCCTCGCGCAACGCCCGCTCATCGAGATAGCGCCGGATCGCGGCCACGAGCGCATCGGCGTCCTCTGAATCGTAGAGCGTACCGCTGACGCCGTCCTCGATCAGTTCACCGTTGCCGCCGACGCGCGCGGCGACCACGGCACGCGCGGAAGCCATCGCCTCGAGGATCGTGTTCGAGATTCCTTCATTGAGCGAAGGCAGCACGAATATGTCAAAGCCGCGCAGGAGCGCCGGGGCATCCGCGCGCGCCCCTGCAAACCACACGTGAGGCGCGATGCCGAGCGCGTGGGCGGCCTCCCGCAGGCGCCCCTCTTCAGGGCCCGCCCCGACGATGGCGAGCCGTAATGGCGCCACGTGAGCGCCTGGAGCCCGCACCAGTTGAGCGAAAGCCTGCAGCAGGCCGATCTGGTTCTTGATCGGATCGAGGCGCCCCACCGTGCCGAGCACGAGTGGGCGTTCGGGGCCCTCCGTCGGCCAGGGCCAGTCCGGCGGCAAGGAACCCATCGGGCTGAAGCGATCGCCGTCGACGCCATTGTAGATCTGGCGGATGCGGGGTTCGGGCACCCCGACCCTATCGCGGAGCCAGTGCGCAATGTCCTTCGACACGGCGACATAGCGCTCCGTAGCGGGCCGGCAGAGGCGGCGAATGCGCAGGCCCCGTGCACTCTCGCCCCTCGGATCGGACGCATCCCAGCCGTGCTCGCCATGGACGCGGTGTCGCACGCCCGCGGCCATTGCGACCCATTGCAGGTCCACGGTGCCGAGATTCCTCGTATGGACGATCGCGGGCCGCAGACGCCGCAGCTGCCGCCAGACGCGGCCGTAGGCGGCGAGATCCTTGCCCGGCCGCTTGTCGACTGACACGACCTCGACGTCGTCGCGCGCAATGCGCTCGCGGAACGCGCTGTAGCCCGCGAGACACACGATTGCGTGGCGGAACCGCTCCCGCGGCATCCGGTTGATGAGATTCACGAGCCCGTTCTCGAGGCCGCCGTAGTCGAGCCGGTAGATGACATGCGCGATGAGAGGCGCCTCAGCCATGCGTTACCGGCTACCAGCAGATCGCCGCATAGCGGCTGCCGCCGGCGCCGCGCGGCTCGATGCCAACGACATCGACCACGCGATGCCGCGCCCGCAGCTCCTCCTGCAACACGGTCTCGATGAGTCGACCCCCGAGCCCGACGAGAATCGTATCGCCGTGGCGTACGGCCTCCTCGCAGGAGCCGACCATCAGGTTGCCGATGTGCGGGATGCTCTGCTCGATGAAGCGCTTGTTGGCGCCAATGAGGCGCGACAGGTTCACCTCGGGGTCGTAGATACGCAGGTCGTAGCCCTTGCCGATCAGGCGCTCGGCCACCGAGACGAGCGGGCTCTCGCGCAGATCGTCGGTGCCCTTCTTGAAGCTGAGGCCGATCATGCCGACCTTGCGCGTCTCGCCCTGCATCACCTGATCAATGGCGGCATCGATGTGCGCGCGGTTGCTGCCAAGCACGCCACCGAGCATCGGCGTCACGACGTCGCGCGTCTTGCCCATGTAGGTGAGCGCGCGCAGGTCCTTCGGCAGGCAGGACCCGCCGAACGCGAAGCCGGGCCGCAGGTAAGCCGGCGAGATGTTGAGCTGCGTATCCTTGCAGATGAGCCCCATCACCTCGCGCGCATCGACGCCCACGGCCTGCGCGAGCCGCCCGATTTCGTTCGCGAAGGTGATCTTGACCGCGTGGAACGCGTTGGCCGCGTACTTCTGCATTTCGGCGACGCCGATCGACGTGACGACGAACTCGCAGGGCAAAGATCCGAAGACCTGGCGCAGCACGTCCGCCGCGCGCGTCGACTTCGTGCCGACGATGGTGATCGGCGGACGGTCGTAGTCCTTGATCGAGGTGCCTTCGCGCAGGAATTCCGGCTGGAACGCGAGCCCGAAGTCGTTGTCGGCCACTTTGCCGCTCGCCTTCTCGAGTGTGGGACGCACCAGTTCGTCGAGCGTGCCGGGCTGCACGGTCGAGCGCAGCACCACCGTGTGGAAGGCCGCTTTCTGCTTGAGCGCCGCGCCGATCGATTCCATCACGCGGCGGATGTAGCTCATGTCCTGGCTGCCGTTCGGGCTCGAGGGCGTACCGACGCAGACGAAGGACAGCTCGGTGTCGCGGATGGCCGCGGCGACGTCATCAGTCACCTTCACGCGGCCCGACGCCACGACCTCGCGCGTGAGGTCCTGGATGCCCTCCTCGACGATCGGCGACTTGCCGCTGCGGATCAGCTCGAGCTTGAGGGGATCGACATCGACGCCGGTGACTTCGTGACCGTCCCGCGCGAGGCAGGCCATCGACACCGCACCGACATAACCGAGACCGAATATGCTGATCTTCATCTGCCTGCCTTCTCCATGATGCCATCGAGCCGGGTCATGGACGCCACCCAGCTGTGATGACTCAACACACGATCGCGACCCGCCGCGGAGAGTCTCTGCCGGATCGCCCGATCGCCCAGAATGCCCTCGATTGCATCGATCCACTGCGACGGATTCGACGCTACCAGCAAGTGTTCGCCTGCCACCGCGTCGACGCCGCCGGACGCCTCTCGGCTGCAGACGACCGGCACACCCATCGCCATCGACTCGAGGATCTTGTTCTGCGTACCGCGTGCGATCGCCAGCGGCGCGACCGTAAGCGCCGCTCGCCGCACATGCGGGCGCACATCGGGCACCGAGCCCGTGACGGTGACGCCCGGCTCGCGCGCCAGCGCGCGGATCGATTCGGGCGGATCGGCGCCGACGATCGCAAAACGCACGCCCGGGCGCCGGGCACGCAGTGCCGGCAGGATGTCGCGACAGAAGCCTGTCACGCCCTGCTGGTTCGGGTAGTAATCCATGCGGCCGACGAAGGCAATCAGGTCGGGCTCGTAGGGCGTTTCGTCGGGCG
>DAORVK010000094.1:3400-6927 GCA_035433705.1 Steroidobacteraceae bacterium
GCGTATTCGCGCCACTTCTGCGAATCCATGTCGCCGAAGTCCATGATCCTGAGCGGGGCTTTAACGCGCTCGACATAGCCCGCGACCGACGAGCAGTGCACGAACACGAGATCGAAGCGCGAGGCCTCTGCCGCCGCCGCGATCCGCTGGGCGAGGCGGCGTGACCAGAAGTAGCCGAAGCTCGACGGCGCGGGTGTCGGCAGACGAGCCACCATCTGCGCAAAGGCGACACGAGCCGGGATCACCTCGACGAGCACTTCCGCACAATGCTTGCCGAGATCGCGGGACTCCGCCAGTTCCGCCGCGGAGCGCGCGAGCGAAGCGACGGTGACCCGATGCCCCTGCTCGTGCAGGTGCCGGATGATGTTGAACGGCCGGATCTTGCCGCCGCGCTTCGGCGGATACGGGACGCGGTGGCAGACGAAGAGGACGTTCATGCCGCAAGCTTCGACTTGAGGTCCGCCGTGACCGCCTCGACGCTCGCGCCGTCGAGATAGAGGCGCGCCCAGATCTCGAGATTGACGAGCGCGAGCAGGTGGTCGGTGCGGTCGGCCCGCTGTGCCTCGTGCTCGGCGATCGTGCGCGATACGGCCTCCGGATCGAGCAAACCGCGGTGCCGTACAGTGTCCGGCGAGAGGAGGTCGGCGACCAGCGGCGCAAGTTCCTGCTTGAACCACGCACCGATCGGCGCGCCGAAGCCGCGCTTCTCGCGCTTCAGGATGCTCTCGGGCAGCACGCCCTCGAGCGCGCGCTTCATCGCGTACTTGAGATCGCCCCCGCCCACCTTGAGCTTCCCCGGCATGCGGGCCGCCAGTGTCACGAGCCGCTGGTCGAGCAGCGGCACGCGGCATTCGAGCGACACAGCCATGCTCATCTTGTCGGTGAGCATCAGCAGGTCCTCGGGCATCTGCGTGGCGAGATCCACGTCCATCAGGCGTCGCAGCGGGTCTGTGGCGCCGGAAGCCGCGAAGGCGCGCGCGATGCAATCGTCGAACTCGCCGCCCTTTCCGGGCAGCAACGCGGCGCGTTCTTCTGCCCCGAAGACCTCCATGTAGCGTCGGTACCGCTCCTCGAAGGGCAACGCATCGGCGAGCACGAAGGCCTTGGCAAGCCGCAGCTCATTCAGCAGTCGATGGTGCCGGTCGCTCGGCAGGCGCCGCGCGATCGGGTCGATCAGGCCGCGGCGGATCAGCCGCGGAATGCGTTGGTAGTGCCGCCGGTAGTGCTCATCGAGATAGCGCCGGTAGCCACCGAAGAGTTCATCGCCGCCGACGCCGGAGAGGATCACGGTCACGTCCTCGCGGGCGAACTTCGACACAAGGTAGGTCGTGATGAAGGCGGCATCCGCGACCGGCTCGTCCATGTGCCACAGGAGTTGCGGCAGCAGCGCCGCGACATCCGGCTGCACGAGAATCTCGCGGTGTGTGGTCCCGAAGGCCTGCGCGACGGCGCGCGCATGCGGCAGCTCGTTGTAGAGCGCTGCGCCCGAGGAGCCCGCGAAACCAATCGAATAGGTGCGCACGGGCTGATCCGTGTGGCGCGACATGAATGCGACGACTGCGCTCGAGTCGATGCCACCGGAGAGGAACGCGCCGATCGGCACGTCGCTGACCATCTGCTCGCGTACGGCGCGCTCCATTTCGCTGCGCAGTTCGTCGATCCAGGCTTTTTCGGTCCGGTTCCCGTCGATCTCCGGTTTGAGCGACCAGTACGCGCGAATGTCGACGCGCCCCTCCTCCACCACCAACCGATGACCCGGGGGGAGCTTGCGCATGCCGGCAAAGAGCGCGTTCGGCGCGCATACGTAGCCGACCGACAGGTACTGCGCAAGCGCGGCTGCGTCGATGCGCGCCTCGATGCCCGGCACGCGCAGCAGCGCCTTGGCTTCCGAAGCGAACGCAAACCGCGTCGCGTCCTGGTAGTAGTAGAGCGGCTTGATGCCGAGCGGATCGCGCGCCACCAGCAAGCGCCGGCGCCGGCGATCCCAGATCGCGAGCCCGAACATGCCCTCGAGCCGCCCGAGGATCGCGTCACCCCACTCCTCGTAGCCGTGCACGACCACTTCGGTGTCACTGCGCGTCGCGAAGCGATGCCCCCTGCTCTCGAGTTCGGTACGCAGCGCCTGGAAGTTGTAGATCTCGCCGTTGCAGACGACGACCACGTTGCCGTCTTCTCCGGTGATCGGCTGATGGCCACCGGCGACGTCGATGATCGAGAGACGCCGCATGCCGAGCAGCAGCGGACCCTCTGCAAAACTGCCTTCATCATCTGGCCCGCGATGACGGATCGCGATGCCCATCCGGTGCAGCAGCTCGGGCGCGTCGGGTGCCGAACCGTTGAGGCCGAGGACTCCGTAGATGCCGCACATGTCGCTAACCGAGGTGCTTCGCGACCGGCGGGCCGAGGAGTCGGGTCAGCGCGATCGGCAGCTTGCGCCAGATGCGGATCATCGCTTCGTACTTCGGATTCGTCGGACTGAGATTCGGCATCTCGCGCCGTTTGACGAGGAAGTACTCGTAGTAGAGCGGCTCGGGCTCGAACCCCCAGTAGGTCTTGAAGTCGAAGGAGCCGGTGCCGCGCTTGCTGCGGCCGTAGTCGAAGAGGCGTCGCCCGCCCTCTCGCGCGCGCTCCATCACGCTCCAGTACATGAAGTCATTGCCGGACACGCTGCGCGCCGCGAGGGTACCGCCGCCGTAATAGGGCAGCACCTCGTCGCGGAAATAGAAGCTCAGTACGCTCGCCACCGGCGCCGCCTCGTGTATCACGGTGAGGATCTCGCAATCCTCGCCGAACACGTCCTGCAGGATCTCGAGGTAGCGTTTCGAAAACACCGGCGTGCCGAGGTTGCGCAGGCTCTCCGAATACATCGCATAGTGGCGGTCAGGGCGCGCGTCGATCTCGGAACGCAGCCCCTTCTGGATTCCCTTGCGGACCATCGCGCGCTGCTTGCGCGGGATCGCGAGCAGGTTCTTTTCGCTGTCCGCATCGATCGCCTTGCGGAAGGTGACGTAGAGGTCCTTGACGGGCCAGTCCGGATGCTGGCGCCGCCGGTTGCGCATCTCGAGGTGGTCGACGCCGAGTTCGCGTGCGAGCGCACAGGCGCGCGCCTCGAGCGCGGCCTTCGCCGTCTCGTCGGCCGCGACGATCCCGCCATAGACGCAGAAAGGCGTCGAGACAAGCGAATGGCCGAAGAACAGGCTCTTCACTTCGGCGAGCGGCAATACGCCCCGCACCTCGCCGCCCGCCAGTGCGACCAGATAGTGCGTGCGATGCCCGAACGCGCGTCGCAGCACTTCGCGCCACCCCGCCAGATGGAAGAACGTACCCTCGGGGTGTGACTTGACGAAGGCGTCCCATGCGCTTTCGAGGTCGGGGGCAAGCAGCAGAACCTCGGGATCACGCGCACGGGATTCAGATCCCGTGCTACCCGACACCAAACACCTCATCCATCCGCCCCCAGCGGAAATCGCGTAGCAGCCGGCGCAGGCGGCTCTCCATGCGGTCGAGATTGGTGTAATGGCGGAATC
>DAORVK010000095.1:0-6462 GCA_035433705.1 Steroidobacteraceae bacterium
GCAAACCCCGCCAGGCCCGGAAGGGAGCAACGGTAGCGGCAAGGGCGGGTGCCGGAGGGTCGGCTGGTGCGGGTCGCCTCCACTCCTGAGCCCATGAACTACATCGCACTTGCACGCAAATGGCGACCGAAGCGCTTCACCGAGATGGTGGGGCAGGAGCACGTTCTCAAGGCGCTCGCCAATGCGCTGACCGAAGGGCGGGTGCACCACGCATTTCTTTTCACCGGCACGCGCGGGGTCGGCAAGACGACGGTGGCGCGTATCCTCGCCAAGTGCCTCAACTGCGAGACAGGGGTCACCGCCGAGCCCTGTGGCGAGTGCGCAGCCTGCCGCTCGATCGATGAAGGGCGCTTCGTCGATCTGATCGAAGTCGATGCCGCGTCGCGCACCAAGGTCGACGATACGCGCGAACTTCTCGAGAACGTCCAGTATTCGCCGGCGGGCGGCCGCTACAAGGTGTACCTCATCGACGAGGTGCACATGCTGTCGGCGCATTCGTTCAATGCGCTCCTGAAGACTCTCGAAGAGCCGCCGCCGCACGTCAAGTTCCTGCTCGCAACCACCGACCCCCAGAAGCTGCCGGTCACGGTCCTGTCGCGCTGCCTGCAGTTCAACCTGAAGCGCTTGCCCGTCACCCTGATCGCCGCGCGCATGGCGGAAATTCTCGGTGCCGAAAAAGTGCCGGCCGAGCCCGCCGCGCTGCAGCTCGTGGCCCATGCGGCCGACGGCAGCATGCGCGACGCTCTCTCGCTGCTCGATCAGCTGATCGCTTTTGGTGGCGGCTCGGTGACGGAAGTTGCCGCGCGCGAAATGCTGGGCACGCTCGATCGCGACCGGGTGATTGCGATCGCCGATGCACTCTCCTCGGGCGACGCATCGCAGCTCATCGCGGCTGCGCATGGCCTCGAGGAATGGGCACCCGACTATGGCGCCGTGCTCGATGAGCTTGCGGGCATTCTCGTGCGCGTTGCACTGAAGCAGACGGTGCCCGGCTACGACCTGTCCGAGACGCCCGATGCGGCGCTGATCGAACGATTCGCGGCGGCGGTCTCCCCGGACGACGTGCAGCTCTACTACCAGACGGCGATCGTCGGCCGCCGCGACCTGCCGCTCGCGCCCGACCCGCGCACGGGCTTCGACATGGTGCTGCTGCGCATGCTCGCCTTCCGCTACCCGGATCCCGGCTTCGCCGCAGGCGCAAGCAGCAGCGCCAGCGCATCGCCTCCGTCACGGCCCGTTGCCGGGAAGGCATCGTCGCGCGCGGCGTCAGCGAGTGCTGCGTCGGCAAGTGCGGCGCCTGCTGCGTCGCTGAATGCCGCGAGCTGGCCGCAGATTGCCGCAGGACTCGACCTGTCGGGCCTGTCGCGGCAGCTTGCCGCGAACTGTGCATTTCTCGCGCGCCAGGGCGCTGTCGTCAGGCTCGGGCTCGACGCGCGTCATGAGTCGATGCGCACGAAGTCGCAGGAGGATCGGCTCGCGCAGGCCTTGTCACGCGCGCTCGGCGAAAATGTGCGGGTCGAGATCGAGATCGTCGAGGCGCCCACGGAAACGCTCGCGGCCGACCGTGCGCGGCAGAGCGCGAGTGAACTCGAGGCGGCGCGTGCGGCGCTTGCGGACGATCCCGCGGTGCGCGCCCTGCAGGAACGATTCGGCGCCACACTGCATCCCGAGTCAGTGCGGCCAACAGGCAAGTGAGAGGACCCGGCATGGCCCAGAATTTCGGCAACATGATGAAACAGGCCCAGGCGCTGCAGGCGAACATGCAGAAGGCGCAGGCCGAGATCGCCAACCTCGAAGTCACCGGCGAATCCGGCGGTGGCATGGTGAAAGTCACCATGACAGGCAAGCACGACGTGAAGCGTGTGCAGATCGAGCCGGCGGTCATCGGCGAGGACCGCGAAATGCTCGAAGACCTGATTGCGGCAGCCGTCAACGACGCCGTGAAAAAGGTCGAACAGCGTTCGGCCGAGAAGATGTCGGGACTGATGTCGGGGCTGCAACTGCCCCCGGGCATGAAGCTGCCTTTCTGAGCGCGCCCGCCGCATGAAGCATTCACCGGCGCTGGCCGGGCTCATCGAGGCTCTCCGCACCCTGCCGGGTGTCGGGCCGAAGAGTGCACAGCGCATGGCGTTTCATCTGCTGCAGGAGGGCCGGCCTGGCGCAACAGCGCTCGCCAACACTCTCACGACCGCGCTCGCCGCGGTGCGCCGCTGCAGCCGCTGCCGCATGCTCACCGAGGCGCAGCTCTGCAGCATCTGCGAGAACCCGCGCCGTGACGGCACGCTGTTGTGCGTCGTCGAATCACCCGCCGACGTGGTCGCGATCGAATCGTCCGGGAGCTTCCGCGGCCGCTACTTCGTGCTGATGGGACACCTGTCTCCGCTCGACGGTATCGGGCCCGAGCAGCTCGGCATCGGCGAATTCGAAGCGTTGCTCGCGCAGGACGGACTGCTCGAGGTGATCCTCGCGACCAATCCGACGGTTGAAGGTGAGGCCACGGCGCACTTCCTCTCCGAGGTCGCGCGCCGTCGTGGCATCGCGGCGACGCGCATTGCGCACGGCGTACCGATCGGCGGCGAGCTCGAGTACGTCGACGGCGGCACGCTTGCGCACGCGCTCGCGGGGCGCCAGTCGATCAGCTGAGCGCGACTCGCAGTGGGTGCAGGCAACCCTCTCGACAATCCGATGTGGGCCGCCCTGACTGGCCGGCAGCGATCGTTTGCGATCGGCGCGGGCTTGCGGCGAGGCTCATGACGGTGCTTGCGAACGAAATCGCGGCGCGCGGCGCGACGCCCTTCCTGCACGTAAGTGAATCCAACCGGCGCGCGATCGATCTGTATGCGCGACTCGGTTTCATCGAGCGGGTACGACTGCCGCTGTGGAAAATGCAGCGAAGCGGCTGACGACCACTGCACCCGATTGTTTCTCGCCTGTGGTGCGCGATCAGGAATGCTGTGACCGCAGGTGGCTACCGAAAAAGCGGATCAGTTGCGCGTTCATTGTGGAGTGGAAGGCTGCGCGATCGAAGCCCGGGGCGTCCGCACAAATCGCAGGCGGCTTCAGCAGGCCGCAGGGCGCCAGGAACGAGATGTGGCGTGCGTCGCGGGCTTCGTGGAATTCGACCCGGTGTCCGAGGCCGTCCCGAACGATCCTTCCGTTCGTCGCAAACGGAACGATGTCGTCCCGCCCGCCGACCCACAGCTGCACGGATACGCGTACGCCCGCGAGGCCGTTGTTCGAGAAAGTGAAGCCGAGCCCGGGGGCGGCGACGACCGCCGCCTTGATCCGGTGGTCGGTCACGAAGGTATCGGCGGCCATGTTCCGGTCGAGGAGTTCCGATCCGGCGTGCTGCAACACCTTGCAGATGAATTCGGGATTCGCGACACAATGGCTCGCGATCAGCGTCATGTCGGGTTGGCCGCCGATGAGCGTAAGCACCGTGAATGCGCCCGCGGAAAGTCCGTAGGCGCCTACCCGATCGGAATCGATGTGGTTCCGGCCGTTCCACCGTTCGAGTACGTGATCCAGCGTTGCGCGGATCTGCTGCGCGCGCCCGCTGTACAGGTTCGCGGAACCGCCTGCACTCTGGTCAGCGAAGCTGTCCCCTGCGTGCGTTGGCGCCGCCACGACGTACCCCGCGCCCGCAAGATCCATGGCCAGATCGACATGGCTTGCGAGACTTCCGCCGTTGCCGTGCGAGAGCACGACTAACGGTAGTTTCTGTCCCTGCACGGGGCCATCGGGCGCAACCTTGAGCAGCGTGCTACCGATAAGCGTGGTCGGTCTCGGTGAGGCGGACGTGGGATACCAGAGCCCGATCGACATGGGTCGCCCCTGCACATCGATGACCTGTGCAATCTGAAAGCCAACCGGCCGGGTCGAGCCGCGCGCGGTTGCGATCGCGTAGCCCGCGATTGCAAGGATCCAGAGACCGATCAACATGAGTATCCTGAGGGTCCACTTCATGACCTTCCCCCGGCTCGCGAGGAAGAGTAGCGCAATGCGAGCATGAGCGCTGCGAGGACGAGCGCTGCGGCGACCGCGAAGGTGGTACGGGTGCCTGCGGCAACTGCCCCGGCATTTGCCGCCTCGATGTTCCTTGTCCCTACGGCGACCGAGAACACTGCGCCCATGACCGAGGCGCCGGTGATCAGCCCGAGATTGCGGGACAGATTCAGCAAACCCGAAACGACCCCGCGCTGCCCGGCTTCGACGCAGGTCACGATGGCAGTGTTGTTGGCGGCCTGAAAGTTGGCGAATCCCGCGGTCACGGTAACAAGCGGCACGATGTAGCCCCAGACGCCGTACGTAGCGGGGACAAGCGACAGCGCGATGCACCCGATCGCCATCGCGATCAGCCCCACAACGGTCATCCGGGGCGCACTGAAGCGATCGACCGCGCGTCCTGCCGGGATTCCCACCAGTGCAGCGACGAGGGGGCCCGCTGACATCACGAGACCAATTGACGCGGCATCCAGGTGCAAGGCGCCTGCAAGATGGAAAGGGCCGACGACGAGCGTCGTCATCGCGACCGTAGCGACGAGGCTGCTCATTGCGAAACCGCTGCCGATGGTCGGATTGCGAAGGAGAGCAGGTCGAAGCAGGGGGTGCAGAGTTCTTGATTCGACATGCAGGAACAGTCCCGCGCCGCACAGTGCGCCGCCAAGCAGTGAGACATTGACAGCGCCGAAAGTGCCACGCCCGAGCGTCATCGACAAGGCGTAGGACGCGAGTGTGAGTGCAAGCAGCAGCGAGCCGCGATAGTCGAAAGGCGGACGATCGTTCTGCGACGCTTGCGCCGGCAGATACTTGTACGCGAGGCCGAAGGCGAGGAGGCCAAGTGGCAGGTTGATGAGGAAGATCGCCTGCCAGCCGAGTGCCGCAATCAGAACGCCACCGAGGGACGGGCCGAGCGCGGTGCCAATCGCTGACAGGGTGCCGAGAAACCCCATGGCGCTTCCGGCGCGCTCTTTCGGAACGGTATCGCCAACGAACGCCAGCGCGAGCGCCATCATCACTGCAGCACCAAGACCCTGGGCAACACGCGCGGCAATGAGGGCCCACAACCCGGGTGCTGCGCCGCACGCAAGCGAGGACACCGTAAAGGTGGCAATGCCCGCGAGCATCAGCCGGCGACGTCCAACGATGTCCCCCAGACGTCCGACACTGACGATGAGGGTCGTGATCGCCAGCAAGTAGGCCAGCACGACCCACTGGACGGCCTGGAAGGACGAGCCGAACACGCGCACGAGAGTCGGCAGACCGACATTTGCGATGCTGGTGGCCAAAGAGGAAAGCAACATGACCAGTGACAGGCTGGCCATGGCCCAGGGAAGCGCCGCATTGGTGCGCTTCTGGTCGAGCTCGGTAGCAGGGATCGAGAGGGACACGGCACTCCTCCAGGCAGCTTTCGATGAGGTGGTGCGAACAGTCTGGGTCCATGCCACATATGGCGGAAGACGCACTTGTTGCACACTATTCGTGCATCAAACGCTATGCCTCACGCGTTTCGTGTTACTTATGGGGGATGGCCGGACTTGATCTGAATCTGCTCGTCACGCTCGATGTACTGCTGGCCGAGGGCAGCGTCGTGGGCGCGGCCCGACGCCTGCAGCTGAGCGCATCGGCGATGAGCCGTGCGCTTGCGAGGCTGCGCAAGGTGACCGGGGATCCGCTACTTGTCCGTGCCGGGCGCGGACTCGTGCCGACGCCACGTGCCCTTGAACTGCGCGATCGCGTGCGGTGCGTCGTGAATGACGCCGAGGCCGTACTTCGACCCGCGATGAAGCTCGACCTCAAAGCGCTCTCCAGGGTGTTTACCATCCGGAGCAGCGAAGGCTTCGTCGAGAATTTCGGGCCACGATTGATTGCGCACGTCGCCACGGAGGCGCCCGGCGTGCGCCTCTGGTTCCTGCCAAAGCCCGACAAGGATAGTCTGCCGTTACGGGACGGAACTGTGGACCTCGAAACCGGTGTCATCGGGCCGTCGATGGGGCCCGAATTAAGGACCGTGGGTCTTTTCCGGGACCGGCTCGTCGGCGTAGTCCGGAGAGGTCACCCGTTATCGAAGGGCAGGATGACGGCGGAAAAGTATGCGGCAGGAGTGCACGTGATGATCGCGCGCCGGGGCCTGCAGATGGGCTCGATCGATGAATCGCTGGAAAAGCTCGGTCTTGCCCGGAACGGAGCGGCGATCGTGAGCGGATTTTCACCTGCCATCGCTCTCGCGCGGGCATCCGACCTGATCGCAACGGTTCCGGAAAGACACACCGGCAGTCTGTGCGAAGGCATGCACCGCTTCACCCTTCCGCTGCATCTGCCGGATTTCACGATCTCGCTCTTCTGGCATCCGCGGGTGGACGCGGACTTGTCCCATCGCTGGCTGAGGTCGCGGATTCTGGATATCTGCAGCGGCGCTTGAGGCGCGATGAGAGATGAATTACTCGCGCCGTTGCCTTCCCG
>DAORVK010000096.1:0-5178 GCA_035433705.1 Steroidobacteraceae bacterium
AGCAGCCGGCGCAGGCGGCTCTCCATGCGGTCGAGATTGGTGTAATGGCGGAATCTCGATTTCGCCGAGACGCCTGCCACGCGCGGCTGTCCGGGGTCGATTTCCCAGGGATGGCAGTAGAACACCGCGGCCTGCTGGTCGCGTGTGTTCACGCGGCGCACCGCCGCGCGAAAGAGCGCGTAGGGCAACAGCCGGAAGTAGCCGCCGCCGCCGGCCGGCAGACGCTGGCCGAGATATTCCACCGTCGTAATCGGCACCTCAAGCAGCGAGCCGGACGCGGCGCGATAGGCGAAGCGTGGCGAACCCGGGATGCCGTAGAGATCGTGGCGAATAGGGAAAATGCTGGAGTCGTAACTGAAGCCGAGCTCCTCGAGGATGTCGAGCGCCCAGAGCGAGCGGGCGGTGATCGAATAGGTCGCCGCGCGATAGCCACGCACCGGCACACCGGTCGTGTCCTCGAGCCGCTGCTTCGCCTCGCTCGTCTCCGCGCGAAACACCTCGGGTGTCTGGGTGTAGACGGTTCGGTGGGTCAGGCCGTGGCAGGCGACCTCGTGACCCGCAGCGTGAATATCGCGCACGAGCTGCGGCGAGCGCTTCGCGACCCAGCCCAGGACGAAGAAGGTCGCGTGCACACCTTCCTGCGCGAGGATATCGAGCACCCGCCGCGTGTTCGCCTCGGCGCGGTATTCGAGCGCGTCCCACTGCTTGCGGTCGATCGCGGACGCCAGCGCCTCGACGTGGAAGTAGTCTTCCACATCGATCGAGAAGGCATTGGTCACTTCGTAGTGGCCTGCGTCCACGCTCACCTCTCAGCGACGGCGCGGCGTGTAGGTCAGGCGGACCGTGACGCGGTTTTCAGTGTAGTCGCGCAGACCCGTGCCGAAGGCCGTGTCCCCCGAGCCCTCGAAGCGCTCGCCGGTGAGCGTGACGCCGACGGTCTCCGTGAGCAGCCAGTCGAAGCCCGTGCCGGCATTCCATTCGTCGAAATCGACGTCCGAGCGGTCGAAGTCCTGCTTCGACCAGCCGCCATAGAGGCGCCAGGACAGGCGCGCGCTCAGGCGCCGGACCAGCGAGCCCGTGGCGCCGATCGCATCCCGGTTGAAGGTGGTATCGCGCTCGTAGTCCTCGGAGCGCAGGTCCACCGCGAGATCGAGAGTCGTGCGCGCGCCCTCGAGGGCCCAGGCGAGCGAGACGAAGTCGGACTGGAACTGGTCGGTCGACACGATCGGGTTGCCGCCATCGAGATCGATGCCGCCGATCTGCTGCTCGCGACGCAGCGCGTCGGCCGAATCGGTGAGCTCCGTGCCCGCGTTCAGCGTGAGGGTCGAACGCGCCGTGACCTGCCGCTCGACTGTGAGATTGAGCAGCGGGCCATTGGTCGTGTCACCGTAATCATGCAACACGGTGCCACCCGCACGCACGCTCAGGTTCGTACGGGCGCCTTGCATCGCATACTCGAGGTAGCCAGACTGGCGATCGTAATTGCTGCTCACGCTCTCGTCGTCGAACTCGACGCGCTCGGCCGTCGCGTTCAACGAGAGCGTCGAGCGCTCGCTCATGCGCCGCTCGAGGCCGAGTGTGCCGGTCAGGCGCTGGTTGCCGGCTTCGGTGTCTTCGAAATAGGCATCGGACCAGCGACCTCCCACCAGCAGGCTGGTGCGCTCGCTGAGCGGCAGGCGCAGATCCGGCCCCGTGGTGAAGTAGTTCGCGTTCTGCTGGTTGCCGGGCGTATCGACATTGCGCGGATCGATGAGCGCGCGCGCGTAGTTGTCCTGGAACTCCCAGCTCAAGCGCTCGGGCAGGAACCAGTAAACCACCCGACCGTTGAACCCGCCCTGCAGGTCGGAGTCGTAGGCGTCGTCAAAGTACTCGCGATACGCGAGGTTGGCATCGACGTTGGCGTTGAGCCGCCCGGAATCGCGCGTCCAGCCGAGCCGCAGGCCGAGCTCGCCAACCGTTTGCGACTCCTCATCGACACTTGTCCGACGAATGTTGTCAGTGTGGTACGCGCCGACCGTGAGGCCGAGGTCGACCTCCTGGGCATGCACTATTCCGGCGCACAACCACGCTGCCGCGATGACGAGCGGCCGCCCCCGTTGCTTGATGTTTTTCATTTTGCTTCCGCTTGCGTTGAGTCGAGGAATCCGTCCCCGTAGCCATAGCCGTAATAGCCGCCCACGTTGTTGTCGTGCAGCGCCTGGTTCAACACGAGCCCGACGTGTGGCCCTTCACCGATGAGGCCCAGCGCATCCACGACCGCCTGTTGCGGCGTGCCGCCCGCGCGTACCACTACGACGGCCTGCCCGAACAGTGAAGCCAGCACCTGCGCCTCGCTCGTCAAGAGGATCGGCGGCGAATCGAGCAGCACGATGAGGTTGTCGTCGAGCCGTTCGAGCTCGTCGATCACCTGGCGCATGCGCGCGCTCGCGAGCAGCTCGGTCGCCGACTCGCTGCGGCGGCCGATCGGCAGCAGGTACAGGCCCCGCACATCGGTGGGCAGCACGGCGGACTTCACCTGCATGGCGGGATTGATAAGGAGATCGAGCAGGCCGGGCTCGCTGCCGATACCGAAGGCCTGGCTGACGTGCGGCTTGGGCGCATCGCCGTCGACCAGGACCACGCTGTGATCCTTCTCGAGCGCGAGGCTCAATGCGAGATTGATCGCCGTGAAGGTCTTGCCTTCGCCCGGCAGCGCGCTCGTCACCATGAGCGTGCGCGGAGATGCCGCCCGGGATTCCGCGGGGGGCGCATCCGCACCGAACGCATATTTCAGGATCGGGCGCTTCAGCAGGCGATATTGATGCGCGATTTCACGCTGCTGGTGATCGGGCGGCAGGAGACCCGCGCGGCGCAGCTGGTCGAAATCGATGTGGATCGACTTTTCCGGGTTGCCGATCTGCTGCTGGACGACGGTCTCGCGCCCCATCCTGGGCGGCGAAGCGGCGGGCCCGGCCTTGCGCTGCACCGGTGCAGCCGGGGGCCTGGCCGCCTCGGCGGCCGCCTGGCTGCTCTGCTGCAAACGTTTCAGCGCGCGTTCGACAATGCTCATGCGTAGCTCACCCGATCAGGTTCTGCAGATGGCGGGCCGCGAATTCCTGCACCGCCATGACCACACCGAAGACCACGAACAGGATCAGGGTCGCCGCCGAGAACTTCAGCAGCTCCACCCGCCTTTGCTGCCGGTGGCGATCGACCCAGGTGCGGCTGATCGCCGCAAACACGGGCAGGCCCGTCACTTCAGTGAGGGCCCGCACGGTGTGGAAGACCGGGCGTAGCTGGTTGAGCAACCATGCGACGGCGCCCGCGACGGCGAGCGCCGCGAGGAGGGTCATCAAGAGCAGCTGCGGCCGGTTTGGCGACACCGGTTCAATCGGCGAAGCAGGCGGCTCGATGATGTCGAACTTCACGGTCCCGGTACGATCCGCCTGCGCGGATAGTTGCGCCGTCTCGCGCCGTTGCACGAGTTCATTGTACTGCAGCCGCACCTGCTCGTAATCGCGGTTGAGGCGTGCAAGCTCGGCTTCGACTTCAGGAACTGAATTGACCTGCTGGCGCAACGAGCCGATCTTGCCCTGGCGCGCCGAGAGCTCGCGGCGCAGCTCGGCGACCTGCACCTGCGTGCGCTTCTGGTCGATCTCGAGACTCTGATACACCGGGTTGGTCTTGAGCGACGATGAGAGACTGCCCGTCGCCTGCTGCCCGGCTTTGACGCGCGCGAGCTCTTCCTGCTGGCGCTCCTTCAGCTCCTCGATGGTCTTGCGCGTCGCGATCACCTCGGGGTGCTTGTCCGTGTAGCGCAGCAGCAGGTCGTCGAGCTGACGCTGCAGTTCCTGGATCCGGAACGTGAGATCGCCCGACGCCGGGGTCGCGGCGGCTGCGCTGTTGCCTGTGTCGAAACCAAACAGGAAAGGCTCCTCGCCATCGAGCTGGCGCTGGATTTCCGCGCCGCGACTCTCGGCGACCGCCAGCGCCGTGCGCACCCGCTCGGCATCCAGCGTCTCCTGCTGCAATCGACCGAAATAGTCGCCCGTACTGTCAGGCATCAGGCCGACGTTCTTCTTCTTGAAATCGGCGAGGCGCGTTTCGGCATCACGCAGGCGCTGCTCGTACTCGGCGATCTGTTCATCGATGAAGCGCTGCGCGGTCTGCTGCCCGGTACGCTTTTCGCCGAGCGCGTTCTCGACGAACGCATTCAGCATCTTCTGCACGACCTCGACGGACTTCTCGCGGCTGCGGTCCTCGAAACTGATGACGTAGAGGCCCTCCCCCTGCGTGGTTCGCGCCCGCAGATCGGCGGCCTCGATCGAAACACGCTCACGGATGCCGGTGATCAGCGCTTCCTTCTGCTCGGGCGTCGTCGCGCGCAGGTCGAGATCGGTCTCGCGCGCCACCTGCTCGATCTGCGGCCGGCTGAGCAGGGCCTGGCGCACGAGGTCGAGACCAGACGCCACGTCCGGGTTGATCGCAAGACCCTCGAGCAGCGGGCGCAGGATGCCGCGCGTGTCGACGTAGACCTTGGCCGTCGCCTTGAAGGTGTTCGGCATCGTCATCACGACCACCCAGCCGACAAGGCAGATCGCCCATGCGACGATGATGGCCAGCCAGCGAAAGCGCCAGGCGCCACGCAGTTCGTCGAGGATCTTGTTCAGGAGTTCGCGCAGGTTCATCGTGGGCTGTCCGTCAGAAGAAGGATTCCGGCACGATCAGCACGTCACCGGGCATCATCGGGATGTTTTCCTTGAGCTTGCCCTTCTTGAGCAGATCCTCGAGCCGCACACGCTTCTCCACCGCCTTGCCCTTCGCGTCCTTGCGCACGAGCTTGGCGCGATTGCCCGCGGCGAATTCCGCGAGCCCGCCCACCGCGAGCACGACATCGAGCGCCGTCATGCCCTCGCGATACGGCACCGCACCCGGATTGGTCACCTGCCCGACCACCGTGATCTTGCTGAAGGCGCTCTGCGGATTGGTGACGATGACATTGACCTGCGGGCTCCTGATGTACTCCGCGAGCTTCGTCTCCATGTCGCGCGCAAGTTCCGAAGGGGTCTTGCCGACTGCGACCATGTCTTCGATGAGCGGGGTCGACACCTTGCCATCGGGACGCACCGGCACCGACACCGACAGTTCAGGGTTGCGCCACACGAACACCTGGATCGTGTCGCCCGGCCCGATGATGTA
>DAORVK010000096.1:5278-6421 GCA_035433705.1 Steroidobacteraceae bacterium
GGCCGCCTCCTTTTGACCGTTCTTCGCGAGCGCTGCCGCGTAGTGGTACTGGATCTCGGCCGACGCCGGTTCCGCGCGGGCCGCTCCCTCCAGGATCGGCAGGCTCCCGGCAATATTACCTGAATTCAGGAGAATCCAGCCGTAAGTATCTGCAATATCATGGTTTTCTGGCGCCATCTGATGGGCCCGCCGTGCCACCTCCAGGGCCCTCGGGTCCCCCGCCTCCTGGTAGAGCCAGGCGAGATTGTTCAGGACTGCGGCTCCCTGCCACACCTTCGCCGCCGCTTCGTACTCGACAATCGCGTTCGCCCGGTTGCCCTCGCGCTGGTAATGCTCGGCCAGCGCCACCCGGACCATCGGGTCCTGCGGGTGATCCTTGAGCCAGTTCGCCAGGCCCGCTTCGGGATGGGGCATGCCGCTCGCACTTGCGGCGCGATAGACCTTGATGGCGAGCGCGGCACTCGGGCGGGCGCGCGCCGCGCGCCCGAACGCCTCCGCAGCCTGCGACGTGCGGCCCGCTGCGAACAGCGCTTCGCCGCGCCATTCGTCGGCAGTCGCCACCGGACCACCCGCCTTCTCGAACGCAGACACGCGATCGAGCGCGCGATCGAAGCGCTTCTGCCCGATATCGAGCTGGACGAGCAACGCGTTCGGCGCGACCCACGCGGGACGCTCGCGAACGGCGGCCTCAAGCCGGGCGCGAGCGTCATCGACCCTCCCGAGCGCAATCATCGCCATGGCGGCATTGACGCCGGCCTGCGGGGAGCCGAGCGCTGCGGCCTCGTTGAACCGCTTCAGCGCCGCGTCGAACTGCGACGCGCGCATCAGGATCTGCCCGGCGCGATCGAGGGTCGCTGCGCGTGATCGTGTCGTAGCAAGCGCCTGGTCGAGCAGCGCATTCGCCTTGACCGGGTCGCGCTCTGCGAACAGGAGTTCCGCGAGCCGCAGTCGCGACTCCACCGCGGAAGGATTCGCGCTGATCGATTTCTCGAGCCACTGCGCCGCGCCTGCGCGGTCCGATTGCGCGAATGCCGTCATGGCGAGGCCCACGTAGGCTCGCTCACTGTCCGGATCGACGGCGAGCACTTCGCGGAAGCCTTTCTCCGCAACCGCGGGGTCGCCTGCCTGAAGCGCCACTACGGC
>DAORVK010000097.1:0-6402 GCA_035433705.1 Steroidobacteraceae bacterium
GGGAAGATGATCTGTTCCTTGACGCCGAGCGTGTAGTTGCCGCGGCCGTCGAACGACCGCGACGGCACGCCGCGGAAGTCACGGATACGGGGCATCGCGATGCTGATCAGGCGATCGAGGAACTCGTACATGCGCGCCCCACGCAGCGTGACCTTGCAACCGATGGCGAGGTTCTCGCGCACCTTGAACGACGCGACCGACTTCTTCGCGATGCAGGGCACGGGCTTCTGGCCGGTAATCTTCGTCAGGTCGCCGATCGCGGCGTCGAGGACCTTGCGATCCGCGACAGCCTCGCCCACACCCATGTTGACCGTGATCTTCGTGATCTTCGGCACCTGCATCGTCGTGACGCCGAGGTCGCGCTGCAACTGCGGCACGATCGACTTGCGGTAAATTTCCTGTAACCTGGCCATACGCCCCTGCCGTTGCCGACGCCTCAGGCGTCGATCTGTTCGCCATTCGACTTGAAGACCCGCACCTTGCGCCCGTCCGCGAGCCGCTTGTAGCCGACCCGGTCGCCCTTCTTCGAGGCGGGATTCCAGATCGCCACCTTCGAAGCCGGCAACGGCGCCTCGCGCTCCACGATGCCGCCCGGCTGCGGGCCGGCCGCGGAATTGCGGGGCTTCTGGTGCTTCTTCACCATGTTGACACCCTCGACGACGACTGTGTCGTCGTCGAGCACCTTGACGATCGCGCCGCGCCGGCCCTTGTCCTTGCCGGACAGCACGATCACATGATCCTTCAGACGAATCCTGCCCACCACGTCTCTCCTCAGATCACTTCGGGTGCGAGCGAGATGATCTTCATGAACTGCTGCGTGCGCAGCTCACGCGTGACGGGCCCGAAGATGCGCGTGCCGATCGGCTCGAGCTTGTTCGTCAGCAGCACCGCCGCATTACCATCGAAGCGGATCAGCGAGCCGTCGCCGCGGCGCACGCCTTTTCTGGTGCGCACGACCACCGCGTCGTAAACCTCGCCCTTCTTGACCTTGCCGCGCGGGATCGCGTCCTTGACGCTCACCTTGATCACGTCGCCGACGGTCGCGTAGCGGCGACGCGAGCCGCCGAGCACCTTGATGCACATCAACGTGCGCGCTCCGCTGTTGTCGGCGGCATTCAGCATCGTTTGCAGCTGAATCATTGTTGCCGGCCTCCCGCCCGCTCCAGCACCTCGACCAGGCGCCACGATTTGCGGCGCGACAGCGGCCGGCACGGCGTGATCGACACGCGATCGCCCTCACGCGACTCGCCGTTCTCGTCGTGCGCGAGCAGCTTCGTGGTGCGGCGGATGTACTTGCCGTAGGTTGGGTGCTTCACCAGCCGCTCGATCTCGACGGCGATGGTCTTCTGCATCTTGTTGCTGACCACGCGCCCGGTCAGGGTGCGGGACGGCTTGGCGGTCGTTGCTTCGCTCATTTCTTCTCTCCAGCGATCGCGGTCTCGCGCATCACCGTCTTCAGGCGCGCGATCGACTTGCGAACCTTGCCGAACTGGTCGGGCTTGACGCCCTGGCCGGTCGCGCGCTGCATGCGCAGCGCGAACTGCTCGCGACGCAGCTTCAGCAGCTCGTCCTTCTGTTCGGTGGCAGACTTGCCCCGCCATTGCTTCGCACTCATCAGAGCACCTGCCGTTTCACGAAGGCGGTCGCGACGGAAAGCTTCGCACCGGCGAGCCGAAACGCCTCGCGCGCGGTCTTCTCGTCGACGCCCTCCATCTCGAAGAGCACCTTGCCGGGCAGCACCTTCGCCACCCAGTACTCGACGTTGCCCTTGCCGCTGCCCATGCGCACCTCGAGCGGCTTCTTGCTCACCGGTACGTCGGGGAACACGCGCACCCAGATCTGGCCGCCGCGCTTGACGTGGCGAGCCATCGCCCGACGCGCCGCCTCGATCTCGCGCGCCGTCATGCGCGCACGCTCCGTCGCCTTCAGGCCGTACTCGCCGAAGGACACGTTGGCGCCGCGATGCGCCAGGCCGGTGTTACGGCCCTTGAACATCTTGCGGAATTTGGTTCGTTTTGGTTGCAGCATAACTTTACGGGATTTGGGCCTGGAGCTTGGGGCGTAGGGTCAGAAGCGTTGGCTCGCGACTCGGGTTGTTGCCCTGAGCCCTTCGCCCGTAGCCCTGCGCCCCTGGCGCGCGTCAGCCTGTCACTGCCTCCCCTTGCGGTGTCGCCGGTGACTGCGCCACGGGCTGCGACTGGGTCGCCGCCTCCTCCGCCGGCGCGGCTTCCAGCTCCGGCTTGTCGAAGATCTCGCCCTTGAAGATCCACACCTTCACGCCGATCACGCCGTAGGTCGTGTGGGCTTCGCCGAAGCCGTAGTCGATGTCGGCGCGAAAGGTGTGCAGCGGGATGCGCCCTTCGCGGCTCCATTCGGTGCGGGCGATCTCGCCGCCGTTCAGGCGGCCGGATACGCGCACCTTGACGCCGAGCGCCCCGCTCCTCATCGTGCTCATCACCGCGCGCTTCATCGCGCGGCGGAACATCACGCGCTTCTCGATCTGCTGCGCGATGCCGTCGGCAACGAGTTGCGCGTCGAGCTCGGGCTTCCTGATCTCGGCAATGTTGATGCGCACATCGACGGTCGGCAGGCCGAGCAGCTTCGCCGTCTCCAGGCGCAGCTTGTCGATGTCCTCGCCTTTCTTGCCGATCACGATACCCGGACGCGCAGTCTGGATCGTGATGTTGACGCGCTTGGCGGCGCGTTCGATCTGGATGCGGCTGACCGACGCCTCGGCGAGTTTCTTGCGCAGGAACTCGCGCACACGGAAGTCCGCGTGGATGTGCAACGGAAACTGCTTCCTGCCCGCGTACCACTTCGACGACCAGTCGCGCGTGATACCGAGGCGGATGCCGATCGGATTGACCTTCTGACCCATGCGTTCAGTCCTTCTTCCCGTCGCTGACCGCGATCGTGATGTGGCTGTTCCTCTTCACGATGCGCGTGCCGCGCCCCTTGGCGCGGGCGGCAAACCGCTTGAGCACTGGCGCGGTGTCGATTTCGATGCGCGCTACCTTCAGCTCATCGATGTCGGCGCCATGATTGTGCTCGGCGTTGGCGATCGCGGACTCGAGCACCTTGCGCACGAGACCCGCGCCCTTCTTTGGCATGAACTTGAGCTGCGCGATCGCGCTGCCGACCGGCTGGCCGCGTACGACGTCGGCGACGAGGCGGCATTTCTGCGGCGAGATGCGCGCGTGGCGCAACGTGGCGGTGACTTGCATCGTTATGCTCCTGCCACGGCCTTGCGCCCGCCACCGTGCGCCTTGAAGGTGCGCGTCGGAGCGAACTCGCCGAGCTTGTGGCCGACCATGTTTTCCGTGACGAGCACGGGGATGTGCTGCCGGCCGTTGTGGACGGCGATGGTGAGACCGACCATGTCGGGGATCACCATCGAGCGGCGCGACCAGGTCTTGATCGGCTTGCGGTCATTCTTCCCGACCGCGGTCGCCACCTTCTTCGCAAGGTGCAGGTCGATGAACGGACCCTTTTTCAGTGAGCGTGGCATTCTCTTCAGGCCTCTCAGCGAATCTTGTTCGTGCGCCGCTGCACGATCATGCTGCTCGTGCGCTTGTTGGTGCGGGTTTTCTTGCCCTTGGTCTGCCAGCCCCACGGGGACACCGGGTGCGGGTTGCCCTGGCCGGGCTTGCCCTCGCCGCCGCCGTGCGGATGGTCGACCGGATTCATCACGACGCCGCGCACCGTCGGACGCACGCCGCGCCAGCGCTTCGCGCCGGCCTTGCCGTACTTGCGCAGGTTGTGCTCGTCGTTGCTGACCTCGCCGATCGTCGCGCGACAGTCGATGTGGACCTTGCGGGTCTCGGTCGACTTCATGCGGATGTAGGCGTGCAGACCCTCGCGCGCGGTGTACTGCACCGAGCCTCCCGCGCTGCGCGCGAGCTGACCGCCCTTGCCGGGCTTCAGCTCGACGTTGTGCACGGTCGTACCGACCGGAATGTGCCGCAGCTGCAGTGCGTTGCCCACCTTGATCGGCGAGTCGACGCCCGAGCGCACTTCATCGCCAACGGCCAGGCCCCTGGGCGCCAGGATGTAGCGGCGATCGCCATCGGCATACTTCACGAGCGCGATGTGGCCGGTGCGGTTCGGATCGTACTCGACGCGCTCGACGACGCCCTGGACGCCATCCTTGTCGCGCTTCCAGTCGATGATACGGTACTTCTGCCGCGAGCCGCCGCCCTGGTGGCGCGTCGTGATGCGGCCCTGGTTGTTGCGGCCGGCATGCTTCTTCTGCTTCGTGGTCAGCGGCTCGTACGGGCCGCCCTTCCACAGATGCGACTTGTCGATCTTGACGACGAAACGCGTGCCAGGCGACGTCGGCTTCATCTTGATGAGCGCCATGATTCCTGTCCTTACGCTTTCGGCTTCGCTTCGAGATCGATCGTCTGACCCGCAGCGAGGCTCACGTAGGCTTTCTTCCAGTCCTGCGTGCGACCGGGTGTCTTGCCGAACCGCCGGGCCTTGCCCGGCTCGTTGACGACCTGCACACCCGCCACCTTCACTTCGAACATCAACTCGACCGCGGCGCGAATCTGCGGCTTGGTCGCCGTGCGGCGCACGCGAAACGCGTACTGGTTGTGGTTCTGCATTACGAGCGACGTCTTCTCGGTGACGTGCGGCGCCAGCAGGATGTTCATCAGTTGTTCCTTGCCAGTCACTGCAGGCGCTCCTCGATCAGCTTCACGGCGCCGACCGTCATCAGCACCTTGTCGTGGGTTGCGAGCGCGAGCGGGTTGAGCGCCGCGGCCGGCAGCACCTCGACGTTCGGCAGATTGCGTGCCGCGAGGGAGAGCTTCTCGTCGATCGCCTCGACGACGATCAGCACGTTGGCAAGCGCGAGGTTCTTCAGCTCGTTGACGAGGAGCCGTGTCTTTGGCGCCTCGAGCGCGAGTGACTGCGTGACGACCAGGCGATCCTGGCGCACGAGTTCGGAAAGCATGGCGCGCATCGCGCCGCGGTACATCTTGCGATTGACCTTCTGCTCAAAGCTGCGCGGCTTCGCCGCAAAGGTCACGCCGCCGCCGACCCAGATCGGGCTGCGGTTCGAGCCGGCGCGCGCCTGGCCGGTACCCTTCTGCGAGTGCGGCTTCTTGCCGCCACCGCGTACTTCGGCGCGCGATTTCTGCGCCTTGGTGCCAGACCGGCCGGCGTTGCGATACGCCGTGACGACCTGGTGCACCAGCGCCGGGTTGAATTCATGGCCGAACGTGCCGGCGGAGAGCTCGAGCTCCGTCGCGTTCTTGCCGCTGCCTGCCACCTTGAGCTTCATGAGTGTCAGTCCTTACTTCTTCGCCGCGGCTTTCTTGTCGCCCGCCTTGTTCGGCGTGAGCATCTTGCGGTTCGCGGCGCGCGCGGCCTTGACCGACGGGCGCACGATCACCTGACCGCCCTCGGCACCCGGGACGGCGCCGCGGACCAGGATCAGGTTGCGCTCGGTGTCGATCTCGACGACGCGCAGATTCTCGGTTGTGCGCCGCTCGCCGCCCATGCGACCGGACATGCGCTTGCCGGCGAACACGCGACCCGGCGTCTGGCGCTGGCCGATCGAGCCCGGCGTGCGGTGCGAGAGCGAGACACCGTGGGTAGCATGGTGGCCGGCGAAGTTGTGGCGTTTCATCGTGCCGGCGTAGCCCTTGCCGATCGTCGTGCCCGTGACATCGACGACCTGGCCCGCCTTGAAGTGATCGGCCTTGAATTCGGCGCCTACCGCGACGTCTGCGCCGTCCTTGCCCTCGAGGCGAAACTCGACGAGCGCCTTGCCCGCCGCCGCATTCGCCTTGGCATAGTGGCCGGCGACCGCCTTCGTCAGCAGCTGCGGGCGCCTCGCACCGTAAGCCATCTGCACGGCCCGATAGCCATCCTTTTCGCCTGTCTTCACCTGGGTGACGCGATTCGGCAGAACCTCGATCACGGTGACAGGGACGGTCTCGCCCGCTGTCGTGAACACCCGCGTCATGCCGACCTTGCGGCCGACCAGACCAATAGCCATGGGCCTATTCCTCGTTAAAATCACCGCCGGCCACTGCGATTGGTGGTCGGCACCGGGGCTGCGGGAGGGGAAGACTCGTGCATCCGGCCGCGCTGGCGGCCCTGTGGATACTCGAGTGGTCTTGGCGTTCTGCGCCAACCTCGCCCGAAGCCGCTTGTCGAGTTCGGCAGGGCTCTCACCCTGCCGGCGGCGCCCTCACAGCACCCCCGGTCAGGGGAATGCGATGTGGGCCAAAAATGGCCGCGCATTATAGCAGCCGTGCGACCCCGCGCAAGTGCTCGCCTTGCCCGGAGCCCGTGGCGCTAGTTCAGCTTGATCTGCACATCCACGCCCGCGGGCAGTTCGAGCTTCATCAGCGCGTCCACCGTCTTGTCGGTCGGGTTCAGGATGTCCAT
>DAORVK010000098.1:0-5407 GCA_035433705.1 Steroidobacteraceae bacterium
GCGCTTCCTGAACCCCGAGCGCGTGTCGATGCCCGACTTCGACATCGACTTCTGCATGGACGGCCGCGATCGCGTGATCGACTATGTCGCGGAAAAATACGGACGCGAACGCGTATCGCAGATCATCACCTACGGCACGATGGCCGCCAAGGCGGTGGTGCGCGATGTGGGCCGTGTACTTGGCATGAGTTACGGGCATGTCGATCGCATCGCGAAGCTGATCCCCTTCGAGCTCGGCATCACACTCGAGGAGGCGCTCAGGAAAGAGCCGGAGCTGAAGCGGCTCTACAGCGACGACGAGGAGATCACGAATCTCATCGATCTTGCGCGCTCGCTCGAGGGCCTCACGAGAAGTGCCGGCACGCACGCGGGCGGCGTCGTGATCGCCCCTTCGGTGCTGACCGATTTCGCGCCGCTCTACTGCGAAGAAGGCGCGCAGAGTGTCGTGACGCAGTTTGACAAGGACGACGTCGAGGCCGCCGGGCTCGTCAAGTTCGACTTCCTCGGCCTGCGCACGCTCACGATCATCGACCGCGCGGTCGCGACGATCAACGCGCTGCGCGTGCAGGCAGGCGAGCCGCCTATCGTGGTCTCTGGCCTGCCGATGGATGATGCAGCAACTTTCGCGCTGCTGAAGTCCTGCCGCACGACCGCGGTGTTCCAGCTCGAATCGCGCGGCATGAAGGACCTGATCCGCCGCCTGCAGCCCGACTGCTTCGAGGACATCATTGCGCTGGTCGCGCTCTTTCGCCCGGGCCCGTTGCAGTCGGGCATGGTCGAGGATTTCATCGCCAGGAAGCACGGTCCGGCGGGCACGGTCATCGACTATCTGCATCCCGATCTGCAACCGGCGCTGGCGCCGACCTACGGCGTGATCCTCTATCAGGAACAGGTGATGCAGATCGCGCAGGTGCTCGCCGGTTACACGCTCGGCGGCGCGGACCTGCTGCGCCGGGCGATGGGCAAGAAGAAGGCCGAGGAGATGGCGCAGCAGCGTTCGGTCTTCGTCGAAGGTGCGATCGCGCGCGGGGTGCCGGCGGGGCAGGCGGCGCACATCTTCGATCTCATGGAGAAGTTCGCGGGATACGGCTTCAACAAATCGCACTCGGCCGCCTATGCACTCCTCTCCTACCAGACTGCATGGCTGAAGGCGCACTACCCGGCGGCATTCATGGCCGCGGTGCTCTCGGCCGACATGGACAACACCGACAAGGTCGTGACGCTGATCGACGAGTGCGCGCAGATCGGGCTCGAGATCCAGCCACCGCACGTCAACTGCTCGATGTACGCGTTCACCGTGGCGGGCGAACGCGCCATCCGCTACGGCCTCGGCGCGATCAAGGGAGTCGGCGCCGGCGCGGTCGAGGCGCTGATCCTGGAGCGCGACGCGCGTGGCGCCTTCCGGAACCTCGAGGACCTCTGCCGGCGGCTCGACCTCTCGAAGGTCAACCGCCGCGTGCTCGAGGCGCTGGTGCGCTCGGGCAGCCTCGATGCCCTCGGCGCAAACCGCGCGACGATGATGAGCCGCATCGACGCTGCGATGCAGCTCGGCGAGCAGGTGACACGCGCCAGGGAAGTGGGCCAGGAGGATTTCTTCGGCCTGGGCGTCGCCGTGCGCACCGATCCGGTCGCACTGTCGGTGCCCGGGCAGCCCGATTTCAGCGAGTCTGTGCGCCTTGCGGGCGAGCGCGAGACGCTCGGCCTTTATCTCACGGGTCATCCGATCAACCGGTTCCTCGCCGATCTGCCGCGCTTCGTCACGCATCGCATCGGCGATCTCGTTTCCGATCGCCCTGTTGCGGCGCCCGAGGGGGGTAGGGCCTTTCGCGGCGGCAAGCCGGCCACGGTCGCGGGGCTCGTTACCGAGGTGCGTCGACGGGGCACGCGCGTCGCAGTTGTGCTCGACGATCGTTCGGGGCGCATCGAGGTGGATTTCTTCGAGGACGTCTATCGGCAGTATCGCGAGCTGATCGCGAAGGATTCGTTGCTGGTCATCGAGGGTCAGGTGCGCTTCGATGAATTCATCGACGGGTGGCGTCTTGCGGGGCGGCGTGTGACCGAGCTCGACCGCAGGCGCGAGGAAGTGGCGCGGCGCATCGTGATCCGCTGCGCAGCGGGCTCACCGGCGCGAGCGACATTGCCAGACGCCCTCGTCGGCGCGCTCACGCCGTGGCGCTCGGGGCCGTGCCAGGTGTCGATAGATTACGAAGGCGAGGGCGCACGCGGCGTGTTTACACTCGCCAGCGAGTGGAACGTGCGTGCCACCCGCGAGCTTCTCGAGCAGCTCGAGCTGCTTGCGGGACCGGGCAACGTGAGCGTGCGTTATGGCCCGCCGCCCGGCGCTGGCGCGCACGAGGGCGCCTTGCGATCCTGACCCGCCGCCCGTAACCTCGGCCGACCCTATTGCCACCGGCGGGGCCCATGGCCGTCAGCTTTCTTGACTTTGAACAACCGATTGCCGAACTCGAGGCGAAGATCGAGGAGCTGCGGCATGTCACGTCCGAATCGAAGGTCAATATCCAGGACGAGATCGGCAGGCTCCAGGCGAAAAGCCGGCAGCTGACGAAGAACATTTTCGCGAACCTGACACCCTGGCAGATCACCCAGCTTGCGCGCCATCCGCAGCGGCCCTACACGCTCGATTACGTCGCCGCCGTATTCACCGACTTCCAGGAATTGCACGGCGACCGGATGTACGGCGACGACCTCGCGATCGTGGGCGGGCTCGCACGGCTCGAAGGCCGGCCGGTGATGCTCATCGGCCACCAGAAGGGTCGCGACACGAAGGAACGGGTGCGCAGGAACTACGGCATGCCGAAGCCCGAGGGTTACCGCAAGGCGCTGCGCCTGATGCGCCTCGCCGAGCGGTTCCGCCTGCCGCTGATCACGTTCATCGACACCACCGGCGCCTATCCCGGAGTCGGCTCCGAGGAGCGCGGCCAGAGCGAGGCGATCGCGCGCAACCTGTTCGAGATGTCCGTGCTCGGCATTCCGATCGTGAGTGTGGTGATTGGCGAGGGCGGCTCGGGGGGTGCGCTCGCAATCGGCGTATGCGATCGGCTCCTGATGCTCGAGTACGCGACCTATTCGGTGATCTCGCCGGAAGGTTGCGCGTCCATCCTCTGGAAGAATTCCGACAAGAAGGAGATCGCCGCAGAGGCAATGGGCCTCACGGCGGCACGCCTGTCCGGGTTGAAGCTCGTCGACGAGGTGCTGAAAGAGCCGCTCGGCGGGGCGCATCGTGATCCGCAGGCGATCTACGGGACGATGCGCGCCGCGCTGCTGAGGCATCTCGATGCCGTGTCTGATGTGACGCCGGAAGAGCTGCGCGCGTCGCGCAACACGCGTATCGCAGCCTTCGGCGTGTACTCCGAAACCCCGGGTTGAGCGCATGCAGCCCGCGGCTGCATTCGGCCCGGAAGAGCTCGCGGACCGGCTCGCGGTACTCATCGGGGGCTTTCCACGCGTGCGCATCGCCGTCGCCTTCTCCGGCGGCGGCGATTCTGTCGCGCTGCTCGCGGCACTGGCCGCGCTCGCGCGGCGCCACCGGCGACTCATGCTGCGCGCGGTGCACGTCGATCACGGTCTGCAACCCGGGTCGCGCAGCTGGTCACGACAGTGTGCACAGCTCGCCGGTGCGCTGCGCGTGCCGATCATCGTGCGGCGCGTGAGCGTCGACCTCGCGAAGGGTCAGTCGCTCGAAGCCGCCGCGCGCGCCGCCCGCTACCGGGCGTTCGCGCTCCTCCTCGGGGCGGACGAACGCCTTCTCACCGCGCACACCCTCGAAGACCAGGCGGAGTCCGTGCTGCTGCAACTGCTGCGCGGCGCGGGTGTCGAGGGGCTCGCGGCCATGCACGCGGACGTGCCACTGGCGCGCGGCCGTCTCGTGCGGCCGCTGCTCGATGTGCCGCGCGCGGCGCTGCGGGAGTACGCGCGCCGCCGGCGACTCGAGTGGATCGAAGACCCGATGAACCTCGATCTGCGCTTCGATCGCATCTACCTGCGGCAGGAGATTCTGCCGCGTCTTCGCGAGCGCTGGCCGGGCGCGGCGCGTGCGCTCGCGCGCAGCGCACGCCACGCGCAGGATGCGCGCGGCCTGCTCGCCCGAATCGCCCGCGAGGACCTCGACGCTGCGGCTGATGGGCGCGACCTGTCCGTGACCGCGCTGCGCCGGCTGCCGATCGAACGCCGGCGCAATGCGCTGCGCCTCTGGATTGCGGAGCGGGGTGGGCGCATGCCGCAGTCGCGGCACCTCGCCGAGGTTGCAGGACCGCTGCTTGCGGCGCGCGCCGACGCCATGCCGACCGTGACATGGGCGGAAGGAGGGGTGCGCCGGGCGGCGGGGCGCCTCAGCTGGCAGTCCGCGCTGACGGCCTCTGCCGCGCCGTCGCCCCCTGCCGCGCCGTCGCCCCCTGCCGCGCCGTCGCCCCCTGCCGCGCCGTCGCCCTCTGCCGCCACGACACCCCCGATTGCGGTCGCCGCCGTCGACGTCTGGTCGTGGCGCGATCAGCCCATCGTGTGGCTGCCCGGTGCGCGTGGCCGGCTCGAAATGCGCCGCGATGCATACGGCAATCTTGATCTTGAGACGTTGCCCGCCGTGCTCGCGGTGCGCTGGCGCATGGGCGGCGAGCGTCTGCGGCCGCGTCCTGGCGGACCGTCGCGCACCGTCAAGAGCCTGCTGCAGGCAGCGCGCATCGCTCCGTGGGAGCGGGCGGCGATGCCGCTCGTGTACGCGGATGAAAGACTCCTCGCCGTCGCGGATCGGTGGATCGACGCCGCGCATCTCGCGCGGGAGGGCGTGCGGGCGCGAGGTCGCATCGTGTGGCACCGGACGCCGCGTCGTGCTCGCCCAGGGAGCGCCAATTTGGTAACCTAGCTGCCCGTCGCGACTGCACCCCTGCCGGGGGTGGGCGGCACCGGTTTCACTGCGCGGCGGACATCATGGCCCGATTCGTATTCGTCACTGGCGGCGTCGTTTCCTCGTTGGGAAAAGGCATCGCGGCAGCGTCGCTGGGCGCCATTCTCGAGGCCCGCGGCCTCAAGGTGGCGACGGTGAAGCTCGATCCGTACATCAACGTCGATCCGGGCACGATGAGCCCGTTCCAGCACGGCGAAGTGTTCGTCACGGACGACGGCACGGAGACCGACCTCGACCTCGGTCACTACGAGCGCTTCGTGCGCACGACCACGGGGCGCAACAGCAATTTCACGACGGGGCGCATCTACGAGCGGGTCATCGCGAAGGAGCGTCGCGGCGACTACCTCGGCGCTACCGTGCAGGTGATTCCGCACATCACCGACGAGATCAAGCGCAGCGTCTTCTCGGGTGCGGGCGACTCGGATGTCTGCATGGTCGAGATCGGCGGCACGGTCGGCGACATCGAGTCGCTGCCGTTCCTCGAGGCGA
>DAORVK010000099.1:0-5254 GCA_035433705.1 Steroidobacteraceae bacterium
GTGTTACAGCCTTGAGAGGGCTATGTCCTGGGCCTCTAGACGAAGGGAGCGTCGAACGGCAGCGAGGCCGGAGGGCGCGGTATTATAGAAAGCTTGCCCCCCATAACAAGCGGAACTTACCACCTTTGACTTCCCACACCGCGCCCGTGGAGTCCCCGGCGCCTCTGGCCCGTGTCGTGCCCCGCGATCAGCACACGGTCTCCCGGTCGCAGATCTCTCCGAACGCCCTGCGCGTGCTCTACCGCCTGAAGGATGCAGGATTTCAGGGCTTCCTGGTCGGCGGCTGCGTGCGCGACCTTCTGCTCGGTCTCAGGCCGAAGGATTTCGACGTCGCGACCAATGCCCTGCCCGAGGAAGTCAAACGGCTCTTTCGCAACTGCAGGCTGATCGGTCGCCGCTTCCGCCTCGCTCACGTGTTCTTCGGCGCCGAGATCATCGAGGTCGCGACCTTTCGCGCGGCGAGCGCGCCGGCACTGGGCGAGGAGCCGCTCGCCGATCTCGATCCGGAGGAGGGCGAAGGCCCTGAAATCAGCGAACCTGAAGAGTTCGACGCCGACATCGCGGACACCGAGGGTGAGGACTCGCATGTGCTCGACATGCATGGCCGGATCCTGCGCGACAACGCCTACGGCACGATCGACGACGACGTCTGGCGGCGCGATTTCACCGCGAACGCGCTCTACTACAACATTGCCGATTTCTCGATCTGGGATTACGTGGGTGGGCTGGAGGACGTGCTTGCGCGGCGCTTGCGTGTCATCGGTGATCCGGAGACGCGCTTTCGCGAGGACCCGGTGCGCATGCTGCGCGCGGCACGCTTTGCTGCGAAGCTCGACTTCACGATCGACCCACCGGTCGAGGCGGCAATCCACGCGTTCTCCGGTCTGCTCGCGTCGGCGCCTCCGGCGCGCCTCTTCGACGAAACGTTGAAGCTCTTTCTGGCGGGTCATGGCGCGAAGAGCTTTTCCAGCCTGCGCCGCCTCGGTCTCCTCGAAGTGCTGTTGCCGACGGTGGCCGGGTACTTCGCGCGCCATCCGGACAGCCTGGTCGAACAACTGCTGCTGCGTGGTCTCGAGAATACCGATGGCCGCGTACGCGAGGGCAAGTCGGTGACGCCGACCTACCTCTTCGCGCTCCTCCTCTACGGCCCGATCGCGCAGGCGATCGAGGCGCTGCCCCCGAACCACTGGCACGAGGCGGGCGCGATTCTCGACGCGTGTGATGCGGCAGCGCGTGCACTGTCCGCGCGCGTGGCGCTGCCCCGGCGCTTCTCGCTCGGCGTGCGCGAAATGTTCGCGCTGCAGCCGCGGCTCGAACAGCCACGCGGCCGCCGGGCGCTGCGGCTGCTGGAGCATCCACGTTTCCGCGCGGCCTATGACCTCTTGCTGCTGCGCGCGGAGTTCGGGCTTGCGTCACCTTCGATGGCAGCCTGGTGGACGCAGTTGCAGGCCGCCTCAGCGGAGGATCGCGGCCGCATGGCCGACGCGTTGTCCGGCGGCGGCGCCCGCGCGGGTGGGGCGCCCAAGTCGCGCCGCCGGCGACGCGGCGGCGCAAAGCCCGCTGCATGACACTGTGGCGGCCGGCGTACGTCGGGGTGGGCAGCAACCTCGGCGATTCCAGGGCGCTGGTCACGGCGGCAATCGACCGCATCGACGCACTGCCCTCGACCCGCCATCTCGTGCGCGCGCCGCTCTACCGTACAGTGCCTTTCGGCCCGGTCACGCAGCCTGACTTCGTCAATAGCGCGGCGGGGTTCCTCACGAGTCTCGAGGCACACGCGCTGCTCGCCGCGCTGCGTGCGATCGAACTCGCGCTCGGCCGCGAGCCGGCGCGCGTGCGCTGGGGTCCGCGCACGATCGACCTCGACCTGCTGATGCTCGGTAGCGAGCGCATCACCGACGAGTCTCTCGAGCTGCCCCATCCGGGCATTGCCGGGCGCGCGTTCGTGCTGCTGCCGCTGGCCGCAATCGCGCCGCACCTCGTCGTGCCCGGCGTAGGCGCGGTGGCCGAATTGCAGCGGCGGGTTGCGACCGGCGGCATCGAGAGACTGACATGACGGCCACGGCGCCGCAGCGCTACATCGTCGTCGAAGGGCCAATCGGTGTCGGCAAGACGAGCCTCGCGCGCCGCCTCGCGGAGAAGCTCGATGCTGCCCTGATACTCGAGCACGCCGGGGAGAACCCGTTTCTCGAGCGCTTTTACCGGAACCCGCGCGCGGGCGCGCTTCCCGCGCAGCTGCATTTCCTCTTCCAGCGCGCGCAGCAGCAGGCGGCGATGCGCCAGCAGGACCTGTTTGCCGCCGTGCGTGTCGCTGATTACCTCTTCGAGAAGGACCGGCTCTTTGCGCGCCTGACGCTCGATGCGGCGGAATTCGCTCTCTACGGGCAGATCGAGACGCGCCTCGCCATCGATGCGCCGAAACCGGACCTCGTGATCTATCTGCAGGCACCGGTCGACACCCTGCTCGAGCGCATCGCGAAGCGGCGAGTTGCGCACGAGCAGCTGATCGAGCGCGGCTATCTGCAGAGCCTGAATGAAGCCTACGCCCAGTTCTTTCACGACTATACCGCCGCGCCGCTGCTCATCGTCAATGCGGCGGCCATCGACCCGATTGCGAACAGCACGGACTTCGAGGAGCTGTACGCAGCGGTCATCCGCGTGCGCAAGGGCCGCCAGTACTTCAATCCGATGCGCCACAGGGCGATTTAGGGCACACTTTTCGCATGTACACGCAACTCGAACTGCGCGACTCGTCGCGGCCTCCGGTTTCGCTCTCGACGCTCGACCGGATGAAGGCACAGCGCGAGAAGATCGCCTGCCTCACGTGCTACGACGCGAGCTTTGCGGTCCTGCTCGATGCTGCCGATGTCGACGTGATCCTGGTCGGCGATTCGCTCGGCATGGTGATCCAGGGGCACGACACCACGGTGCCGGTGACCATGGATGACATCGTGTATCACTGCCGGGCGGTCGCGCGCGGCCTGCACCGGCCTTTCCTGATGGCCGATTTGCCGTTCATGAGCTACCCGTCGAAGGAGCGTGCGCTCGAGAACTCGGTGCGCCTGATGCAGGAGGGTGGCGCAGAGATGGTCAAGCTCGAGAGCGGCGCCGGACAGGTCGAGATCGTCGAGTTCCTCGCGAGCCACGACATCGCGGTGTGCGCGCACCTTGGCCTGAAGCCGCAATCGGTGCACAAGACGGGCGGCTTTCGGGTGCAGGGGCGTGGGGTGGACGCTGCGCGGCGCATTCTCGACAGCGCGAAGGCGCTCGAGGCGGCTGGCGCAGACATCGTGTTGCTCGAGTGCATTCCGAACGAGCTTGGGGCAGAAATCTCCGCCGCGCTCACTGTGCCGGTGATCGGCATCGGCGCGGGTCCCGCGACCGACGGTCAGATCCTCGTGCTCTACGACATCCTCGACATCACGAGCGGCAGGAAGCCGCGCTTCGTGCAGAATTTCATGGAGGGTGCCGGCAACAACCTCGAGGCGATACGCCGCTACGTGCGTGCCATCAAGGACGCCAGCTATCCCGGCCCCGAGCACGGGTTCGCGTAAGCCCGCATGGAAACCGTCACTGCGATCGGGGAGGTGCGCGAACGCGTGTGTGCCTGGAAGCGGGCAGGCGCACGGATCGCCTTCGTGCCGACCATGGGCAACCTGCATGCCGGGCATATCAGCCTGATCGAGCTGGCGCGTCGGCACGGCGAGCGCTTCGTCGCGAGCATTTTCGTCAACCCGATGCAGTTCGGGCCGAACGAGGATTTCGCGCACTATCCGCGCACGCCGGCACGCGATTCGGAGATGCTCGCCGCAGCAGGCTGCGATCTGATGTTCATGCCCGATGTGGCGCAGATGTACGGGCAGGGCGCCACGCCTCCCACACGAGTCGAGGTGCCGGAGATCTCGGCGACGCTGTGCGGCGGGTTCCGCCCCGGCCACTTCGAAGGCGTCGCTACCGTGGTCGCGAAGCTCTTCAACATCGTGCAGCCCGACGTCGCGGTGTTCGGCGAGAAGGATTTCCAGCAGCTCGCCGTCATCCGGCGCATGACCGCCGACCTGTGTTTTCCGACCACCATCATCGGTGCGCCGACCGTGCGCGAAGCGGACGGCCTCGCGATGAGTTCGCGCAACCAGTACCTGACCGCGACCGAACGGGCCGTCGCGCCGCAGATCCATGCGGCCCTCCTGGCCGCGACCCGCGCCATCGCCTCCGGGGAGACGGACTACGCTCGGCTCGAACGCGACGGTACGGCACAGCTCGCGGGCCATGGTTTTCGCCTCGACTATTTCGCGGTGCGTCGCCGGGTCGATCTTTCGCTGCCATCGCCGACCGACCGCGAACTCGTCGTGCTCGTCGCCGTGCGGATTGGCAAGGCGAGGCTGATCGACAATCTGCAGGTGGAGCGCGCTTAGAGCTGCGGGCGGCGGGCTGCGGGCTGCGGGCGAGAGTGTTGCGCCAGGGCCCACGCCACGTGCTCCCTGACCAATGGGGAGGAGTCCTCTGCCCGGCTGTGCAGCGCCGCGAGGGTCTGCGGGTTCGTGGGCGCGTTGCCGAGCGCGACGGCGATGTTGCGCAGCCAGCGCTCGTAACCGATGCGGTAGATGGCCGAGCCGCGCATGCGCGCGTCGAATTCCTCCGCCGTCCACGCGAAGAGCTCGCTGAGCCGTGGCGCATCGAGCGCGTGACGCGCGCGGAAATCCGGGTGATGGGCCTCGCGCGCGAACTTGTTCCAGGGGCACACGAGCTGACAGTCGTCGCAACCGTAGATGCGGTTGCCCATCGCGCGGCGCAGTGACTCGGGTATCGGCCCGTGGAGCTCGATCGTGAGGTAGGAGATGCAGCGGCGAGCGTCGAGCTGGTAGGGCGCCGTGATGGCGCCGGTGGGGCAGGCGGGGATGCATTTGCTGCATGTGCCGCAGTGGGCCGTGGCAGGTTCATCGAGCGGCAGCTCGAGCGTCGTGAAGATCTCGCCCAGAAAGAAGTACGAACCGGCGTCGCGCGCGATGAGATTCGTGTGCTTGCCAATCCAGCCGAGGCCCGCCTTGCGCGCGAGGGCTTTCTCGAGCACCGGCGCGCTGTCGACGAACACGCGGTGTCCGATGGGGCCGGCCACGGCCTCGAGGCGCGCGGCGAGCGTCGCGAGCTGCTTGCGCATCAGCTTGTGATAATCGCGCCCGAGCGCGTAGCGCGACACGTAGCCGAGCGCGGGCTCGTCAAGCACGGTGTCCGCGGGGCGTGTATCCGGCGGCCAGTA
>DAORVK010000100.1:0-4878 GCA_035433705.1 Steroidobacteraceae bacterium
GCGTGGGTTACGCGTATGAGCAAGCGACCGCCTGGCACTTGAAACATCCGACCGTTCAGCCGGCACGGGCCCGTCCGTCACATGCTGCCGCACTTCATCAATCAGGGAGAGATCCATGCAAGCCTGTCGCCTCGCTCGCACCATTGTAGTCACGTTGACACCATTTGCGGTCGGCGCCCTCGCGCAGGCGCAGACCATACTCGAGGAAGTCGTAGTCTCCGCGCAGAAGCGCGAGCAGAACATCCAGGACGTGGGCATCGCGATTGCCGCCTTCACCGGCGATCAACTCAAGGCGATGGGCATCCAGTCCAGCTACGATGTGGCGACCTTCACGCCGGGCGTGCACATCTCCGGCGCACTCGCCGGCCAGAATTCCCAGTTCACGATCCGCGGCGTCACGCAGAGCGACTTCAATGACATTGTCGAGGCGCCGAACGCCGTGTACCTCGACGAAGGCTATATCCCGATTGCGAACGCCCAGACCTTCGGCCTGTTCGACATCGAGCGCGTCGAAGTGCTGAAGGGCCCGCAGGGCACCCTGTTCGGTCGCAACGCGACCGGCGGCCTCGTGCACTACATCTCGCGCAAGCCGAACTTCGAGAGGGTCGAGGGCTTCGTCGACCTGCGCGGCGGTTACTACGACACCCCGGCGCATGGCGGGAGCCAGCGCGTGGAAGCCGCCGTCGGCGGGCCAGTCAGCAACCGGGTCGCAGGCCGCGTCGCCGTACTCTACGACAACGTCGAGGACTACCTCGAGAACATCTACCCCGCTGGCGCGCCCACCGCCGGCTCGTTCGGTTCCCTGCCGCCCGGCGCCGGTGCCGGCGCGGACATGGGCGCCAACGAAACCTGGGCGTTGCGCGGCACGCTCGACATCAAGGCCAGCGAGGACGTGCTGCTGCGTGTTTCGGCGAACCACGCCAGGAGCAAGGTCAGCACCGGCGCGTATCAGTCGATCTCGACCATCGGCGTGCTGGATGCGCAGGGCGAGCTCATCAACGTGATCAGGACGCCGGCCGGCGAGACCCGGTTCTCCATCCAGGGCAATGGCGAGGGTGGCGCAAACCTGATCGACGGCAGCAGCTTCGGGCCGGGTGGCACCCTCGGTTTGCCCGGTCGCCCCGTTCCCGGTGGCGACTTCTTCGGCTACATCGATCCCGACGGCGATGGCTGGCGCACCAGTGGTGACTTCGCCTTCAAGAACAACGGCGAGACCAGAGCCACCGGCATCAACGGCCGCATCGAGTGGAACGTCACGGACAACGTCCAGCTGGTCTCGATCACCGACTGGAAGAACTACGAGAAGTCGCTGTTCATCGACGTCGACTCGGCACCCGTGAACCAGCTCGCCAACGCCGCCGCGGTCGATGCGGACAGCCTCTCGCAGGAAGTGCGTCTGAGTGGCTCGACGGGTCGCACGCGCTGGGTCGCGGGCGGGTATTACCTGAACATCGACAACAATGCCGACAACGCGTTGAAGGCGCCCGTCAACAGTCTTATCTACACGCTGTTCGGCAATACGCCCTTCGACATCGGTGTCAAAGCCAGGCTGAAGACGAAATCCTACTCCGCCTTCGGCCAGCTCGAGTTCGACTTCACCGACCGGATCACGGGAACGCTGGGCGGGCGCATCATCGAGGAGGAGAAGGACTATCGCATGATCGCGAATGGCTTCTTCATCTCAACCAGCAACTACCACATCAACCAGGGCAGTCCGCTGCCGAACGTGCCGGTGCCCGGTGCGCCGTTCAGCTTCGCGGACGAGAGCTCGAAGACGCTGTGGACCGGCAAGGCCCAGCTCGACTTCCGGCCCCGCGACGGGCTGCTGCTCTACGCAGGGATCAATCGCGGCTCCAAGGCCGGCAGCTACAATGCGCCGCTGCTCGGCGCCTATCTGGGCGGTGGGGGTGATGTAGCGCTGCCATACAAGGACGAAACGCTGTGGTCTTATGAAGCCGGCTTCAAGGCTTCGCTCGGCGAACGCACGCGCCTGAATGGCAGCGTGTACTACTACGATTACAAGGACGCGCAGGCCTTCCTGTTCGTGGGTGTGGGCGGTCTCGTCATCAATGCCGACCAGCGCACCTACGGCGCCGAGCTCGAGCTGCAGACCAACCCGATCGACGGTCTCGACGTCACGCTGTCGGCCTCGCTGCTGGACGCCACGGTCAAGGACGTGCTGCTGCGCGCGAATTCGCCGCTGCCGCCCCGCGACGTGCGCCCGACCTATACGCCGGAGACCCAGATCACGGGCATGGTGCGCTATTCCTGGCCGGCGCTCGGTGGTCGGCTGCACGTGCGCTCGGACGCGACCTACGTCAGCGACTTCTATTACAACTTGCGCAACTTCGATGCCGACAAATTCCCGTCCTACGTGCTCGTGAATGCCGGGTTCGGCTGGACCTCGGAGAACGATGCATGGCAGGCGTCCCTGGACGTGCGCAACATCGCGCAGGAGAAGGCCGGCGGCATGGGCTACGACCTCACGTCGCTATGTGGCTGCAACGAGGTGTACTACCTGCCACCACGCTGGATCGGCGTATCACTGAAGCGCTCTTTCTGAGACGGACGCACAGCCTTGCAGAAAGTGGCAGTCGAGCCTGAGGCAGCCGTCTCGCGACGCGAGTTCCTGCGCCGGTCCGCGATCGCGGGCGGCTTGGCTCTGCCCTTCACGATCGCGGGGCGCGAGGTGCTCGCCTCACCGGCGGAGGCACGCGCGGCGGCGGTGCCGTTCCAGTTTCTGACCGACGGCGAAGCCATCGATCTGGAGGCATTCGGCGAGGCTCTGGTGCCGGGCAGCGCCGCAGCCGGCCTCGCCCACTACATCGATCACCAGTGCGCCTGTCCGCCGGCGGACAGCCTGTTGATGGGGCGGTACCTTGGGCTCGAGCCGCCTTTCGGTCCCTTCTATCGCACGGCGCTGGCCGCGGTGCGCGAATTCCTGGCGGCCGCGCCCGGTGAAACGGCCCACCGGGCATCGGCACTCGCCGCGGCGCTGCAGGGCGCCTTCACCGGCAAACCTTTCGACGCCTGGAGCGGGCCTGCCGCCGGTCTCGTGTACTTCGTGCTGCGCAGCGACGCCGTCGACGTCGTCTACGGCACGCCCGCGGGATTTGAGCGCCTGGGTGTGCCCTACATGGCGCACATTCTGCCGCCCGCGGGCTGGGGCACATGAGCGACCCTGAACTTCCCAGCGAACCGGTCGACGCCATCGTCGTCGGGTCGGGGGCTGCCGGCTCGCTGTTCGCCGCGCGATTAGCCGAAGCAGGCCGCCGCGTGCTGATCCTCGAGGCGGGGCCCGCGCGCCACCAAGGTCACATGATCAGTTCGACGCTGCATGCGCGGCGCATGAAATGGTCCGGCCCGACGGTCATCGAGGAAGGCGCACATCCCGTCGGTTACGTGTTCAACGCGGCGTATGGCACGGGTGGCGCCGCGCTGCACCACTACGCAGTCTGGCCGCGACTGCACGCCGAGGACTTCGAGGTCCGCTCGCGCTTTGGCCGGGCGCTGGACTGGCCGTTCGGCTACGACGAACTCGCGCCCTGGTACGACCGCGTGCAGGACGAATGCGGTGTCTCGGGCGACGCGCAACAGGAGATCTGGCGCCCGCCCGGAGCGCCGTATCCGCTGCCGCCCGTACCCGTGTTCCGGCAGGGCCGTGTCATCGCACGAGGTTTTCACCGGCTCGGCCGCCGTACCGCGCCGCTGCCGCTCGCGGTGACATCCCGCGAATATCGCGGCCGCGCCGCCTGCATCTGGGACGGCTGGTGCGACGCGGGCTGCCCGATCGGCGCTCTCGCGAACCCGCTGACGGTCTACCTGCCGCGCGCGCTCGACGCCGGCGCCCGGCTCGTCAACGACACGCCGGTGCTGCGCGTGCTGACCGATGACGGTGGCGGTCGGGCCACGGGCGTCGAGGTCGCGACCCCGGACGGCGGCCGCCGCACGATCACGGCCGGGCTGGTCGTGCTCGCAGCATTCACCATCGAGAATGCCCGCCTGCTGCTCGCATCTGCGAACCGCCCGCATCCTGCAGGCCTTGGCAACGCGCGCGACCAGGTGGGCCGTCGCATCATGTCGCACTCGGCCGGGCTCGTGTTCGGCCTGTTCGACGAGGACACCGAACCTTACATGGGCGCCTTCGGCGGCCAGCTCCTGAACCAGGACCGCTACGCCAAGCACACGCACGCGGCGAACGGCGCTTTCGGCAGCTATCAGTGGATGATCGCCCAGGCCGTCAAACCCAACGACTTGCTCGGTATCTCGACGACCCGCGCCGACCTGTACGGAACCGACGTCGACGTGTTCATGCGCCGTGCCGCACGCGGCTTCGCGGGCATGCAGGCGGTCTGCGAGGATCTCCCGGTCGCCGGGAACCGGGTTACTCTCACCGAGGCGCGCGACCGCCACGGCGTGCCGCTCGCCCGGGTGCGTCACGACCTTCACCCGGAATCCGCCGCACTGTGGCAGGACTCGCTGGCCGACGGGCGCCGGGTCTTCGAGGCGGCCGGCGCGCGCGAAATCTGGACCGGCCCGCGGGGCGCGATGCACATCATGGGTGGCACACCCATGGGCCGTTCACCGGACGATTCCGTGACCGACGGCTATGGCCGGGTGCACGGCGTCCCGAACCTCGTCATCGCGGGCCCGGGACTGTTCCCGACCTGCGGCGGCGTCAATCCGACGTTCACCGTGCACGCGCTCGCCGCGCGCTCCGCCGATCACCTGCTGCGACAAGAGGCGGCGACTGGCTGAGGCTCGCGGCGCCGCGCGCTTGCCGCATTGAGCATTACGTCAGCGCGCCGAATTGCTCACGCAGGGCGCTGACGACCGCCGCAGGCGCCTTGTCCGGGCTGCCCGCGTCGAACGGCGGTT
>DAORVK010000101.1:0-4775 GCA_035433705.1 Steroidobacteraceae bacterium
TCTACTGCGACGCCGACGACTTCGCGATCGGCGGGCTCACGGGCGTCACGGTGGCAGGCAATGTCGTCACGCCAGCGACGAGCGCGCTGCCTGCAGCCGGGTATCGCGTCGGTCAGACCGTGGCGCTTGATCTGCTCGACGTCGCCGCGCGCAATGTCTATCCGCGCGCAGGCTCGCGCCTGGTCGACGCGGGCGATGCCACTTACGCGACCAGCATCGATTTCAACGGCAACGCGCGCAGCGGCTCACCCGATGCAGGCGCGTACCAATATTCTGCGGCACAGAATCCGGGCTGGGTCGTGGCGCCGGGCTTCAAGAATGCGGTGTCACAGCCGGCTGTTCCGGGTCTCACGTTCTCCGGCAACCCGCTGACGGTGAGCGCGGGGGGCTCAACGCAACTTGAGTGGAATGCAACCAACGCCTCCACCTGCACTGCAAGCGCAAGCCCCGCCGCGAGCGCGTGGAGCGGCGCGAGAGCGGTGTCTGGAAATCAGACGATCGACGCAGTCGCGGCGACGACGCAGTTCAACCTCTCCTGCAGCAATGCGGCCGGGACGACGAACCAGTCCGTGATCGTGACAGTGAGCACGACGCCGGCGCCCGTGCCGACCGTCACGCTGAGTGCGAGCCCGACCACGGTCAGCGCAGGCCAGCGCTCGACACTGACGTGGAGCAGCACGAATGCGACGGGTTGCACCGCGTCGGGCGCATGGGCGGGCAACAAGGCGAGTGCCGGCAGCGAGCAGTCCGCTGTGCTCAACGCAACGAGCACCTTCACGCTCGCGTGTACGGGTGCAGGTGGTACTTCGGAACAGTCGGTCACCGTGAATGTGAGCGCCGGAGGAGGGCCTCCCACATCGCCGTCCGGAGGTGGTGGGGGTGGTCTCGGCTGGCCACTGCTCGCGGTGCTGATCGGGCTTCACGCGAGGCGAATGCGCACATAATCACCGGTGCCATGTGGTACTGGTCGATCCGCCGGTTTGCACCCTAGACTGCACGGGTAATGGCCGTAGAACGCCCGATGGCTGCACTCGACCGCACCGCGGCCCGGGGCTGGTGGATCATTGCCGGGCTCTCCCTGTGGAGCGCTGTGGCCATGGGCACCACGATCGGCTCGCTCGGCGTCTTCGTCGAACCCATACGGCGGGAATTCGGCTGGAGCGGCGAGCAGATTGCCAGAGCGTTGACGGCATTCGTGCTGGCCATGTCCGTGGTAATGCCGATCGTCGGTCTCGCGATCGATCGTCTCGGTGCCCGCATCGTCATGGCCTGTGGGGTCGCACTCATCTCGGCGAGCTATCTTCTCGCAAGCCGCAGCCAGGCATTACCGGTGCTCGTCGGCAGCTTCGCCGCTGCAGGTGCCGGTCTGGGTGCCTCGACCTATTTGCCGTGTACGGTCGTCGCCTCCGAGTGGTTTCTGGAGAGGCGTGGGCTCGCGCTGGGGGTCCTCCTCGGCTCATCAGCGATCGGTGCGACGATCTTCCCGGTGTTGATCACTCCGCTGGTGCTCGATCACGGCTGGCGGGAGGTGCTGGCCGGCATCGCGAGTGTCACCCTGCTGATCGGTCTGCCGATCGTCGTCGCCCTCGTCAGGCACGGCCCCTACCGCAATGGAGAGGGGACGGCCTCCCGGACGAGCCGGCCGCTGGCGAGTCTGTTTGGAGCGAGAACCTTCTGGCTGGTGACGTTCATCCTGATCCTCTCGCAACTGAGCTTCTTCGGGATCTACTTTCATCTCATTCCGTTCCTGACCTCGCTCGGCTTTCCCGAAACGACGGCCGTGCTGTTCTACAGCGGCTCGACACTGGCAACCGTGCTTGGAGCCGTGATTCTCGGGCCGCTCATTGACCGGGTCGGAGCAAGGCCGACGTTGATCGCGGCGCTTGCCGTGCTGGTGTCGAGCTGCGCGTTGCTGCCCGCCATCGGTACGGGCGCGGCAGGAGTCGGTGCCGGAATCGCCTTCGCCGTGCTGTGGGGAGCGGTGGTGAGCTCTCCCATGCAGTTCGCTCCGGTTCTGCTCGCCGAGACTGCAGGGTTGGCCAGCCTCGGTACGCTCCTCGGCATCAGCAACTTTCTTTCCGGCCTGATTTCCTCGCTCGGCCCGATGCTGACCGGCGCGATCCACGATGCCACGCACAGCTACATTGCGGCGTTCATGGTGTCCGCGATCGTCGCTGCCCTCGCTCTCGTTCCCGCGCTCCTGCTGAAAGCGGGCGTCCCGGGTGCGCGTCCGGACCCCGTTGGATAGACTCGAGCCCGGCATGCGCGAACACGGCGTCGATCTGATGGAGCTCATCGGCGCCGTGTACGAAGGACCACGGGAGACCGATCCCTGGCTTGGGCTGGCCCAGCGCCTGAGGCAGCTGCTCTGTGCCCGCAGCGTCGCGGTGACACTGCACCATTCCCAGGGCCTGCTCTTCGACGTGATGGTCATGGCGCAGGAGCCAGGCGACGATGCCGACTGGCATGCGCTCGAGAATATTTACCGCAAGGATTTCATGGCAGCCGACCCGTTCCGCTACGAGAACATGGCGCCGGGCGAAATACTGTTCATTCGGGCGGCCAGCGCCGCACCCGCGATGCAAGTCTTTCTCGAACAGTTCGATATCGCCCATTGTCTGCGGCTGTGCTTCAGCGAGCCGGGAGGAATGCTCTGCTGGATCGATGTGATCCGGCGCCGGCAGGAACCCGATCAGCCCTTCACCGAAATGGACGCGCAACTCCTGCGCGAGCTGCTGCCTCACCTGCAGCGCGCCCTCGGTCTCTATGCATTGCTGAAACGCCACCAAGCAGAAAAGGCCATTTACGAGAACATCATCGATCACTTCGCGCTCGGCTGCGTGCTGCTGAACGACGCAGGTGGCGTCATTCAGGTCAACAGCGCGGCGCGCGCCATCATCGATCGCGCCGGCGCCATTGCGGTGTCGCACGGCCGAATCAGCCTCACCGATCGCGCCGCGCAGCGGGTGCTCGACACGTCGATCGAGGCCCTGGCGCAAGCGAGGCGGAGCAACGTGGCATCCACCGCGGGTAAACTGGTGCGAGTGCGCGCCCGCGATGGCACCTTGCTCGCGCTGCTCGTGTATTCTGCCCCGCTGATGCCCTATTTCCAGGGCATTCCGGCACCGAGCGTGATCGTCTATCTCTCCGATCTCGCGCGCAAGCCCGATGCGCTGCTGCCGGCCAGTGCTTCCGCGCATGTGCAGATCGCGCGGCTCTTCGATCTCAGTCCCCAGGAAGCGCGGCTCGCGCTGTTGCTCGCTTACGGCCACACCATCAGCGAAGCGGCCTCCGAGATGCACATTGCGGAAACGGCGGCACGCAACTACTCGAAGCGCGTGTACGCGAAAGTGGGGATCGGCAGCCAGACAGACCTGGTGCGCCTCGTTTATCGCAATCTCGCCTTTCTGCGCTGACCGGCCGCACGACGATCGGTACCACCTGGTACTGGAGCGCGTTCCGAAGCCGCGCCTAGCATCGCGCCCGAAAATGACTGTTCGGGTATCCGGGAGCGCGAAGATGGAAAATCGGTCTGCAGGCAGCGCATCAGCAGTTTGGCTCGGTGCATGGACGGGTTTCGTGGTTGCCGCGTTGATCGGCACGACGGCCGTGGCGCAGGAGGACTCGGGCCTGCAGGAGATCGTCGTCACGGCCCAGCGGGTGGAAGGAACACTGCAGAAGACGCCGATTTCGCTGGCGGTCTTCGACAAGGAAGCGCTGCGTTCCATCGGCGCTGTCGCTGCCGGCGATGCGGCGGCCTACGCCCCCAATGTCCAGATTGATCGTACGCCGCTCAGCCGCACGGCCTATGCGGTCAGCATCCGCGGTATCCGCAGCGCCGATCCCTCGCTGGCGCTCGACCCGACTGTGGGCATCTACCTCGATGGTGTGTACCTCGGTCGGCAGAGTGGTTCGGCCTTCGAGATCGTGGACCTCGAGCGCGTCGAGATCCTCCGCGGGCCCCAGGGAACACTTTACGGGCGCAACAGCACCGGAGGCGCCATCAACCTCGTCACCAGCAAGCCCTCCGGTGAGTTCGGTCTACTGCAACAGCTGACCTACGGCGATCATGGTTTCCTGCGGGCGCAGACCTCGATCGACACCCCGAAATTCGGCAATCTTGCCGCCAAGGTCTCCTTCAACCACGCGCAGCTCGACGGCACGGTCAAGAGCCTCTACACGGGCGGCGATCTTGGTGGCTACAACGCGAACAGCGGCCGCCTTTCCCTGCGCTGGACACCCCTCGATGCGCTGACCGTGGACTATGCTTTCGACGTGTCGAAGGAGGACAGCAATACCTCCATCGATCAGATCACCGCGGTGAGGGATTTCCAGGCTTTTCTGGGCGGCGACTTCTACGCGCAGATGCAGGCGGCGGCCTCTGCGGACCGGCAGAATCGCCTGCTGTACCCCGTGGATGGCAAGGTGCAGCCCTTTGAGATGAGCGGCCACGCCCTCACGCTGGAGTGGCATCCTGGTGAGGTGACGCTGAAATCGATCTCGAGCTATCGGGAGTGGGACCGCACGGCAACGTCCGCAAATTTCGGCACGCTCCGCGTCGCTGCCGACAGCGTGCTCGACGGCACCACCGGCACCTACATTCCTGCCGGTGAGTTCGCCGCGAACTACACCAACCCCGAGACCTACAGCCGCCAGAAACAATGGTCACAGGAGCTGCAGCTGTTCGGCAAGTCCGAGTCCCTCAGCCTCCGTTACACGGCGGGCCTCTACTATTTCCGTGAGAAAAGTCTCGAGGTCGATCCGCAGGCCTTCAT
>DAORVK010000102.1:0-4678 GCA_035433705.1 Steroidobacteraceae bacterium
GCTGACGGGATGGCGGCGGGGGGTCGTGGGAAGTCGATTGCTCGAGGGGCTCGGGGCCTCGGGTTGACAGGCAACGGGCCAGAGTGGGGACGCGTTGCCCGTCGCCCTACGCCCGCCCCTCTTTGACGAGGAGCCCCTCGCCGCTGCGCTCGACGAGCGCGGCCTCGAGACGCTGGGTCACCTCGGCCATTTCGGCGTCTGCATCGATCATGCGCAGCAGACCCTGCGCGGTGTAGTGAGCGACAAGCGGCTTCGTCTGCTCGTCGTACACCTGCAGCCGCTTCGCGACCGTCTCCTCCTTGTCGTCAGGGCGCTGTACGAGATGGGAGGCCGCGCAGCAGCCCTCCGGAGGAGGTGGCGCGGTATGGATATTGAACACGCGCCCGCAGTTCGTGCAGCTGCGGCGGCCGGAAATGCGCTTGATGAGCTTGTCGTAGTCGACATCCATCAGCACGACCGCGTCGAGTGGCGTGCCTAGTTCGTCGAGCAGTCGGGTGAGGCCCTCAGCCTGCGCGATCGTGCGCGGGAAACCGTCGAGGATGAATCCCTTGCGCGCGTCGGGCTGTCCGAGGCGATCGCGGATGATGCCGAGCATCGTCGCATCGTCGACCAGCTTGCCCGCATCCATGATGGCCTTGGCATGCACGCCGAGCGGCGTGCCAGCCTTGACCGCGGCGCGCAGCAAGTCACCGGTCGAGATTTGCGGTACGCCGTGTCGTTCGACCAGCCGCTGGGATTGCGTGCCCTTGCCGGAGCCGGGCGCGCCAAGAAGGACAATACGCATGGGCCGCGCACAGTACCGGGCGATTCCCTTGCGGTCAAATGAGCTATTCTTGCTGAAATATGCGAAAAGCCACGAAAAAGAACGCGCTGTATGCGCAGTCCGGCGGTGTCTCCGCGGTCATCAATGCCTCCGCGGCCGGCGTCATCGACGCCTGCATGAAACACCGGTCACGCATCGGCCGCCTCTACGCGGGCCGCGACGGCATCGTCGGGGCGCTCACCGAGGATCTGATCGACGTCGCGAAGGAAAGTCGCGCGACCCTGCGCGGCCTGCGGCATACGCCGGCCGGCGCATTCGGGTCGGCGCGCTTCAAGCTGAAGGGCATCGAGCAGAACCGCGCCGAATATGAGCGCCTGATCGAGGTGTTTCGCGCGCACGACATCGGCTACTTCTTCTACAACGGCGGCAACGACTCGATGGACACGGCGCTCAAGCTGTCGCAGATCGGCAGCCAGATGGGCTATCCGCTCGTGTGCGTCGGCGTGCCGAAGACCGTCGACAACGACCTGCCGCTGACTGACTGCTGCCCCGGTTTCGGCTCGGTGGCCAAGTACGTGGCCGTCTCGACTCGCGAAGCGGCGCTCGACGTCGCCTCGATGGCGCGCACCTCGACCAAGGTTTTCGTGCTCGAGGTGATGGGCCGGCACGCCGGCTGGATCGCGGCCGCCGGCGGCCTCGCGGGCCGCAAGAAAGGCGAGCCGCCGCACATCATCCTCTTCCCGGAGATTCCGTTCGAGCAGCAGCGCTTTCTTGAGCGCGTGCGGCATTGCGTCACGGACTACGGCTATTGCGTGATCGTCGTGTCGGAGGGCGCGCATTACGCCGACGGCCGTTTCCTCGCCGACGCCGGCACGAAAGATGCGTTCGGCCACACGCAGCTCGGTGGGGTCGCGCCGCTCGTGGCGAACATGGTGCGTGAGCACCTCGGCTACAAATACCACTGGGCCGTCGCGGATTATCTGCAGCGCGCCGCACGGCACATCGCCTCGAAGGTCGACGTCGCGCAGGCGTATGCGGTCGGCAAGGCTGCAGTCGAGTTTGCGCTCGCGGGTCAGAATGCGGTGATGCCTGCGATCGTGCGCAAGTCCTCGAAGCCCTATAAATGGACCATCAAGGCTGTGCCGCTCGCTGACGTGGCGAACGTCGAGAAGAAGGTGCCACGCAATTTCATCACGGCCGATGGTTTCGGCATCACCGAGGCGTGCCGGCGCTACCTCGAGCCGCTGATCGCCGGCGAGGACTATCCGCCCTACAGGAACGGCCTGCCCGATTACGTGAAGGTGAAGGGCGTATCCGTGAAGCGCAAGCTCACGACGAGCTACAAGCTCTAGGTGAAGGCATGGACGCGCTGTCGCCTGTCGCGATGCTGATGCCGATGGCTGCGATGGTCGCCCTCACCGCGATCGTCTGGGTACGCCTTTATTTCGAGCGCATCGGCGAGATGCGCGAGCGGCGCATCCACCCCCAGGCGGTAGCGTCATCCCGCCAGATGGCTGCCGCACTCACCCGAACGCAGGCGGCCGACAACCTGCGCAACCTCTTTGAGATACCGGTGCTCTTCTACGCGCTGTGCCTCGCGGTGGTCTCGGTCGGCGTCGCGACTCCACTGCTCGTCAACGGCGCCTGGGCTTATGTCCTGTTGCGGGCCGTGCACTCGCTGATCCACTGCACCTACAACCGGGTCATGCACCGCTTCGCGATCTACGTGGCGAGCTCGGCGCTGCTGTTCGTCCTCTGGGCGGCCTTCGTCGCCCGTGTGGTATAGTTTGCGGCCTTTTTGAGGGGGGCCGCCGCCCCGCGCCGGCCAAACAAGACAATTCCGCTGGAGGTCTCCTGATGGATGCCACAATGTGGCTGTGGCTCGCGGTCGCCGCGGGCGTCGTCGCCGTGCTGTACGGCGTACTTTCCACCGTTTCCGTTCTTGGCCTTCCGGCGGGCAATGCCCGCATGCAGGAAATCGCCGCGGCCATCCAGGCCGGCGCGAAGGCCTATCTCAATCGCCAGTACACCACCATCGGCGCCGTAGGCGTCGTGCTGTTCGTGGTGCTCGGGCTCGCGCTCGGCTGGGCCACGGCAGGCGGCTTCGCAGTCGGGGCAATCCTCTCGGGCGCCACCGGTTACATCGGCATGAACATCTCGGTGCGCGCGAACGTGCGCACTGCGGAGGCCGCCAACAGCGGCCTGAATGCAGCGCTGTCGGTCGCATTCCGTGGCGGCGCGATCACCGGCATGCTGGTCGTCGGCCTCGCCCTCCTCGGCGTCGCCGGCTACTACGCGCTGCTCGCGCCCGCGATCGGCAGCGAAGCGGCGCTGCACGCGCTCGTCGGCCTCGCCTTCGGCGGTTCGCTGATTTCGATCTTCGCGCGTCTCGGCGGCGGCATCTTCACGAAGGGCGCCGACGTCGGCGCGGACCTTGTCGGCAAGGTCGAGGCCGGCATTCCGGAGGATGACCCGCGCAACCCGGCCGTGATCGCCGACAACGTCGGTGACAACGTCGGCGACTGCGCCGGCATGGCCGCAGACCTCTTCGAGACCTACGCCGTGACGCTCGTCGCGACGATGCTGCTCGGCGGCCTGATGCTGAAGGACCAGGGCACCGCCGCGGTGATCTACCCGCTCGCGCTCGGTTCGGCCTCGATCATCGCCTCGATCATCGGCACCTTCTTCGTGAAAGTGTCCGAGGGCGGCAAGATCATGAACGCGCTCTACAAGGGCGTCATCGTTTCCGGCGTGATCGCGGCGGTCGCGTTCTGGTTCATCACGGTCGAGTTCATGCCGCAGAACGCCGGCGCGATGTTCGGCTGCGCGCTGATCGGGCTCGCGCTCACCGCGGCGATGATCGTGATCACCGAGTACTACACGGCGACCGAGTACTCGCCGGTGCGGTTGGTGGCCGCGGCGTCGCAGACGGGCCACGCGACCAACATCATCGCGGGCCTCGGTGTGTCGATGAAGTCGACCGCGTTGCCCGTGCTGGCGGTGTGCCTGGCGATCTTCGGCTCGTACACGCTCGGCGGCCTCTACGGCATCGCGATCGCCGCGACCGCGATGCTGTCGCTCACCGGCATGGTCGTCGCGCTCGACGCCTACGGCCCGATCACCGACAACGCGGGCGGCATTGCCGAGATGGCGGAGCTGCCGAAGAAGATCCGCGACATCACCGATCCGCTCGACGCGGTGGGCAACACGACCAAAGCGGTCACCAAGGGCTACGCGATCGGCTCGGCGGGACTTGCCGCACTCGTGCTGTTCGCCGACTACACGCACAACCTCGAGACCCATCTCGTCGCGACCGGCCGCGAAATGATCGAGTTCTCGCTGTCCGATCCGGCCGTGATCATCGGCCTCTTCATCGGCGGCCTCGTGCCCTACCTCTTCGGTGCGATGGCGATGGAAGCGGTCGGTCGCGCGGCGGGCTCGGTGGTCAACGAAGTGCGCCGCCAGTTCCGCGAGATCAAGGGCATCATGGAAGGCAAGGCCAAGCCCGACTACTCGAAGGCGGTGGACCTCCTCACGCGCGCAGCGATCAAGGAAATGATCGTGCCTTCGCTGCTGCCGATCCTCGTGCCCGTCATCGTCGCATTCGGCCTGAATGCGCTGATGGGCCCAGGCGCCGGTCTGCGCGCGCTCGGTGGTCTCCTGATCGGCACGATCGTCACGGGCCTTTTTGTCGCGATCTCGATGTGCACGGGCGGCGGCGCCTGGGACAACGCGAAGAAGCACATCGAGGAAGGCAACTTCGGCGGCAAGGGCTCGGATGCCCACAAGGCCGCGGTCACGGGCGACACCGTAGGCGATCCGTACAAGGACACTGCGGGCCCGGCGATCAACCCGCTGATCAAGATCATCAACATCGTGGCGCTGTTGCTGGTGCCGTTGCTGTAGCGGGCGACG
>DAORVK010000103.1:0-4054 GCA_035433705.1 Steroidobacteraceae bacterium
GCAGCGCTCGACGTCGACCCGGCTTTTGACGTCAGCGCAGCGCTGCAGCGTTTCGTCGCGTACGGCTTGTTCGCTGCTCCGCTCGATCAGGAGCTTTGACGGCCGATCATCCCCTCCCCTATCCATTGCTTCAGCAGCGTCGCTGCGCAAACTGCCGCCTCCTGCGCGTCCATGTCGCGGGCGAGGCCAGTACAGAGTTCCGCAATGGACACGCCCTGTGCAAGAAGTGCGAGTGCGCGCGTCTCGTGCGGCGGCGTCGAGCGGAAGAGGATCGTGAGATCGCGCCGCCACAGTACCCAGAAGCCCGGTGCCGTATCGACAGGCGCCGGTGGCGGGCCGCCCTCCGTGGCCGCCTTCCAGCAGCCAACGGCGTTCGTAGTCGACTCGAAGCGCCGCACCGTCCGGTGCAGCCGCAACCGGAGCGCCGGCCAGTCGGCCGGTGCAAGGTGGGCGAGATCCGCTTCCGTCATCGCGGCACCGTCCCCGGCATCGAACACCTCCGCGAGCAGCCATTCCCACCGCGCGAGCTCGGCGTGCATTGCGCACAACCCGAGATGGAGGTCTGCGCCGAACCAACGGATCGAGGGGTGCGTCGGCGGACCGCGCCGGACGCAGGATGCCGCGACCCTCCCGAATTCGCCCGGCCCGAGCACCTTCTGCAGGACGGGATAGCAAACGCCGAGTGCCTCGTTGAGCCGAGCACGATAGGCGCGTTCGTAGATGCCAAGCCTCGCGATGACGTCGTTCGCATCGCCCGCGACGAGCGGCTCGATCGAGCGCGAACCGTGCAGCACGCGCTCCTGAAACGCCGTCTGCAGCGCAGTGAGCGCGGTCATGCCGCCGCCTCGAGCACACCGACTGCCAGCCGGCGCGCGCGGTCAAGTTCCTCAATGAGGTCGGTGAGCGGCGGAATCCGGTCGTCCCGCTCGATCATCGTCGCGGCATGCGGGAAACGCGCGATCGCGATCTCATAGAGTTGCCACACGGCGTCGTCCACCGGCCCATCGTGCGTATCGACGAGCCAGCGCCCCTGACGGCTGTGTCCCGCGAGGTGCAGCTGACGCACCCGTTCGACAGGCAGTGCCCGCAGGTAAGCGGCGGCATCGAAGCCGTGGTTGACACTGTTGACGTACACGTTGTTGACGTCGAGCAGCAGCAGGCAGTCGGCCGCCTCGCTGACGGCCGCAACGAACTCCCACTCCGTCATGTCCGCGGCGTGAAAGCCCACGTAACTCGACACGTTCTCGAGCAGGACCCGGCGGCCGAGCAGGTCCTGCACCTGTCGCATGCGCCCGGCGACATGCGCGAGCGCCTCTTCGGTGAACGGCAGGGGCAGCAGATCATGCAGGTTCACGCCCGCCACTCCCGTCCAGCACAGGTGATCGGAAATGCCTTCGGGTTCGATGCGTTGCGCGAGCGCGCGGACCGAGCGCAGGTAGTCGAGATCGAGCGGTGCCGTGGAGCCGATCGAGAGCGACACGCCGTGCATCACGAGCGGGTAGCGTTTGCGCACCCGCTCGAGGTAATGCAAGGGCTTGCCGCCCGGGACGAGATAGTTCTCGGTCGTCACCTCGAACCAGTCGATGCGGTGCCCACCCTCGAGTACCGCCTCGTAGTGGTCCGGCCGCAGCCCGAGCCCGAATCCCGACTGTGTCATGTCCGTCTCCGCGGCACCGCCTTCGTCAGGGGCTCGCCGCCCGCCTCACATCGGCTCCTTCTCGCCTGCCTTCGCCTTCGCCGCATCGCACTGGGCCTGCGTCAGCTCGAGAAAGCCCTGGCCCTTGCACGAGTTTTGTCCTTTGCACGCATTGGTTGCAGTTTTGCACGCCGTGGTGCCCTTGCACGAGTTCACGCCCATGCAGTGCACCGTGGCCACTTCGGCCGCCGACGCCGGCAGCGCGAGCGCGCCAAATATCAGGGCGGCAGTCGTTGCGATCGCGGCACCCGTCACTTTTCCCGATTCGCTCATGTGAAAACTCCTTTTGAGGTACGTGGGCCATCCACGTACGCGAAGGAGACCGTGAAGGCGGGCCGAACATTACAGCGGGGCCACCGGCATGCAATGATCCTGCCGATGGCCCGGTCTTCCTCTCGTGAGCGGCGGTTTGAGGAACTGTGCGCGCCGCAGAAGGCGGACTTGCTGCGCTACGCCTACTGGCTCTGCCGCGACCGCGCGGTGGCGGAGGACATCGTGCAGGAAGCGCTGTTGCGGGCGTGGAAGGCGATCGATACGCTCGAGAAAGCCGCGGCAGTCAAGCCGTGGCTGCTGACGATCGTACGCCGCGAGTTCGCCCGCACGTTCGAGCGCAAGCGCCACGAAACGGTGGACATCGCGGCGCTTGACCTGGCGAGCGATCCCGCCGTTGCCGCCCACGAGGACCCCGAGGTCGACGATATGCGCCAGGCGATGCTCCGGCTCGAGCCAATCTATCGCGAACCGCTCGTGCTGCAGGTTCTGTTCGGCTATTCGACCGCCGAGATCGCGGCGCACCTCGACATCAGCCTGTCCGCGGTACTTACGCGCCTTTTCCGGGCGCGCGAGAAACTGCGGGAAGAGCTCGCGTGAACTGCCAGGAATTCAGGGCGGCGATCGGCGCGGATCCAGGCGAGACGAGCGCGGATATCGAGGACCACGCGGCGGACTGCACTGACTGCGCGGCTTGGCGGGACGCTTTGCGGCGCATGGACGCCGTGATGCAGCGGGCGCTCGCGATCGACGTCGACACGGGAGCCGTCAGCGTCCCGCGAGGTGCGCCGCAGCACGCGTGGCGCGGCTGGGCGATGGCAGCAGGCGTCGCGTGCGTCACCCTCGTCGCGGGGCTCCTGTGGTTCGCAGCACCGCGCACGGCCCTGGCTGGCGACGTGGTGGCACACATGAGCGAAGAGCCGCAAGCCTGGGCGCGCACCGGCGTCGCGGCCGATCCGGTGCGCGTGGCGCGGGTGCTGGCGCGCTCCGGCGTGCACCTCAGGGATGACCCGGGCCTGGTCACCTACGCGAACAGCTGCTGGTTCCGGGGTCATCGCGTGCCGCACCTCGTTTTTCAGACCGGGCGCGGGCCGGTAACCGTCATGGTGCTCACCGGAGAACAGGTTACAACACCTGTGGAGTTCGCTGAGGAGGGGTATCGCGGCATCATTCTTCCCGCAGCACGAGGCGCCATCGCGATCCTTGCACGCAATTCGCAACCGACGCGCGAGGCCGCTGCGAGGCTGCAGGCGGCCATCGACTACTCGGGAGAGTAGAAATCCCTGTCCCCGTGCAATAACCGCTCGCCCGGCGCGGTCTTCTTCCACGTCGGGCCCAGCCCATACGGAGTGGAATCATGATGACCAGGAACAGGGTCCTCGCCGCCGCCCTCGGCAGCCTCTTTACGCTCGGTCTCGCGCCGGTGATCGCCGCGGAAGCCACATCTGAGAAGTGCTTTGGCATTGCTGCGGCCGGCAAGAACGACTGCGCCACGGCCACGCATGCGTGCGCGGGCCAGTCGACGATCGACAATGACCCGCGCGAATGGAAGAAGGTGCCACAGGGTACCTGCGAGAAGATGGGCGGACGGCTGACGCCGACGACGAAATAGCCGTGCGCTTCGCGACGCTGCAGGCGCGCCTCGCGGCCGGTCTCGATCGACTGCGATCACCGCTGCTGCTCGCCTGCCGCCTTTACGTATCCTGGCAGTTCCTGAAATCCGGTTGGCTCAAACTCAAGGACTGGGACACGACGCTGTTTCTCTTCCGCGAGGAGTACCACGTGCCGCTGCTGCCACCCGACTGGGCGGCCGTGGCGGGCGCCGCGGGTGAGACGATGCTTCCGCTCCTGCTGATCGGCGGCTTCGCCAGCCGTCCCGCGGCGCTCGGACTGTTTGCCGTCAATGCGCTCGCGGTTTATTCGTACCGCCACGTCCTGCTCGCCACGGGATACGAGGCGGCGCTCGCCCAGCACGTGCTGTGGGGCTTCATGTTGCTCGTGCTGATCGTGTTCGGTGCGGGTCGGATCGCGATCGATCAGGCTGCCATCGGCAGCGGCGCAGGACGCGCGATCGCGTAGCCCTGGATG
>DAORVK010000104.1:0-3242 GCA_035433705.1 Steroidobacteraceae bacterium
CTCGCGAATAGCCGAATAACCGAAACCCCGGCACCAACGCCGACCGCACGGCGGCAGCCTTGAACGCCCCGGGGACAGTCGATGACAGCGGGCACGGCGCGGTAGATACTGGCGGCCCCGACCGGAGCGCCGAACCCTGACCAAGGCCCCTGTCAACCTGCTCGCGCGCACGCTCGCGCTCGTGCTCCTTCTGGCCCAGCTGGGCGCGGAAGCGCATGCCTACACGCATTTCGCGCATGACAACCATGGCGCACCCACCACGCCGCTGTGCGGGGCGTGCCTCTCGTTCGCACCCCTGCAGGGCGCAGCAGGCTCCTCGCCGCTCGTCCTGCCGGTCGACCTGCGCGAGGCCAAGTACGCGCTGTCCGCGGATTCGATCGCGTTGCCTTGTCGTCAACCGGCTCCCGCCTTTCGTTCACGCGCCCCGCCCGCTCTCCTTCGCGCCAATTGATCGCACGGCCGCGCTCGCGCGGCTGTGATCCTTTGACTCGAGAGGAGAACTCCATGACTTGTCATCGGCCCATTGCGGCGCTGTCTGCGCTCGGGCTCTTCGCCACACCCGCCTTTGCGGCCACCGCAGACGACGCCGCGGCCCTGCGGGCGGAACTCGCAAATCTCAAGGCGTCCTACGCCGCGCGGGTCGACGCGCTCGAAGCACGCATCGTCCAGCTCGAAGCCGCCGCCGCCAACCCGCAGCCACTGCCGGAGCCGCCCGCTCCACCACCCGATGCGCGCAGCAGCGCCACAGCCTTCAATCCCGCGATCTCGTTGATCATCGGCGGCAGCTACACCGACACGTCGCGCGATCCCGGCAACTGGCATATTGCCGGCTTCATCCCGGGCGGCGGCGAGGTCGGCCCCGGCGAACGCAGCTTCAACCTCGGCGAGTCCGAGCTGACGCTGTCGGCAAACGTCGACCCGTATTTTTCGGCGACGATGACCGCCGCAGTCACGGGCGAGGGCGAGATCGAAGTCGAGGAGGCCTTCTTCCGCACCCTCGCACTTCGCGCGGGCTTCACCGCGAAGGGCGGCCGCTTCTTCTCGGGGTTCGGTTATCTCAACGAGGTGCACGCTCATGCCTGGGACTTCGTTGATCAGCCGCTCGTGTACCAGGCGTTCTTCGGCAACCAGATGGCGCAGGACGGCCTGCAGGTGAAGTGGCTCGCGCCCACCGACCTGTTCCTCGAGTTCGGCGCCGAGGCGGGCAACGGCGACGCCTTCCCCGGCACGCGCCGCAATCGCAACGGCCTTTCCGCCGTGACGCTGTTCGCGCACGTCGGCGGCGACCTCGGTGTCTCGACGAGCTGGCGCGCCGGCGCGGCATGGCTCGATCAGCGCGCGGAGAACCGATCTTACGAGGACACGAACGATCTCGGCGTTCCCGTCGTCGACGCCTTCACCGGCAAGTCGCGCACCTGGGTCGTCGACGCAGTGCTCAAGTGGGCGCCGAACGGCGACGTCACGCGCCGGCAGCTGAAGGTCCAGGGCGAGTACATGCGGCGCGAGGAGAACGGCGCGCTCGCCTACGACGTGGACGGGCTCGATCTCGCCGAGGGCTTTCGCAACGAGTCTTCGGGCTGGTACCTGCAGACGGTCTACCAGTTCCGGCCGCGCTGGCGCGTCGGCGCGCGCTACGACGCGCTCGATTCGGGCTCGCCGCGCATCGCGCTGGTTGACGACGGCACGCTGCCCGCCGACGCGTTCCCGTTGCTGCGCGCGTCGCACCCGGACCGCGCGACGCTGATGCTCGACTGGAGTCTGAGCGAGTTCACGCGGCTGCGCGCGCAGTACGCCTGGGACGACGCGCGCGGCGACGGCGAGCGCGACCGGCAGGTCCGGCTGCAATACCTCTTCGGCATCGGCGCACACGGCGCGCACAAATACTAGGAGCCGCTCACATGAAGAACCTCCTGCGCAGCGCGACGCTGCTGCTCGCCTTCCTCGCCGCCGGCCTCGGTACCCCCGCCCGGGCCACCGTCAAGGTGCTCGCGACGACGAGCGATTGGGGCGCGCTCGCCACCGAGATCGGCGGCGACAAGGTGAATGTCCATGTCGCAACGACTGCAATGCAGGACGTGCATCGTGTCGATGCGAAACCAAGCCTCGTCGCGCGTGCCCGCACGGCGGATCTCGTCGTCGCGACCGGTGCCGAACTCGAGATCGGTTGGCTGCCGGTGCTCGTGCGCGAGTCGGGCAATCCACGCATCCAGCCTGGCAAGGCGGGATACTTCGAGGCAGCGGCACAGCTGCAGCTCCTCGATGTGCCGGCGCGTCACGATCGTGCCATGGGCGACATCCACCCGCAGGGCAACCCGCACATGCAGCTCGATCCGCGCAACATTGCGATGGTCGCGCAGGCACTCGCGGCGCGCCTCGCGGCAGTCGATCCGCCGAACGCGGCGTACTACGCGCAGCGCGGCCGCGATTTCGCGGCGCGCTGGCGCGAGGCGCTCGCGAAGTGGGAGGTCCGCGCCGCGCCGCTCCAAGGCGTGCCGATCGTCGTGATGCACAAGGACCAGGTGTATCTGTGCCACTGGCTGGGCCTCGTCGAAGTGGCCGCGATCGAACCGAAGCCCGGCGTGCCGCCGAGCGCCGGCTATCTCGGCCAGCTCGTCTCGAAGCTCACCGCCGCGCCGCCGCGCATGATCCTGCGCAACGCCTACAACGATCCAAAAGCGGCCGACTGGCTTGCCGAGCGCATCCACGCGCCGGTCGTGCTGCTGCCGTTCTCGGTCGGCGGCACGCCGGGCGCGAAGGATCTCTTCGGGCTCTTCGACGACACGATCGACCGGTTGCTGGCGGTGAAGCGATGAGCCTCCTCGACACCGACCTCACGATCCTGTGGCCCGCGCTCGCCGCGGGCCTGCTCGTCGCCGTCTCACACGTGCCGCTCGGCCAGCAGGTGCTCGCCCGCGGCATCGTGTTCATCGATCTCGCGATCGCCCAGGTCGCGGGGCTCGGTGTGATCGCGGCGAGTCGCTTCGATCTCTCGATCACCGGGTGGGGCGCACAGGCCGCGGCTGGCGCTGCGGCGCTCGCGGGGGCGCTGCTGCTCACCTGGACCGAGCGCAAGCGGCCGGAGGTGCAGGAGGCGCTGATCGGCATCCTGTTCGTGCTGGCCTCGACCGCGCAGATCCTGATGCTCGCGAACGATCCGCACGGCGGCGACAACCTGAAGGAGCTGCTTGCGGGGCAGATCCTCTGGGTATCGGACGCCCAGCTGATCCGTACCGCCGTCGTCA